>DATFHN010000148.1:0-29920 GCA_035248365.1 Pseudonocardiaceae bacterium | reverse complement strand
CGGGCGCCCGGGTCGGCGGTGGTCACCCTGGCCAGGAAGCGGACCTGCGCGATCGCATTCTTGGCCAGCTCGTTGGCCGGTTCCTCGTTGAGGATGCGCTGGTAAGCGGCTTCCGCCTCGGCGAAGTCGCCCTTGTCCAGGGCCTCCTCGGCGGCGACGAACCGGGGGTCTTCCGGCTCTTCCGGCTGAGGTTCGGCCTCACCGCGTTCGACCGCGGCGGCTTCGGCGGCGGCGATGCCGGGTAGCCGGTCGCGCAGCGCGTCGAGCAGGGAGTTGATCCACTGCCGGACCTCCGGCTCGGGCAGCGCGCCGGCGAACGCGTCGATCGGCTGACCGCCCGCGATGGCGACCACGGTCGGGATGGACTGCACGCCGAAGACCTGAGAGATCCTCGGGTTCGCGTCCACGTCGACCTTGGCCAGCACCCAGGCACCGCCTGCCGCGTTGGCCAGGCGCTCCAGCACCGGGGAGAGCTGCTTGCACGGGCCGCACCAGTCGGCCCAGAGGTCGACGATGACCGGCACCTGCAACGACCGTTCGACCACCTCGGCCTGGAAATCGGCCTCGGTGACATCGATCACCCATTCGCTGCGCGGGCCGGCCGGGGCGCTCTCGCCATCGGTTCCGCTGGGTGCGCTCTGTGGTTTGTTCGCCGCCTCGGCCCTGGCCTTGAGGCCGGACAGGTCCACCGCTCCGGAGAGGGCCGCGGACAGGGCAGCGCTTTGACGACGTGGGTCTGGCCTTGTCACGGTTCCATCCTGGCACGGATAACCACGCGCTTGGCGGCAAGCCCGGCGAGCCGGTCATAGGATCATGTCCGACGACGCCACGAGAGAGGCCGTGCACCGTGCGTTTCGCGATCAAAACCAGGCCAGAACACACCACCTGGCAGCGCATTCTCGACGTCTGGCAGGCCGCCGACGAGATGGAGCTGTTCGAGTCGGCGTGGAACTGGGACCACTTCTATCCGCTCTCCGGCGACCCGGCAGGCCCCAACCTGGAGGCGTGGAGCATGCTCGCCGCGCTCGGCCAGGCGACCAGCCGGATCCGGATCGGCTGCCAGGTGTCGGGGATGATCTACCGCTCCCCCGCGCTGATGGCCAACATCGCCGCGACCACCGACATCATCGCGGGCGGCCGCCTCGAACTGGGGCTCGGCGCGGGCTGGAACCAGCAGGAATGTGACGCGCTGGGCATCGACCTGCCGCCGTTGCGCGAACGGTTCGACCGGTTCGACGAGGGCATGGAAGCCATCGTGTCGCTGCTGAGCAACGAGCGCAGCAACCTCGACGGCCGGTACGTGCAGCTGCGCGACGCGTTCTGCGAGCCCAAGCCGGTGCAGCGCCCGCACCCGCCGATCACCATCGGCGGCAAGGGACCCAAGCGCACGCTGCGCGCGGTCGCCCGCTGGGCGCAGGGCTGGAACGCGATCACCGAGACGCCAGAGGAGTACGCGGCGCTCAAGGAGATCCTGGCCGGCCACTGCGCCGACTTCGGCCGGGACGTCAAGGAGATCACCTGCTCGGTCAACATCCGGTTGCCCGAGGACGGTGACTACACGCAGGGCATCGAGCAGGCCAAGGCCTACGGCGCGGCAGGCGTTGACCTGGTCGTGCTCAACCTGCCGCTGGACTGCACGCCGGACGTGCTCGCCCCGGCCGCCGAAGCCTTCGCTCCGCTGGCTTAGAACCGCGCCGGCTCGGTGTAACCGCCCCACTCGTCGCGCAGCGCGCCGCAGATCTCGCCGAGGGTCGCCTCGACGCGAACCGCGGCGAGCATCGGCTCGATCAGGTTGCCCTCGCCCTTGGCCACCTCGACCAGGTCGGCGACGGCGCGCTTGACCGCGTCGTCGTCGCGCGCGGTGCGGCGGGCACCGAGCAGCCGGTTCTGTTCGCGCTCGACCTCGTGGCTGACCCGCAGGATCTCCAGGTCGTCGGTTGCGGAGTAGGGCAGCGTGTTCACGCCGACCATCTTCTTGTCGCCCTTTTCCAGCGCCTGCTGGTAGGCGAAGGCGGAGTCGGCGATCTCGCCGGTGAACCAGCCGTCCTCGATGCCGCGCAGGATGCCGGAGGTCATCTCGCCGATCGGGTGCTGCCCGTTCGGTACCGCCTGCCGGGCCAGATCCTTGATGCGGCTGAAGATGCGCTCGGCGTCGGCCTCGATCTTGTCGGTCAGCGCCTCCACGTACCAGGAGCCGCCGAGCGGGTCGGCCACGTTGGTGACGCCGGTTTCCTCCATGATCACCTGCTGGGTGCGCAGCGCGATGTGCGCGGCCTTCTCACTGGGCAGTGCCAGCACTTCGTCCAGAGCGTTGGTGTGCAAGGAGTTCGTGCCACCTAGGATCGCCGACAGCGCCTCGATCGCGGTGCGCACGATGTTGTTGTCCGGCTGTTGCGCGGTGAGCGAGACACCGGCGGTCTGGGTGTGGAACCGCAACTGCTGCGCCTTCGCGCTCTGCGCGCCATACACATCGCGCAGCCAGCGCGCCCAGATCCGCCGCGCGGCGCGGAATTTCGCGATCTCCTCGAAGAAGTCGACGTGCGCGTCGAAGAAGAAACTCAGGCCTGGCGCGAACTTCTCGATGTCCAGACCTCGGGAAAGGCCGAGTTCCACGTAACCGAAACCGTCCGCCAGCGTGTAGGCCAGTTCCTGCGCGGCGGTCGCGCCCGCTTCCCGGATGTGGTAGCCGGACACCGAAAGCGGCTTGTACGCGGGCACCTTCTCACCGCAGTAGGCCATCAGGTCGCCGATCAGGCGCAGGTGCGGCTCGGGCGCGAACAGCCACTCCTTCTGCGCGATGTACTCCTTGAAGATGTCGGTCTGCAGCGTGCCGTTGAGCTTGCCGATGTCCGCGCCCTGCCGCTCGGCGGCGACCAGGTACATGCAGAACACCGGAACCGCGGGCCCGGAGATGGTCATCGACGTGGTGACCTGCTCAAGCGGGATGTCCGCGAACAGCACCTCCATGTCGGCGGCCGAGTCGATGGCGACGCCGCAGTGGCCGACCTCGCCGAGGCTGCGCGCGTCGTCCGAGTCGCGGCCCATCAGCGTGGGCATGTCGAAGGCGACCGAGAGGCCGCCACCGCCGCCGGCCAGCAGCATCTTGTAGCGCTCGTTGGTCTGCTCGGCGTTGCCGAAACCGGCGAACTGCCGGATGGTCCACGGCTTGCCCCGGTAGCCGGTGGCATGCAGGCCCCGGGTGAACGGGAACTCGCCGGGCCAGCCGATCCGGTCGAAGTCCTCGACGGTTTCCCCTGGCCGGGGGCCGTAGACCGGGTCGACGAGCACGCCGGAGAGGGTGGTGAAGTCGGCGTCCCGGACCTTTCCGGAGGCCTCGGCAGCGTCGTAGGCGCGCTGCCAGCGCTCGCGGCCCGCTTCGATGCTGTTCTCGCCGGACATCCGTGCCTCCCAGGGGGTAGCCCATGACACTTGGTCTCCCAATAGTAGGACGTCCGACTATTTTTCGAGCGCGAACCGGCTGTGGGTTCCAACACTTCATCGGTTCGGGTGACCCTCGACAGGGTCAGTTGACGGGGCCAGTTGACGGGTCAGTTGACGCCGATGCAGACCTGGTTGCGGCCCTGGTCCTTGGCCCGGTAGAGGGCACGGTCGGCGGTGGCCAGCAGGTCGGCGTGATCGTTGTGCACCTTGATGTTGTAGGCGGACACCCCGATGGACACGGTCACGCTGGTCTTCTCGACCGGCACCTCGTCCAGGCCCTCCAGCGACACCACCAGATCCGCGATCATCAACCGGACGCGTTCGGCGATGTTGAACGCTTCCTCGGTGTCCGTGTCCGGCAACAGGACCACGAACTCCTCGCCGCCGAAGCGGCCGACCAGATCGCCCCGCCGCAACTGGCCGGGCAGCGTGTTCGCGATGGCCAGCAACACGCGGTCACCGGCGAGGTGACCGAGGGTGTCGTTGACCTTCTTGAAGTGGTCGATGTCCAGCAACAGCATCGCCAGCGGGACACCGATCCGCGACGCCCGCCGCACCGCGTTGCTCGCTTCCTGGTCCCAGGTGGCCGCGTTGAGCAGGCCGGTCTTGGAGTCGCGCCGCACGGCCGCCACCAGCTGCGCGTACTGGACGGTGCGCTGCAACATCAGCACCGGCGGGACGGTCACCAGGATGAGCAGCGGGTTCACCGCGAGCAGGAAGGTGGTGATCACGCCGAAGCTGATCTCCATCAGGTCGCTGAACGCGGTGTCCTTGTTGACGATCAGCTTGTACCAGTGCACGTCGGTGGTACTGGCGATGGCCGCGGTCACCAGGAAGACGTTGACCGCCCAGCGCGCGATCGCGGCGACGAGCACCGCGGCGATCCACGGCAGCACATGGGCCAGGCTGGGCGCATCGACCGTTTCGAGCCCGGCGCCGGTAATGGCCCGAAAGGACAGTCCGGCGGCACCGAAAGCGAGCATGATCGCGGCGGCGGTGAACACACGCCGGTAGGCGACGCCGGTCGGCACGCGCAGGTGGGTGTAGACCAGCAGCGGGATCGGCGCAAGTACGCCATAGGCGGGCGGCAGGATCAGCGCGATCGGCATGCACCAGATCGAGATGAGTTCCTTGACGACCGCGTTGCCGGGCTGCGGAACGGCAACCCGCCGCCGGACCTCGACCAGCGCGATGCTGCAGACCAGAAGTCCACTACAGAGCGCGAGATCCAGCGGGTGAAACGCACTGTGCGTGATAGCGAAGACGACCGCGACCACGGCGAGCAGCTCGACCGCGAGGATGAATCCCAGCACCTGGGCCGACAGCAGGCGCATGGGCCAGCTGCGCACCGAATACAGACGGTGTACCAAAGGCTCGTTATTATTACTGTTTGTCGTCGTCGACTTTCGGAGCACCGGCACACCCCCCGCGGATTTCCCAGTTGCCCAGCGAGACCCTACCGCGTCGAGCGCGGATCGTGACTTCGCCGTATCTCATTGTTATCCCTACCGCACAAGATATTCCGGCGGACGGCCGTATGACCAATGCCCTGGTCCATGCGACAATGATCGAGGTCCATCTGCCGGTATCCACTGTCCAATCCGTATCTGACGGTCCGTGCCTGACGGGGATGGGACGGAAGGTGGCATGATGCCGGCACAACCTCGGCGGTGCGGAAAGGAGGGGCTATGACCCGAGATGAGTGGTGATGGTGAATCCCGAACTCGAACGCCGGGTCTAGTCCACCAGCACCGTGTTGGTGCGCTTCGCTGGTAGCCGCTGCCAACTCAACGCGAGCATGGCCGCGACAACGGTCCCCAACCCACCGCTCACCGCGATCACCACGAACGCGGGCAGCGCTCCGGCCAACGCACCGGCGAGGGAAATCGTCAATCCCTGGCCGATGGCAAGCCCGGCGTTCGCGAAACCGTAGGCCTGACCTCGGGACGTGTTCGGCACCGCGGTCACGAACTCGGAACTCGCCGACAGCTGGAACGCGGACGAGGCTCCGGCAACGAACAAGATCACGATCGAGATCACCAGGCCCGGGCGTAGTGCGCACAGCAGCAGCGGTGCGCACGAACCCACCGCCAGCGATCCCATCAGCTGCAAGCGCCGCGTGGGCCGCACGAACTTCCCGTACAGATACACACCGGCCGCGCTGCCCAGGGGCAATGCGGCCAGGACCAGTCCGGTGGCCACGGCTCCGCCGCCGAAGCCCGCCGAATACGGCGCGGCGAGGCCTTCCGGTACCGCGTAGAACGCGGCCAGCCAGCCCAGCATCATCAACGTGCGCAGTTTGCGCTGGCCGAACACGAGTTTCGCGCCCGACGCGACCATGCCCCAGGTGGATGGCCGCGCGGCCTTCTCGATGGGCGCGGGCCGCCCGCGCACCCCGAACCGGACGAGCAGCGCGGACGCGATGAACGTGCCGCAGTCGATCAGCAGCGCCGTCCTCGTGCCGGAGAAGGCGACCACGGTGCCACCGACCGCGAAGCCGGCCACGTACCCCAGCTGGTTGGTCAGCCGGGTGACGGCGACGCCCAGGACGTAGGACTCGCCGTGCAGCACGTCGGCCACGATCGCGGTGCGGGAGGCCTGGAAGGGCGATTGGAGGGTGGTGACGGCGAACAGCAGGATCACCACGACCAGCACCGGACAGCCCGGCAGGACCATCCCGGCGACCAGCAGCGCGCGCCCGATGTCGCAGGTCACCATGACCACGCGGCGCGGGAACCGGTCGGCCAGCCCGGACAGGAAGGGTCCGCCGAGCAGCCAGGGCAGGTAGATCGAGGCGTAGGTGATCGCGGTCAGTACCGGCGAGTGCGTGTGCGCGTAGACCAGCAGCGACGTGGCGACCAGGGCGAGCCGATCACCGGCGACCGACAGGATCTGCGCGAACCACAGCGCACGGAACTCGCTCGACGCGAACACCGTCCGGTATGACGTGCGCTCAGCCGCTTGGATCAACAGCCCCTCCCCGACGACGGTCAGTATCCGTCTGTTCGCACCACAGTAACCATGACCATTGTCGCCGGATCAGCTGGCACCCGCATTGACCCGCTTGGGCGCATTCATTCACGCAGCTGCCAGCGCATTCCCGGTCAATCGAACGGGGTATTCACACCTTTGGCTGACGAGTGTGATCAACACGGGCGAATTTCCGGTAATCCTGGGAAATTCCTTGGCTCGAATCACGGCGAATCCACCCCGTCGATGATCGACAACGGGTCTGCGATTTTCGCGGCGATTTCGCGTTATTCGCCGCGCATCCGCTCGTCGTCGCCGGCCAGGTGCGCCTCGATTCGTGCGACCTTCGCGTCGAGCTGATCATGGTCGTAGCCGGGCCTGATGTCGGCCTTGAGCACCAGCCCGACCCGCGTGCTGCCCTCGCCCGCGGCTTCGACCGCGCGGCGCACCACGTCCATGACCTCGTCCCAGCTGCCCTCGATGTTGGTGAACATGGCGTTGGTCGAATTGGGCAGGCCGGACTCGCGCACCACCCGCACGGCCTTGGCGACCGCCTCGCTCACCCCGCCATCGGCATCGGCGGCGTTGGGGCTGACGCTGAACGCGACAAGCACGTGGACTCCTCTTGTGAAGGGTTGCTCTTCTGGCGCCCTCGCGATGATCTTGACCAGCCGATCTCGCCGCGCGCCGGGTTTGCGCCGTATTGTGCGCCACCGCTCCGACGCTCCCGCGACGCCGCCCGTTCCCGCGCGGCCAAACTCGCTGGTAACTTCGTGCACCATGACCGACCAGCCGCTCGCGTTCGACCCCATCGCCCGAGCGGCCGATCTCTGGGCGGAGCGGGTCGGGCCCTCCGAGGTGATGGCCGCGGTCACCAGCGTCATGCGCGTCCAGCAGATTCTGCAGTCCGCCGTGGACGGCGCGCTGCGCCCGCACGGCCTCACCTTCGCCCGCTACGAAGCCCTTGTGCTGCTGTATTTCTCGCGGCGCGGCAGCCTGCCGATGCGGGTGATGGGCCAACGGTTGCAGCTGCACCCCACCAGCGTGACCAACATCGTCGACCGTTTGGAGGCCGACGGCCTGGTCAAGCGCATTCCGCACCCGACCGACCGGCGCACCACCCTGGTGGAGATCACCGACGAGGGCCGCACCCGGCGCGGCGAGGCGACCGACGCGGTCAACGCCGTCGAGTTCGGCCTGCGCGGCCTGTCCGGCAAGCAGACCGCGACCCTCACCGACCTGCTCGCCAAAGTCCGCAAAGCCTCCGGCGATTTCGCCTAGTACTACGGTTTGGGATATTACGATGTCGTAATATCCCAAACCGTAGTAAGTACGGCTCAGATGTGCTTGCGACCGCCCGGCTCCTGCGAGGGCGGCGTCTGGTTCGCGCCCGGCAGGGTCGGCTTGGGCAGTACGGTCGAGGTGTACTGCGCGTAGGTCAGCGGGCCAGCGGTGTCGGGCAGGACCGGCGGCTTGGCCTGGTAGTCGTACCAGCGGAAGGCCGAGGTCAGGTCGCCGAAGGTCTCGCGGCGCCAGTTGCTGATGTTGGTCTCCTTGACGCCGGTGAAGCGCTCGAGGAACCGCAGCACCGAGGTGTGGTCGAAGGTCTCGGTCGCCACCCAGCCACCGGCCGTCCACGGCGAGATGATGATGCACGGCACCCGGAACCCGCCGCCGACCGGAAGGTTGTTGCCCTTGATGCCGCTGTAGGACGTTTTGGTGACGAACTCCTCCGGGTTGCTCGCCGAGGACGGAGTCGGCGGCACGACGTGGTCGAAAAGGCCGTCGTTCTCGTCGTAGTTGAGGATGAACACGGTCTTGGCCCACACCTTCGGGTTGGCCGCGATCGCGTCGATCTTGCTGGCCACGAACGCGGCGCCGTCCGCAGGCATGTAGTCCGGGTGCTCGGACTGGAAACTGGTCGGCAGGATCCAGGACACCGCGGGCAGCTTGTCGTTGCGCGCGTCGTACTCGAACTGGCCCTCCGGGCCGTAGGCGATGCCCTTGTCGTAGAGCGGGTCGCCCGGCTTGGCGTTGATGAAGTTCTTGAACTGGGCCAGCATGTTCGTGCCGTAGTTGTCCTGCTGCTGGTAGACCTTCCAGCTCACCCCGGCCGCTTCCAGCCGCTCCGCGTAGGTGGTCCAGGTGTAGCCGCCGGGCGGGAGAGTGTTGTCCAGGATCGGGCCGCCGTTCGCGCCCTGCGGGTCGATCGTACCGGTCATCCAGACCATCCGGTTCGGCCAGGTCGGGCCCATGACGCCACAGTGGTAGTGGTCGCAGATGGTGAACGCCTCGGCCAGCGCGAACTGGAAGGGGATGTCCGCCCGGTTGTGGTAGCCCATCGTGTAGGGGCCGTTGGCGCCGTCCGCCGCGCGGTGCGCGGGCAGCCAGTTGTCCATCTTCCCACCGTTCCAGGCGTTGTGCTGGACCTGCCAGGCGTGCGAGGTGGACGGGATGTGCTGCGCACTGGTGGTGTTGGTGTCCAAATGGAACGGCAGCGTGTAACCGGCCGGGTTGACCGGGTCCGGCTGGTAGAGCACCGACCGTCCATTCGCGAGCTTCTGCCGCTGCGCGTCGGCGAAGCCGCGCACCCCGGAGAGCGTGCCGAAGTAGTGGTCGAACGACCGGTTTTCCTGCATCAGCACGACAACGTGCTCGATGTCGCGCATGGAGCCGGCCTTCGGCGCGTCCTGAGCTAATGCCTTCTGGACGTTGGGCGGCATCAACGTGGCAGCGGCCGCGACCGCGGTGGCTCCGGCCGCGGTGCCGAGCAGTCGTCGTCTGGTCAGTTCGGGCATGGCGATGGCCTCCAGTGACAAACAGATCGATGCATTCGTGTGCACCCTTCGCCGCGCCGACCCCGTTTCGAAAGGTTCGTTCATCGAACAACCAGCGAACTGTGGGTGACAACAGCCGACCGGGCAGGTCTTGCGCCGATCAGCTGACAACCTTGTCAAACCCCGGCCGCGCGGACCCTGAGTGCCGATCACGATACCCAACGTGTCCATCCTGGAGCTAGGAACGCGACCGGGCGAAATCGATCGGTTGACCGGTCAAGCCGTTGACAAGCGGCCGCGCGAGGGTGTCCAATCCCCGGCGATGACAACGTTGTCCAATGCCGGGTCCGGCCGAGTACGGCGCGCCACCATGAACGACGTGGCTCGCCTCGCCGGCGTGAGCCTCAAAACCGTGTCCCGGGTGGTCAACGGCGAGACCGGGGTGCACCCGACCACCGCCGCGCGCGTGCTGGCCGCCATCGACCAGCTCGGCTTCCGCCGCAACCTCGGCGCCCGCAACCTGCGGCGCGGTTCCTCCACCGGAACCATCGGATTGCTCCTTGAGGACGTGGCCAACCCGTTCTATTCGGTGCTGACCCGCGCGGTCGAAGAGGTCGCCCGCCAGTTCGGCCGTCACGTCATGACCGGATCGTCCGATGAGGACCCGGACCGGGAACGCGAACTCGCTCTGGAATTCTGCGCGCGCCGCGTGGACGGCCTGCTGGTCGTCCCGGCCGGGCTGCGACACGGCTACCTCGTCCCGGAGATCCACGCCGGCATGCCGGTGGTGTTCCTGGACCGCCCAGCCGGTGACATCGTCGCCGACACCGTGCTGGTCGACAACTTGGGCGGCACGGTCGAGGCCGTGCGCCACCTCGCCGCCCACGGCCACCGCCGGATCGCCTTCTTCGGTGACGCGGCCACCATCTTCACCGCCAGCGAGCGCCTGCGCGGCTTCCGCGAAGGCTGCGCACGCGCCGAGATCCGCTTCGACGAGGAACTCGTGGCCATGGGGGCACCGGACGAGCACGGCATCGCGGCGGCCCTCGACCGCGTGCTGAACCTGCCCGAGCCGGCCACCGCCGTGGTCACCGGCAACAACCGGATCACCGTGCACGTGCTGCGCGCCCTCGCCCACAAGGCGAAGCGGCCCGCGCTGGTCGGGTTCGACGACTTCGAACTCGCCGATCTGCTCAACCCACCGGTCAGCGTCATCGCGCACGACACCGGGGCACTCGGCAAGGCGGCAGCCGAGTTGTTGTTCGCCCGGTTGTCAGGTGACAACTCGCCGCCGCACCGGGTCATCTCCCCGGTGCGCCTGATACCCCGAGGATCCGGAGAGGTAAGCCCCACATGAACTCAACGCCGACGACCGACTACTCGGTCGCCGCCCGCCCGGTCGTGCTGCCGGCGAACCAGCCCCGGCAGTTCTACCAGGGCGGCGAGGCGATCGCCGCGCTGCGCGGCACCGAGTCGGCCGCGGAGTACGGGCCGGAGGACTGGGTCGCGTCGACGACGCCGAGGTTCGGCAAGGAGACCGACGGTCTGTCCACGCTGCCCGACGGCCGGTTCCTGCGCGACGCGGTCATCGCCGCTCCGGAGGAATGGCTGGGCGCCGAGCACGTCAAGACCTTCGGCACCAGCACCGCGCTGCTGGTGAAGTTGCTCGACGCGGGCCAGCGGCTGCCGGTGCACCTGCACCCGTCCAACAAGTTCGCGCAGGAGCACTTCGGATCGCACTTCGGCAAGACCGAGGCCTGGGCGGTGATCGGCACCTCGGGCGCGGAACCGACCGTGTACGCCGGTTTCCGGGAGGACATCGACGAGCAGGAACTCGCGAACTGGGTGGACCTCCAGGACCGCGAGGCCATGCTGGGCTCGCTCAACAAGATCACCGTCGCCCCCGGCGACACCGTGCTGATCACGTCCGGCCTGCCGCACGCGATCGGCGCAGGCGTGTTCGTCGTCGAACTCCAGCAGCCCACCGACTTCTCCATCACCCTGGAGTGGCAGGGCTTCCTTGACGACGCCAAGGCCGGTCACCTGGGCATCGGCTTCGACACCGCGCTGGCCGCGGTCGACCGCAGCGGCTGGAACGCCGAGAAGCTGGAGACCATCATCCGGCACACCGCAGGCGCTGCGGAGCCGGTGGTCCCGCTGTTCAACGACGCCGCCGCGCCGTTCTTCCGCGCGGATCGGTTGCAGGTCAACGCCCCGGTCGATCTCGACCCCGGATTCTCGGTGCTGGTCGCGCTGGATGGCAGCGGCAAGCTCAGCACCGAAAACGGCGGCACGCTGGAACTGCGCAAGGGCGACACCGCCGTCGTGCCCTATGCTGCCGGATCGTCTACTGTGGATGGTGAGCTGATCATGGTGCGCTGCCGTCCGCCCGCCCCGGACACCCAGGGAGACAGCTGAAATGACGGAAAATTCGGGCGGGGCCGAGATCGCGCTCGAAGCCCGCAACCTGGTCAAGCACTACGGCTCCGTCGAGGCATTGCGCGGCGCGTCGTTCACCGCCCGGCAGGGCGAGGTCGTCGCGCTGATCGGTGACAACGGCGCGGGCAAGTCCACGATGGTGAAAAGCCTGTCCGGCGCGGAAATCCCCGACGCAGGCGAGATCCTGCTGGACGGCAAGCCGGTGCACATCGGCTCGCCGACCGAAGCCCGCGAACTCGGCATCGAGACCGTCTACCAGGACCTGGCCGTCGCCCCGGACCTCGACCCGGCCGCGAACCTGTTCCTGGGCCGCGAACTCAAGCGCAAGGGCATCCTCGGCGCGCTGGGCATGCTGGACAAGAAGACCATGCGCAAGCAGTCCATCGACGAGTTCGCCCGGCTCGGCGTGCAGCTGCAGGACACCGACGTGTCGATCGGCTCGCTCTCCGGCGGCCAGCGGCAGAGCGTCGCCGTCGCCCGCTCGGTCGTCTGGGCCAGCAAGGTCGTCTTCATGGACGAGCCAACGGCCGCGCTCGGCGTCGTACAACGCGAACGCGTGCTCGACGTGATCAAGAAGGTCCGCGACACCGGCATCGCCGTAGTGCTGATCAGCCACAACATGCCCGAGGTGCTCTCGGTCGCCGACCGCGTCGAGGTGATGCGGCTGGGCAAGCGGGTCGCCCGCTTCGTCGCCAAGGACACGACCCTGGAAGACCTGGTCGGCGCGATGACCGGCGCCCTGTCGCAGGAGGACGCGGCATGACGAACACCGAAACCCCCAAGGCCGCGTTCAACCCCGAGGACATGACCGGCAGGCCGGAAGCGACCATCTGGCAGAAACTCGGGTCCTCCAACACGCTGTGGGTCGGCGTGATCCTGGTCGGCCTGGTGGTCGCGTTCAGCGTCCTGCACCCCGGCAGCTTCCTGACCCTGTTCAACATCCAGGAACTGTTCATCCAGCTCTGTCTGCTGTTGCTGCTCGCCGTCGGCATGACCTTCGTGATCATCACCGGCGGCATCGACCTCTCGGTCGGCACCGTACTGATCTTCTCCGGCGTGCTCAGCGCGGAAGTGATGCAGAGCCTCGGCGGCGGCGACGCCACCAAGGACGGCATCGGCATCATCCTGCTCGGCCTGGTCATCTCGGTCGCCGCGGGCGGATTGTGGGGCCTGATCAACGGCTGGCTCGTCGCCTACGCCAATGTGCCGCCGCTGATCGTCACGCTCGGCTCGTTCGGTGCCGCGCTCGGCGTCGCCGACCTGATCACCAACGGCAACGACGTGCGCACCGTTCCCGGCGCCCTACGCAACACCGTGGGTTCCGGGACGGTGGTCTACATTCCGTACCTGGTGATCATCGTCGTGGCGATCACGCTGTTCTTCGGCTGGCTGCTGCACACCACCAAGTTCGGCCGCTACACCTACGCGGTCGGTTCCAGCCCGGAGGCCGCTCGCCGGGTCGGTATCCCGCTGAAGAAGCAGCTGATGTGGGTGTACCTGCTCTCCGGCCTGCTGGCAGGCGTCGCCGGGTTCCTCTCGCTCGCCTACTACGGCACGACCACCATCGCAGGCCACACCACGGACAACCTGAGCGCGATCTCCGGTGTGGTCCTCGGTGGCACCAGCCTGTTCGGCGGCTCCGGTGTCCTGCTGGGCACCGTGTTCGGCACGTTCATCCCGGAGGTGCTCAGCAGCGGTTTCGTGATCAGTGGTGTGCCGCCGTTCTGGCAGCCGATCGCAGTCGCCATCGTGCTGGTCGCGGCGGTCTGGTTCGACCAGCGCCGCAGGAAGAACCGCCCCCGCTAACAACACCAAAGACGTCCAGCTCAATGACGAGAGGAACGAAGGAAATGCAGCACAAGACCCGCACGATCGTGGTGGCCGGCGTCATCGTCGCCGCTGGCGCGCTGCTCGCCGCGTGCGGCGGCACCGGCCAGGTCGGGCAGAGCGGTGGCAGCAATGCGTCCGCTCCGACCAACAAGAACCTGGTCTACATCCCGGGTGACATCGAACCCTTCTACACGTCCATCTACTGCGCGGCCAAGACCGAGGCGGCCAGCAAGGGCTACAACCTCACCCAGCAGGGCGCGGCGAAGTTCTCGGTCGACGCACAGACGCCGATCGTGAACTCGGTGGTCAACAACAAGCCGGCCGGTGTGCTCATCGCGCCGACCGACAACGTTGCCATGTTCAACCCGATCCAGACCCTGACCAAGGCCGGCACCAAGGTCGTCCAGGTGGACACCGCCCTCAAGGACGCCTCGATCGTCGAATCCTCCATCTCGTCGAACAACACCCAGGGCGGCGAACTCGCCGCGGACACCCTGGCCAAGCTGCTCAACGGCAAGACCGGCAAGGTGCTGGTGCTCAACACCGTGGCCGGCACGTCCACAACGGACGAACGAGAGGCCGGCTTCGCCAACGAGATCAAGAAGTACCCGAACCTGACCATGCTGCCCCAGCAGTACACCAACAACGACGTCGCCCAGTCCACGTCGGTGCTGACCAGCACCCTGGCCGCCAACCCCGACCTGATCGGCGTGTTCGCGTCCAACCTGAACACCGGTCAGGGCGCGGCGACCGCGCTGCAGACCGCGGGCAAGAAGGGCACCGTCCAGCTGGTCGGCTTCGACGCCAGCCCGCAGGAAGTGCAGGACCTCCAGTCCGGCACGTTCCAGGCACTGATCGCCCAGGACCCTGCCACCATCGGCGTCGACGGTGTCGACCAGGTGATCAACGCGATCACCGGCAAGTCGGTCACCAAGTCCATCAGCACCAACCTGGTGTCGCTGACCCAGAGTGACACCGCCGCGATCGCCAAGTACACCTACAAGGCCAGCTGCTGACGTTCGCCTTCGTCACAGCACCAGCCCCGTTGTCCGACCCAGGCGCTACCGTGCCCGGTATGGACAACGGGGCTGTTCCTTTCTCCGTGCGGATCGCCGTGCGCAACTACGAGCTGGACACGCTCGGCCATGTGAACCAGGCCGTCTACCACTCCTACGCCGAACACGGCCGGGTCCAGCTGTTCCGGGCGGCCGGCTGCGCGCCGGAAGCCATGCGCGCGCTCGGTTTCGCGCCAGCGCTGCTCTCCAGCGAGGCACGTTACCTGCGCGAGTTGCGCGACGGCGACGAGATCGACGTGACCACGACCATCGAGTTCGGCGCGGGCAAGACCTTCGTCATGCGCACCGAGCTGACCAAACTGGACGGCACCGTCGCCGCTACCGTCAACGGCACCATGGGCCTGCTGGACCTGACCGCGCGGAAACTACTGCCCGAACCCCGCGAACGCATCCGAGCCCTGGTCACGAAACCCGAACTGATGTTCGCGGAATAACTCACTCGCCCAACACGGCCCGCTGATAGGCCCGAAGCGCATCCGCGTCATCAATGCTCCCGTGATGATGCAACTGCCCCCACCGCCCACCCAGAAAGCCAAAATACCGAGTAGTCCGAATACTCAACGGAACACGCGCCCCATCAGGCCCAACGAACGTCCCGGTCTCTCGCCCCGCGAACACCGCGTGATTGGGCCCGACATACTCAACAATATCCGCAAAAGTCACTTCCACCCGCGCACGCGACTCGAACACCCGCTGATAAAGCCCGACGACCGCGTCCCGGCCCCGCAACACACCGCCCAGCGGATTGTTCAACTGCACAAGGTCATTGTCGCTCCAGACCTGCGCCAACGCGTCCGCGTCGCGGTTGTTCAGCGCGTAGTAGAACGATTCCAGCGCGGCAAGCGCCCCCTCCCGGCCCGGATCGGTGGCCTCGGCCAGCAGATTCCGGCTCGACGGCCCGAACGACAGCGTCAACAGCGACGATGGCATTGCTCCCCCTGCTTCCCCAGTAGAATGTTCGATGGAGGTCGACCAGATGAGTGTACGACGACAATCGAATACTGAGCCAGCCCGGCTGTCCGCGCGCGCCCGCAACCTCACCCACGGCAACCCCGCCGAGGTGACGCTGCAGGAAGCCCTCGACGCGCTGGCCGACCCGGTCCGCCGCACCATCCTGCGCGAACTGGCCGAGTCGCCGGACTGGACGCGGGCCTGCGGCACGTTCCACCTGCCGGTCGCCAAGGCCACCAGCAGCCACCACTTCGCCGTGCTACGCGCGACCGGCCTCATCGAGCAACGCGACGACGGCCCCAGGCGGCTCAACCGCCTACGCAAGGACGAATTCGACGCACGCTTCCCCGGCCTGCTCGACGTCGTCCTGGCCGAACATTGACGGAGTCCCTCCCAGACCAGATCCACCGCACCCAGCGCTTCTCGATCGGCGCCCCGCACGACATCACCATCGGCCCGCCCACCCTGTTCCTGCGCTCCGGCGCCCTCTGGACCCAACCCCTCGAGCGCATGCTGCTCGACAACGTCACCGAATACGCAACCGACGGTAAAACCATCGCCTGCGTAGCAAACGGCGCCCTCCACACCATCACCAACGAAGTCATCCAGCAAATCCCAACTCCCACCCCCATAACAAATCCCCGCCCCCAAGCCAGCCGAACAGCCTACTTACACAACAACTCCCTACACACAACCGAATCAAACGCTCCCCTCGCGACCGACGTAGCCGATTTCTGGTGGTCCCCCACCGCGACCCACCTCCTCATCACCAGACGCGACGAGTCCCCAGTAGACACCTGGTATCTGGACGACCCGACCGACCCAGCCAGCCCGCCCCGCGCCATCCGCCACGCCGCCGTAGGTAAACCCATCCCAATATTCACCCTGGCGATCATCGACCTCACCGGCGCGGAAACACCCGTGGATTTCGCCCTCGAATACCTGGTAACCGCAGGCTGGGACACGCGCGGCCCGTACGCGGTCGGTCAAACCCGCGACCAACGCACCCAGCAGTTCCTCACCATCGACCCCACCACCGGCGCAGCCGAGGTGGCAGCCGAACAACACGACCCCTGCTGGGTGCAACGAATCCCCGGACTACCGGCCCGAACCGCCGCAGGCAAACTGGTCGCTCACCTGGACCACAACGGCACAAGGCACCTAACCGTAGACGGCGTCCCAGTAACCCCACCCGGCCTGCAACTAAGAGAAGTAAAAGGCATAACCGACAACAGAATCACCTTCACCGCGTCTCCTCAACCAACAGAAACCCACCTCTACACCTACGAATCCGCCCTCACCCAAACCCAAGCCCCCCAGATAACCTCCACCGCAGAGGACCCCGTACTAGCGCTCAACAGAACCCGCCTGATCCTCGGCCCCCGCGACCTACGAGCCGATCTCTTCCTCCCGTCGTGGCACCAACCCGGCTCAAACCTGCCCGTCCTCCTGGACCCCTACGGCGGCCCAGGCCGACAACGCGTCACCGACGACGGCGACTGGCGCAACCTGATGTCCCAGTGGTTCGCCGAACACGGCTTCGCCGTCCTCACCATCGACGGCGCAGGCACGCCCGGTCGAGGCCCAGACTGGGAACGCGAAATCCACGGCGACCAATTCGACCCCGTCCTCGACGACCAAATCGCGGGCCTTCACGCCGCCGCCCAAGAAAACCCCGACCTCGATCTGTCCCGCGTAGGCATCCGTGGCTGGTCGTTCAGCGGCAGCATCGCCCAACTGGCAGTCTTGCGCAGACCCGACATCTTCCACGCCGCCGTAGCCGGCGCCGGCGCCACCGATCAGCGCCTCTACCACGCAGAATGGCGCGAACGCTACCTAGGCCAACTCGACGAGCACCCCGAGTGTTACGACGCCAACGATATCCTCGCCGAAGCCCCCAACCTGACGAGGCCGTTGCTGCTTATGCACGGCCTATCCGACGCGACCGTGCATCCCGCGCACACCCTGCGCATGTCCTCCGCCCTGCTCGCCGCAGGCAAACCACACGAGTTGGTGCTGCTCCCTGGCGTCGGCCATTCCGCGATAGGCACGGCAGCGACCAAAGGCATCCTGCACACCCAACTGAACTTCCTGACCCGCCACCTCAACCCCCGACCCAATCGCCAAGACCCTCCACCTGTGTATCGATAAACAAGCCACCGCGGCGCCGAACCACCCTCACCCAAGTCCTGCCCAGCGCCCTCCGCCGCCCGCCATGTTCGGTTGTGTATCGACACACAACCGAACCTCCCGCACCTCCGAATACGCACACAACCACTGCCTTGTGTATCGATACACAGCCGCCCGGTCAAGCGAGCCCAAAACCCGCGAAGCGAGCCCGACTGTGTATCGATACACAAGCCCAAGGCTGAGCCCGATGCAGATTGAACCGAAACCCGACGGCGGCGCGTCTATCAGCGACGGAGCCATCGGCGGCCGAACCATCGGCGGGGCCGAGCCAGCTGTTCCGCGAGCCAACCATTCTGGGAAACAGGCACCCGGCGAGGCAGCTGTTCAATGTGGTGGCCGTCGGCGACGCCAGGCCATTCGGTTGTGTATCGATACACAGGTGGAGGCTGCGGGTAGTTGGGCGGCACGCGAGGACGGTTCGACTGTGTATCGATACACAAGCCGGAGGGTGCGGGCGGTGACGCGCGGCGGGGCTCGGACTAGGCCTCGGTGCGGAGGCCTTCGACTAGTTGGTCGGCCGCTGTGTACGAGTCGACCGTGCCGGTCATGACTTGGCCGGCCAGTTTTTCGAGGACTTGGCCGCCGTGTAGGTCGCCGAAGCGTGCGCGCAGCTGCTCTACCGCGATGGCTTCCACTTCGACGGCGGCGCGGTTGAGTCGGCGGGCTTCGAGTTCGCCGTGGTCGGTTAGCCAGGTGTGGTGGGCGTCGAGTGCTTCGATGACGTCGTCGATGCCTTCGTTGCGGGAGGCGACCGTGGAGACGACCGGGATTCGCCAGCGGGCGCCGGTGCGGTCTACCCGACCTAGGGAGATCATGTATTTGAGGTCGCGGACGACCTGATCGGCGCCGTCGCGGTCGGATTTGTTGACCACGAAGACATCGGCTACTTCGAGGATGCCTGCTTTCGCCGCCTGGATGCCGTCGCCCATGCCGGGGGCCAGCAATACCATCGTGGTGTCGGCGAGCGAGATTATGTCTACTTCGGACTGTCCTACGCCGACTGTTTCGATGAGCACGATGTCGAAACCGGCGGCGTCGAGTACGCGCAGGGCCTGCGGGGTCGCCCAGGACAGGCCGCCTAGGTGGCCTCGGGTTGCCATGGAGCGGATGAACACGTCGGGGTCGGTGGCGTGATCCTGCATGCGGACTCGGTCGCCGAGCAGGGCGCCGCCGGAGAAGGGGGACGATGGGTCGACAGCCAAGACGCCTACTCGTTTGCCTTGGTTGCGGAAGGCTGTGACCAGGGCTGATGTGGATGTTGACTTGCCTACGCCGGGTGGTCCGGTCAAGCCGATCACGCGGGCTCGGCCGGTGAGCGGGGCCAGAGCCGTGGCTACTTCGCGCAGTTGCGGGCTGGCGTCCTCGATCAGCGAGATGAGGCGGGCGACCGCGCGCGGCTTGCCTTCCCGCGCGCGGTCGATCAGGTCCTTGACGTCAGTCGCTGTGCGCACCTGTCGGATTATGCGCTGGGTACCTTGATGATCAGCGCATCGCCCTGGCCACCGCCGCCGCACAGGCCTGCCGCGCCGATGCCGCCGCCGCGCCGCTTCAGTTCGAGCGCGAGGTGCAGCGCCAGGCGCGCGCCGGACATGCCGATCGGGTGGCCGACGGCTATCGCGCCGCCGTTGACGTTGACCTTGTCCTCGGACAGGCCGAGCTTGTTCGCGGACACCACGCCGACCGCGGCGAACGCCTCATTAATCTCGACTAGGTCCAGGTCGCTCGGGGTGATTCCGGCTTTCTCGCACGCCTTCTTGATCGCGTTGGAGGGCTGCTCGTGCAGGCTCGCGTCTGGACCTGCCACTACGCCGTGGGCGCCGATCTCGGCGAGCCAGGTTAGGCCGAGTTCCTCCGCCTTGGCCTTGCTCATCACGACGACGGCCGCGGCGCCGTCGGAGATCTGGGAGGCCGAGCCTGCGGTGATGGTGCCGTCGGCGGCGAAGGCGGGGCGGAGTTTGCCGAGGCTTTCGGCCGTGGTGTCGCCGCGGACGCCTTCGTCGGTGTCGAAGACGATCGGGTCGCCCTTGCGCTGGGGGATGCTGATCGGGGTGATCTCGTCGGCGAACACGCCGTCCTTGATCGCGGCCGCGGCGCGCTGGTGTGAGCGGGCGGCGAACTCGTCCTGGTCGGCGCGGGTGATGTCGTAGCGGGAGTTGTACTTCTCGGTAGACGCACCCATCGCCATCTGGTCGAACGCACAGAACAGGCCGTCGTAGGCCATGTGATCGACCAGGGTCGTGTCGCCGTACTTGAAGCCGGCGCGGGACTTGGGCAGCAGGTGCGGAGCCTGGGTCATGGACTCCTGGCCACCGGCGACGATGATGTCGAACTCGCCCGCTCGGATGAGCTGGTCGGCGAGCGCGATCGCGTCGAGGCCGGACAGGCACACCTTGTTGATGGTCAGCGCGGGCACGTCCATGCTGATGCCCGCGTGCACCGCGGCCTGCCGCGCGGGGATCTGGCCGACGCCCGCGGTCAGCACCTGGCCCATGATCACGTACTGGACCTGGTCCGGCGTGACGCCTGCCTTCTCCAGTGCCGCCTTGATCGCGAAGCCGCCCAGCTGCGGGCCGGTGAAGTCCTTGAGCGAACCGAGCAAGCGCCCGATCGGGGTGCGGGCCCCAGCGACGATGACAGATCCGGAAACCGGCGACATCACACGCCTCCATCATTGGAGTGTTTGAACACGAACAATTCCATGCTGCCACGAGCATGAACCGACTGTCGTCCGAACATACCGACGGGTAACTCAACCGGCTATGACCGCTGTCACGCACTACCGATCAAAACCGGTTCAGTTTCCGTACGCTTGACCGATGACTTCCACGCTTGGCCTGTCCGTGACTGCTATCGATCACGTCGGCATCGCGGTGCCCGACCTCGACGAAGCGATCGCCTACTACCGCGACACCTTCGGTTTCGTGGTCACGCACGTGGAAACCAACGAGGACCAGGGTGTGCGCGAGGCCATGCTGGCCGCCGAGGGTGCCCCGGCGGGTTCGACCGCGATTCAGTTGCTGGCGCCGTTGAACGACGAGTCGACGATCGCGAAGTTCATCGACAAGCGGGGCGCGGGGATCCAGCAGGTCGCCTACCGGGTGGACGACATCGAAGCGGCGTCGGCGGCGATCCGCGCCAAGGGTTTGCGGTTGCTGTACGCGGAGCCTCGGCATGGGACGGCGAACAGCCGGGTGAACTTCGTGCATCCGAAGGATGCGGGTGGGGTGCTGGTGGAGTTGGTTGAGCCAGCCGGCGACTAACTGCTTGCGCCGAGCGCCAGGGCTGCTGCGATGAAGTTGATTTCTTGGTCGATGCTGGTCGCGCCATCGCCTTCGTAGTGAGACACAGTGTGGCGGGAGACCGCGTGGCGGTAGCTGACGGCCAGGGCCAGGAGTTCGGCGGCGCTGTCGGTGTCGGCTGGGTGCGCGTGGGCGCCGCGCGCGGTGGCGATGACGGCGCGGATCTGGGCGACGACCGATCGGTAGCGGCGTTGCATGGCGTCGCGCACGGCCTCGTGGGTGTCGGCTTCGCGCCAGAGCAGGTGGGACAGCAGCCGCGAGGACTCGATGCGCCGGTCGAGCACGGCGACGAGCGCGCGCAGGCTGGCGGCGACGTCGCCGGGAACGACGATCTTCGCGATGTCGAGATGTTCGTCAGGGAGTCTGTCGATCAGCGCGACGAGCAGGTCGGGTTTGCGGCGGAAGTAGTAGTGCACCAGTCCTTTGGGGACGTTCGCGCGTTCGGCGATGCGCGAGGTCGGGGTGGCGTCGAAGCCTGATTCGGCGAACAGTTCGCCTGCCGCGAGGAGGATGCGCTCCCGGGAGGAGTCGTCGGACTCGGTGGTACCCAAGAGCGCATCACCCTTCCTCGGCGTCAGGTTCAGTGTTGACCGGTGAGCCGGTGCATGCCACCCATTGCCGGGATCGCGAGGCCGCTGGCGACGACGGTCACCGCACCGGCGATCCAGCTGGTCCAGGCGGCGCCGGAGTCCGCGACGAAGCCCATCACCCAGGGCGCGATGAACAGCAGGATGCCGAGCGCGGCCTGAATGGTTTCACTGGCCATCTGACGCGGTGCGGCCAGCGACACGAGGCCGTCGATGGCGATCAGGGCGCCGAGAATGACCATGGTCCACATGGCTTTGGTCGACGTGTCCAGCCAGAGCAACGGCGAGAGCAGCGCTACTACGCCGACAACGACTTCCACCCAGTCCGACCAGCGGGTCCAGGCCCGGGGCGGGGTGCGAGGTTCGGTCATTGTGCCCACCTCCAAAAATCCGGTTACGGGCAGATCATCCGTCTTGGTTGGCCGCCCGGTCAAGACTCTCCGGTTCCCCTTTTCGCACGATTGGGCGACGATCGACGTGCCATCCCTCACAAGGCTCGATCTGGATCGTTACTCGTGGGTAACATCCGGCCAATTCGAGACACCGACGGAGGCCGCTGCTATGCAGAAAATCCTCGATGCCATTCTTGCCGACGAGCTGGAAGAACTCGGCAACCTGCCGATTCCCGATCATTACCGCGCGGTGACCGTGCACGCGGACGAGACGGAAATGTTCGCCGGCCTGCCGAGCGCGGAAAAGGATCCGCGCAAATCGCTGCACGTCGAGGATGTGCCCACCCCGGAACTCGGCCCCGGCGAGGCCCTGGTCGCGGTGATGGCCAGCGCGATCAACTACAACACCGTGTGGACCTCGATCTTCGAGCCGATGTCCACATTCGGTTTTCTCTCCAGGTACGGAAAGTCCTCGCCACTGGCGAAGCGGCACGATCTGCCCTACCACGTGGTCGGCTCCGACCTGGCCGGTGTCGTGCTGCGCACCGGGCCGGGCGTGAACGCGTGGAAGCCCGGCGACGAGGTGGTCGCGCACTGCCTGAGCGTCGAACTTGAACACCCGGACGGGCACAACGACACCATGCTCGACCCGGAGCAGCGGATCTGGGGCTTCGAGACGAACTTTGGCGGTCTCGCCGATCTCGCGCTGATCAAGTCCAACCAGCTCATGCCGAAACCGGCGCATTTGAGCTGGGAGGAGGCGGCCTCCCCCGGCCTGGTCAACTCCACCGCGTACCGGCAACTGGTCTCGCGCAACGGCGCCGACATGAAGCAGGGCGACGTGGTGCTCATCTGGGGCGCGTCCGGAGGTCTGGGGTCCTACGCGACTCAGTTCGCGCTGAACGGCGGCGCCATCCCGGTGTGCGTGGTGTCGAGCCCGGAGAAGGCCGAGATCTGCCGGAAGATGGGCGCGGAGCTGATCATCGACCGGTCCGTCAAGACCGGTGAGGGCTACAAGTTCTGGGCCGACGAAGATCACCAGGACCCCAAGGAGTGGAAGCGCTTCGGCGCCAAGATCCGCGAACTCACCGGGGGCGACGACCCGGACATCGTGTTCGAGCATCCGGGCCGGGAAACCTTTGGTGCCAGCGTTTTCGCCGCGCGCAAGGGCGGCACGATCGTCACCTGCGCGTCCACCAGCGGGTTCATGCACTCCTACGACAACCGTTACCTGTGGATGAACCTCAAGCGGATCATCGGCTCGCATTTCGCGAACTACCGCGAGGCGTGGGAGGCGAACCGGCTGATCGCCAAGGGCCGGATTCACCCGACCGTGTCACGGGTTTATCCCCTCACCGACACCGGTCAGGCGGCCAAGGACGTGCACGCGAACACCCACCAGGGCAAGGTCGGCGTCCTGTGCCTGGCCCCGGAAGAAGGCCTTGGCGTGCGCGATCCGGAGTTCCGGGCCAGGCACATCGAGGCGATCAACCGATTCCGCGGCGTCTGACCGGGGTGTGTCGCACGACCGGGTTACGTTTCCGGGTAGCGTGAGCACCATGGCTTTCGGTAGCGAGCGCGAGCGCGACGTGGTGCCCCTGGGAACCGGCTTTGACATCGTCAAGCGCGGCTACTCACGCACACAGGTCGAGGAACACCTCGAGCGGCTGGACAAAGAACTCAAGCTGATCGCGCTCGACCGCGACGCGGCCACCGCACAGGCCGCGGACATGTACAAGCAGATGGGTCAGGCGCGGACCGAGATCTCCGACCTGCGTTCGCAGGTCAACCGGCTCTCGGCCCCGCCGACCACGCTGGAGGGACTGTCCGAGCGGCTGCAGCGGATGCTGCGGCTGGCGCAGGACGAGTCCAACGAGATCAAGGCGCGCGCCGAGGCCGACGCCGGGCAGATCCGCGCTCGGGCCGAGGCCGACGCGAACTCGCTGCGGGCCCGGTACGAGAACCTGATCGCCGAGGTCGACGGCCGCCGCGTCGAGCTGGAGAACGAGCACCGCGAGCTGATGGAGAAGGCGCACGCGGACATCGAGGCCAGGAACAAGGCGGCCGAGGCGGCGCGCAACAAGCTGGACAGCGAGGCGGCCGCGCGGCGCCAGCAGATCGAAGAGGACTTCGACATCGCGATGTCCTCGCGGCGCACCGAGTCCATGCGGGTGCTGGCGGAGCAGGAAGCGACCAGCAAGGCCGAGGCCGAGCGGCGCGTTCGCGAGGCGACCGACGAGGCGACGCGCATCCGCACCCAGGTCAACGAGGAGACCACCGCGCTGCGCACGCAGGTCGCGGAGGAGCAGCGGGTCAGCAGGGCCGAGGCCGACAAGCGGCTGCGGGAGTCGAGCGAGGAAGCGACCCGGGTCCGCAACGAGGCCAACGCCGAGGCGAGCAAGGTGCGCGCGGCCATCGCCGAGGAGCAGCGCAGCAGCAAGGCCGAGGCGGAGAAGCGCTTGCGCGAATCCACCGAGGAAGCCAACAAGCGCCGTCACGAGGCCGCGGCCGAGGCCCAGGCCCGGTTGCAGGACGCGACGGACGAGGCTCACCGCAGGGTGCGGGAAGCCACCGAGGAGTCGAACCGCAGGATCGCCGCGGCGACCGCTCGGGTCGAGTCGCTGCGTGCCCTGCGCACCCAGTTGGCCGAGCAACTGCGGGCCGCGCACGCCCTGATGGTGAACGCGACCCCGCAGCTCGACCCGCTGCCCGAAGAGCACGAGGAAGACAAGACCCAGTCGGCCAAGCCGAAGGCTGAGGACAAGCCGCAACGTCCTGACCAGCGCACCGTGCCGATCGCGGACAACGCCGCCGGGCCGGCCCAGCCCGCTGGGCAGCAGACCAAGGTGACCACCGCGGTCAAGGTGCCGGACCCGAACCGGCCGACCATGGAGGTCAACGCGGTGGACGCGCCGACCCGGCGGACCGGCCCGGTGACGCCGCCGAACAAGCCCGGCCAGGCCGGTCAGGGGCAGGGCACCCGCCCTGGTCAGCAGCCGAACCAGCCGCAGCAAGGCCCTCGGCAGCAGCCGTCCGTCAAACGCTGAACCGCCGCCCGGCCCCGAAAACAGCCGTCCGTCAAGCGCTGAGCTGCGGTCCCGCCCCGGAAACAGCCCTCCGTCAAACTCTGAACCGCGACCCCGCTCCGGAGACAGCCGTCCGTCAGGCGCTGAGCTGCGGCCCCGCCCTGGAAACAGGCGTCCGTCAAAGTGCAGCGCGGACCTGGACGGGGCCGTCGGTCGAGGGCTGAGCCGCGGCCATCGGAGCTGAGCCGCCGCAGCTACCAGTGTTTGCTGGTTGGGCCGCGCCGATCGCGTGCGGCCCAGCAGCCGGTGTGCCAGTGCCGCCGGTCCTGCACCGAGCCGTAGTCCAGCGCGGGCCAGGCGACGAGGTGGGGGACGCCGGGCTGGATCTCGTGATCGCAGCCGGGACACCGGTAGACCTTGGTGGCCTGCGCGCCGGGGATCTTGCGCACCAGCCATTCGCCGTCCGTGCCGGACTCGGCGCGCGGGAACGTGGCGCCGAAGCCGCGCGGCTCGTCGTCGTCCCCGGATTTGCGGCTACGTAGGGTCCGGTGGTTGTGGCGCGGCACGGAAATCGACAGTAGCGGACGACGATGGCCACCCGAAGTACGCCGCCGGTGGCACCCCGACGGCGCGGCGAAAGGCGGCCACGAACGCGCTCGGCGTCGCATAGCCGACCCGCCCGGCGACCCGGCCCACCGCGAGTCCGCCGGCGAGCAGAGGCAGCGCGGCCTGCAAGCGCAACTGGGTGCGCCACTGGCCGAAGGTCATTCCGGTTTCGCTGCTGAACAGCCGGGCCAGGTTGCGCGCGCTCGCGCCGACCAACTGCCCCCATTCGCCGAGGGTGCGGTCGTCGGCCGGGTCGGCGCGCAGCGCGACGGTGATCGGCCGGAGGCGTTCGTCGCGCGGCTCGGGGACTTCCAGGACCGTGGTCGGCATCGGTGCGAGCAGGTCGAACAGCACGGCTTCGGCGCGCAGCCGGGCCGGTCCGGCCAGGTCGGGGTTGCCGAGGTGGACGATGAGTTCGCGGAGCAGCTCGGGCACCGCGATCACGGTGGGTTCGGCCCAGCCGATCGGGCAGCCGGCCGGTTCGAGGTTGAGGCTGCGCAGGTTCATCGCGACCGACGCGCCGGTGCTGTGCACGGTGCCGACCGGGATCCAGAGGGCGCGGCCGGGCGGGAGCACCCAGGTGCGTTCGCCGATCCGGACCAGCGCGACGCCGCTCGCGGCCCAGGCGAGCTGGTGGGTGGGGTGCTGGTGCCAGGGGAACCAGCTGCCCTGCGGCACGGCGAAATCGCCGACCAGCACCGAAGTTTGTCCGTCTCGCGACATTGCTTGGCAGGATAACGCCTGGCGGACGGCGGCGGAGCTTTCTAACGTTTCCGGCGTGCCAATGAACCGGATGCATCGCAAGATCTGCTCGTCGGACAGCTGGGCGCAGGGCGTCGCCGAGAACCTGCCCGGCCGGATGGCCGACGTCGACCTGGGCAAACGGGTGCTGGAGATCGGCCCTGGCTTCGGCGCGACGACCAGGGTGCTGGCGCGGATGGTCGAGGAGCTGACCGCGCTGGAGGTCGACCCGGAATCCGCGCGGCAGCTGCGCGAACAGTTCGGGGACGCGGTCGAGATCGTCACCGGCAGCGGCGCGGAGATGCCGTTCCCGGACGGTCACTTCGACTCGGTCGTCTGCTTCACCATGTTGCATCACGTGCCGTCGAAAGCGTTGCAGGACAGGCTGTTCGCGGAAGCGTGCCGGGTGCTGCGGCCGGGTGGGACGTTCGCGGGCTACGACAGCCAGCTCAGCCTGCGGTTCCGCTTCCTGCACCTGGGCGACACGATGGTCGTGGTGGACGCCAAGACCTTCCCGGACCGGCTGCGCGCCGCCAGTTTCACGGACGTCCACATCAAGCACGAACCCAAGCAGCGCATCACCTTCCGCGCCCGCAAGCCCTAGCGTGCGAGAATTCAGCCATGCCGACCTACGCGTACAAGTGCCGGGCGTGCGCCGAGGAATTCGAACTGGCCCGGCCGATGAGTGAGTCCGCCGACCCGGCGCGGTGCCCGGCGGGCCACGACGACACGGTGAAGCTGCTCAGCACCGTCGCGCTGGCCGGTCGGTCGGCCGGGCCGGCCACCGGCGGTGGAGGTTGCTGCGGCGGGGCCTGCGGCTGCGGCCACTGAGCGGTTGCCCTCGTAACGCCGACCCCTCGTCGATGGATACTTCGCGCGGGAGGGCCATCGTGGCCATCCTGGTATCCATCGGATGAGGGGGGAACCTCATGCGTTCGGGTTTATTCGGGCTGCTCAGAAGGGCGGCCACCATCACCGCGATTTCCGGTCTTGCCGCAGGTGGCGTCATCGCGCTCACCTCGGCGCCCGCAGCCGCGGAGACCTCGACGGTCATTTCGGTCACATCGTGGTCCTACATCGACTCGGCGACACCGCACGAGAACCTGACCAGCACGTCCAACAACGCGCCGGTCGGCACGCACGTCGACGCGGACGGCGTCGCGCACACCAGCAAGTCCTATCTGACCTTCGACCTGAGCCCGCTGCTGGGCAACCAGGTCTCGGAGGCGTATCTCAAGTCGTCCGAGACCGCGGTCACGGACTGTTCGAGCAAGCTGGAGACCCAGGCCTGGATCACCACGCCCGCACGTAAACCGACCTGGGACCGCCAGCCCAGCGAGGTCACCGAACTCGACGGCCCGACCGTCAACCTTGGCCAGTGCCCGTCGCCGCTCGAGGAGTGGTTCGCCACGGCCGCGATCCAGAAAGCGGCCGCCAGCGGTCAGCGCTTCGTCACCATCGCGCTGCGGCTGCCGGACGGTGATCAGGCGAATCCGGACGACGGCCGGGACTACAGCGCGGCGGCCACGCTCAACGTCATGTACGACCGCCCGCCGAACAAGCCGACCAACCTGTCGGTCAACTCGGCGCAATGCACGTCGACGCCGATCTGGGTCGGTCCCAGCCCCATCAATCTGAGGGCCACAGTCAGCGATCCGGACTTCGAGTCGGTCGAGAACGACGTCCAGTGGTGGCCGGTCGACCATCCCGACCAGCGCACGGACATCAACCCGATCAGCCTCCCGACCGAGCTGGACGCGTCGAAGCTGACCGACCAGACCACCTATGCGTGGCGGGTGCGCAGCACCGATCAGGAAGGGGAAACCGGTCCGTGGAGCCAGGTCTGCACGTTCAAGACCGACCTGACCACGCCGAACGCGCCGATCATCACGTCTGCCGACTACCCGCCGAGCACGAGCGGCAAGTCCGGCGGGGGCACCGGCATTCCCGGCACGTTCACCTTCGACGCCAACGGATCCAGTGACGTCGCAGGCTTCCGCTACGGCTTCACCGGCGTCCCGGCCACCTACGTCCCAGCCGATCATCCCGGCGGTGTCGCTACATTGGGGTTCACCCCGGCCAACCCCGGTTACACCGTGCTGACGGTGGAGAGCATCACCGAGAGTGGCACGCCATCAGCGCAGGTGAGCTACGCCTTCTACGTCACCAACAACCTGCCCGGCGTCGACTGCGGGCCGAACACCGCCTACATCGACACGCCGCGCCAGTGCACGCTCAGCCCGGCTCCGGGCTCCGACGTCACCGGCTACGTGTACGGCTTCGACACGGCACCGGCGACCACCGTGGCCGCCGGTCCGGACGGCACCGCCACGGTCACCGTCACCCCGCTGGACCAGTTCGGACACGACACGCTGAACGTGCAGGCCAAGCTGAGCAATGGCGACACCACCGGCATCAATCCCGCGCTGGTGGGCTCAAACCCCGGCCAACCGAAGGTCACCGCCTCACAGTCGGAGGTCTTCGCAGGCACGCCGGTCCAGTTCACGTTCACCGCGACCCTGCCGAACTCGCAGTCGTTCACGTACACCCTGAACAACGCCGCACCGGTGACGGTTCCGGTTGGCGCCGACGGCACCGCGACGGTGACGTTCACGCCGGCGACCGAGGGGTTCGACGGGGTGGACGTGTTCAGCACCGACGCCAACGGCGTCAAGTCCGGCACCGGTGACGGTGCGGTGTTCGTGGATGCCACGACGCCGACGGTGGCGAGCACCCAGTACCCGCCGGGCTCGGCGAGTGGCGAACCCGGCATTCCCGGCACGTTCACTTTCAGCTCGCCGGTGCCGAACGTGGTCAGCTACACGTACACGTTCGACGGCGGGGCGCCGGTCACGGTGCCTGCCGCCGCAGACGGTACGGCGAGCGTGACCCTGACCCCGAACGCGACCAATAACCCCCAGGTGCTGCTGGTGACCAGCACGCTGCCCGGCGGCGGCACCTCCGAGCAGGCCGACTACGAGTTCCACCTCGACATCGCTCAACCGATCGTCAGCTGCCCGTCGACCACCGTCGGCCAGCAGTTCCAGTGCTCCCTCCAGCCGGGGCAGAAGAACGTGGTGTCCTATGTGTACGCGTTCGACGGCGCTCCGAACGTCACCCTGCCCGCGGCCGCGGACGGCACCGCGACGATCACGCTGACCGCCCCGAACACCGCAGGCAACTACCCGCTGACCGTGTGGAGTGTCGACTCGGGCGGTCTGATGTCCGATTTCAATGGTGGGCAGATCTTCGTAGGAGCCGGTAGCTAACGGTTGGTGTAGTCGCGGAAGCCTTTGCCGGTCTTGCGGCCGAGGCGGCCTGCGGTGACGAGGTGTTCCAGTAGCGGGGCCGGGGCGAACCCGGCCTCGCGGAACTCGTTGTAGAGGGTCCGCTCGATCGCCAGCGAGACGTCGAGGCCGACGACGTCGAGCAGTTCGAACGGGCCCATGGGCAGGCCGCAGCCGACCTTCATGGCGGTGTCGATGTCGTCGGCTTCGGCGTAGTGGCCTTCGAGCATCTTGACCGCGTCGTTGAGGTACGGGAACAGCAGCGCGTTGACGATGAAGCCGGCGCGGTCGGTGCAGTGCACCGGGTG
>DATFHN010000147.1:0-118966 GCA_035248365.1 Pseudonocardiaceae bacterium | reverse complement strand
CTCGGATGGAACCTGCCCGGCCGCCGTTGGTCCGGTCATCATGTGCTCCTCTCGGCAAGATCACGCAGCCGCCCGTTGACCGCCGCGATGTGCGCGTACGCCACCGAGAACGCGAGATCGGGGTCGCCGGTCTCGATCGCGATGACCAGTTGCTCGTGTTCGTACCGGGTGCGCGCGGGGACGTAGTCCCTGGTCACCGCGCCCCACATGTGCTGCCAGCCCGCGCCGTAGGTGAGTGCTTCCATGACGCTGGCCATCACGTCGTTGCCTGCCGCGCGCACGATCGACTGGTGGAACTCGGCGTCCAGCGCCGCGTACGCGACCGGATCGGTCGTCTGTTCCATCCGCTCGAACACGGACCGGATGCGCTCGCGGTCCGCATCGCCCGCGTTGCGCGCGGCGCGGGCCGAGAACGCGGGCTCGACCACCAACCTGATCTCCACCAGATCGGGCACCGAATCGGAGTTCAGCAGAAACCCGCTGTGCGCGAGGCTGGGCAGCAACGCGGACAGCCGCAGCGAGGTCACGTAGGTGCCGGAGCCGTGCCTGCTCTCCAGGATGCCGAGCAGTTCCATCGCCCGGATCGCCTCGCGCAGGGCGGCGCGGGACACGCCGAGTTCGGTCGCCAGCTCGGTTTCCCGGGGGAGCCGGGACATCGGGGCGAAGGTGCCGTCACTGATCCGGGCGCGGATCAGCCGCATGGCGCGATGCGGTGCGGTCTCCAGCGACTCCTCCGCACTGACCACGTTGACCTCCGAGTAGTCCGACCTCTCGGCGAGATTCGCGTGATGGTAGCCACAGGGTCGTGGCTGAGACAAGGGTGGCTCGGAAAAGAGGTATGACCTCTTCGTGCGGCGATATCGTCAGACTTATGACGACCGATCCGCTCCCGCCGGTGATCGTCGAGCCCGCGGACCAGCGCGCCGTGCGGTTCCTCGACGCGCTGACCCGCATCCGCATCGACGGCGCGGCGACCGGTGGCGCACTGTCCGTATTGGAGCATCAGGAGGAGCGCGGGCACGCGACTCCGTTGCACCGCCACGACATCGCCGACGAGACGTTCCTGATGCTCGACGGCACGCTGCGCGTCGAAGTGGATGGCGAGACCTATACGGCGGGTCCCGGAGCGCTGGCGTTTCTGCCGCGCAAACGGACGCACCGGTTCATCGTCACCAGCCCGACCGCGCACTTCCTGACCCTGCACACGCCTGCCGGTTTCGAGGATTTCGTCACCACAACACCGCCAGGGGCGAGTCCGGCCGAACTCAAGGAATTGGCCGCGTCCTGCGGCATCGAGATCCTCGGCCCGCGGCTCACGCTCTGAACCGCGCCGACACGCCGGTCGGCCGACCGAGATCGATGTCACAGCAGGTGGCCGTTTGCTCACGGCGGTGCCGCGTTGCCGCCCGGCTAGTCCATTTGCCGTCGGCTAACTGTGTTTTGGGTGATTCGTCTGCTCGGCCAGAGTTACGGTTCGCGGGGAAATGTTGGGTCCTTGTTGGGCTTTCGTGATCTTCCTACGGCCAAATAGTCCAGCGTGAACGTGATACTTGCAATGCGGGGAACCAATCACGATAATTGCGCCGATATTTTGCTCGGGCCCCATCCAACTCTGGGTGAAGTGTGCCCGGCCAGCAATGATCAGGAGCCAGATTGGGCATCATCGGCAACAGGGTGAGTGGCGTTCCTCGCCTCGCGACAACGTTACGTTCCCGGCACGCCATCATGATCGCCTTTGGCGGCACGATCGGCGCGGGCATCTTCGTCGGCACTGGTGACAGCATCGCCAGCACCGGCCCCGCGATCGTGATCAGCTACCTCGTGGTCGGCATTCTCGCCGCGGTCGTCATGCGGATCCTCAGCATTCAGACAGCGCGCAATCCGGACAGCGGCTCGTTCGCGACACACGCCGGTGAGGCGTTCGGGCACTCCGGCCGGTTCTTCGTCGGCTGGATGTACTGGTGGCTGATGGTGGTGACCGCCAGTGTCGAATCCACTACGGCAGGTGCCAAGGCCGCGACGCTGATCGGGCTGTTCCCCGGCCCCGTTTGGGCAGTCATCTTCATCGTGCTGCTGACCCTGGTGAACATGGCGCCGGTGCGTGCCTTCGGCGAGTTCCAGTTCTGGCTCTCGCTGGCCAAGGTCATCCTGATGATCGCCGTCCCGGTCCTCGCCGTGCTCGGCGTCATCGGCGTGCTGCCGCACGTGAGCATCACCAAGGCGGCCAGCACGATCAACGACACCGGCCTGATCCCCAACGGTTTCGGCCCGGTCGTGGCGACCATGCTGGTGGCGGCGTTCTCCTTCCTCGGCATCGAGATGACCTCGATCGCGGCCGGGGAAACCGAACACCCGCGCCGGGTCATTCCCAAAGCCACCCGACTGGTCATGTACACGGTGCTCGCCGCCTACCTGCTCTCGCTGCTGATGACCGTGCTGCTGGTGCCGTGGAACGACCCGTCAGTGGCGAAGAGCCCGTTCAACGCGATGATGACCGCGCTGCACATCCCGGCCGCGACCGACATCATCAACATCGTCGTGCTCACCGCGGTGCTCTCGGTGTTGAACGCCTGCGTGTACTCGGCGTCGCGGATCGGCTTCTCGCTGGCCGGGCGCAAGGACGCGCCGAAGTCGTGGGGCAAGCTCACGTCGAGCAGCGTGCCGCGCAACGCGGTCATCGGCGGTGGCGTGGTCGGTGCCGCGATCACCATCATCATCTACACCGTGCCCAGCGACATCTCGCTCGCGGTGATCGACTCCTCCGGTGCGGCGGGCATCATCGCCTGGATCGCGGTGGTGGTGTCCTGGCTGAAGATGCGGCCCAAGCAGACCGCCGCCTGGCAGCTGCCGGAGCGGGTCAGCATGTCGCGCACCGTGTTCGGGTCGGCCGTTGCCGCGGTCGCGCTGATCGGCATGCTGGTCGGCATGGTGTTCCTGCCCTCGACGCAGGCCCAGCTGCTGATGACCCTGCTGACCGCGACGGTGATCTTCGTGATCGTGCTGTGGCGCCAGACCAGTCGCGGCGGCGAACAGGAACCGTAAACATCCTTCAGGACATCAGTTTTTGGCGTGGGTCCGCTGGTAGTGGCGGGCCACGCGCATCCGGTTGCCGCACACGTTGCTGGCACACCACTGCCTGCGCGTGGTCTCGGCCAGGAACAGCATCGAGCAGGTCGGATTGGCGCAGCGGCGCAGGCGGTTGCGCTTGTCCGGCGTAGCCAGCAGGTCGATGGCCTCGCGGGCGATCGCGGCCAGCGCCGGGTTGCCGCCCTGCTCGGTGTGCCAGCGGGTGTCCGCGTCCGGGTCGCCGTTGGCCGGGTAGACCAGGCGCGGGCTGGTCGGCACCGAGGCGGCCAGCGCGTTCACGTCCTCGACCGAGGTCGGGCGCGGCGCGCGGTGTTCGAGGTGGGCGTCGAACAGGTCGCGGATCGCGGTGCGCAGCCTGCGCGTGGCGATCGGGTCCGGGACCGGTGACTCGGGCAGCCGGGCCAGCTCGATCTCCCACCACTGCGCGCCGCGCTCGGCCGACTCGATCAGGTCGACGTTCGGGTCGACCGCGGTCATCAGCGTGTCGACCAGGTCCAGCGCGACCAGCGGCTCGCCGCCCATCGGGAAGCCCTGCCGTTGCACGTCCTCCAGCTCAACCACAACGCTCATGCCTCCACCTTACACATTAGCCAGCACGGAACGGACGCGGCTTTTAACGCCTCCGCGTCCACGCGGTGGGTTAGCAAACGCGGCGGCGCGCGCCCTCGCCTCAGCGATCGCCCGGTTCAACGCCTCCAGGTCCTGCGGGCCTTCGTGCCGCCGCGCGTTCACGAAGAAGGTGGGCGTGCCGGCGACCCCGCTCAGATCGGCCGAGTCCACGTCCTGGGCGATCCGGGCCGCGTAGCGGTGCCGCAGCAGGTCCTCGCGGAAGCGATCGACGTCCAGGTTCAGCGTGGTGGCATAGCCGAGCAGGTCGTCGAAGGTGAGGTCCTGCTGGTTGGCCAGCAGCAGGTCGTGCATCGGCCAGAACATGTCCTGGTTGCCCGCTGCCTCGGCGGCTTCCGCGGCCAACTGGGCCTGCGGGTGTACGTCGCTGAGCGGGAGGTGGCGCCACACGTAGCGGATGTCCACGTTCTCGGCGAGCAGCTCGCGCGCGGTCGGCGCGGCCATCTGCGTCCACGGGCACTCGAAGTCGCCGTACTCGACCACCGTCACCGCCGCGTCGGCCGGGCCACGCACGTGGTCGCGGCCGGCGTCGACCGGATCGATCAGATCGGCCAGGTCGATCGCGGTGCCCAGCAGCGCCCTGGTGCGGACGGTTTCCGGCAGCAGTGCGATCAACCGGTAGACGACGGTGCTCAGCAGGGCGGAGCCGATCGCGGCGGCGAGCACGCCGAGTTTGGCTTCGGCCAGCGCGTCACCGGTGAAGGCGAGGTCGGCGATCAGCAGCGACACGGTGAAGGCGACCCCGGCGATCGTCCCGCTGCCCAGCACGGCGGCCCAGCCGACCTGCGGCCGGATCCTGCCCCGGCTCAACACGGTGATCAACCACGACGCGCCGACCACCGCGATCGGCTTGCCGATCACGTAGGCCAGGAAGATGCCGATGGTGATCGGCGCGGTCACGGCCAGGCCGATGGTGTGCCCGTCGAGCACGATGCCCGCGTTGGCCAGCGCGAACAGCGGCACGATCAGGTAGCTGGTCAGCTTGTGGAAGGCGTGCCGCATGCGGTCGTTGGCCGACAGCGCGCCGGTCAGGCTGCGCCGCGCCGAATCGGCCAGTTCCGGGGTGGGCTGCTCGCGGAACAGCCGGACCAGCGTGGTCGCCGCGGTGAGGTCGTCGCGGCGCGGCACGTAGGCCGAGGTGGCCAGGCCGACGGCGAGACCCGCGACCACCGGATCGATGCCCGAGGCGAGCATCGCCGCCCAGACCAGCACGGCGAGCCCGGTGAAGATCGCCCTTCGCGAGCGGTAGGGCAGCCGGGTGCTGGCCAGCAGACCGACGTAGGCAGCGACGGCGAGGCCGAGCATCGGCAGCCGGACGTGGCTGGAGTACGCGACCGCGATGACGACCAGCGAGACCACGTCGTCGACCACGAACACGGTCAGCACGAACGTCCTGATCTTCTCCGGCAGCCCGCGCCCGGCGACCGAGTAGACGCCCAGCGCCAGCGCGGTGTCGGTGGACATGGCCGCACCCCAGCCGTGCAGGCCGGCACCGGAGTGGTTGACGGCCAGGTAGATCAGCACCGGGATGACCATGCCGGTCAGTCCGGCCAGCACCGGGAGGATGAGCCGACTGCGGTCGCGCAGGTCGCCGAGGTCGAACTCGCGCCGCGCCTCCAAGCCGACGACCAGGAAGAACAGCGTCATCAGCCCGCTGTTCACCCAGGTGCGCAGATCGAGGCTGACCGCGAGCGGGCCGAACCGGACCGGGAACAGCGTGGTCCAGAAGCTCTCGTAGCCCGCAGGCGCGAGGTTTGCCCAGGCCAGAGCCAGCACGACCGCACCGACCAGCACGCGGGCGCTCGCCGATTCGGTGTTGAGGAAGGTGCGCAGCGGGCTGGTCACCTTGGACATCGTCATCGGCATGGCGTTCGGCTCTGTCATGACCTTCACCTAACCTAATGTCTGCGATTGACTGGTTAGAATTAGAACCCACCCCTTGTAACCTGTCAAGTCATACTGATAGGTTAGTGCTGGTTTGAAGGGAGGCCGCCATGGCTTCGTTGCTGTCCGTGAACGTCGGCATGCCGAAGGACGTCGAGTGGCAGGGCAAGACCGTGTACACCGGGATCTGGAAGTCCCCGGTGACCGGACCGGCCACCGTGCGCAGGCTCAACATCGACGGCGACGGCCAGGGCGACCTAGGCGGCCACGGTGGGGAACAACGCGCCGTGCTCGTCTACCAGATCGAGTCGATGCGCTACTGGCAGCAGGAACTTGACGACTTCGAGGTCGAGTTCGGCCAGTTCGGCGAGAACTTCACCGTCGAAGGGCTCGGCGACGACGAGGTGTGCATCGGCGACCGCTACCGCATCGGCACCGCCGAGTTCGAGGTGACCCAGCCGCGGGTGACCTGCTTCCGCGTCGGCATGCGGCTCGGCGTGCCGACCATGGCCTCCCTGCTGGTCGCCCGGCGCCGGCCCGGCTTCTACCTCCGGGTCATCACCGAGGGCGAGGTCCGCGCAGGTGACGAGATCGTGCGAACCAGACGCGGGCGGCACGAGATGAGCGTCGCCGACATCGACGCCCTGCTCTACCTGCCGCACCGCGACCGCGACGCCCTCAAGGCCGCCGTCGACATTCCCGCGCTCAGCCCCGGCTGGCAGCAGTCCTTCCGCGACCTGCTCGCCGGCGACGCGCAGGCCGCGCCGCCGGCCGGGGTCGAACCGGGCTGGCGCGGCTTCCGGTCGCTGCTCGTGCGCGACATCGTCCGGGAAAGCTCGACCATCACCTCGTTCTGCTTCACCGCCCCCGAGGGCGCGCTGCCGCATCCGCTGCCCGGCCAGTACCTGACCTTGCGGGTCGCGGGCGCGGGCGATCCGGCACCGGTGCGCAGCTACTCGCTGTCCTCCGCGCCCGGCGGCGCCGACTACCGGATCAGCGTGAAACGCGAGGGCATCGCCAGCACCTGGCTGCACGAGAAGTTGCAGGTCGGCACCCGGGTCGAGGTGGCAGCGCCGCGCGGCGACTTCGTGCTCGCCGAAGGAACCAGCCCGGTCCTGCTGATCTCGGCCGGTGTTGGCATCACGCCGGTCCTGGCCATGCTGCACCAACTGGCCGACCAGCACAGCGATCGTGAGGTGTGGTGGTTGCACACCGCCCGCGACGCCGCCCAGCAGGCTTTCGCCGACGAAGTCCGTGACCTGCTGGCGCAGCTACCCAACGCGCACGAACACGTCTGCCACACCGCCTCCGGCGAACGCCTCACCGCGGCCACCCTCGCGACCTTCGGCCTGCCCGCCGACGCGACCGCCTACATCTGTGGCCCGGAAGGGTTCATGACCGACCTCAGCGCGGCCTTGCGCGGTCTCGGTATCGACGCGAGCCGGATCAAGACCGAACTGTTCGGCGCGCTCGCGCCCATCAACCCCGGCGTCACCAACATCGCGCACGTCCCGCCCCACCAGCCGGCCGGCCCGGCAGGCACCGGCCCGCTGGTCACCTTCGCGCGCAGCGGTCTTTCCGTGCCGTGGCAAGACAAGCAGGGTTCGCTGCTCGAACTCGCCGAGGCCTGCGACGTGCCGACCCGCTGGTCCTGCCGCACCGGCGTCTGCCACACCTGCGTCACGCCGTTGCTCGCCGGGCAGACCAGCTACGCGCCGGACCCGTTGGAGGAACCCGAATCCGGCGAGGTGCTGGTCTGCTGCTCGCGCCCGGAAACCGATGTCGTGCTGGACCTCTAGGTGAGTGGTTCGCCGCCATCCACGCGCAGTGTGACGCCGGTCAGGAACGGGTTGGTCATCGCGAAGATCGCCGTGCTCGCGATGTCGTCGACCGAGCCGATCCGGCGGGCCGGGTTGTGGGTGCGGAAGTGCTCGAAGTACTCGCGTTTGCCGTCCTCGCCGAGCGCGTCCCAGATCCCGGTGTCGATGACGCCCGGCGAGATCGCGTTCACCCGGATCGGCGCCAGTTCCAGCGCGAGCGAGCGGGTCAGGAAATCGGCGGCGCCGTTGGTGATCGCGACGCCGAGATAGCCGACGGCGGGCTTGAACGCCGCGACGCCGGAGAACAGCGTGAACGAGCCGCCCTCGGTGATGATCGGCGCGAAGTGTTTGGCCAGCATGACCGGCCCGATCACCTTGGTGTTGAACGACTGCAACAGCGAGTCGCGATCCAGGTCCGGCAACAGGCCGCGCGCCCGCGCGGACGCGGTGGTGACCAGGTGGTCGAGGCGGCCGATGTGCTCGGCCAGGGCGGCGATCGCGTCGTCGTCGGTCACGTCGACGGTTTCGGCGCGCACGCCCGCGTCGTCCGGGTAGGCGTCGCGCAGTTTCTGCGCGTCGCGCCCGGCCACGATCACCTGAGCGCCCTCGGACCGCGCGGCCAGCACGATGGCGCGGGCGATGCCGCTCGGGCGGCCGATGACCAGCACCGACTGGTCCTGCAACGAATTTCCCACGTCATTCACCTCGCAACGATGCGGGCAGCGTGACGTGCCCGTTGGACAGGAACGAATGCATCGGCTCCAACTCGCCGCTGGCGAGCGTCACATCAGGGAACCGCTCGAACAACGCGCGCAACGCGACCTGCGCTTCCAGTCGCGCCAGCGGCGCGCCAAGGCAGTGGTGCACGCCGTGCCCGAAGGACAGGTGCTGCTTGTTCTCCCTGGTGACGTCGAACGCGGCCGCGTGCTCGCCGTAGTGGGCGGGATCCTGGTTCGCCGCCGCATAGGCCGCGAGGATCGCGTCTCCTTTGTGGATGGTCACGCCGTCGGCCTCGATGTCCTCGACCGCGTAACGCAGCGGCAAGTACGCGACCGGCGCCTGCCAGCGCAGCGCCTCCTCGGTCACCTCGGCCCAGGTCCGCTCGCCCGATCGCACCAGCGCGAGCTGGCCGGGATGCGTGAGCAACGCGAAAATGGCCTGGTCGAGCAGGTTCACCGTGGTTTCGTGGCCCGCCGTGAGCATCAGGATCAGCGTGTCGACGAGTTCGTGTTCGGCCAACCGGCCGTCGCCGTCGTTGTGCACCGCGATCAACGCGCTGGTCAGGTCGTCGGCCGGGTTGGCGCGCTTGGTTGCCACCAGTTGTGTCATCAGCCCGTACATGGCGATGCCGTTGGCCTGCTGCTGTTCCGGCGTGGCGGTGGTGTCGAACACCGTGTCCACCACCGTGCGCAGCGGCTCACGCTGCTCGTCCGGTACACCGAACAACTGGGAGATCACCTCGACCGGCAGTGGATAGCAGTACCGCGCCCGCAGATCGACCGGGCCGCCATCGGCTTCGATCCGGTCCAGCAAACCGGTTGCGATCGCTTCGATCCTGGGCCGGAGTGCCTCGGTGCGGCGCGCGGTGAACGCCGCCGACACCAGCGAGCGCAGCCGCCGGTGCTCGGAACCGTAGGAGGTGAACATGTTGCGCACCGACACCCACAGCCGCAGCGGCCAGTCCTCGGCCAGCTCGTCGTTCATCCACAATGGCCAGTGCTGGCGCGGATCCTTGGAGACACGGGGATCGAGCAGCAGTTTGCGCAGCGTCTCGTACCCGGCGACCGCCCAGGCCTGCACGCCGCCGGGCAGTTCGATCAGTCGAACCGGCCCTTCCGCGCGCAGCGTCGCGCCTTCACCTTGAATGTTTGTTCCGTCGACATCGAGAACGTAAGGGCAAGAATGCACACCGAAAGCCTAATGCGAAGTCGGGGCGGAAAGTCTTCCGAAAACATTCGAATTTCTTACGGAGTGGGGGTGCCTTCCGAATGAATCGCGAGCACGTCGGCGATCGTGCGGTTGGCCGGCGTCGGCACGCCGTGCGCCCTGCCCCGGTCGGCGACGTCGCCGGAGAGCCAGGCGACCTCCAGCCGGTTGCCGCGTTCCAGGTCATGGTGCATGGACGAGGTCATGGTCGCCGGGACGGTGTCCACGAACGCGAGCCGGTCCTCGGCGTAATCCTTGGGCAGGTCGACGCCTTGTGCGCGGGCCACCTGCACGACCTCGTCGAGCACGTCGCGCAGCCACGCTCGCGACTTCGGATGGGTGCGGATCGGGCCGATCGGCGTTCGGGCCAGGCTCGTCGCCCCGGACAACGCGACCAGGAACACGAACTTCTGCCAGATCGTCCGCTCGATGTCCGCGCTGACCTCCACGTCGATCCCGCCGTCCTGGCAGGCCGCGCGAAATGCGTCGACCCGGGCGGAAACCGTGCCGTCGTATTCGCCGAACACGAGTTTCTGCAACGACCCGGAATGTTCGATCACGCCGGGTTCGGCGATGGTGGCGGCGATGTAGCAGACACCGCCGAGCACGTGTTCCGCACCGAGCACGCGGCGCAGGATGTCGTCCTTGATCACCCCGTTCTGGAACGACACCACCGCGGTGTCCGGCCCGAGCAGCGGTTTGATCTGCTCGGCGGCCGCCTCGGTGTCCCACAGCTTGACGCCGAACAGCACCAGGTCGACCGGCGCCAGCGTGGCGGGGTCGTCGGTGGCCACGACCTGGGGCAGGTGCACGTCGCCGAGCGGACTGCGCACCCGCAGCCCGTGCTCACGCAGCGCGGCCAGTTGCCGTCCGCGCGCGATGAACGCCACGTCGTGGCCGCCCTGCACCAGCCGGGCCCCGAAGTAGCCGCCGACGCCGCCCGTGCCCATCACCGCGATCCGCATACGCCCTCCAAAGTTGAACGGTCATTCAAATATAACTACCATGGTGCCATGGGACGCAACCGCGGCTTCGACATCGATGATGCGCTGGACAGCGCGCTGCGCGCGTTCTGGGAGCACGGCTTCGACAAGACCTCCATGCAGGACCTGTGCCGGGTGATGGACATCCAGCCCGGCAGCGTCTACGCGACCTTCGGCAGCAAACGGGACCTGTTCGTGAAAGCGCTGCGCCGCTACGCCCAGACCGTGTCCGCTGAAGCGGTCGCCCGCGTGACCACCGCGCCGAGCGGCTTACGGGGTCTGCGCGACTACTTCGCCCACCTGGTCGATGCCATGGTCGACGGCGACAAACGCTGGGGCTGCCTGATCACCAACTCGCTGGTCGAGTTCGCCGGCCGCGACCCCGAACTCGGCGATTTGATGACCGGCCACCTGGCCAACCTGCGCGCCGCCTTCGCCGATGCCATCACCCGCGCCGCCGCCGACGGCGAAGTGCGCCCGGAGGTGGACGCGTCCTCGGCCGATCTGCTGGTCACGGTCGTGCAGGGAATGAACGTTCTGGCCAAGACCCAACCCGGTCGCGCGACGCTGACGGCGATCGCCGATTCCGCACTGGCAACTCTTACGGCTGCGTGACGAGATCAGGAATTCCGCGTCAATAGGGTTACTTTCGGCGCGTGAACAACGCAGCAAAGGCCATCGTGGCGCTACGGATCTTCTTCGGGTTGAACTGGCTGAGCAATGCGATCGCCAAGGTGTTCAACAAGGCCGACTACGACTGGGGCTGGCTCAGCTTCAACCTGGTCAACCGGGACACCGCGCACGCCATCCTGCGCCAGGGCACCACCAGCACCTACATCGCCCCGCTCCGCTGGTTCTACACGGAGGTGGTGTTGCCGAATTGGGGCGGTTTCCAGATCTTTCTGACGATCGCCGAATTGGCGGTCGGCCTCGGATTGTTGTTCGGAATCGCCACCAGGCTCGCCGCGCTGGGCGGCCTGCTGCTGATTCTGCCGATCTGGCTGATGTTGTTTCACACCAACCAATACTTCTGGACCTACCCGCTCGACCTGTTCCCGCTCGTGCTGCTCGCCTGGATCCCGGCCGGCCGGATGGCAGGCGTCGACGGCAAGTTCCTGACCAAGCTCGCCGGCGAACGATGGCCGTTCTAGTCGTTGATCAGCTTGATCGCCGCCGCGGTGAGTCGTTCGACGGTGCCGGGTGCGTACATGCTGCATCCGACCTCGTAGCCGCTGCGCGCAAACTCGTCCTCGGTGGGCAGGTAGCCTGCCGCCTCGTTCGCGTAACCGGCGACGAGGACGGTGCCGTCGCCGGCTTCGCGGGTTCGCTTGCCGGTCACCGTGAACGGCTCCCCGGGCAACCCGGCCACCGTCAGTCCGGCGCCCAACCGGAAGACCTGCACCGGCAACGTGGCCCGCGGGCCGGGGAAGTCGAACGAGTCGAAGGCCGTGCGCAGCGCCAGGTATTCGCGCACACCCCATTCCATGATCACGGCCGGATCGGTCGCGGCGGCCTTCGCGGCGCGGATCTCCTCGATCGGGGGTTGCGGCCGAGCCTCCACCGGCACGTCGGCCCACCGCGCGGCCAACGCGGCCGGTTCGACCGGATTGCCGTGCTTCGCGAGTTCGACCGGGCGGGTCGAGCCGAGGCTGGGATTGCTGACCCCCGGCCCCGCCGCGGCACGGACGGTGGTCAGGACCGCGCCCGCGACGGCCGAGCCGAGGATCGCGCCGGTGCGCCGCGCCTCGGCGCCGGTCCGCTCGGTGCGCACCGGGTTGGCGTCACCCGCGGTCCCCTGCAGATACAGCGCCTGGCCACCGCACAACTCCGCGACGGCGCGGCGCGCGGCGCCGGGGAAGTCAGCCGAGTAGCCACGGGTTTCCGCGCCTTGAATGGTCGGGTGGCAGGCGAAGTTGACGATCGTCGCGATCGCGTCACTGACGTCGTCGGTCGCCGGGTACGCGGTCAGGAAGGTCGCGGTTTCGTCGAGCGGGCCAGCCGGATCGCGGCGGTTGCCGCTGATCCCCGGCACCGGCACGGAACCCGTGAACAGGTGAGCGGGCCGCCGCGCCGCGATCGCTCCGTTGATGGCGGCGGCCACCCGGTCCGCGAGGCCGGCGACGACGTCGCGGTGGTGCGGAGAGGCGAGGTGGGCGGGGCCGCAGTGCGTGTGGGTCGCGGTTAGCATGACCTGCTCTGGCGGCAGCTCCAGCCGATCGCAGATCAGCTCGCGGAGCTGCCGGGTCAGGCCGATCAGGTCGCACACCGCGATCACCAGTTGGGTCGACTCGTCGTCGAAGACGACCGCCTGGCAGGTCAGTTCGTCCAGGACGGCGATCGACGGACCGTCGCGCAGGTACCCCTCAAGGTCGAGCCCGATCGCTGGGGTGATCGTCTCGGTTGCCGCGCCGACCAGTAGCACGGGCCGACTATGCCGCGCCGTTCTCCCAGCCGTCCGGGCGGGGGCTGGTGCGGCCGTTGTCGGCGATGGCCGAGACCCGCCAGCGACCGTCGCGCTTGAGCAGGCTGACGATGTTGGTGCCCCAGTGGTGCACCTGGCCGTCGATCAGGAAGTCGTAGCGGGCCCAGACCATGGCGATGTCGGCGTCGATCAGCACGGTCGGCTGATAGAACCGCTCCTCCAGTTCGGTCGTGCCGCCCGGCATCTGCTCCGGGAACTCGGCGAGCGGCGTGCAGATCACCTGCTCGTCCCGGGACCGGACCGCGCTGCCGCCCGGGACCAGCAGTTCGCGCATGCCCGCGCGGTCGCGCGGGGGGATGGTGTCGAGCAGGGCCTGCACCGTGTCCAGCACGGACTGACGCTCATCCGTGGCACCGTCTGCCATTTCCCGGGTTCCTCTCCGCCGTTGATGTCCGCTATTACACCTTGCCAACACCGGCTAACGGATATAGTCTCTAGCTACACATTAGTTGGGTCGAGTTTGGGAGGGCCGCGAGATGGGACTGGCATGGCAGCAGGGACCGCTGGCTTCACGGGCGGTCGGACACCTCCTGGTTGAGCAGCCGCTGCCGGAGCGACTGCTGTTCGCCGAGCCGCTGCGGCGGCGGATGCGGGTGCGGTTCGGCGACGAGTGGATCGCGGAGAGTTCCGACGTGATCCTGTTGCACGAGCCCGACCACTACCCGGTGGCCTACTTCCCGCGCGCCGACGTCGCGCCGGGTGTGCTGGTCGACACCGACCGGGTCACCGCGCACCAGGACCTCGGCAAGACCGCCTGGTTCACCGTGACCAGCGGCGAGCACACCGCCCAGCGGGCCGCCTGGCAGCATGTCGACCTGCCGAAACATGCCGAGATACTGCGGGACCGGGTCGCCTTCGCCTGGCGTGCGATGGACGCGTTCTACGAGGAGGACGAGCGCATCGTCGGCCACGCCGCCGACCTCTACCACCGCAACGACATCCGCTCGACCTCGCGCCACCTCGTCGTCAAGGACGGCGAGCGGATCGTCGCGGACAGCAAGCGCCCGCTGGTGCTCTACGAATCGGGCTTCGCGCCGCGCTGGTACGTGCCGCGCGAGGACGTCGACGCGACCGCTCTCACCCCCGTCGACGGCCAGACCTTCTGCCCGTACAAGGGGCTGGCCAGCTACTACGACATCGGCATGCGTGCCCGCGCGGCCTGGTCCTATCTGGACGCGTGGCCCGAGGTGCGGCGCGTGCGCGACCTGGTCTCGTTCGAGCCGGACAAGATCGAGGTCTACCTGGACGGCGAGCGTCTGGAACTCGAACCCGGGCAGACCGTCGTCGCGCACGGCATCGACCGAGGGCTCGACGTCGACGAAATCCATTAGTCGCAAAGGAGAAGATCATGTCTGGGAAGCTGGAGGGGCGCAGGGTTCTGGTGATCGGACGGGAGAGCGGTATCGCCCGTGCGGTGGCGCTCGCGGTCCGGGCTGAGGGCGGCAGCGTGATCGTCGCGGGCCGGGACGCCGAGAAGCTGGCCAAGGCGTACGACGACCCGGACATCTCGGCCGAGACGGTCGATCTGACCGACGAGGCGGGTATCGCCGCACTGGCCCAGCGGGTCGGCAGCGTCGACCACGTGGTGTCGACGGCATCGGCGCGGGCCAGGGGCACGGTCGGCGATCTCGACCACGACACCATGCTGCGCTCGTTCGACACCAAGGTGCTCGGGCCGATCCTGCTGGCCAAGTACTTCGCGCCGACGATGCCCAGCGATGGGTCGTTCGTGCTGTTCTCCGGTGCTACCGCGCGCAAGCCGTCGATCGGGATGCTCGCCGTGGCCGCCACCAACGGCGCGGTCGACGTGGTCACGCGCTCGCTCGCGGTCGAACTCGCGCCGATCCGGGTCAACGCGGTCTCGCCGGGCACCATCGACACCGGCGCCTACGACGCGCTCGGCGAGGACAAGAAGGCCGCGCTGTTCGCGCAGCGTTCGGCCAGTAACCCGGCCCGCCGGATCGGCACACCCGGCGACATCGCGGACGCGGTCGTGTTCGCACTGACCAACACGTTCCTGACCGGGATTTCGATCGGCGTCGACGGTGGCGAACCGCTGGTGTGAAAGGAGATCCACATGTTCCACTCGGGCGAGCTTGACGTGCAGCGTCGCGCCGGCGTGACCGGCGATGCGGCCCGGTTGTCCGGGATGCTCGAACCGGCCCACCTGGACGGCGGACCGGCGAAGTTCCTGGCGCAGCGCGCTTTCGCCGCGCTGACCGGGCGCGATCGCGGCGGCTCGTTGTGGATCTCGCCGCTGTTCGGCCGGCCCGGTTTCCTGGACGGCCACGGCACCACGCTCGACGTGCACGCGGTCCCGGCCGAATCCGACCCGCTGCGGGCTCTGCCTGTCGGGCAACAGGTCGGGCTGCTCGCGGTGGAGTTCGCGATCCGCCGGCGGATGCGGGTCAACGGGCTGCTCGCCGAAGTCGGGCCGGACCGGCTGGTGATCGACGTCGAGCAGGCGTTCGGCAACTGCCCCTCCTACATCCAGCAACGCGTCATCGAACCGACCGCGGCCGGCACCAAAGAAACGTCCGCGACCGAGAGCAGCGAGCTGACCGAGGCGCAGCGCGCGCTGATCCGCGATGCGGACACGTTCTTCCTCGGCACCGCGCACCCGACCCGCGGCGCGGACGCCTCGCACAAGGGCGGCAACCCGGGGTTCGTCCGGATCGACGGCGGGCAGTTGTGGTGGCCGGACTACGCGGGCAACAACATGTTCAACAGCATGGGCAACATCGCGGTCAATCCCGAGGCGGCGTTGCTGTTCGTCGACTTCGCGACCGGCACCACGCTGCACCTGTCCGGCCGCGCCGAACTCGAATGGCTCGCGCCCGGTTCGTCCGGCGACGAGGGCGACACCGGCCGCCGGGTGCGGTTCAGCCCGGAGCGGATCGTGCAAGCCGCGCCGCTCCCGCTGCGCGCGATCGGCGTCAACCCGTCGCCCTACAACCCGCCGATCGCAGCCTGACCAAGCCGCCGACCGGCACGCCTGCTGATCCGCGCCGGATCGAACGCGGGAACCTGTGGACGGTCGCCGGTGATCAGGTCGGCGACCAGCCGGCCGGTGGACGGGGCGAGCATCAGGCCGAGCATGTTGTGACCCGACGCGACCAGCACGTTCTCGTGGCCGGGGAGCGGGCCGATCGCGGGCAGGCCGTCCGGGGTCATCGGGCGCGGGCCGACCCACTCGTCCCGCCTGCCCGTCCAGTCGACGCCGTCCAGGTAGGGCTTGGCGGCAGCGACGATCGCGGCGATCCGGCGCGGGTCGAACCGGTCGTGATCGCGGTCGAACTCCATGGTGCCCGCGATGCGCAGCGCGTCGCCGATCGGGTTGACGGCGACGTGCGCGTCGCCCAGATGCACCAGTTTGCTGGGCAAGGTCGTGGCGGGCACGGTGAAGCTGTAACCCTTGCCGGGCACGATGTTCAGATCGACGCCGAGGGCGCGACCGAGCTGACGCGTCCAGATACCGGCGGCCAGCACGACTCGGTCCGCTTCGACGGTGCCTGCCGAGGTGTGCGTGCGGGTCCGGCCGCCCGTGTCTTCGATCCGGGTGCCGCGCGCGCCTTCGATGATCTCCACGCCGAGCCCGCGCAACTCACCGGCCAGGCCGTCGACGAACAGGTTCGGGTCGATCGACCACTGACCGTCCACATGGAACCCGAACCGCGCGCCACCGGCCAGGAACGGTTCGTGGCTGGCCAGGTCGGCGTGGTCGAGCAGTTCGCCTACCGGTGCGCCCAGCTCCCGTGCCGCCTGCCTGGCGCGGCGGGCGGTGTCGGCCGAGCCGTAGACGTAGAGGAACCCGTTCTTGTTGGCCTTGACGTCGACGCCGATCTTCTCGAACTCGGCGAACGTGTCCTCGGCCAGCGCGGCCAGTGCGGCCGCGCCCGTGCGATGGTCGGACTTGTTGGCGTGCAAGGCGAAGCCGAGCAGGAACCGGGCCAGTTCGATGCTGGGGCGCGGGCGCAGGTAGAGCGCGGCGTCGGAGCGGTGCAGGGTGCGCAGCGCCGGGCCGATCACGCCCGGCGCCGGCAGCGGCTCGACGAGATCCGGGCAGATCTCCCCGGCGTTGCCGCGCGAAGCACCGCTGCCCACCCGGTCGCGCTCGACCACGGTCACCCGCAGCCCGGCGCGAGCCAGGTAGTACGCGCAGCACAGCCCGATCACGCCACCGCCGACAACGACAACCGAACGCGGCGTCATCGAACCTCCTGAGGGGCACTCGACTCGCTCAGCGTCATGCCGCTGGTTTCCGGCGCGAGGAAGTACGAAACGGCCCAGCCGGCCGCGGCGATGACCGCGCCCATCAGCATGGCCAGCCGGGTGCTGTAGCCGAGCAGCAGCGGCGCGCCGTAGGTGCCGATGGCCGCGCCGATCCGGGAGACCCCGGTGGCGAAACCGTTCGCGGTCGCCCGCACCCCGGTCGGGAACAGTTCGGACGGGTAGATCGCTTGCAGGCACTGGCTGGCGAACGAGGCGACGCCGAACACCACGAACAGCGTGACCACCAGGATCACCGAGGGATGGGCCAGCAGCGAGAGCCCGAGCAGCGGCAGCGCGGAGATCGCGAAACTCCACAACAACAGCGTCCGCCTGCCCTTGTTCACCAGCAGCGCGCCAGAGAGCGAGCCGAGCACGTAGAACACCTGGATGACAACCGAACCCAGATACGACGCGTTGCCCTTGGCCAGGCCGAAGGATTGCAGAATGGTCGGCTCGTACGTGCTGATCGCGTAGATCGGCAGTAGTTGGCAGGCCCAGAACACGCAGACGAAGATCGTGCGGCGCAGGTACGGCTTGGCGAACAGCGTCGAGTAGCGTTTGCTCGAATTGGCGTCCGGTTCCAGATCGGTGAGGTCGGCGTCCGGGCCGAGCATCTTGTGCAGGACCGCGCGGGCTTCCTCGGTGCGGCCTCGGGAGAGCAGCCAGCGTGGCGATTCCGGGGTGCCGATTCGCATCAACAGGATCAACGCGGCCGGGATCGCGCTGCTGGCCAGCATCCACCGCCACGCGTCGGGTCCGATCGAGAGCATGGCCCAGCCGACGATGTAGGCGATGGCCGCGCCGACCGACCACATGGTGACCATCACGACCAGCAGTGGCCCGCGCGATTTCTGCGGCGCGAACTCGGAGACGATCGTGCCCGCGATGGCGAAGTCCGCGCCGATCGCGACCCCCATGGCGAGCCGCAGCACCACCAGTTGCCACGGATCGGTGGCGAAGAACTGCAACAGGGACAGGATGATGAACGCGGCGATGTCGGCCAAGTACACCTTCTGCCTGCCGACCCGGTCGGTGACCTGACCGAAGATCAGGCCGCCGATGAACATGCCGATCAGCGAGGCCGAGCCGATCAGGCCCGCGCTCGCGCCGCCGAGTTTGAACGAGACGGTGATCAGCGGCAGGGCAACGCCGATGATGCTGAGGATGAAGCCGTCGCAGAACTCACCGCCGCCCGCGTAGAGGGTGATCAGCCAGTGGGTCCGGGTCGGTCGGGAGTGTTCCAGCGTCGTGGTGGTCATGGCGTTGCTCCTGACGAAGAGGTTGGTGTGACGCTAGACACCATCGAGGAGCCGGTCATCATATGCTTGGTATGAAATTGGGCCTGCTGAGGCGGTGAATGTTGGATGACTGGTACAAGGGAGCTGACTCCGGCGCTGGCGCAGGAGATCGCCGCCGAGACCAGCCGGATCATCGGATTCAACGTGCTGGTCACCGATTCGGCCGGGGTGGTGATCGGCAGCGGGGACGTCGACCGGGTCGGTTCGGTGCACGAGGCGTCCATCGACGTGATGCGCACCCGCCGCGCCGCCGAGCACAGCGCCGAGCAGGCGCGGGCGCTGCACGGCGTGAAACCTGGGATGACGTTGCCGATCGTGCTGGACGGGGAGGCGCTGGGCACGGTCGGCATCACCGGCGCGCCCGCGCGGATCCGCCGGTTCGGGCTGCTCGTCCAGCGGCACACCGAGATCCTGGTGCGCGAGGCGATCCTGCTGCGGTCCCGGTTGGTGCGCGATCGGGCCATCGCCGACTTTCTCCGCGACATCGCCTTGTTCGACGATGACACGGTGACCGGCGCGGCCCTGGCCCAGCGCGCCGCCGAACTCGGCATCGACCTCGGCAAGCCGCGCGTCGTGGTCGTCATCGACCGGCCCGGCGCGGTGGCCCGTCCGATCCGGGAGGTCTTCCACGGCCCGCACGACGTGCTCGCGGAAACCGCGACCGGCCGGTTCACCGTCCTGCACCACACCGACGACCTCGCCGCCGCCCGCGAACGCGCCAGGAAACTGGTCGCGTTGCTGCCTGGGGCGCGGATCGGCCTCAGCGATCCGGCGACCGGAGTGCCCGCGCTGCACGACGCCTATCACGATGCCGCCCTCGCACCACGCATCGCGCCGTCGTCGCCGGAGTCCGTGTTCGCCATCGCCGATCTGCGCGTGCCGCAGATCCTGTCCTCGGCCGGACATCATGCCCGCGACCGCTTCGTCGAACTGCTGCTCGGCGGACTGCGCGCGGACGCGGACTGGCCGACCCAGCGGGCCACGCTGATCGCGTGGGCCGAGAGCGGGTTCAACCTGGTACGCGCGGCCGAACTGCTGCACATCCACCGCAACACGCTGCTCTACCGGTTGGACCGGATCGGCGAACGGTGCGGGCGGGCGGTGCGCGACCCGCAGGCCGCGCTCGCCCTCTACCTGGCCAGCGTCGCCGACCGGCTCACGCCTGACCCGCCAGCCGCTTCCCGTGCGCGCGAACCTGAAACGCGGTGATCACCTCGACAACGCCCAGCGCGAGCAGCCAGGCTCCGCCGAGCACGGCGAGCAGGCCGATCGAGGTCAGCGGCGAGTCGATCAGCACGATCCCGGCGAGCACACTGACCACGCCGAAGAAGCCCTGCCAGCCGCGCGCGGGCAGGCTCGGATCGGAAACGGCCGACATGATCTGGATGATGCCGCGGAACAGCCAGCCGATGCCGATCCACAAGGCCAGCAGGAGGATCGAGTCGAAGGCGCTGCGGAAACACAGCAGCCCCAGCAGGATCGACAACGCGCCGCTGATGAACGCCAGCACCCGCAGCGCGGTCTTGCCATGCGTGCCGAACGCCGCTGTGAGCTGCAGGATGCCGCCGACCACCAGATAGAGGCCGAACAGCACGCCCGCGACGATCACCGAGATGCCCGGCCACATCAGGACCAGCACGCCCAGCACGATCGCGGCGATTCCGGTGGCCAGCACGGCCTGCCAGGCATAGCGGGCCAGCCGGTGCAACTCTTCGGCGATCAGGCTGGTCGGGGTCTCGTTACCGGGGTCGGTCGTGGTCATGCGAGCACTGTCGGGCACCTCGGGCCAGGTGGCCACCGCATGATCGGTCAAATCACCCGAACGGGTGGACGCCGCTCAGAACAAGCTCAGCGCCGCCTGAGCGACGGCCTTGGGTACCACGTCGGCAGGGAGGCGGCCGACGCCGCCGCGCCGGTCGGCGTGCCAGTGGATGGAGATGCGAACCCCTCCTCGCGAATGTGACTCAGGTCACAGTGGATCGGTGACGGATTCCGGCGGGGCGGCTGGTCTTGATACCGACCAGATTCGCCGACCTTTGCCGGAGCCTCCCATGTCATCTCGAACCGCCATCGTCACCGGCGCCAGCCGCGGCTTCGGCCGCGCCACCGCCGCCGCCCTCGTCGCCGAGGGCACGCACGTCATCGGCATCGCCCGCGACCAGCGGGAACTGGCCGAGGTACACGCCGAACTCGGCGACGCTTTCACCGCGGTCACGGGCGACGCGACCGACGAAACCCTTGCCGCGCAACTGATCCACGAACATCGGCCGGACCTGCTGGTGCTCAATGCGGGCGCCACCCCCACCGTGGCGCCGATCCACGAACACACCTGGGACTCCTTCCGGGTCAACTGGGAGGTCGACACCAAGCACGCGTTCACCTGGCTGCGGGCCGCCCTGCGCGAACCGCTCGCGCCGGGCAGCGTCGTGGTGGCCATGTCCAGCGGTGCCGCGCTCGCCGGATCGCCGCTGAGCGGCGGCTATGCCAGCGCCAAGGGCGCCATCCGCTACCTGCGCAACTACGCCGCCGACGAGTCGAAGCGCGCCGGGCTCGGCATCCGCTTCGTCACGCTGCTGCCCCAGTTGAGCCCGAGCGGCGTCGGCATGACCGGCGTGACCGGATACGCGGCGCGGGAAGGGATTTCGGTGCAGGCCTTCATCGAGCGGCTCGCGCCTGCGCTCACTCCCGAGTTGCTGGCCAAGGCGGTCGTCGAGGTGGCAGGCGATCCGGACAGCGCGGCCGAGTACCAGGTGGGCGGCGCGGGGCTGCGCGTTCTACCGTGACCACGATGCCCTCGAACACCGACTTCGCCGCCGTCGCCGAGCCGTTCCGCCCGGAACTGCTCGCGCACTGCTACCGCATGCTCGGCTCGATCCACGACGCCGAGGATCTCGTGCAGGAGACCTACCTGCGCGCGTGGCGCGGCTTCGCGGCGTTCGAGGGCCGCTCGTCGGTGCGGCGCTGGCTGTACAAGATCGCCACCATGGCCTGCCTGACCGCGCTGGAGACGCGGGCCCGCAGGCCGCTGCCCTCCGGCCTGGCCGCGCCGTCCGACGATCACCGGATCGCGGTGGGGGAGCGGGAGCCGTCGGTGCCGTGGCTGGAACCCGCGCCGGACACGCTGTTCGGCACGGGCGACCCGGCGGTCGTCGTCGCGGCGCGCGCGGGCGTGCGGCTGGCGTTCATCGCCGCGCTCCAGTTCCTGCCCGCGCGCCAGCGCGCCGTACTGACCCTGCGCGACGTGCTCGCCTTCCACACCGACGAGGTAGCGTCCATATTGGACATCACCAGCGCCGCGGTGGACAGCACGCTGCGCAGGGCCCGCGCCAAACTCGCGGAAACCGGCCCGGCCGAACAAGAACTGAGCGAGCCGGACGCCCCGGAAATCCGCATCCTGCTCGACGATTACGTCGAGGCGTTCACCAGGGCCGATGCCGACGCGCTGGTCGACCTGCTGCGGGCCGACGTCGAACTGGAGATGCCGCCGATCCCGACCTGGTTCACCGGCCGCGACACCGTGGTCGGCTTCCTGGCCGGCCGCGTCCTGCGCGATGGCCGCTGGCGCATGCTCCCGGCCCGCGCGAACGGCCAGCCCGCGGTGGTCGACTACGCGCGGGCCGAGGACGGCCGCTACGTCGCCTACGGGGTGCAGGTACTGACCGTGGTCGGTGACCGGATCGCGCGGATCACCTCGTTCAACGATCCGAGCCTGGTCACCGCGTTCGGGTTCGAGGCCGTCGCGGGCGCCGACCCGATATCTTGACCGGCATGAGCTATCAGACCCGCACCGGGGGCGCCGGTTTCGCGGTGATCGCGTTCATCCTGGGCCTGGTCGGCCTGGTGTTCCCGTTCCTCCCGTTCCTCAGCGGCCGGCGCGGCCTGCTCGGCTTACCGTTCGGGGTGCTCGGGATCGTCCTGGCGATCGTCGGCTGCACCGGTCAGCGGCGGGCCAAACCGCTGGCCATCGTCGCCCTCGTGCTGTGCGCCCTGGTGCTGGCCATCGCGCTGGTCATGCTCGGCGGCTTCTACCACTACGCCGGCTGACCGAGCCGCTTCTCCAACAGCGCCTTGCAGTCCGGCCAGTCCCGCGCGATCACCGCGAACATGGCCGAGTCGCGCAGCTTGCCGTCCTCGCCCGGCGCCCACGACTTCGACCAGTTGCGCAACACGCCCTCGAACTGGGCGCCCACCCCGGCCAGCGCCGCCCGACAGCGGCCGTTGCGCGCATCGGTTTTCATGTCGATCCGGTCGACGCCCCAGTTCTCGAACGCGTGCCGGAACAGCAGCAGCTTGGCGGCCGCGTTCACCCCGGCGCCCTGCGCGGACGCGGCCAGCCAGGTGAAACCAACCTCGACCGCGAACAACCGCCCGGTGTCCGGCAACAACCGCGGATCCCAGTAGGCGGTGGCGCCGACCGCGCGTCCGGTCGCGGTCAGCACTTGAGCGTACGGCGCCATTCTGCCGCTCGCCGCCCGTTGTGCCTGGGCGTCGATGTATCCGGGCACGTCGGCCGCCCTCGGCACCCAGGTGAAGTCGTAGGACCCGCGATCCTCTTCGGCCGCCGCGGCCAGATCGTCGGCGTGCCGATGGCTCAACGGCTCCAGCCGGACCAGCGGTCCCTCCAGCACCGGCGCGTCCTTCGGAAAACTCACCTGGCATCCCTCCCGATGCGATCGATCAGTTCGCGAACCCGCCCGATCGCCCACGCGGCCCGCGCCGGATCAGGCCCATAACTCAGGAAAACCAGCGCGAGCATGCTCACCGCGTCCAGCCGCGCCATCGCCTCGGCCAGGGGATCGACCTTCGGCAGCGGGCGATGGCGTTGGTATTCGGCGACGACGGCCGCGATGTCGATCCCGTTCTCGGCCAGTTGCGCGTACTCACGCAGTCGCCCGATCTCGACGGCCGGATGCGCGATCATCGCGCTCGACCAGTCGACCACCGCGCGCAGCTCGCCGTCGAGCGCGAGCAGGTTGTCCGCACGCACGTCCATATGCAGCAGCGACGTCGGCCCGGCCCGCAACTCGGCGACCAGCGGATCGAGCGGCGGAAGCTCCGGCAGGCCCGGCACGCGCTCGCGCAACGGATCCCACCGCCGCCGCAACCGTGCGGCCAGGCCGTCGACGCCGCCGCGATGTTCGTGCGTCACCAGGTCCAGCGGGCCGACCGGCACGTCGTGCAGCTTGGCCAGAAATCGCCCGATCTGCGCGGCACGCGGTGGCGCGCCGTCCGCGGCGACGAATTCCGACACGAGGATCGGCAGGCCCGATTCCGCGTCCTCGATCAACCGGTCCGGCCGCGGCACCGGCAACCCGGCTTCGCTGAGCAGCCGGTAGATCGCCAGTTCCTGCTCCTGTAAGCGGATCGCGGGCACCGGCACCTCGCCGGGCGTGCGATAGACCGGTTCCTTCGGCACCCGCAACGCGGTGCCCGCCGAGCGGAACACCGTGAACTCCAGGCCGCCCGCGACCGGTTCGGCGCCGTCAAGCAGTGTCATCGCACCCCCCTGCGGCCGAAATCCTCCCCGAGTCGCCGATCCGTGGCCAGCGCGGTCACATGGTGAGATGGACGCCGAGGCCGGTCCGGTCGGCGGCCAGGTCCGGGCGCAGGATCATGGCATCGTCGTAGTCGCCGCCGTTCTGGGTGCGGTAGGGGATCGGCGGATCGGTTTCCACGGTGGCCAGGCGAGCGCGAAGCTCGACGCGGACCGCCTTGTAGTCCTCAGTGGACAGATGGTTGGCGCTGTGGATGCCGATCGGCGGCATCGGTGACATGCCGGTGTAGAAGAAAGTGCCGTGCAGCAACGGGAACAGCACCTGCGCCAGCTCGCCGTCGATGCCGCGCGGACCGTAACCCTCCTCGGCCCCGCCGACGGTCACGATCGCCAGGGCGCGCTTGCCGGCCAGGCCGCCGGTGCCGTATCGCTTCGTCCGGCCGGGCCGCTGCGGGTCCGGGATGCTGTAGGCGTAGCCGCGCACGAACACCCGGTCGATCCAGCCCTTCAGGATCGCGGGCACGCCGAACCACCACAGTGGAAACTGCGTGACCAGCAGGTCGGCCCGGTCGAGTTTGGCCTGCTCGGCACGCACTTCCGGGCTCAGCGTGCCGGTCTCCAGCGCGTGTTGCGACGCCTTGCTGACGTGCAGCCGCTCGTCACCCATCGCGTAGTCGTCCCGGTCGACGACCGGATTCCATTTCATCGCATAGAGGTCGGACACCTCGACCTGGTGACCGGCCTCGGTCAGCGCGGCGATGCCGTCGCGGTGCAGCGCCGAGTTCAGCGACCGCTCTTCCGGATGGGCCAGTACCCACAACACGTTCATGACCACCACGATGCCGATCCGATCGGCCCCGCGCCGCTGGCTCGAAGTCAACATATGCGAGAATCGGGCCATGACCCATCGAGTGGTGATCCTGGCCCGCCCCGGCGTCCTGCCGATGGAACTGGGGCTGATCCACGAGCTGTTCGGCGCGGCCGGTGACCGGTACGAGGTGCTCACCTGCGCACTGGAACCCGGACCGGTGCGAGTCGACGCGGACTTCAAGATCCTGGTCGAACACGGCCCCGAAGCCCTGGCCACCGCCGACACCGTGCTACTGCCCGCCGCGCACGACCCCGACGACGACCTGATCACCGGGCCGCTGACCGGCCCGGTCGCCGACGCGCTCGCGCTGATCCGGCCCGGCACCCGGATCGCCTCGGTGTGCACGGGCGCGTTCGTGCTGGCCGCCGCCGGGCTGCTCGACGGCCGGCCCGCCACCACGCACTGGAAGGCCGCCGCTGCCTTCCGCGCCGCGTTTCCGCAGGTCAGGCTGGACCCGGACGTGCTCTATACCGACGACGGCGACATCCTCACCTCGGCAGGCGAGGCCGCGGGCATCGACCTGTGCCTGCACCTGATCCGGCGCGATCACGGCGCGGCGGTCGCCGCCGAGGTCGCGCGGGGCAGCGTGGTTCCGCCGCACCGTGAGGGCGGTCAGGCGCAGTTCATCGAGCGGCCGGTGCCGCCCTGCGACGAGGCGTCAACGGCGGTCGTGCGGAGCTGGCTGCTCGACAACCTGGACCAGCAGGTCAGCCTGGATGACCTGGCCCGGCGTGCGGCCATGAGCAAGCGCACGTTCACCCGCCGCTTCCGCGACGAGACCGGGATCTCGCCGGTGCAGTGGCTCAACCAGCAACGGCTCGGCCACGCCCGTTCGCTGCTGGAGAGCACCGATCTGGCCGTCGACCAGGTGGCGGAGCGGGCCGGGTTCGGCACCGGTGGCTCACTGCGCCTGCACTTCCAGGAGACGCTGGGCGTGTCACCGACCGCGTACCGGGCGACATTCCGGGGAAACTAGGCCGCTTTGAGTATGGATACGTACAACGACTACGACGGCTTCGCGCGGGCCTACACCCGCACCATCGCGACGAACTCGTTCAACGCCCACTACGAGCGGCCCGCGGCTCTCGACCTGGCCGGCGACGTGCGCGGCTTGCGCGTGCTCGACGCCGGCTGCGGTCCGGGTTTGCAGGCCGAGCAGCTGATCGGCCGCGGCGCAACGCTGACCGGGATCGATCTGAGCGCAGGCCTGCTGGAGATCGCCCGGGACCGGCTCGGCCCGGACGTGCCGCTGCGCCAGGCCGATCTGGCCCAGCCGCTCGACTTCGCCGACGGCTCCTTCGATCTGATCACCTGCTCGCTCGTCCTGCACTACCTCGAAGACTGGGTGGCGACGCTGCGTGAATTCCACCGCGTGCTCGCGCCCGGCGGCCGGGTGGTGATGTCCACCCATCATCCGTTCGCCGACATGCGGTCCACCGGCACCCGTGACTACTTCGGCACTTACCGCTGGACCGAGAACTGGGCGCACACCGGCGAGAACATGCGGATGCGGTTCTGGCACCGTCCGCTGCGCGCGATGCTGGCCGCGTTCTCGGTCAGCGGTTTCGCGGTCGAGGAGATCAGCGAACCGGAGCCGAGCCCGGAACTCGCCGAGCTGGACCGGGACGACTACGAGTTCCTGCGGACCGAGCCGCTGTTCATCCTGTTCGGGCTCAGGCGCCCTTCGCTTTCCTGATCGGCAAGCACCCACGGAATGACCGGCCTACGTCTTTCGTATTAGCAGCGCGTCCGACCGTGTGCTGACGACCGGGCAGGTGCTCGCCCGGCAGTGTGCTCGGCACAACGAGCCACACCGGAAGACGAGTGAGGAACCCATGATCGTCGCGTGCGGACTGACCAAGCGCTACGGCCAGGTGCGCGCGGTGGACGAGCTGTCCTTCACCGTGCGACCGGGAGTGGTCACCGGGTTTCTCGGGCCCAACGGCGCGGGAAAGTCGACGACCATGCGGCTGATGCTCGGCCTCGACCACGGCGCGGGCCGCACCGAGTTCGACGGACACAGTTACGGCGAACTGGCCCACCCTGCGCGCACGGTCGGCGTGTTGCTGGAGGCCAAGGCGACCCATCCGGGCCGCACCGCGCGGGCGCACCTGCGCATGATCGCGGCGGGTGCGGGCCTGCCCGCCAAACGAGCCGACGACCTGCTGGACATGGTCGGGCTCGGCGACGCGGGCAGGCGCCGCGCGGGCGGGTTCAGCCTGGGCATGGCACAGCGGCTCGGTCTGGCCGCCGCGCTGCTCGGCAATCCGGGCACGATCATGCTCGACGAGCCCGCCAACGGCCTCGACCCGGAAGGCGTGCGCTGGCTGCGTGACCTGCTCAAGTCGCTGGCCTCGGAAGGCCGGACGATCTTCGTGTCCTCGCACCTGCTCAACGAAATGGCCGTGCTGGCCGACGCGCTGGTGGTGATCGGGCGCGGCAGGCTGGTCGCGGCCGAACCGACCCAGCGGTTCGTCGCGCGCAACTCGCGGCCGGAAGTGCTGGTCCGCACCGATCGGCCACAGGAACTGGCCGCGGTGCTGCACCGGGCCGGGCTCGCCTTCGCCCAGCAGCCGGACGGCTCGCTGGTCGTCGCCACCGGCGACACCGACATCATCGCCAACCTCGCCATGGACGCGAGGATCGTGTTGCGCGAACTGACCGTGCGGCACAGCAGCCTCGAAGAGGCGTTCTTCACCGCAACCGCCGCCGACACCCAGTACCGCGGCCAGTCTTCCGCCGAAAGGGCCTGACCGTGCTCGACGCGCTCCGCTACGAAATTATCCGGTTCCGGTCGCTGCGCTCGACCTGGATCCTGCTGTTCGCCGGTCTGGCCATGCAGTTCCTGATCGCGCTGATCTGGGCCGGCCACCACGACATGACCACCGACGCGCGGTTCGGTCAATCGTTTCTCGGCCTGTTCCTGGTGCTGGCCGTGCTGCCGTGCATCGCCGTCGCGGTCAACGCGTTCGGGCACGAGTACCGCTACCGCACCATCATCCCCACGACGCTGACACTGCGGACTCCTGGCCGGATCCTCGGTGCCAAGGCCGTCGTGGCGGCCGCGGCCGGTGCGGCATCGGGGGCCGCACTGGTCGCGGTCACTCTGCTCGCCGAAACCCTCGGCGACGGCGGACCGGCCGATGCCGGGCTCGTCGGCCGGGTGCTGCTCGGCGCCGTCCTGTTCGGCGTCCTGTGCAGCCTGGCCGGGCTGGGCGTGGCCGCGCTCAGTCGCAATGGGACGATCGCGCTGATCGTCATGGTGGTGTTCCCGACGATCATCGAAATCGGACTCGAACAGGCCAAGGTGCCCGCGTCGATCCTGCCCTTCTGGTCCGCAGAGGTATTCCTGACCTCGACCGGTGCCGGGCGCTGGGCGCAGCCGTTGCCGTTGCTGATCGTGGTGGCCGTGCTGCTCGCGGCGAGCTGGCTGAGCCTGCGGCGACGTGACGCCTGAGCGGCCGACCGGGAACTGGTGCCATAGGGTGGCTGCCGTGCTGAGCCGGGTGTGGTCCTGGGTGCGGAGTCCGAAAGGGATCCGCATCAGGGACGTCGTGTTCGCGGGGCTGTTCATCGCGGCCGCGCCGCAGGACGCGCACAACGACTCCTTCGGTGTGCTGCCGTGGGGCGGCTACTCGGTGGTCATCGCCGTTGCCGCCGCCGCGATCCTGCTGGTGCGCCGGCAATTCCCGCGCGCGGTGCTGGTGCTCGACATGCTCGGGTTCGTGCTGGTCGGGGCGAACTTCTCGCTGATGTTCGCCAGCTACTCGATGGCCAACCAGCTGGGCAACAAGCGCTCGATGTGGTGGTTCGCCGGCACCGCCGCCTTCGTTTCGCTGGTGCCGTGGTCCCCGAACCTGGTGTCGCTGAGCCTGCTGCCGCACGACGTGTTCAGCATCGCCGGGTTCCTGCTGATCGGGATCGTCCTGGTCGGCTTCCCGACGTTGATCGGGGTGTGGCGCTGGCAGCGCCGGGAACTCATCGCGGGCCTGCGCGAACGCGCGAGCCAGGCCGAACTGGAACGGGACCTGCGCGCCAGGAACGCGGTCACCGAGGAACGCACCCGCATCGCGCGGGAGCTGCATGACGTTGTCGCGCACCGGATCAGCCTGATCAACGTGCACGCTGGCGCGATGACCGTGGCCGCGACCGGTGAACTCGCCGAGTTCGCCGAGCACATCAGGAGCAACAGCGCGACCGCGATGACCGAGATGCGCGAGCTGATGAGCGTGCTGCGCCAAGGCGATGCCGCTGACGACCCCGACCTGGTCCCGCTGCGCCCGCAGCCGACCCTGCAAGCCGTGCGCGAACTGGTCGAACAGGCGGTGCGGGACGGTCAGCGGGTCAGCGCCGACCTGCCCGAGGAAACGCCTGAGTTGCCGGGTGGCACGGCGCGTGCCATTTACTGGTTGGTGCGTGAGTCCTTGGTCAACACGGCCAAGCACGCGCCCGGCGCGGAAGTTCGAGTGTCGCTTGTGGACAATACAGACGAGGTGGATGTGCGGGTGAGCAACACCGGCGGCGTGCCGGAGGCGCTGCGCGGGGCGCCGCCGCCGCGTTCCGGGTTCGGCCTGCTCGGCATGCGCGAGCGGGTCCTGCTCTCCGGCGGCACGCTGTCGGTCGGTCCGACCCCGGAGGGCGGTTTCCTGGTGGCCGCTGGATTTCCGAAGGAGAGCCGGTGAACCAGCCGGTCCGCGTGCTGCTGCTGGAAGACGAGGAACTCGTCCGGATCAGCATCAAGATGATCCTGGAGAGCAGCGGCCGTATCGACGTGGTCGCCGACCGGGCCGACGGGGTCGGCGCAGTCGAGCTGGTGCGCGAGCACCGGCCCGATGTGGTGGTCACCGACATCCGGATGCCGACGGTCGACGGTCTCGCGGTCACCCGCGAGGTGCGCGCGCTGCCCGAGCCGCCGCCGGTGCTGCTGCTGACCACGTTCGACCTCGACGAGTACGTCTACGAGGCGCTGGCCGCAGGCGCGGCCGGTTTCCTGCTCAAGGACACGCCGCCTCGTGACCTGGTCAGCGGCGTCGAAGTGGTGGCCAACGGCAACGCGGTGCTGGCGCCCTCGGTGATCCGGCGCATGGTCACCCGGTTCGCCAGCGGCGCGGGCAAGGTGCGCACGTCGAACAAGCTCGACGTGCTCACCGACCGCGAACGCGAGGTGGTGCGGCTGGTCGCCACCGGCGCCGGCAACGCCGAGATCGCCGCGCGCCTGCTGTTGTCCGAGGCCACCGTCAAAGTGCACGTCCGCCACGCCACCGCGAAACTCGGCCTGGACAACCGCACCCAGCTCGCGATCCTGGTCTACCAGGAGAACGACACCCTGTAACGCGCTTACCAGCGAATGGCCGCGAAATCGACCGGACGCGGCGACATGGCCGCGGTCCGCCCGACCAGACCGGCCAGCCGCGTCGCCATTTCGTCAGCGGGCCTGCGCATCCGGTCGCCATGCCCGGCCAGCACCCACTCGAACCGGATCTTCGGCGCCGTGCGGGCCAGCGACGCGGCCAGCTCACGGATCGAATACCAGGTGACGCTGTCCACCACGTCCAGATCACCGCACGTGCGCGACCAGAAGAACGAGTCGCCGGTGAAGCAGTAGCGGTCGTCGGCGAGATAGAGGACGCTGCCCTCGGTGTGTCCAGGCAGCGGATGAGCGATGACACCGGGCGCGACCTCGACCGGGTCGAGGCCGCGAATGACCACGTCGGCATCGGGCAGGGCGTTGAGATCGCCTTCGTGGATCCACGTGCGCGCTCCGAAGCGGTCCGCGTACTCGCGGGCGTGCGCGACATGATCGCGGTGCGTGAGCAGCACATCGGTCACCGGGCCGAGCCGCTCGTAGCGGTCGGCGAGCGTCGCGCTGAAGCGCGGTGTGTCGATCATCAGGTTGCCGGTCGGGCGGCGCAGCAGGAAAGCATTCGCGGCAGCGGTACGCGGCGAATTGTGTCCACAGTGGAACAGATCGTCGTCGAGTTCCAGCGGGAACGGGTCGAATACCGGATCGATGCGGCCGGCCGAGGGCCGGATCGAGCGGGTCGGGCAGGCGAACGCGGCCGTGCGCAGCATGGTCAGTTCGGCATCGGTGCCCGGCTGGCGCACGACCTCGGACTTTCCGGCCACCTCCTCGATCAGCCCGGGCGCGAACTGGCGCGCGGCATCGCAGTTGGTACAGCGGTCATCAACATGAAATTCGGCGAGAGCCATGAATCCAGGTTTACCAGCACTCGCACCGAAAAAGAAAGCGTTGACTTTTTCGCCGGTACCTATTCTCAGTAGCGCATGCCCATCGCCTCCCTGACCTCGACCAGGGTCTGATCGGCGATGGCGTTGGCCCGCTTGTTGCCGTCGCGGATGATCGAGCGCACGTAGCCGAGATCGGCGGCATAGGCGGCGCGGCGGGCGCGAATCGGCGCCAGGAAATCGTTGACCGCATCGGTGACGACCCGTTTCAGCGCCGCTCCGCCACCCGAACCGATCTCTGCCGCGATCTGGTGCGGGTCGCGGTCCTGGCACAACGCGGCCAGCAGCACCAGACTGGAGACCTCCGGCCGGTTTTCCGGGTCGTAGGTGATGGTGCGGTTCGCGTCGGTGCGGGCGCCCTTGAGCAGGCGCGCGGTCTCGTCCTCGGTCGCGGAAATTCCGATCGCGTTGCCTCTGCTCTTGCTCATTTTCGATCCGTCTGTTCCCAGCAGCACCGGCGCGGCCGAGAGCAGCGCTTCCGGCTCGGGGAAAACCGGCGCGTAGCGCTCGGCGAAACGGCGCGCGATCAACCGGGTGATTTCCACGTGCGGCAACTGGTCGCGGCCGACCGGAACGAGATTTCCCTTGCAGAACAGGATGTCCGCCGCCTGGTGGACCGGGTAGGTGAACATCAGGCCGCTCACCGAGGACTGGCGCGAATGGGCGATCTCCTCCTTGACGGTGGGGTTGCGGTTCAGCTCCGGCACGCTCACCAGGCTCAGGAACGGCAACAGCAACTGGTTGAGCGCGGGCACCGCGCTGTGCGTGAAAATCGTGGCCTGGTCGGGATCGATGCCGACCGCGAGATAGTCCAGCACCAGCCCTTCGACCGTTTCGGTGAGCCGTTCGGCCACGTCCCGGTCGGTCAGCACCTGGTAGTCCGCGATCAGCACGAACAGGTCGACGCCCTGTTCCTGCAAGCGAACCCGGTTCTGCAGGGTGCCGAAGTAGTGGCCGAGGTGCAGGGGGCCGGTCGGCCGGTCGCCGGTGAGCACCCGGAAGCTTTCCGGACAGGCGCTGATGCGGGCTTCGAGAGTCGCGGTGTTCATGATTTCTCCCTGGTGGATTGAGGTTTCGAGGGGTCCGTCTGGACGGATCTCGCCTCTCCACGATCAGGGGAGAACGATCAGCGGCCGTCCAGTTGGACGGCGCGCGCGTGCGTCGGGGCCGTCCCTATGCGGGACGCCACCAGCCAAGGCACGCGACAAAGGTCATGGAAGGACTATAGCGCTAATCGGCCCCGTTCAGGTGCACGTTCTGCGCGGTGACCGGCAGGCCGCAGTGGTCGCAGGTCAGCACCGGGTGGCTGGGAGCGCCGCAGGTCTCGTGCGTCCAGGTCGCGGCTGACCCTTCGCCGAGATACTTCTCGCCCCACTCCATCAGCACCACGATCGCCGGGAGCAGGTCGCGCCCGGCCTGGGTGAGCCGGTACTCGTAGTCGGCGCGGATCGGGCCGCCCGCGTACTTCTCCCTGCTCAGCAGGCCCGCGCCGACCAGTTTGGCGAGCCGGTCGGACAAGGTGGGCCGGGGGATGCCGAGTTCCTGGGCGAACTGGGCGTAGCGGCGCACGCCGAAGAACGCGGCGCGCAGGATCAGCATGGTCCAGCGCTCGCTGACCAGGTTCAGCGCTCGGGTGGCCGAGTCCTCGGTGCCGTGTTTGAGGTCCATCACAGCTGGGCGATGTCGGCCGGCACGCCGAGCAGCAGTTTGCCGGTGGTCTCCCAGGTGCTCTGGCTGACCTGGATGTGCGCGGTGATCGTGCTGGCGTCGCGGAAGCGCCGTTGCAGCGGCGACTCGTCGTAGATCGCGGTCCCGCCGCCGAGGTCGTACATGGCGCGGGCCACGTCCGCGCCGGTACGGGCCGCGTGCGTGGCGGCCAGCCGCAGCCCGGCCCGCAGTTCGACGTCGACCGAGCCGGTCAGCGCGGCCTGCCACGCGTCGTCGATGGCCGAGTAGAACAACGACCGTGCCGCCCGCAACGAGGCCTCGGCCTGCGCGAGGGTCGCCTGCGTCGAGGACTTCTCGGCCAGCGTGCGCCGGGCGCCGAAGGTCTTCTTGTGCCCGGCGAGTTCCTGCAGGTCGTTGATGGCGGCGCGGGCGTTGCCGAGCCCGACCGCGGCGATGCACAGCGCGAAGTAGCCGAAGATCGGGAAGCGGTAGAGCGGCGTGTCCAGCGGTTCGGTCTCCAGCGAGGTGATCCGGCGCTCCGGCACGTACACCTCGTCGGCGACTACGTCCTGGCTGCCGGTGCCGCGCAGGCCGTTGGTGTGCCAGGTGTCCAGGATCCGCACCTCGGAGGTGGGCATGCCGACGATCCGCATGACCGGGCCGTTGCCTTCGTCGAGCAGGCAGCCGCCGAAGAAGTAGTCCGCGTGGGTGACCCCGCTGGCGAACGCCCAGCGCCCGGACACCACCAGCCCGCCGTCGACCCTGCGGGCCTTCGCCCTCGGCGCCCACACGCCCGCCGCGATCGAACCCGGATCGCCGAACGTCTCGGCGGCCCCTTCACCGGTCAGGTAGCCGCCCAGCAGGCCACAGGTCATCGCGATCGACACGCACCAGCCGGTGGCCGCGTCACCAGCGGAAATCGTCTCCGCGGCCCCCAGCGCGGCGGCCGGAGGGGCCTCGCCGCCGCCGATGCTCGCGGGTACGCCCGCGCGCATCAGGCCCGCCGCGCGCAGCCGGTCCAGCACTTCGGGTGCGAGCCGGTTGTCCTGCTCGTGCTGCGTGGCGAAACCCGCGGCGAGGTCGCGTAGCTGCGCCGCCGTACCTGCCAGATCCGCTGCCGGTCCGAGCAACTCAGTCACGCGACCTCCCCGATTCACTACCGCTACTAGTTCATATTTCTTACCCGGTAGCGGCGGGATCCGTCAAGGCAGGTGCCACTGCTGGGCATTGGTGCCGTTGCAGTCGTAGATCTGCAACTGGGTGCCCTCGGTCGTGGACGAGTTCGGATCGTCCAGGCACTTGCCGGACTGCGGGTTGTACAGCGATCCGTTGGACTGCGGTTCGAACACCTGTCAACCGGTGCCGTTGCAGTCGTAGAGATCGACCGTGGTGCCGTCGGCGGTGCCGCCGCTGTTGATGTCCAGGCACTTGCCCAGCACCTGCAACGTGCTGCCGGCCGCGACCACGGTCCACTGCTGCGCGCCGCTGCCGTTGCAGCCCCAGATCTGGATCGGGTTGAAGTTGGTGGTGTTGCTGCTGCGATCGTCGACGCACAGTCCGGAGAAGCCGGTGATCGGACCGGTCGATCCACCGGACGAAGCGCCGCCGAACGCGCCGAGCCCGTTGGGCGTGCCGAGACCGGTCGGGCCGTCGTAACCGCCGCCCGCGTTGCACAGGTAGGACGGGCTGCAACTGCCGTCCGAGCCGGACGTGACGTCGTTGAGGTTGCCCGGGTGCGCGTAGAGGGTGCTGGCGGCGCCGCTGCTCGGCGGGTTCGCGGCGAGCGCGTAGGTGGAGGCGATGATCGGGGAGGAGGCACTCGTGCCGCCGACCACGAACCAGCCGCCCTGGCCGTAGGTGTCGTAGACGGCGACCCCGGTGCCGGGATCGGCGACCGCGGAAACATCGGCGACGGTGCGGTTGCCGCAGCCGGAATCGGTTTGCCAGGACGGTTTCGACTCCCACGACGAGCAGCCGGCGCCCGAACCGGACCAGGCCGTCTCGGACCAGCCGCGCGCGGAGGAGTCCCGGTTGAGCGACGTGCCACCGGCCGCGACCACGTAGCGGGACGTCGCCGGGAAGCTCACGCCGAAGCCGCCGTCACCGGAACTGGCCACGTCCACGACACCAGCGTGGTTGTAGTCGGCGTCGGCGCCCGCGTCACCCGAGCCGTCGCCGGTGCCCCAGCTGTTGGACAAGTAGTGCGCGCCAAGGGAAACCGCGGTGTTCTGCGCCGCGTTCAGGTCGCCCGCCTCGACCACCACGATGCCGCAGTTCGGGCAGATCGCCGAGACCATGTCGACGTCCAGCGATGCCTCGGTGCCCCAGCCGGTGTCGCCGGGCGGGTAGTTGCCCTGCTGGCCGTTCTGGTTGACCTTGCGGAAACAGCCGTTCGCCGTCGTGCAGGCGGGCAGGCCGTACTGGGCGCGGTAGGTGGCCAGATCGGACTCGAGGTTCGGATCGTCGGCCAGTTCCATGACGGCGACGGTCTGCCCGGCGCCGGCACTCGTCGATGGCAGGTTGTACGCGCTGCGCAGATCGGAGGGCCCATAACCGGATGGCGTTTGGTTCGCCCGCAAGGCGTTGGCGCGCAACGGGGTGATGTCGGTGCGGATCAGCGTGTAACACACTGGTCCATCCGGATGCGGTGGGGTGGTGCAGGCGCGCTTGGTCTGCACCGGTTTGGTTTGCGTCGGCGCCGCTGCGGCCGGTAACACGGCGCTGACGCCGGCTAACGTGGCCATGGCGACCAGGGCGATGAGCAGACGTCTCACGATTTCTCCCTTGCCGAAGTATTTACGGGATACCTCGCATTGGTAATAACAGGCGGGCCCGCCCGGTCCTAGTTGACAGAGTGGACAGGCTGTTCACATTCAAATTCGTTAATCTGGTGGGGTGGCGAAGCAGGGTGATGGCGAGATCGGAGTGGTGGCCGCGCTGGTGCGGTCCTCGTTCCTGGTGAACGCGGTGTACACCGAGTCGGGGCGCGAGCACGGTCTGACCCCGCAGCAGGGGCAGCTGCTGTGCGTGCTGATGGCCAAGCCGTACGGCATGAGCGAGTTGGGCTCGGTGCTCGGCCTGGCCAAGTCGAGCCTGACCGGCCTCGTCGACCGCACCGAGCGCAACGGGCTGGTCCGGCGCGAATCGGACGCTACGGACGCGCGCGCGGTGCGGATCGTGCTCACCCCGCGCGGCAGGCGGCTGGCCGAGGAGTTCTACGCCGAGACCTGCGTGCGGATCGAGAAGCTGGCGGCCGGGCTGAGCAGCGCGGAACGGGACCGGCTGGCCGGCCTGCTCGGCCGGATCGTGCTGGCCAACGAGGTGCCGTTGGTGTTCATGGAAACCCGCGAAGCCTGACGGGTTGCAGTTCGTGACACGAACTAATATGGTTCGTAGTACGAACTGGTAATCACGTCTTGGGGGAGTACCGTGTCAGTAGCGGATATTGTTTTCGGGTTCAGCGGGGACAGCGTCGTCGACGGCGGTGCGGACCTGCTGCGGATCGCCGCCCAGGCCGATCGGGACGGCCTGGACATCTTCTCGGTCCCCGACCACCCGTACCTCGGCGATCGGCTCGATGCCTACGCCACCATCGCCTTCGTGCTGGGCCGAACCGAGCGGCTGGCCGGTTTCGCGAATGTCAGCAACCTGCCGACCCGCCCGGCCGCCATGCTGGCCAGGACCGTCACCTCGCTCGCCGCCCTGTCCGGCGACCGGATCGTGCTCGGCATGGGCGCGGGTGGACGGTGGGATCGCATCGCCGATCTCGGTGTCGCGCCACTGTCTCCTGGCGAGGCCGTCGACGCGTTCGAGGAGGCCATCGTGCTGATCAAGAAGCTCTCCGGTGGCGGGCCGGCGATCACCCACGAGGGCAAGCACTATTCGGTGCGCGACATCGCGCCCGCGCCGATCGCCGCGCCGCCGGTGTGGACCGGTTCGGTCGGGCGGAAGTCGCTGGCCGCCACCGGTCGCCTCGCCGACGGCTGGATTCCCGGCCACGCCGCCGACTGGCTCAGCGAGCGGTACCGCGACGGGCGGACGATCATCGACGAGGCGGCCGCCTCGGTCGGTCGCGAACCCGGCGACATCCGCACGATCTTCAACTTTCCCGGCCAGATCAGCGACAACCCGCTGCCCGCGACCCGCGATCAGGACGGTCGCTGGATCGGCGGCTCGGTCGAGCAGTGGATCGAGGAGCTGACCGGCGCCGTCCTCGACCACGGCGCTTCCGGCTTCACGCTGTTCTCGCCGACCTGGGGAATCCCGGACCTCACCTCGATCGGCCGGTGGGGCAGCGAGATCGCGCCCGCGGTCCGCGAAGCGGTGGCCAAGCAACGCGGTTAACGGCCGTGGATCTCCGGTAGCGGCTCGTCGTGCTCGGGCTCTTCCAGCCCCGGACCACAACCCGGGCAGGTCGGCCCGAGCTGTTCCGCCTTGATCGCCTGCTGTTCCGCGTCGACCGCGGTCACCATCGCCGCCGCCGGATCCTGCGGTACCGGCGCGAACGTGACCATGCCGGCCAGGCTGTGCGGATCGGGTTCGACCACCTCGGCCGCTGCCGGTGGCTTGTCCGGCTGGACTCTGGCCAGCGCGCGCTTGGTCCAGTCGAGGAAGATCTCACCGAGCGGCGATTCGGCCAGCGCGTTGATGTACTCGTGCACGATGCTCAGCGCTTCGGCATGCCCGATGCTGATCAGGTCCAGCAGGCTGCTGACCGTGTTGGCGGCCAGATCGGCGGCGGTCTCGACCTGTTTGTCGCGGGCCTTCTTGAGCGTGTCGATGTCCTGCTGCTCGTCGACGCGGTGTTCGAGGTCTTCAGCGTCGCGCAGCGGAGCGGTCAGGTCGGGCGGGTTCGACGGGGCCGTTGGCACGGCGCGCGGCTGCCCCAGCGCGATCAGATTCCCTTGCAACAGGCCGAGCCGGTGCGCGAGATCGTCCTCGGCCGACCGGCCGCCGCTCGCGCGGTGCACGTCGATGACCAGGTTCGCCAGGTTCGTCAGCTGCGGCCGCGACTGGCCCAGCTGGGTGGAGATCGCCTGATACACGGCGATCTGCTCGTCGTCCTTGAGTTCCTCCTGGGCCGCGACCGTGTAGGTGGCCTGTAACCGCTCGCGCAGGATCGGCCCGGTCGTCGGCGGCACGGCCAGCCCGAGCAGCGCGACCACCAGCAGCGCGATCGCGCCGGTGGTCATGGTCCGGTGGATCACGTTGACCGAGGGCACCACCCGCAGCGCCGCCAGCCTGCGCGAGACGGCCTGGTACTTCTCCGGACCGAGCGCGCTGAGCAGTTGCGCGGCGGCGAGCACCGCGTAGATGCCGAACCAGATCCACGGCGACAGGTCGATCGCACCGTGCAGGTGCGACGCCACGTCCTTCACCAGCTGCGCCTCGGCAGGCGGCATCGCCAGCAGGTTGGCCAGCCAGATCAGCGACAACACCAGCACCGACCCGATGACCAGCGCGAACATCACGTCCGCCCCGGCTTTCACGGCGACGCGGCGGCTGGCGCCCATCGTGCGCCACAGCCGGATGCCGAGCCAGATCATCACCGGGAACAGCGGCGCCACCAGCGGCCCGCCGAGCAGTTGGTCGTCCAGCACCAGAAACACCAGGTAGGCGAGCACCAGCGCGGTCGCGGCCGTGCTGAAACGCCGCACGAACGGCCGGGACTCGCGGGTACGGCGCCAGATCATCGGCGCGATGACCGAGCCGAGCACGGCCGCGATCGCGGCTTCACCGGCATACCGGGCGACGGTGCTCGCCGAGCCAGGGTTGGTCGTCAGGTCGAGCCAGAGCAGACCAGTGGCGGTCAGGTAGATCACGGCGAGCTGGCCACCGATGTAGACGGTCCGGTCGCGCCGGAACAGTTCGGCGTTGCGCTTGAAGAACGCGGCCAGCACCAGCCCGAACACGAGGAGCAGGCCGACGCCGAGGCTGCTGTCGCTCGTCGAGAGCAGAAATGCCCCCACCGTCGTCCAACCCGCCAAGATCAGGTAGGGCCAGCGCCGGCGAGCGGCCGGGTTGACGGCGTAGGGCCAGCAGGCCAGGAACACGGTGCCGCCGCCGATCAGCACCGAGATCAGCAACCGGGTCGACAACCAGGCCGTCGCCCCCAACCCGGTGCCGCGCGCCCCGGCCGCGACGAGCCCGCACACCGCCAGCAGCGCCGCGAACGACCCGAGCGCCCACCAGGCCCGCTTGGCCGACTTCGGATGACCAGCGGCCAGCGCCCCCAACTGCCGCACCTGCAGGCGGATCTGCACCGCGCAGAACACCGCGAACACCGACCCCAGCGGCACGCCGATCAGGCTGCCCAGCACCCCGCCCGCGACCCGCGTTCCGGTGTCGGACGAACTCGTGATCACCCCAACGATCACCCGGGCCAGCACGCCGAACGCGACCGCCGCGCCGATCACCAAGGCAGCGGTCGGCACGACGTTCTTGTCGCGCAGCACCGACCCGGGCGCCGCCTTGAGTTTCACGCCTCGGAGCGTATCGACCAATCGAGCACGCGCAACGCCCGCAACGTGTTCCACCGGCTCGGTGTGCCGTCGCCGTCCTCCATGACGAAGTGCACGGCGCCGGGATGAGTGTTCTCCAGCAACCAGGTGCCCTCCGGCTGCCGCTTGGACCGCACCAGTTCGATCGCCTCGTCCAGCCGGGGATCGGGCGTGGCCGTCGCGACGCGGAAGTAGTCCAGCGCGCGCAACACGTCGTAGTGCCACCAGGCCGGAAACGAGAAACGCAGCCAGTCCGGATCGACGATCTCGCCGGTGCTCAACCGCCGCATGAGCGCCCGGCTCAGCAGGTACTCCTCGCCTCGCTGGCGCGCCTTCTCGGTGCGGCCGGTGGCCTGCTCGTAGGCCAGCAACCCCTCAAGTACGCAGATGGTCGAATGAAACGAGGACCGCACCGAACCGTTCTCCGCCGAGCAGTTCCATCCGCCATCGGCCAGCTGCTCGCCGATCAACCGCTCGACGATGCCGGTCACGTCCAGTCCGAAATAGGCGCCGATCGCGACGGTCCGCCCGTTGATGCACGGTTCGACCTCGCCGCCGAAGAACCGCTGCCCCGCGTGCTCCCACCGGCAGTTGTCCCGCACCAGCCGCACGGCCTCGCGCACTTCGCCTGCTGCCGGATCGACGCCGAGATCGCGCAGCAGGGACAGGGCGGGCAAGGTCGACGTCCACGGTTGACCGGCCGAGAAATCGCCCCGGAAATCCGAGGGAAAACACGCGCCGCCGGCCCATTGCCCGTCCGCGTCGCGGGCCGCGAGCAGCCGCGCGCCCCACCCCTCGATGGCGACCCGCGCGCGTTCGGCCGCGACCTCAGCCGGCGTCGCGCCGGTCAGGTCGCGCAGCACCTGCCAGCGCAGTGCCGGATCCGAATCGAGCAACCAGTCGATGACCGCCACCCGCGCACCGTAACCCTAATCACGCGGGAGCAGAGTGCCGAGTGGACCGAGGTCGATGTTGAGATCTTCGGGGGCCAGCCCGAAGTGCTCGCGCAGCTCGGTCATGCGGGCGTCGAGCAGCATCAGCGAGGTGCCGAGGCGTTCGATCTGCTCGTCGGTCAGGCTCTCGTCGTCGACGCGGCGCAGTGCCTGCCGCTCCATCAGTTGGCGCAGCAGCTCGACGATGGTCAGCACCAGCGTGGCCAGGCCGCGCTCGACGGACTCGGGGTCGGCGTTGATCCGGTGCGCGGGCAGTTCAGCGGCCATGGCTCGCCTCCAGCGCGCCGACCGACGACACGATGGCGTGCAAGGACACGCGCACCAGGTTGATGTCGTCGATGGACAGCACCAGGTCGCCGCCGATGACGACGCCGTCACCGAGCAACCGGTCGAGCAGGTCGACCAGGGAGATGTGCTGTTCGGCCGGTTCGTTCACTGGAGGGCCTCGCGGAAGTCGTTGCGGGAGAACGAGTACGGCGGCCAGGGCCCGGTCAGGTCCAGGCGGATGCCTGCGTTGCCCTGCTCGGTCACCAGCCGGTGGAACTCGGCCACGCGCTCGTCGTCGACCAGGTAGGTGCTGTTCAGGACCATCTGGGCCGAGATTCCGGTCAGACGCGCATCCTGGAGCGGATGCTTGCGGGCAGCGACCGCGAGCGAGCTGAGCGTTTCGTGCACGCGCAGGGCGTCCTGGCCGGCGTGGTTGCCCTTGGCCAGTTGGGCGCGGCGGCGGTGCAGGTAATCGGTGCCGGAGGTGGGCGCGGGAAGGGTCGGCCGGGGTGTCGCTTCGACGTAACCCTTGACGCCCCATTCGGCGCGGCCCTCGAACCGGTGCAGCGTCTCCTCGAATTCGGCCCCGCTCTCGTCGAGCATGGCGCGGACCCGGTCGTCGTTGCGGTACACGGTGGCGAGCCGCAGCGGCACGGTCACGCCGCGCTGGGCCGCCGCCCGCACGACCTGATCGTGGGCCCGGGCGGTCGCGGCGAGCCAGTCGAGATCCTCCAGGTTGCGCTTGAGCGCGGCCTCACCGTAGGAGGCGAGATCGACCGTGCTGCCCAGTGCGACCAGTCCCGCGCCCGCGATCGGCCGAACCGCCGCGTCCGCGACCCCGGCCAGGCCATCCCACCCGTCGCGCTCGCGCGTCACGGCATACAGCCACACCCCGGTCTGCTCAGTCATCGTCGGCCCCGGACTCGAGTTCGGCCAGCCGGGAACGTAGTTCCTTGTTCTCCTGCTTCAGCTCGCGGTCCTGGCCGGTCAGCCACGGATCATGGGTCCACCAGTCGATGCCGACCTCTTTCGCGGTCTCCAGCGACGCGATCACCAGCCGCAGCTTGATCGTCAGCAGCTCGATGTCCAGCAGGTTCACCTGGATGTCGCCGGCGATGACCAAACCCTTGTCCAGCACCCGTTCCAGGATGTCGCCCAGGTTCGTGGCGGACTGGCCGCCACTGCTCATGCCGCTGGACGACGCCACGCCGACCGTGCCCGGTCCGTTGGTCATCGGCCCTCCCCGCCTGCCCGGCCGCGCACGTAGCGCTGCGTGCGCCGATACGACAGCAGCTCACCCGAGGCATCCAGTTCCACCTCGTACAACGCGAGGATGTCCGATGAGGACGGGATGCGGCGGTCCTCGACGATCTCCAGCTCGACCCGCCAGCCGTCCTCGTCGGGCTTCACCGACGTCACCATGTCGGGCTGTTTCGAGGTCAGGCCGGACAGTTGCTCGGTCGCGGCCGCAGCGGCGTCCGATGCGGACAGCTTCGGCGCCCGGCGCGACCTCCTGCCGTTCTGCCTGCCGTTCTGTTCTTCGCTCGGCACGGCACTCACCCCTTCTCCGTGCCAGGGAGCCCACGCATTCGGTCGAGCACGTCCTGCTCGGTTCGCGCCAGCTCGTCGGCTGAGATCTCACGTTCGCGGTAGGCCTGTTCGGCGGCCTCCAGGTCGTTGCGGGCGCGGATGGGATCGCGCAGTTCCTCCTCGATCCTGCGCTGGATGACCTCACCGAGCGACACCACCCCACGGACCGGGGCCAGCGGCCAGAGCAGGATCGAGGAGAACACACCCATCGCTCACTCCTTGGTGATCACGAAATCGTACGCGGCGAGCGGCCCGAGCAGCCGCAACTCGACCCGGTTCGACCACTCTTCGGCCAGGTCGCCGACCAGCGACTCCAGTTCGTCCTGCTGCTCGGTCTTGGCCAGACAGGCCAGGTGCACCGCGTCGTCCTCGTGGCTCGGTTGCCGCACGGAGACGTCGATACCGCGCTCGGTCAGCATGTCGACGACCCGCTGGGTGTCGGCGTCGCGCCGGGCGGCGATGTCCTTGCTGATCAGCTCGCCCAGCGCGATCCGTTCGCTGCGGGTCGCCTCCTCCGGCTTGCCCTGGATCTCTTCGCGCAACTGGGCGGCCTGCTCGTTGTTGCGCAGGATGTCGGTGAGGACCGCGCTGCTCTCGTAGCGGCCCTTGATCACGTACTGCGCCTTGCCGTCCAGTTCGTCCAGGGCCGCGCGGAACTCGTCGTGGTTGGCGGCGAGCAGCTCGTCGCGCACCGCGTCCTCGCTGGCCAGCACCGCGCCGAACCGCAGCGGCAGTACCGGGATCTCGCCCGCCGCCGAGTCGAGCAGGGCGGCGTGCGCCTGTAAGTCCTCCGGCGTGCCGAGCGCCCGTTCCGTCGTGAGTGGACTGACGAGTGCGGCGAGGTCGCCGTGCTCGATCACCCGCACGTCGGCGGGCGGGTCGCCGACGCCGGTCGTGCCCTTGTCGATGCGCACCTGCCCGGGCACGATGCCGTAGACGTAGATCTGCTCAGCCATGTCACCGGCCCTTTCGACGTCGGCTGTTGGTGGTCTGGGGTTCCTTTTCCTCTTCTTCGTCCTCGTCGTCGCTCTCGCCGAGGAATTCGCGTACCTTCTCGCCCGCGGCCTCGATCGCACCCTTGGTGCGCGCCTTGCCGCCGCCCTCGTTCATGTCCTCGATCAGATCGGGCAGGCCCTTCTGGCCGGTGTTGGAGATGTCCAGCCGGTTCACCGCCTCGGCGAACCGCAGATAGGTGTCCACGCTGGCGACCACGACGCGAGCGTCGATGGTCAGCAACTCGATCCCCACCAGGGAGACCCGCACGTAGGCATCGATCACCAAGCCCTTGTCCAGGATCGTGTCGAGGACGTCAGCCAGACTGCTTGCGGTCGGGCGTTCGACGCCGCCTCCGCCGCCCGCTGGCTGTACGGCTGTCGTCATCGGAATTCTCCTCTTCGTTGGCTTCTTCTGGTTCGCTGGCTTCTGGTTCTTCTTCGGGTTCTTCTTCTGGTTCTGGTTCTTCGCCGTCGACGACCTTGGTGTCGTGGATCTCGCCCCGCCAGCCTTCGACGTCATCGGGATGCAGCAGCTCGTGAACCATCGCGTGGCGCTGGAAATGCTTGAGTTCCAGGCGAACCCGGCGTCCCTGGGCGCGCCAGAGGTTGCCGGTGCGCTCGAAAAGGCCCTGCGGGCGGTACTCCAGCACCAGCACGATCCGGGTCAGATCGGGCGCGAGTTCGTGGAAGGTCACCGCGCCGTCCACCGAGCCCTTCTGGCCCTTGGACCGCCACACGATCCGCTGCTCCGGGACCTGCTCGACGATCGTCGACTCCCAGCTGCGGTGCGACCAGAAGACCTGCGCCTTCCAGGTCATTTTCTCGTCGCTGGGCTGGTCGACGTTCTCCACTTTCTTCATGAATTCCGGGAAGTCCGTGAACCTGGTCCACAGGTCGTAGGCCAGACCGATGTCGACGCCGACATCGATGTGCTCGACGATGTTGGTCAGCTTCGGCTTCTTGCCCGATCCGCCGCCCCCGCCGCCGAACGCGGACTTGATGCCCTCCTTGACCTTTCCGACGGCCGCCGACAAACCGGATTTGATCGCGCCGGTCGCCGCGGCACCCTTGACGGAGCCGCCGCCACCGGTGACCGCGGACAGCAGGCCGCCTTCGCTGTCGCCGGAGGCGTAGTCGGTGAGGCGGTCGGTGGTGTTGTTCACCCACTTCGTCGCCGAGGTGGCTGCCCGCTTGGCAACCGTGCCCGCCAGTCCTTGCACTGCCTGGGCGAGCAGTTCGTTGGTGGCCGCCTGCTTTGCCTTGCCCTTGGCCGCGCTCGCCTTCTTCACTGCTTTCGTCGCCATCGAGGTCACCTCCTGCTACGTCGCACCGGCGAGCGTCGTCGTTGTGGCGGCGGGCTTTCTTCCGGTTCGTCGTCGTCCGGTTCCTCAGGCTCTTCGTCGTCCTCGCCCGAATGGCCGGTTAACTGGTCCTGCATCCGGCCGCTGAGCGCCTCGACCCGTTTGGTCGCCGCGCTGACGGTCGCGGTCTTGGCCGCGCCCAGCAGTTCCTTCTTGGCGGTGTCGGCCAGCTCGGCGACTTCGGGGATCGACCCGAGCTGGCTCAGGCCACGCTTGAGCAGCGCCGCCGGTGAACCGCCCCAGGCCCCGGTGAGTCCGGCGGCGGCAAGCATCAAGGCGAGTCGCATCTTCTTGGTGCGCCCGAGCAGATAGCCTGCCGCGACGCCACCCGCGATGCGGAGTCCGGTGTTCATGATTGTTCTCCTCTGTAACGGAAACCGAAGCCATGGGTCACTCACTCGAATAACCCGGGTTCGATTGCCTTAGCCCTGTTCGTCGCGTCGAACTACCGACTTATGAGTAGGAAAGCGGGCAGCGACAAGACAATCACGGTGAGCAGCAGGAGAACACGTTGCGGTGCAACGGATCTTGGTTCAGCCGGAGGTAGCGGTTGGCGCGAATGACGGGCTGGGCGTCGTCGTCGGCGGAACCGAGGACGAGGAAGTTGTGGTCGGCGGCGCCGTCGTCGTTGTCGTCGCCGGGACGGTCGTTGTGGTGACCGGGGGAGTGTCGGTGGTGGCCGGCGACGTCGATGGCGCGGTGGTCGTCGTGGTGGCGACGACGGAATGCTCGTTGGCGACCAGGGCGCCTTGCGGGTGGTTGGCGCCCGCTGGGCCGGTCGGCTGGGTCTGGGTGGTGACGGTCGCGCCCTGGGCGTGGTCGGTGCCGCGTTGCGGGGCCGGGGATGAGGGTTGCTGGGCGTTCAACAGCAGGACGAGCGTGACGATCACCGCGGCGATGCCGGCGGCCGACGCGGCCAGGGCGCGCCAGTGCGATCGGGTGATCGGAAGGAGGACCGTGGTGTCCCCAGTGGACAACAGGGCTGCGATCGGATCGTGTCGCTGCTCGGGGAGGACGTCCTGGGGCTGGTCCAGGAGGACGCCGTGCTGCTGCTCGGGGAGAACGTCCTGGGGCTGGTCCAGGAGGATGTCGTGTTGCTGCTGGGGGAGGATGTCGTGGTGCTGGTCCAGGAGGATGTCGTGCTGCTGCTCGGGGAGGAACTGCGCGGCGCATTCGGCCGCGCTGGGTCTCTCGGCCGGATCCGCGGCCGTCATGGCGGCGAGCAGGCCGGCGACGGCGGGCGGCAGATCGGCGGGAATGTGCGGTGGCCGGTTGAGCCGGGACAGGGCGGCGGCCAGGTCGCTGTCCGCCGAGTACTCCAGCCGGCCGCTCAGGCATTCCAGCAGTACCAACGCGAGCGCGTACACGTCGACCGCCGGGCTGGCCGTCGTGCCGGAGAGCTGTTCCGGCGCGAGGTAGGCGGGCGTGCCGATGATCTCGTTGGCGTTGGTGAGCCTGGCCGCGCCAGCCAGCCGGGCGATGCCGAAATCGGTCAGGTGCGGCATGCCGTCCTGATCGAGCATGATGTTCGACGGCTTCACGTCCCGGTGGACGACGCCGCGTTCGTGCGCGTGCGCCAGCGCCTCGGACAGAATGGCGCCGATGCTGATCACCTGATCGAGCGGCAGCGGGCCCTCCAGCAACCGCGAGTGCAGGCTCACCCCGTCGATGAACTCCATGACCAGGAAGGGGCGGTCGCCTAACCGGCCAACGTCGTAGATGGACACCAGGCCGGGATGGGACAATCGGGCCAGCGCGACCGCCTCGTCGTCGAAACGCTGGTGCGCGGCCCGATCCTCCGGCGCCCAGAACAGTTTCACCGCGACGGCGCGGTCCAGCAGTCGATCGTGGCCTCGGTGGACTTCGGCCATACCACCTCGACCGATCAACTCGCCCAATTCGTACCGCTGCGCCAACTCCGGCATCGGGAGTTCCTCTCCTTTGAGAGGATGGTTTCCCCGAACGGGGCTCGGTCAATCACGAAACCAACAACTACGAGATTCAGGGGGTCCGGTGGCTGATGCGGTGACCGATCGTCAGCTGGTCGCGGTGCTGCGTCCGTTCGTGCGCGCCTGCGGTCCCGCCCTGCACGCGCTGCGTGCCCACGAGCCGGGCAGCAGGCGCGGGATTCGGGTGCTGACCTCGTTGCGGATTCCGGGCACCGCCGCCTGGGACGCGATGGGACCGCAGCGTCGGGTGCGCTGGTGGGTGGACCGGTTCGGCCGGCTCAGCTCGCTGGTGACGGCGATTCCCGGGCTCGGCGGTGCGCTGGCCGACCGGCTCCCGGTGCAGGATCTGGTCGGGGTGACCGCGCAGGGGGTGGTGCTGTGCGCGATCGCGGGCGAGTGCGGGGTCACCGACACCGGGACGCGGGTGCGGTTGCTGGCCTCGGTGCTGTTCGGGCGAGAGATCGGCGCCGAGCTGGCTGCCGGTGCCAAGCCCGACGAGGACGCCGAGGTCGACCGGCTGACCGGGCAGCTCGACCGCACGTCGGGGCAACGCGCGGCGCTGACGGTGCGCGCGGTCGGCGGCACGTTGTGGCGGCTGGCCCGCTCACTGTGGGGGATCGCCGACGAACTCGGCAAGCGCCCGCACGGCCGCTGGTATCACCGGCTGATCGGGTTGTTGCCACTGGTCGGCGCGGTCGGCGACTATTTCGGCGAGCGATCGGGTCTGCGCACGGCCGGAAAACGCGCGCTGGTGTGGCTGCACGAGCACGCCTAGCTGGCGTGCCCGGCCACCCAATCGTCCACAGTGGACCACAGGTCGTCCAGCCATTCGCCGATCGCGGCCGGCTCGCGCGGGACGTCGGCCGAGGGCACCAGGGTGGTGCGGATGGTCATCGTCCGGTGGATCGGCAGCTGCCACCACGGCCGGTCTCGGCCGTCCGGGGTGAACGCGGTGTGGTTGAGCAGCAGCACGTTCGCGTCCTGGGCGCCGGTCAGCGCCGCGGTCGCGCCACCGTGGTGCGGCGGCAGCGTGTGCGAGTGCCGCAGCACGCGGGCGGCCAACTGGTTGCCTGCCGCGATCAGCTTGCTCACTGCCCGCTGCCACCTCGGCCAGGTGAAGTTGCCGCCCTCCGGGAACAGCAGGAACGCGTCACCCGCCGACATCGACGCGGCCAGTCGTTTGATCCCGGCTCGCGTCCTGCGCCCGCCCGCACCGACGAAACAGAACGGCAGATGCTCGGCGGCGAGGTCGATCGACGGGTACAGGCGCAGCGACGACTTGAGCACCACCCGCAGCCGGAGTCCGTAATGGACGGCCAGCAACCAGGCGACGAACAGCGTGTCACCGGGGCCGCAATGCCTGGCCAGCACGACCAGCGGCCGTCCGGTGGCGGCAAGCTGCTCCGGGTCGACCGACCCTTCCTCCAGCGCCACGCGCACGTCCAGGATCGCGCGCAGCGCCCGGTAGGCCGTGCCGAGCACGTCCCGGGGCAGCGTGTCCCACTCGTCGTCGCGCAGGTGCCGCATGCGAGACAGCAGCCGGAGTTCGATGGCGGCATAGGCGAGGACGACCAGCAGGCTGCGAACCGGGCGGGTGGACCGCGCCGCCGCGCCGGCCAGTGCCGCGATGGCCAGCGAGACCGGGCTGGTGACCAGCAGCAGCACCTCCAGACAGACCACGAGCGGGATCAGTACGCTCCGGCGCAGCATGCCGATCACCCCTGGTCCGCCGGGATCGCCTTGGCCGCCAGGTAGTTCCGGGTCGCCAGGTGGGCCGCTTCGACCCGGCCCCCGGTTCTGGCGACGTCCCGGTAGCGGAGATTGGACCAGGTGGGCGCCGGTCTGGGTGGCTGGCCGGTCGGCAACACGTGCACCTCGACACCGTCCGGGACGGCGTGCAGGTCGGTGTTGAACCGGTGCCTGCGGGCGACCTCGAAGGCGACGAACCCGACCTGCCACGGATTGCGCGGCGGGCTCAGCTGTTCCTCGATGCGCCCGACGTGCAGCACCCAGATCCGCCGCGCGCCGTGCTGGATGGCGCGTTCGAGCGGGACGCTGTTCACCAGGCCGCCGTCGAAGAAGTGCTCGCCGTCCACCGCGACCGGCGGGAAAACCCCAGGTAGCGCACATGAAGCGAGCACCGCGTCCACCAGGTTGCCCGAGGTGAACCAGTGCTCGCGGGCGCCTTCGATACTGGCCGCGACGCACTCGAACGGGATGGCGAGTTCGTCGAAATCGTGCACGGGCAGGCGCGCTTCGAGCAGTTCGCGCAGGCGTTCGTTGCCGTGCAGGGCGATACCGCTGCGCATCAGCTCGACGACCCGGCTGACCAGTGAACCGCCGAACACGGCCTCATCGGCCAACTTGTCCCAAGTGGACACCAGCGAACGGGCCCCGGCCGGGGTCGGGTCGGCGGCCAGTGCCGCGCCGTTGATCGCGCCGATGGACGTGCCGCAGATCAGCCGCGGCACGATCCCGGCCTCCAGCAGGGCAAGCGCCATTCCAGCCTCGGCGGCGCCGAGCAACCCGCCGCCGCCGAGTACGAACGCGTCGTCGTTCATTCAGCGAAAAGCCCGCTCAGCGGTCCCACTGCCGGGTCTGCTGCCACTGCTGACCGGCCGGAGGTTGCTGCCTGGCCGGAGGTTGCTGCCTGTACTGCTGCTGCGGGTAGTGCTCGGCGTACTTGCGCCGGTGCAGGGTGCGAGCGCTCTCGGCCATGTTGCTGATGATCGTCGCGATGGCGAGGCCGATGACCAGGTTGATCGCGGCGGTCGCGATCTTGGTGGTCAGCTCGACGCTGAGGGTCAGCGGGATGACGACCGCGATCAGCGTCACCAGCACCATGATCCAGCCGAAGAACGTGCCGGGGGTCGGCGTGGCCAGGCTGAGGATGTGCATCAGGCCGGTCGCGACGAGGGCGGCGATAGCGGCGATGACCGCGTAGGTCGTCGTGGTCGCGTCGCCCCAGATGCCGTCGCCCTTCGGGGCGAGCACGACGACGTTGAACAGGCCTCGGGCGATGAGCAAGCCGACAACGGCGAGCAGTGCGGCGACGACGGCGGTCGCGATGCCGCCCGCCCACAACCGACCAGGATCGATACCAGGCCGGTAGTCCGCATGGAGAACATTCGGCGGGTAATCGGACATTGTTGTGATTCCTCGGTCCTGGTTTCGGCGGTCGCCGCTCCCCGCGGCCACCCGGGTTCATTCGTGGTCGTCTTCCGCTTACCCGGTCGGCGCGTAGGTATAAACACTCGATAGCGGGTTTTCGCGGCGGATCGAACTGGATCGGTTCCACCGGCATCGTGACAGTCACCGTCAGATGGTAGTTACCCCTGCCCGGACCGATCGGTGGCCTGCACGACGAGCCGGGCCGGCGGACCGTTGGGCCACCGGAAGCCGCACTGTCGGTGCGACACCGGAACACCGCGGGCAATGGCCGATCCAGCGCCGCGGCGAACGAACAATGCGGCAAAATTGGTTTGCCGCAGCGTGGTTGCTTCAAGGGCAGCGGACGGCCACTATGCGCCACAGCACAAAGCGCCTTGGCCAGGCCATCGGCCGGCAGGCCGTTCGCGACCGGATGATCACTCCTGGTCCGGGGCTTGGCGCCGCGCCTGACGCAGATCCGCATCGAAAAGTTGCATCGCTATTTCGGAAAAGCCGATGACCTCTGTCACCTTGCCGCGAATGTCCGCCTGCTTCGAGGCTGGCCTTGTCGATTTCCCGGTATTTGGAGGCATTGCCGATGAAGGGTTCCGTCTCGCTGGCGCAACTGTTCGCTGAGCAGGTGGAACGCGCCGCGGACGACGTCGCGCTGGTGACCGAGGACGTGCAATTGTCCTTCCGGGAATTGGACAAGCGCTCCAGTCGATTGGCGCGCCTGTTGATTTCCCGGGGCATCGGTCCCGAGGTGACGGTGGCATTGTTGCTGGACCGGTCGGTCGAGTTCGTTGTCGCGGTCTTGGCGGTCGCGAAAGCGGGCGGTACTTATGTGCCGGTCGACGTGGCTTACCCGACCGCGCGCGCCCAGTTCATGATGTCGGACGCGCGGGTCCGCGTTGTGGTGACGACCGCGGCGGCCCGCTCGGTCGTGCCCGCCGGGATCGAGCCAGTGGTGCTGGACGACCCGGCCGTTGCCGCCGAACTCGCCGAATACGACGCGGGCACCGTCGGCGATGCCGAACGGCAGGCGCCGCTGCGGCCGGGCAACGCCGCCTACCTGATCTACACCTCCGGCTCGACCGGCGCGCCCAAGGGCGTGGTGGTCACGCACCGAAACGTCGCCAACCTCGTTGCCGCGCAACGCGACCGGCTCGGTCTCGGGCCGGGCAAGCGCCGCTTGCAGCAGGCGTCGGTGAGCTTCGACGCGGCGGTGTCCGAGGTCTGGTCGACGCTGCTCTCCGGCGCGGCCGTCGTCGTCGCGGACTGGTCGCGGTCGGAGACCGGGTTGCCGCGCGCCGCGCTGGTCGACCTGCTCGGCGTCACCCATGTGACCATGCCGCCCTCGCTGTTGTCGGCGGTCGAGGCCGAAGGCGGCCTGCCGGGTGGGGTCACGGTCATCGTCGCGGGCGAGGCGTGTCCGCCCGGGCTGGTCGCGCGCTGGTGCCGGGACCGCGCCATGTTCAACGCCTACGGCCCCACCGAAGCGACGGTCGCGGCCACCACCAGCGAGCCGCTGACCGGCGACGGCACCCCGCCGATCGGCACGCCGCTGGCCAACGTCGAGGCCTACGTGCTCGACGAGTACCTGCGCCCGCTACCGGACGACGTCGCAGGCGAGCTGTACCTGGCCGGCGCCGGACTGGCCCGCGGTTACCTGAACCGCACCGGGCTGACCGCGCAGCGCTTCGTCGCCGACCCGTTCGGCAAGCCGGGGGAGCGGATGTACCGCACCGGCGACGTCGTGCGCAGGCGCGCGGACGGGCAGCTGGAGTTCGTCGGCCGGGTGGACAACCAGGTCAAGGTGCGCGGGGTGCGGATCGAGCTGGGCGAGGTCGAGTCGGCGCTGGTGCGTCTGACCGGCGTCGACCTCGCCGTCGCGGTCGTACACGGGTCCGGTGTGGACAGTCGGTTGATCGGCTACCTGACCGGCTCGGCCGGGCTCGACCCGAGCGGGCTGCGCCGCGAACTGGCCGCGCAGGTGCCAGACTACCTGGTGCCGTCGGTGTTCGTGGTGATGGACAGTTTTCCGTTGACACCGAATGGAAAGATCGACCGGGCGGCACTGCCCGATCCGGGCGAAGCCGTTGCCGGACGTGGTTACGAGGCGCCAGCCGGCGCGGTCGAGCAGGCGCTGGCGCGGTTGTGGGAGGGCATTCTCGGCGTGCCGCGCGTCGGTCGCAACGACGAGTTCTACCACCTCGGCGGCCATTCGCTGTTGGCAACGCAGCTGGTCAACCGGGTGCGTTCGGTGCTGAACGTCGAACTGCCGGTCCGTGACCTCTACGAGACCTCGACCCTCGCCGATCTGGCCGCGCGCGTTGCCGTGCTGCGGAAGGGCACCCGGGCCGTGCTGCGCCGCCAGGTGCGGCCGCCGCTGGTGCCGCTGTCCTATCCGCAGCAACGGTTGTGGCTCACCGCGCAGCTGCGCACCGGCGACTCGGCCTATCACATTCCGGTCGTCCAGTACCTGACCGGCGCGCTCAATGTCGCCGCGCTGCGCGAGGCCATCACCGACCTGGTCCGTCGGCACGAGTCGCTGCGCACCGTGTTCCCATTGCTGGACGGCGCTCCTCGGCAGCGGGTGGTGCCGATGACCGAGGTCCGGCAGCTTCTGGTCGAGGAGCGGATCGCCCGAACCGACCTGGACGACGCGGTCAACCGGATCGTCCACACCGGATTCGACCTGACCGTCGACATCCCGCTGCGCGTGCACGTCCTGACCATCACCCAGGACGAACACGTGCTGGTGCTGGTGTTGCACCACATCGCGGCGGACGGCGCGTCGATGGCTCCGCTGATGCGCGACTTCGGCCAGGCCTACCGGGCGCGCCGTTCAGGCGAAGCACCACAGTGGACCGAGCTGCCGGTCCAATACGCGGACTTCGCGCTGTGGCAACGGGAGTCCACCGATCTCGGCAAGACCCACCTGCACTACTGGCAGCAGCTGCTGACCGGTATGCCCGAGGCGCTGCCGCTGCCCACGGACCGGCCGCGTCCGGCCACCGCGACCTTTCGCGGCGAATCGGCGCCGGTCCAGCTGCCCGCCGACCTGCACGCGGGCCTGGCCGCGCTGGCTCGCAGGCACAACGCCAGCCTGTTCATGGTGCTGCAATCCGCGGTCGCGGCTTTGTTGTTCCGGCTCGGTGCGGGCGCGGACATTCCGATCGGCTGGCCATCGGCCGGTCGCGTCGACGAGGCTCTGGACGAGTTGGTCGGCTTCTTCGTCGACACCCTGGTGCTGCGGGCCGACGTTTCCGGCGACCCGACCTTCGAGGAACTGCTCGGCCGGGTGCGCGAGCAGGACCTGTCCGCGTTCAGCCACCAGGAAGTGCCGTTCGAGCGCGTGGTGGAAGTCCTCAACCCGCCGCGCGTGTCCGGCAGGCATCCGCTGTTCCAGGTGATGGTGGCGCTGCTGCGCGATCGTCCGGCCGAGTTCAGCCTGGACGACGTCCAGATCAAACGGATGGCGATGGGCTCCGGCTCGGCCAAGTTCGACCTGAGCTTCCAGTTCGCCGAACGCTTCGACGAGGCAGGCCGACCGGCCGGGCTCGGCGGCGAGCTGACCTACGCCTGCGACCTGTTCGACCGGGAGACGGCCGAACGCATGGTGCGCATGCTGCAGCGGTTGCTGGTGGAAGCGCTGGCCGATCCGGCGCAGCCGGTGAGCCGGTTGCCGCTGCTCGGCGCCGACGATCGCAGCACGGTGATGGCCGCCAGCACCGGTCTGGTCCGGGACTGGGCCGACAAGAAGTGGGCGCATCAGCTCCTCGCCGAACGAGCCCGGCTGACCCCGGACGCGACCGCGGTGCGGTTCGACGGCGCCGAGGTGTCCTATGCCGACCTTGATCGCCGGGCCAACCAGTTGGCGCACCGGCTGATCCGGCTCGGCGTCGGCCGCGAGGTGCTGGTTGGCATCTCGATGGAGCGCAGCGTCGAGCTGATCGTGGCCGTGCTCGCGGTGTGGAAGTCCGGCGGCGCCTACGTTCCGCTCGACCCGGATCTGCCCCCGTCGCGTTATTCGGCGATGGTCGCCGACACCGGCGTGACCGTCGTCCTCACCCAGGCCGACGTTTCGGCGCCGGACGAACCTGGACATGACCCGGAAGTCGCGGTCGGCGCCGAGGACGCGGTCTACGCGATCTACACCTCCGGCTCGACCGGGATGCCCAAGGGCGTCGTGAACGTGCGCGCCGCCGTGCACAACCGGCTGCGCTGGATGACCGAGCGCTTCGGCCTCGGGCCGGGTGACCACGTATTGCAGAAGTCGCCGTTCACCTTCGACACATCGGTGTGGGAGTTCTTCTGGCCGCTGATGACCGGCGCGACGCTGGTGCTGGCCAAGCCGGACGGTCACCGCGACCCGCGCTACCTGGTGGAGACCATCCAGCGCGAACGGATCAACTTCGCCGATTTCGTGCCGTCCATGCTGGAGGCGTTCCTGCGCGAACCGGGGGCCTCGGACTGCACCAGCCTGCGGCACGTGATCGCCGGTGGCGAGGCGCTGTCGCCGAGCCTGCGCGATCGTTTCCTGGACGCGCTGCCCGGCACCCGGCTCTACAACCTGTATGGGCCGACCGAGGCCGCGATCGGCGTCACCTGGTGGGAATGCCGCCGCGATGACGCGGGCAGCGCGCCGATCGGTTTCCCGATCGCCAACGCGCGGGTCTACGTGCTCGGACCGGACGGTCAGCACGCCGCACCGGGCGTGCCCGGCGAACTGTGCATCGCCGGACGGCCGCTGGCTCGTGGCTATCTCAACCGCGCCGGGCTGACCGCGCAGCGCTTCGTCGCCGATCCGTTCTTCCCTGGTGAGCGCATGTACCGCACCGGTGACCTCGGCCGCAGGCGCGCGGACGGCGCCATCGAGTTCCACGGCCGGGTCGACGACCAGGTCAAGGTGCGTGGGGTGCGGATCGAGCTGGGCGAGGTCGAAGCGGCGCTGCGTGGCCTCGACGGCGTCGGACAGGCGGTCGCGGTCGTACACGGGTCCGGTGTGGACAGTCGGCTGGTCGCCTATGTCGTGCCGGAACGGGCCGAGCTGGACCAGGTCGGGCTGCGCAAGGCCATGTCGGCCGCTGTGCCGGACTACCTGGTGCCGTCGGTGTTCGTGATCATGGATGGCCTGCCGGTCACCACGAACGGCAAGCTGGACCGGGCTGCCCTGCCCGACCCGGGCGAGGTGATCGCCAGCCGCGACCACACGCCGCCGGTCGGCGTGGTCGAGCAGCAACTGGCCCAGCTGTGGGAGGAAGTTCTCGGCATCGAGCGGGTCGGCCGCGACGACAACTTCTTCGCCCTCGGCGGTCACTCGCTGCTGGCCATGCAGCTGGTCAGCCGGGTGCGCTCGGTGTTCGGCACCGACCTGCCGTTCCGCACGATCTTCGCCAGCGCCACGCTGGCCGATCTCGCCGAGCGGATCGACGCGCTGCCGGCCGTCGCACCGAGCACCGACGACGAGCAGTTCACCGAGCGCAGGGAGCGGATGGGCAAGCTCGTGGCGGACGCGCTCGGGGTCGAGCGGGTCGCGCCGCAGGACAACATCTTCGATGTCGGCGGCGGCCGCGACACCATCGAGGCGCTGAGCAAGGCGATCGAGCTGGAATTCGGCGTGCCGATCAACCCGCTGGTGGTCGCCGCGATGCCGACCGCGAAGGACCTGGCCGAGTGGGTCGAGGCCAGCGCGGACGATTCGGCCCTGGACGTGATCGTGCCGCTGCGCCCGGCCACCGGTCCGACCTCGCTGTTCTGCATCCACCCGCTCGGCGGCCTGAGCTGGTTGTACTACCCGCTCGCGCACGCGATCCCGGAATCCGTTGGCATCTATGGCATTCAGGCGCGCGGTCTGCGGCCCGGCGACGCGATGCCGGAGACGTTGACCGCGATGGCCGCCGACTACCTCGCCGAGATCCGCGCCATCCAGCCGGAAGGGCCGTATCACCTGCTCGGGCTGTGTGCCGGTGGTGAGATCGCGCACGAGGTCGCGGTGCAGTTGCAGCGCGAAGGTCAGGAGGTCGGGCTGCTGGCCATGCTCGACTCGCGCCCGACCCCGCCCGGCCGGGTGACCCAGGTACAGCGGCTCAACGCGGTCGCCCGCCACTTCGACCTGGACGTGCCCGTCGACCAGCGGCCCAACCTGACCGCCGACATCCTCTACGACAAGCTCTGCCAGCGCCAAGGCCCCTACTCGTTCCTGATGCGCCAGAAGGGCCGCGCGATCGTCGACTTCTACGAGAACATGATCAAACTCGTCGACAACCACGATTTCGGATATTACGACGGCGGAATTCTTTTTGTGGAAGCTATGGCGGCGCGCACGCCTGACCAGTACTTCTCTCCGCTGTGGCGGCAGTACGTGAGTGGCCGGGTGGACGTGATGGCGCTGAAGTACCTGCACCGCCAGCTCGCCCGCGCCGAAGTGCTGCACCAGATCGGCGAGCGCGTCGCCGAGCTCATCCGCCGCTGAACCCCGCAAAGGACAAAAGACATGGACAACCCCTTCGAACGCGACGACCTCGGCTACCGCGTCCTGGTCAACGACGAGGGTCAGCACTCGCTGTGGCCGGAGTTCATCGACGTGCCGCCCGGCTGGCAACCGGCCTTCGGCCCGGCGACCCGCGCCGAATGCGTCGAGTACGTCGATCGCGAATGGACGGACCTGCGCCCGGCCAGCCTGATCGCGGAGATGGCCGAACACCATGGCTGAGAACCTGCTGTTCCTGTGGAGCCCGCCACGGTCGCTGTCCACCGCGTTCCTGCGGATGATGATCGAGCGCGGCGACCACGAGGTCATCCACGAACCGTTCTCCAGCATCGTCGTCCAGGGGCACGTTACCCTCGGCGAGCAGACCGCGACCACGCATGAACAACTGCTCGACCTGTTGGTCGAGCGGGCGCGGGATCGGCGGGTGTTCGTCAAGGAGACCACCGAGTACGACTATCTGGGCAACGGCGGTAAGCGCATCCCGGACGTCGGCACGCACACGTTCATCGTCCGCGATCCACGCGCCGCGATCGCCTCGCACTATGCGATGAACCCGGCGATGACCTGTGCCGAGGTCGGCTACGAGCACCAGGCCGAGATCAGAAAGCTGGCCTACCCCGGCGAAGGCGAGCGGCCGATCGTGATCGAGGCGGAAAATCTCGTCGCGGACCCGGCAGGCACGGTTGCCGATTACTGCGCTCGGGTCGGCATTCCGTTCCTGGCTTCGGCCTTGTCCTGGGCGCCGGAAGACCACCGCGCCTGGAGCCGGACCCGGCAGTGGCATCGCGACGCGGCCGCCAGCTCCGGTTTCCGCGCGCCGAAGCACGAGTACCCGCACACCGTTGACAACACGCCGCTGCTGGCCGAGTTCTACCGGCACCACCGGCCGCACTACGAGTTCCTGCGTTCGCAGGCGTGAGCACGATGGATCTGCTCACCCACCTGCAACGGCTCGAAGCCGACAGCATCCAGATCTTCCGCGAGGCGGCCGCCGAGAGCGAGCGGCCGGTGCTGCTGTACTCGGTCGGCAAGGACAGCTCGGTGCTGCTGCACCTGGCCATGAAAGCCTTCTACCCGGGCAAACCACCGTTTCCACTGTTGCATGTGGACACGATGTGGAAGTTCCGGGCCATGTACGAGTTCCGTGACAAGCTCGTCGCCGAACTGGGCGTCGAGCTGATCGTCTACCAGAACCCGGAATGCGTCGAGCGCGGCATCAACCCGTTCGACCACGGTTCGGCCCTGCACACCCACCTCTGGAAGACCGAAGGCCTCAAGCAGGCCCTTGACCTACACCGGTTCGACCTCGCCTTCGGCGGAGCGCGGCGCGACGAGGAGAAGTCGCGGGCCAAGGAGCGGGTGTTCTCGATCCGCTCGGCCGAGCACCGCTGGGATCCCAAGCAGCAGCGCCCGGAACTGTGGCACCTGTACAACGCGCGCAAGCGGCCGGGGGAGAGCGTGCGGGTGTTCCCGCTGGCCAACTGGACCGAACTCGACGTGTGGCAGTACATCCACCGCGAAGAGATCCCGGTCGTCGACCTGTACTTCGCCGCCCCGCGACCGATCGTGTCCAGGGATGGCGCGCTGATCATGGTCGACGACGAGCGCATGCGCCTTTATCCCGGCGAGGTCCCGCAGCGGCGCTCGGTGCGGTTCCGCACGCTGGGCTGCTATCCGCTGACCGGCGCGATCGAGAGCGACGCGGCGACGCTGCCCGAGATCATCAGGGAAATGCGGCTCAGCACCAGTTCGGAGCGGCAGGGCCGGGTGATCGACCAGGACACCAGCGAGTCCATGGAGAAGAAAAAGCAGGAGGGGTATTTCTGATGTCGTCACTGCTGCGCTTCATCACCTGTGGCAGCGTCGACGACGGCAAGAGCACCCTGATCGGCAGGCTGCTCTACGACTCGACGCTGGTCTTCGCCGACCACCTGGCCGCGCTGGAACGCGACTCGAAGATCATGGGCACGCAAGGCGGCGACCTGGACTTCGCGCTGCTGGTGGACGGCCTGGCCGCCGAACGCGAGCAGGGCATCACCATCGACGTCGCCTACCGGTTCTTCGCTACCGAGCGCCGCACGTTCATCGTGGCCGACACGCCGGGCCACGAGCAGTACACCCGCAACATGGTCACCGGGGCCTCCAACGCCGACCTCGCGGTGATCCTCGTTGACGCGCGCAAGGGCGTGCTCACCCAGACCCGCAGGCACAGCTTCCTCGTCTCGCTGCTCGGCATCGGCCATGTCGTCCTGGCTGTGAACAAGCTCGATCTCGTCGGCTACTCCGCGGAAACGTGTGCGGCCATCGAGGCCGACTACCGGGCCTTCGCCGCCGAGATCGGTCTGCGCCACGTCACCTGCGTGCCGGTGTCCGCGTTGCGCGGGGACAACATCATCCGGCGCGGCCCGAACCTGCCCTGGTACGACGGACCATCGCTGATCGAGCACCTGGAGTCGGTCGACGTCACCGACGATGCGCAGGAACGCCCGTTCCGCATGCCGGTGCAGTGGGTCAACCGGCCGAACCCGGATTTCCGGGGCTTCTCCGGCCAGATCACCTCCGGCCGGCTCCGGCCCGGCGACCGGGTGCGGATCGTGTTGTCCGGGCACGAGAGCACGGTCGCCCGCATCGTCACCGCCGACGGCGACCTCGATCCGGCGATCGCCGGTCAGTCGGTGACGATCACCCTCGCCGACGAACTGGACGTGAGCCGGGGCGACATCATCGCCGCCGCCTGCGATCCGCCCGCCGTCGCCGACCGGTTCGACACCCACCTGGTCTGGATGGGCGAGGAACCATTGAGTCCCGGACGTGCCTATCTGCTCAAGATCGGTACTCGCACGGTCGGCGCTCGCGTCGCCGCGCCCGGCCACGTCATCGACGTCAACACCGGCGAGCCCGCCGACGCGGACACCTTGGCGCTCAACGAGATCGGCTCCTGCGCGATCGAACTCGATGCGCCGATCGCCTTCGACCCCTACCGCGACAACCGCGACACCGGCGGCTTCATCCTCATCGACCGGATCAGCAACGCCACGGTCGCCGCCGGCCTGCTCCGCGCCGCGCGGCGCCGAGCGGCCAACATCCACTGGCAGGCGGCCGCCGTCACCAAACAGACCCGGGCACAACTGAAGGGGCAGCGGCCCGCGGTCGTCTGGTTCACCGGGCTGTCGGGGGCCGGAAAGTCCACTGTGGCCAATCTGGTGGAGACCAGGCTGCACGAGAAGGGCTTCCACACCTACCTGCTCGACGGCGACAACGTCCGCCATGGCCTCAACGCCGACCTCGGCTTTTCCGACGCCGACCGCGCCGAGAACATCCGGCGGGTCGCGCACCTGGCCGCGTTGATGGCCGACGCGGGCCTGATCGTGCTCGCGTCGTTCATCTCGCCGTTCCGCGCCGAACGCCGACTGGCCCGCGCGCTGGTCGGTGACGGCGAGTTCGTCGAGGTCCACCTCGATCTGCCGCTGGCCGTGGCCGAGGCGCGCGACCGCAAAGGCCTCTACGCCAAGGCCCGGCGCGGCGAACTGCCGCACTTCACCGGCATCGACTCGCCCTACGAACGCCCGGAAGCGCCCGAGCTGCGCCTGGACGCCAGCGGCGCGATCGACGCCGAGTCACTGGCCGACGAGGTCGTTGATCACCTGGTCTACCGGAGGCCTGACGGTCACCGGGCCGCGCGTGGATAGCGCTCGTCGGGTAGGTGTTGGCCGGGTAGCAGATCGAGCGGGTCATGGCCGGGCAGTGGGCGGTAGGTGGCCTCGGCGTCGGTGAACGTGACCAAAAAGGACAGTCTGGTCTCGGTGGTGGTGTTGGCGCCCGCGTAGTGGGCGGTGCGCGCCTGGTGGAAGGTTGCGTCACCGGCGCGCAACGGGACCGTGACGCGCGGGCTCCAGCGCAACTCGGGCCAGCGGGTGAACAGGTAGTCGTCCGGAGCGGCCTTGTGCTCGGCGAAGTCGACCCGCTGCGGTCCGCCGCGCCGGTGCGAGCCGGGCAGGAAGGTCAGGCAGCCGCGTTCGGCGGGCACGTCGACCAGGGCGATCCACACGTTGAACAGCAGGCGGGAGTCGAGCAGGGCGAAGGTCAGGTCGTCGTGCCAGCCGGTCGGCGCGCTGCGCTCGGGATCCTTGCGCAACACCTCGCCGCCCCACACCCGCAGCGGCATCCCGGCGAACTGCTCGGCGAGCGCGCCGATGCGCGGGTGCAGCGCGAGTTCGCGCAGGACCGGATGGTGTTCCCAGGCGTCGGTGGTGATCTCGATGCGGCTGCCGAACTCCTCATCGGTGAAGTGCTTCGCGGCAAGGGCCTTCTCGGCGGCTTCGCGGAAGCGGGTCGTCTCGTCGGCGGTGAGCAGGTTGCGCACCTGAGTGAAGCCGGCTTCGCGGAAATCCTCGGCGGCGCTCACAGCATCGCCCCGAACTCGGCGACACCCGCCGCGAGCGCATCGCGCTGATCCAGCACGATGCCGACCACGCCCGGATTCCGCGCCGCCCACTCGTTGCCAGCATCCGCGCTGGTGAAGAAGTTGATGTTGCCACAGGTGCGATCGACCGACGGGCAACAGGAATCACCGGCCTGTCCGGAGAAAACGACCGCCGTCTCCGGCTCCCAGCGTGCCGTGTCGTTGTCGACGTGCACGGTGACGGTCTGCTCGGTGTCCGGCTCAGTGCTGGTGATCGTGACCGGCACCCCGAGCATCGCGGACATGCCCAGCGCGTCGATCGCGCACATGGCATAGGCCTCGCCACCATCCCAGGCGACTCGATGGCCGGTCGGCACTGGTGAGAACGGGTACGCGGCGCGGATGCCGCCGCTCTCGTCGAGCGCGAGGACGTCGTGTTCGACCAGTTCCGCCAGCGTTTCGGCGTCGGCGCAGGCATCGGCGCAGGCATCGGCATGGCCGGTCTCCGCGAACGCGGTCAAGATCCGCCGGTGGGCCGCCCGCGCCGCCGGGCTGAGCGCGGCAGTTTCGGAAGCTTTGTTCAGGACCATGTTGACGACGCTAAGGGCTCACCCCGGGGTGAGGGTCAAGTGTCCGGCCTCGAAGTCGTCCAGTCGTTGCAGCGTTTGCCGCAGTTCGTCGATCCGCTTGGTCACCCGCGCGCGGGAGTCGCGCAGTCGTTCGGTCAGGCCGGGGCCGAAGGGCTCGCCCGCGGTGGCGAGCTGGCGGATTTCGTTGAGGGTCAGCCCGAGGCCGCGCAGCTGCCGGATCGCGTTCACGCACCACAATGCTTCGGCGTCGAACAGGCGGTAGTTCGTGGCACTGCGGCCGACCGAATAGATCAGGCCCCAGTCGGTGTACTGGCGCAGCGTCTTGACCGGAACCCCGGTGCGCCGGGACAGATCCCCCACGGTCAGCAGGCCGTTGCTCAACATGGCACGACTCCTCCGGTTCAGGATGCGCAGCAGGACAGCTTGGTGACGTCGCGGGTGAAGGTCTGCGCGGCCAGTTTCAGCCCTTCGGCCATGGTCATGTAGGCGCACCATTGCTCGGCCAGTTGCGCGACGGTCAGCTCGTTGGCGAGCGCGTGAACGGCGGCCGCGATCACCTCGCCCGCGCCCGTGGCGAGCACGTGCGCACCGAGCAGCCGGCCGGTGTCGCGGTGCGCGACCAGCTTGATCATGCCCTCGGTGTCCCGGTCGACCACCGCCCTCGGCACGTGGGCCAGCGGCAGCACCCGGCTTTCCACCGGGTAACCCTGCTCGATCGCCTGCGCCTGGGTCAGGCCGACCGCGGCGATGGCCGGGCTGGTGAACGTCACGCGCGGCAGTGCGCGGTAGTCCAGCGTCCGGTTGGCATCGTCGAACGCGTTGTCCACGACGAGGGTGCCGTGCGCCCCTGCCACGTAGACGAACTGCGGCGCGCCGGTGACATCCCCGGCTGCCCAGATCCTCGGGTTACCGGTGCGCAGCTGTTCGTCGACGACGACTTCGCCGCGCGGTCCGGTCTTGACGCCGACCTCGGCCAGGTTGAGTCCGTCGGTCACCGGTCGGCGGCCGGTCGCGACCAGCACGCGTTCGGCGGGCAACTCGTCGGCGTGCCGCACCGTGGTACCGGTGACGACGCGGATTCCCTTGCGGCGCAAGGCCTGCTCGATTCCCGCGCTGATCTCGGGCTCCTCGGCCGGCGCGAGTCGCGGCGCGGCCTCGATCACCGTCACCGCGACGCCGAGTCGCTGCCACAGTTCGGCTTGCTCCAAGCCGACCGCGCCGCCACCGAGCACGATCATCGACCCGGGCAACTCGTCGAGTTCCATCGCGGTCGTCGAGGTCAGGTATTCGGTCAGGCCCTCGATGGGCGGAGCGACCGGGGCCGAGCCGGTGGCGATCAGGTAGTGCGCGGCTTCGATGGTCTCGGTACCGACCTTGAGCACCGGGCCGGGCGCGAAGCGGGCGGTGCCGGACACGATCGGCCAGCCGTACTCGGCGGCCAGCCCGACATATTTCTCGGCGCGCATCGACGCCACCAGTTCGCGCTTGTCCGCCATGACCCGGGCCAGGCCGGTCTCGCGCGCGGCGAGCATTGCCTTGGATGGCACGCAGCCGGTGTTGACGCAGGTGCCGCCGACCGTGGCCCGTTCGATCATCACCACCGAACGGCCCTTGCCGCGCGCCGCGATCGCGGCGGCGAACCCGGCGCCGCCCGAGCCGATCACGGCCAGGTCGTAGCGCATCGGCCGGCCACCTCCAACGTATTCGCCTAAGCGGATACGTCGATGGTAACCTCGACCCACGATGACCGCGCAACTGTTGCCGACCCAGGCCACCGGGATCGAGATGATGGCCAAGTTCTTTCGCGCCCTCAGCGATCCTGCCCGCCTGCGGCTGCTGGAGTTCCTGCTGCACGACGAGCACACCGTCACCGAATGCGTCGCCCACATCGGGCTGTCCCAGGGTCGGGTATCTACCCATCTGAGCTGTTTGTCGGACTGTGGCTACGTGCAGGTTCGGCGAGCTGGCCGCTTCGCCCACTACCGGGCCACCGATCCGCGCGTCGCCGAACTCGTGCTGCTGGCCCGGTCGTTCACCGCCGACAACGCCGAAGCGCTGGCCGCCTGCACCCGTAGCTGAAGTTCAGCGCAGGTGCGCGACGGCCGCCCACCACATGCTCGGCGTGTCCATCGCCGAAGCGGGCAGGTCGAAGTCGGGCTGCCATTCTCGCGGCACCACGACTCCGGGTTCGACCAGCTCAAGGCCGTCCAGCCAGGACGAGATCTCGGCGCGGGTGCGGGACCAGCTCGGCGGGTTGGCGTTGCGGTACACCTCGGCCATCTCCGGTCCGCCGCCGAGACCGGCGGCGGCCAGGTGGTCGAGCGTCACGTGCGACAGCGCGAGGTAGGAGCCGGGCGCGAGCACCGCGCGATAGCGGTTCAGCAGGCCGGGCGGGTCGTCGGCGTCGGAAACGCAGTGCAGCACGGCCATGGCCAGCAGCGCGATCGGCTGGTCAAAGTCGAGCAGACCGGTGACGCCCGGCGCGGTCAGCACGGTGTCGACGTCGCGCAGGTCGGCGCGGGTGATCGTGGCGGTCTCCAGGTCGGCGAGCAGCCGGGCGGCGTGCGCGGCAGCGACCGGCTCGCTGTCCACGTAGGCCACCCGCACGTCCGGCCCGACGTGGTGGTGCGCGATCTCGTGCACGTTGCCCACCGTCGGAATACCCGAACCGAGGTCGAGGAACTGGCGAATGCCCTGGTCCAGGCAGTACCGCACGACCCGGCCCAGGAAGGCGCGGTTCTCCCGCGCGGCCACCACCGTGTTCGGGTTGGCCGCGATCACCTGGTCGGCGGCGGCCCGGTCGACCGCGAGGTTGTGCGATCCGCCCAGGTAGTAGTCGTACATGCGGGCCACGTTGGGCGTGCGCACGTCCACCGTTTCGGGCGGCGGAACCGCGTCTGGGGAAGTCATCCCGGGTAGTGTCCTGGGATGACGCGCACCATGTCCAGCCTGGCTCGCGGCGCCGGGTTCACCGTGAGCGACCTTCGCATTCTGGCCGAGACTCGGGCCTGGTCCGCGCCGGAAGTCATGCCGGGCCACCAGCTGGTTTTCGTCCGGCGCGGGCTGTTCGGGTTGCGGCTGCGCGGCTGGCGCGGGCTCGTCGATCCGCTGATCGCGTACCTGCGCGGGCCCGATGACGAGCAGCAGATCGCGCACCAGCCCGGCCGCGAGGACGCGTGCACCGTGCTCACCCTCGACGAGACCCTCACCGACGCGCGGCCGCGCATCGTGCGCACCACCAGCCGCGTCGATCTCCTGCATCGCCGCATGCTCGCGCAGGCGCGCAGCGGACTCGACCCGTTCGCACTGTCCGAAATGGTCACTCGACTGGCCGAGGAAGCCTTTTCCCAGAAGGACAGTGCTTCCGTCGCGCCATCGCGGCCGTCGCATCGACGGCTCGCCGACGCCGCGCGCGAGTTGCTGGTGGCCAACCCGGCTCAGGCCCGGTTCGACGAGCTGGCCCGCGAACTCGGCGTGTCCCGAGCGCACCTGAGCCGGGTGTTCCGGGCCGAGACCGGCGAGAGCCTCAGCGGTTTCCGGACGCGGTTGCGGGTGCGCTCGGCGCTGGACCGGATCGAGGCGGGCCGGACCAACCTGGCCGAACTGGCCGCCGAACTCGGTTTCGCCGACCACGCCCACCTCACCCGCACCATCCGCGCCGAGCTGAACCTGCCGCCGAGCAAACTGCGTGCTCTGATCACATCCGTTCAAGCCTGACCGGCGCGCCCGGCGCACTGTTGCGGCATGATCTTTCGTATTTCCACCGGCCGCGCCGGATCCGCAGAAGACGCCGATCGTTACGCCACCTTCCTGGACACCACGGTCCTACCGGAACTGCGCGCGTTGCCCGGTCATCGCGGCGCCTGTCTGCTGCGCCGTGAACTCGACCTGCTGATCGTCACCAGGTGGGAATCGCTCGACGCGATCCGCGCGTTCGCGGGCGAGGACATCGAGCGCGCGGTATTCGAACCGGAAGCCCAACGCCTGCTGCCCAGCCGCGATGAGCAGGTCAAGCTATACGAACTCGTCCTCAGTCGGTCCCATCCTCAATAGGTCTGTTACGGATATTCGCGTTCCGCGTGTCATCATTCGTCTCGTGACCATTGATCGGCGGACCCTGGCGCAGCAGGCGTACACGGAGATTCGCAAGCTCATCATCGACGGCACCCTGGCGCCGGGGGCCAAGGTCGTGGTGCGGCCGTTGAGCGAACGCCTGCAATTGTCCGCGACGCCGATCAAGTCCGCGCTCGCCGCCCTGGAACGCGACGGGTTCCTCGTCGCGGTCGCGCATCGCGGGTACTTCGTGCCCGAGGTCAGCGTGCAGGACATGCGCGAGATCTACGAACTGCGCGAGGTCCTCGACGGCATCGCCGCCCGCAACGTAGCCACCTCGCTGCAGCGGCGCGAGTTGGTGAAAACCGTGCTGCGCCCGCTCTACGAGGAGCAGCGCCGACTCGTGCGCTCCGGCGACGCGGTCGGTTACAGCGACATCGACATGGCTTTCCACCAGGCGATCTGGCACGCGTCCGGCAACACCAGGCTGGCCCAGGTCACCGACAACCTGCTCGGCCAGCTGCGCTTCGGTTCCGGCTCGTCCTCGCGCCTGCCCGGCCGCACCACCCAGGCGTTGCGGGAGCACCAGGCCATCATGGACGCAATGGCCAAAGGGGACGCCGAGCGCGCGGAACGCGCCTCGCGCGAGCATGTCCGCCGCTCGGCTGACGCTTTCGAGCGCTTCGTCTGCGGCGAGAAGAACCGATAACCCGACCACATCGTGGCCTGCCTCTTGACCCGCGAAGATTTTGGATCCAAAATCTAGAAATCTTCCGACTGGACCCGAACCGTTCAAGGGGTCGCCATGACGTATTCCGCCCTGAGCCATCTGGTCTGCTCTCGTACCGGTGACCGGTACGAGGCCGATGAAATACAGGGCGTCAGCGCCCAAGGGGTGCCGCTACTGGCCAGGTATGACCTGGAACGGGTGGCCGCCACGGTCACCCCGGCCGAGATCGCGGGCCGCCCGCCCACCCTGTGGCGCTACCACGAGGTGCTGCCGGTTCGCGACGAAGCCAACGTCGTCTCGCTCGGCGAAGGCATGACGCCGCTCGTTCCGCTGCCCGACTACGGCAAGATCGTCGGCCTGCCCGGCATGCTGATGAAGGACGAGGGCGTCATTCCTACTGGGACGTTCAAGGCGCGTGGCGCCGCCGTCGGGGTTTCCCGCGCGGCGGAACTGGGCGTCAAGGGCGTTGCCATGCCCACCAACGGAAACGCCGGCGCGGCCTGGGCCGTCTACGCCGCTCGGGCCGGGATGCGCAGCCTGATCGCCATGCCGGTCGACGCGCCCGCCATCACCAGGGCGGAATGTGCCGTCGCCGGGGCGGAACTGTATCTTGTGGACGGTCTGATCGGGGACGCGGGCAAACTGGTCAACGCGGCCGTGTCCACGCGATCCGGCTATCAGGAAGTTTCCACCCTCAAGGAGCCATACCGCCTTGAGGGCAAGAAGACGATGGGTTACGAGATCGCCGAGCAGCTCAACTGGACGCTGCCCGACGTCATCCTGTACCCGGCCGGTGGCGGTGTCGGCCTGATCGGCATCTACAAGGCCATACTGGAAATGCGCGAACTCGGCTGGATCACCGGCGACAAGCTGCCCAAGCTCATCGCCGTGCAGGCCGACGGTTGCGCGCCGATCGTGAAGGCGTTCGAATCAGGCGCGGACGTCAGTGTTCCGTTCGAGAACGCGCACACGATCGCGTTCGGCATCACGGTGCCGAAGGCGCTCGGTGACTTTCTCGTGCTGGAGGCCGTACGGGCCACGGAGGGCACGGCCATCGCCGTGTCCGACGAAGCGTTGCTCGCTGAGCAGCGCCGGCTGGCCCGCGAGGAGGGACTGTTCATCTGTCCGGAGGGCGCTGCCTGCCTGGCAGCGGCGGCCCAACTGCGGGACTCGGGCTGGTTGCGGGGCGACGAACAGGTCGTCGTGCTCAACACCGGCACCGGCCTGAAATACCCGGAGACCGTCACCGTCGAGGTGCCCACCCTGGCCATCGACTCGCAAATTCCCTCCGAGTGAGGAGACGACCATGCGCTTGTTGCGCACCTTGACCTTCGGCGCCGCCGCCCTGGCCGCGGCCACCGCCGTTACCGCGTGCGGACTCCAGCCGACCAACAACACCGCCAGCAGTGGCAACGACGCCACGCTCACCGTCGACCTGTCCAGCTATCCGGCCAGCCTCGACCCCGGCCAGCAGTACGACACCGACTCGTATTCGGTCTACCGCAACATTTTCGACCAGTTGCTGCACCGTGATCCGAGCAGCAACAAGATCGTGCCGTGGCTGGCCACCAAGTGGACCCAGACCGACCCGACCACCTGGAACTTCACGATACGTGGTGGCGTGAAGTTCACCGACGGCTCGCCGCTGACCGCGCAGGACGCGGCGTTCAGCATCAACCGCATCCTCGACCCGAGCTTCGCCAGCCAGCAGAACGCGAACTTCTCCGCTATCGCATCGGCGACCGGCTCCGGCCAGACGCTGACCGTCAAGACCAAGTACCCGTCCCCGACGCTGCTCACCTACCTGACCACGCTCTCGGTCGTGCCGCAGGCCTACGTGCAGAAGGTCGGCAACGCCGCGTTCAACCTCAAGCCGGTCGGTTCCGGTCCGTACTCGTTCGTCTCGGACATCCCCGGGTCGCAGGTCGAGCTGACCCGCAACGCGAGTTGGTGGAACGGGCAGCCGCAGATCAAGCAGGTCACCTTCCGCGCGGTGCCCGCGGTGGCCAGCCGGGTCGCCGACCTCCAGTCCGGCAAGGCGCAACTCGCCGACGGACTGACCCCCGACAGCGCCAACCAGATCAAGTCCAACAGCAACCTGAAGGTGCTCTCCGCGCCGACCGAACGCGTCTCCTACCTGGCGTTCAACACCATCGGCGGCGGACCGACGAACAACCCGGCCGTGCGCAAGGCGATCAGCATGGCCATCGACTACAACTCGCTGGTCAACAACCTGGAAAGCGGCTACGCGAAGCGGGTCAACAGCGTCGCGACCCCGCTGAACTTCGGCTACACCAGCGACCTGCCCAACTACACGTTCAACCCGGCGCAGGCCAAGTCGCTGCTCCAGCAGGCGGGCGCGGAGGGCCAGACCATCGTGATGGCCACCTCGCCGACCTACGACCCGGAGATCGTGCAGGCGATCCAGGCGAACCTGCAGGACGTCGGCCTCCAGGTGCAGATCCAGAACACCGACCAGGCCACCTACCTGAAGAAGGTGCAGAGCCCGCAGCACACCTGGGGCTCGATCCGGTTCGGACAGTGGTCGTGCTCGTGCGAGGACTCCGACGGCACCATCTACCCGCTGTTCCGCACCGGCACGGTGTGGAGTTCCTACTCGAACCCGCAGTTCGACTCGCTGGTCGACCAGGCCCGGCAAACCCTGGACCCGAGCAGCAGGACCGCGCTCTACCAGCAGGCCTACCAGCTGCTCAACCAGGACCTGCCCGGCATCGGCCTGTTCCAGTTCGTGGCCATCTATGGTGCGGCCAAGGCCGTGCAGTGGCAGCCTGACGCACAGCAGAGCTTCTTCGTCGCGAACATGAAACTGAGCTGATGGCACTACGTCGTGTGTCACATATCCGCGTACCGGCTGCGCGACGCCCAGGCACACCATCTCCGGCGTTGTCGTCAGTCACCATGACTCCGTCATGGCTCCCTCCTTCGCCTTGGATCTGGCGCACCTGGACGCCGCTCGCTCGGAGGGACATGTGACACACGACGTTGCCACCGTTGCCGCCAGCACCCCCCGGCCGAAGCAGTCTTCGGTCGGGGGAAGCCTGGCCATGCTGCGTTACCTCGGGCTGCGGCTCGGGCAGGCGATCATCGCGCTGCTCGGGGTGGTCACGGCGGTGTTCTTCGCGCTGCGGCTGTCCGGCGACCCGGCCCGGCTACTCGCCCCGCAGGGTGCCACCGAGGCCGCGATCGACCAGTTGCGGCACACCCTCGGCCTGGACGTCCCGGTCTGGCAGCAGTACCTGAACTTCCTGGCCGGGCTCGTGCACGGCAACGTCGGCTACTCCTACGTGCAGCACGAGTCGGCGCTGCTGCTGATCGCGCAGCGGCTGCCCTACACCGCGCAGCTCGCGTTCGTCGCGCTGCTGCTCTCCGCGATCTTCGGCGTCGGCGCGGGCATGATCATGGCGCTCAACCGGGGCAAATGGGGCGAGCGCGTACTGATGCCGATCGTGCTGGTCGGGCAGGCGATGCCCGCGTTCTGGACCGGCATCCTGCTCATTCTGGTGTTCTCGGTGACGTTCCGGCTGCTGCCCTCCACCGGTTACAACGGCCCGATCTCGCTGATCCTGCCCGCGATCACCCTCGCCTCACTCTCGGCGGCCACGATCGCCAGGGTCACCAGGGGAGCGGTGCTGGAGCAGCTGTCCCGCGACTACGTGCGCACCGCGCGGTCCAAGGGCGCCGGCATGTTCCGGCTGATCCGGCGGCACCTGCTGCGCAACGTCTCCATCCCGATCCTGACCGTGCTCGCGCTGGAGGTCGCCAACCTGCTCGGCGGATCGGTGGTCACCGAGCTGATCTTCGCCTGGCCCGGCGTCGGCCAGCTCACCGTGCAGTCCGTGTCCGACCGGGACTTCCCGGTGGTGCAGGCGATCGTCATCCTCGCGTCCACCGTGTACATCCTGATCAACCTGGTCACCGACGTCGCCTACGGTTTCATCGACCCGAGGATCACCGCGCTGACCGGGAGCAAACGATGAAGAACCGGCGCGGGCTGATCCCGCTCGTCATCGTCGCCATCTACGTCGTCGTCGCGCTGGCCGCACCGCTGGTCGCACCGCACGACCCGAACCACGCCGACCTGGCCGCCCGGCTGTTCCCGCCCGGTTCGGCCCACTATCTACTCGGGACGGACGCGCTCGGCCGCGACGTGCTGTCCAGGATCATCTACGGCGCGCGGGTTTCGCTCGCGGTCGCGGCCAGCACGGTGGTCGTGTCCGGGGTGGTCGGCGTCGCACTGGGTGTGATCGCGGGCTGGCGGCGGGGCTGGCTCGGCGCGGTGATCATGCGCATCGCCGACATCGCGCTGTCCGTGCCGTTCTTCCTGCTGGCCATTCTCGTGGTCGCCGTGCTCGGACCGAGCCTGATCAACGTGGTCATCTGCCTCGCCCTGGTCCGCTGGCCGCGCTACACCCGCATCGCCTACGCGGGCGTGCTGGAAACCCGCGAACGAGGATTCGTCCGCAGCACAGCGGCACTGGGTGCGACCGGCGGCTGGATCGTGCTGCGGCACGTGCTGCCCGAAGTGATCCCGCTGGCCACCGTGGTCGCCACGCTCGAACTCGGGCTGATGGTGGTGTTCGAGGCATCGCTGTCGTTCATCGGCCTCGGCGTGCAGCCGCCGACCGCGTCCTGGGGCTCGATGCTCTCGGACGGTCAGCAGTACGTGGCGTCCGCCTGGTGGCTGGCCACCTTCCCGGGTTTGGCGTTGTTCGGTCTGGTGCTGGCGGTCAACCTGCTCGGCGACGCGGTGCGCGACCGGCTCGACCCGACTCGGCGGGTCGCCGCACTGAGCAAACGGAAACGACGCAAGACGGAGCACGCTCATGCTTGACTATCGCGCCGAACTCGACGGCGCGCGCGTGATGATCACCGGCGCGGCAGGCGTCTTCGGCGGCTGGCTGGCCGAAGCCTTCGCCAACGCCGGTGCCGACCTCCTCCTGACCGACAGCCGCGAACCCGAACTGTCCACATTGGCCGATCGACTCGGCGCCCGCGCCGTCGTCGCCGACCTGTCGACCGATGCCGGGCTGGCCGCCGTGGGTGCTGCCATGACGCCCGCTCCCGATGTGCTCGTCAACAATGCGGGCCTCTATCCACGCACCCCGATCGCCGACACCACCCCGGCCGACGTGCGGCGCATCCTCGACGTGAACGTGGTCGCGCTGTACGAGCTGTCCCGCCGCGCGGTCGCCGCGATGATCGCGGCAGGCGTTCACGGCCGGATCATCAACATCAGCTCTGGCGCCGCCGTCAGGCCGGGCGCGACCGGATCGGTGTACGCGGCGAGTAAAGCCGCCGTGGAGGTGCTGACCCGCAGCCTCGCGCTGGAAGTGTCCGGGCACGGCATCCGGGTCAACGCGGTGCAGCCCGGGTTCGCGCCGGGCAGCTCGGTCAGCGAGCTGAGCGGCACGCACATCGACGGCATGCTGGCCCGCATCCCGCTCGGCCGCACCTCGGGCCCGGACGACGCACCCGCCGCCGTGCTGTGGCTGGCCTCCGGCGAGTCCTCGTTCGTCACCGGCACCACCATCGCCGTCGACGGCGGCCGCACCGCGGGCGACTTCACCAGGACCGGAGGCGCCCGATGAACCCGTACCCGTGGCCGGAGGGCGCCAGTGCGGCGCTGTGCGTGAGCTTCGACTTCGACGGCGAGTCGCCGTTCCTGTGGCGGCGCCGCAACGACATGCCGGTGGACATCGCCGAACTCGAACAGCGCCGGTTCGGCCCGCGCCGAGGCGTGTTCCACGTGCTCGACCTGCTCGCCGAACTGGACCTCACCGTGACCTTCTTCGTGCCCGGCTGGATCGCCGAGCACTACCGGTCGGCCGTCGAAGAGGTGGCCAGAGCGGGTCACGAGCTTGCCCTGCACGGCTGGTGCCACGAACCGCCCGATGCACTGTCCACATCGGAGCTTCGCGAGACGCTGACCCGCGCGGCCGGTCTGCTCGGCGAGATCGCGGGCACCGCGCCGACCGGCTACCGTTCGCCCAGCTTCCGGATGACCCCGGCCGGTCTTGAGGTGCTGACCGACCTCGGCCTGCGCTACGACTCCTCGCTGATGGGCGAGGACCGGCCCTACCGCATCGGCGACCTGATCGAGATCCCGGTCGACTGGGCCACCGACGACGCCGTCTACTACCGCTACACCGGCGGCGAAGCCCGCCCGCCGACGCCCGCGCCGGTGCTGGCCGACGCCTGGCAGGCCGAACTCGACGGCGCCATGCGCCGGGGCAGCCTGGTCACGCTGACCATGCACCCCTGGCTCTCCGGCCGCCCCGCCCGCGTCTCCGGGCTGGCCGACCTGCTCGGAAAGGCCCGCCAGCGCGACGGTCTGTGGCTGGGCACGATCGGCGCTCTCGCCGCGCACCACGAGGCGGTAGCGACATGAACGCGCTGCTGACCATCCGCGATCTGCGCGTGTCCTTCGGGCCGGGCAAGGATGCGGTGACCGGGCTGAGCCTCACCGCGAACCGCGGCGAAACCGTGGCCATCGTCGGCGAATCCGGCTGCGGCAAGACGTTGAGCGCGCTGAGCCTGTGCGGCCTGCTGCCCTCCGGGGCCACGGCGAGCGGTTCGGCCCTGCTCGGCGACACCGAGCTGATCGGCCGGTCCGAGCGCGACCTGCGCCGGATCAGGGGCAGCAAGGTCAGCATGATCTTCCAGGACGCCTCGACCGCGCTCAACCCGCTGATGAGCGTCGGCGCGCAGATCGAGGAAGTGCTGACCATCCACGGCTCGGCCAAGAAGGCCGCGCGGCGCGAACGGGCGGTGTCGCTGCTGGAATCGGTCGGCGTGCCGGACGCGCGCAACCGCGCCCGCAGCCTGCCGCACGAGTTGTCCGGCGGCATGCGGCAGCGCGTGATGGTCGCCATCGCGCTGGCCGGTTCGCCCGATCTGGTCATCGCCGACGAGCCGACCACCGCGCTGGACGTGACCGTGCAGGCGCAGGTGCTCGCGCTGCTGCGCGAGTCGACCGAATCGGCGGTGGTCCTGTTCATCACGCACGACATGGGCGTTGTCGCCGAGATCGCCGATCGCGTCGTGGTCATGTACGCGGGCGCGGCGGTCGAGAGCGGGCCGGTCGCGGAGATCCTGGAGCGGCCCAAACACCCGTACACGGCCGCGCTGCTCGCCTCGGTGCCCGACCCGGATCTGCCGGTGGTCGGCGAACTGCCCACGATTCCCGGCCGGGTCCCGCCGCTCGGCGAGCGCGACACCGGCTGCCCGTTCCGCGCCCGCTGTTCGCGGCACACCGAGGAGTGCCTGAAGATGCCTGCCCTGACCGAAATCGGCGGCTCGCTGGTCGCCTGCTGGCACCCGGAGCACGTGTCATGACCGAGCCACTCGTCGTCGCGGAAGGCGTGACCAAGCGCTACGTCGTCCGCACCCGCACCGGCCGCCGCGTGCTGACCGCCGTCGACGGCATCGATCTGAGCGTCGAGGCCAGCCGGATTCTCGCGGTGGTGGGCGAGTCCGGCTGCGGCAAGTCGACCACCGGGCGATTGCTGCTGGCGCTGGAAAAGCCCGACGAGGGCAGCGTGCGCATCGACGGCCGCGACCTGAACACGTTGCGCCCGAACGAACTGCGCGCGCTGCGCCGCGACATCCAGCCGATCTTCCAGGACCCCTACGACACGCTCAACGGCCGGATGACCGTCGGCAAGCTGCTCTCCGAGCCGTCCCGGGTGCACCGCATCGATCCGCCGCCCGGCCGCAGCGTGCCCGAACTGCTCGACCTGGTGAACCTGTCCCCGGACTACGCCCAGCGCTACCCGCACGAACTCTCCGGTGGGCAACGGCAGCGGGTCGCGATCGCCCGCGCCATCGCGCTCGACCCCAAGTTCGTGGTCTGCGACGAACCCGTGTCCGCGCTGGACGTCTCGGTGCAGGCCCAGGTGATCAACCTGCTGCGCCGGTTGCAGCGCGAACTCGGCCTCGCCTACGTGTTCATCAGCCACGACCTGGCCCTGGTCCGCTACCTGGCGCACGAAACCGCCGTGATGTACCTGGGCAAGATTGTCGAGCGGGGCACGACCGAAACCCTGTTCAGCGCGCCACGCCACCCCTACACCCAGCTGCTGCTCGCCTCGGTGCCGCGACCGCGCGTCGAGCACAAGCCTCGGGTGCTGGTGCGCGGCGAACTGCCCAGCCCGCTGGACAAACCGAGCGGCTGCGTGTTCGCCAGCCGCTGCCCGCTGGTCACCGACCGCTGCCGCACCGAAGCCCCGGTGCTGCGTGAGATCGGCGACCAACCGCACCGCGTAGCCTGCCACTACGCCGAAACCGCGAAAGTTGCCGCATGAACGTGCCCGAGCTGGCCGCCGATCTCACCGCTCGCGTCGATGCGTTCGCCGGTGACCTGATCGCGCTCAGCCACGACATCCACGATCACCCCGAACTGCGCTTCGTCGAGCACCACGCCTCGGAGCAGCTGGTGGCCGCGCTGGCGGCGGCCGGATTCAGCACCAAGACCGGCATCGCCGAGCTACCGACCGCGTTCCGGGCCGAGCGCGCGTTCGGCACGGGCGGGCCGACGATCGCGATCTTCTGCGAGTTCGACGCGTTGCCCGAGATCGGTCACGCCTGCGGCCACAACATCATCGCCACCGCCGGTCTCGGCGCCGCGCTGGCCGTCGCCGACCGGCTGGACGAACTCGGCGGCAACGGCAAGCTGGTCGTGCTCGGCAGCCCCGGTGAGGAGGGCGGCGGCGGCAAGGTGCTGATGGCCGGCGCCGGTGAGCTGTCCGATGTGGACGTCGCGGTGATGGTGCACCCGGCCGGTTTCGACGCGGTGTCGCGCACGAACCTCGGCCGCGTCTCGCTGGAGGCGGTCTTCACCGGCCGCGCCTCGCACGCGGCCGCCGCACCCGAGCAGGGCCTCAACGCGCTGGATGCCGCCACCCTGATGCTCGTCGCGATCGGCCTGCTGCGCCAGCAGCTGCGCACCGACTCCCGCCTGCACGCCAACCTGGTCGAAGGCGGCGACGCGATCAACGTCATCCCGGAACGGTCCAAGGTGAAGCTATTCATCCGTTCGCCCGATGTCGACTACCTGCGCGGCAGGCTCTTCGAGGGCCTGCGCGACTGCGTGCGCGGCGCCGCCATCGCCACCGGCACGACCTACGAACTCAGCGAGGTCGCGCCCGCCTACGACCCGGTGCGCACCAACCCGGTGCTGGCCGAACTGGCCACGCAAGCGTTTGCGGCGCTCGGTCGACCGATCGATCCGGTCACCGGCACCTCTGGCAACGCGGGCTCGACCGACATGGGCAACGTCAGCCAGCTCGTGCCCGCCATCCACCCCTACATCTGCGTCACACCCGGCCTGGCCATCCACACCAGAGACTTCGCGGCCGCCGCCCGCGACACCGACGGCGACCGCGCGGTGCGTGACGGCGCCGGCCTGCTCGCCATCACCGTGGCCGCCCTGTTCGACCACCCCGAACTCGTCGACAAGGCGAAAGCGTCGTGACCCCCGAATCGCTCGGCGAACTGCGCCTCGTCGGCAGTCCCGACCTGCACCCGGACGGGTTGAGCGCGGTCGCGGCCGTGCAGACCGTCGTCCCCGACCGGCGCGGCTACCGCAGCCAGCTGTTCCGCTTCGCCGACGACGGTACGTCGACCCCGCTCACCGACGACACCGGCGCGGACACCGCCCCCGCGCACAGCCCGGACGGCAGCCGCGTCGCGTACCTGTCCCTGCGCGACGGCGTGCGCCAGGTCCGGCTGCTGGACGGCAAGCTGCCGCACCCGCCCGGTCAGGCCACCGCGTTCATCTGGCTCGACGACACCACGATCATCGCGGTCGTCGAAAAACCCGACGTCCAGGCCGCGCCGGAGGACCCGGTCACCATCGACTGGCTGCGCTACAAGCGCGACGGCGAAGCCGGATTCATCGAACCAGTCCACGAACTCTTCGCGCTCGCCCCCGACGAAGACCCGCGCCCGCTGCCGAGCCCGGACGGCCGCATCGCCAGCCTCGTGGCCGGTGCCGGTTTCGTCGTGTACGCGCTGGACGCCCGGCACAGCGACGAGCTGACCCCGCCCACCGACGTTCGCCGCTTCGACCCCGCCAGCGGCGACGACCGTCTGTTGTGGACCTGTCCAGCCTCGGTGTCCGCCCTCGCCGTCACCGACCGGTCCGGCCTGATCGTCGCCGTCACCAACGCGAAACCGGGGGAGAGCGCCACGCCGCCGACCGCGTGGCTGCTCGGTGACGACGAGCCGCGCCGCGCCTTCCCCCTCGCCGACCTGGAAGTGGAACGGGCCGTGCTCGGCGACAGCAGGCCGAACGGCCGTCCGAACGTGCTCCAGCCGGTCGCGGGTACCGACGATGTCGTGCTGCTCGCCACCATCGACGAGAACGCGGCCCTGTACCAAGGAAACCCGGTCGACGCCGCGCCGCACCGGATTACCGGCAAAGACGTCTCGGTCACCGACTTCTCGGCCATGCGCAACGGCCGCATCGCGATCTGCGTCGAGTCGCCGACCACACCGGTCGAACTGGTCCTGTCGAACAGGACAGCTCTGAACAGCGACTGGGCCGGCGAGGCGCGCCCGGTCGCGCCCGAGACGATCCGCCTGCGCGACCGCGACCTTCGTGCCCTGCTCTACCGCGCCGAGGACGGCCCCGGACCGCTGGTGATCCGCATTCACGGTGGACCGCATCTGTCCTGGGGCAACACCTTCGACCTGGAAACCCAGCTGCTGGTGCGGGCCGGCTACCGGGTGCTGATGCCCAACCTCAGCGGCAGTTCGGGGCGTGGCACCGAGTTCCGCTGGCGCAGCGTCGGCGAATGGGGCAGGCGCGACTACGCGGAACTGATGGCGTTCGCGGACTGGGCCATCGCGCAGGGCGTCGCCGACCCGGCTCGGATGTACCTCGCCGGCGGCAGTTATGGCGGTTACCTGATCAACTGGGCCCTCACCCGCACCGACCGGTTCCGCGCCGCGGTGTCCGAGCGGTCCGTGTCCAGCCTGGTGTCCAAGCTCGGCACCTCGGACAACGGCAGCACCGCCAACAAGTTCGAGATGGGCGGCGCCGATCTGTTCGACCAGGGCCTGGAAACGCTCGTCGAACGCTCACCGCTGCGCCATGTTCCCTCGATCACCACGCCGATGTTGTTGCTGCACGGCGAGAACGACTACCGTTGTCCCATCGAGCAGTCCGAGCAGCTGTTCACCGCGTTGCGCAGACTCGGCCGGGAGGCCAGGTTCGTGCGCTTCCCCGGTGGCTCGCACGGCTGGGCGTACACGGGAAAACCCGAGCACCGCATTACCCGATTCCACCTGATCCTCGACTGGTTCGCTGAACACGGCGGCCCAACCGGCGCCTGACGATCGTTCCATTGCGAAGGGGAGTGCGGCACCTGGCCGTCCTGGCAGGTGCCGCATCACTATTTCCCTTCCGGCACCGGGATTCCACCCAGCGCGAGGATCAATTCCCCGAACCGGCGCAGCTCCACCTCGTCGCTTTCAACGGACTCAAGGTCCTCAACCTGGTCGTTCACTCGATCGCCTGGATTCGCCTGCCGGTCGAGTCCGGCGCGGCCATCGCGAAGATCGCGCCCAGCACCGGTCCGACGATGCCGAACGCGAGCGCCAGCGGCACCGTGCCGGCCAGCGCCAGCGCGGCCAGCGGGAACAGGCCCGCGCCCAGTCCGCGTCCCGCGTAGTAGCTCAGGTTGCTGCCGGTCGAGCGAATCCGGGTCGGGAAGAACTCGGCCATCCACACGCCCAGGATGCCGAACCCGCCGGCGGCGGCCGCGCACATCATCAGCGCCCAGAACGTCGGCTCGCCCCAGAAGTGGGTGGTCACGTGCGCGTGCTTGCCCACCACCAGCGTGAGGAACCAGGCGAAGCCGACGATGCCGAACAGGCACGAGCCGAGGAACGCCCACCGGCGCCGGATCACGTCGGACAGCGCGCCCGCTGCCGGATAGGTCACTGCGGTGACGACCAGGCTGAACAACACGATCAGGCTGGCCGTGCCCAGCGGCACCTTCTCGACCTTCACCAGGAACGACGAGAGGTAGGCGATCATCGAGTTGGTGGTCAGGAACATCGCCGACGCGAGGACGACGAACACGATCGTGCCCCACGCGTAGCCGCGCCGGAACAGGTCGACCAGCGGCACCTTGGTCTGCCGCATTTCTTCCGGCACGCGCCCCGCCGCCAGCTCACGCCGATAGTGCAGCCACTGTTGCGACTCCGGCAGCAGGAACGCCGAGAACAACCCGATGACGATGGTGATCGCGCCGATCACGATGAACCCCGCGCGCCAGCCCTCGTGCACACCGAGGTGCACCGAGCAGAAGTACACCACGCCCTCGGTGACGATCTCGCCGACGAAGTACATCGACTGGATCGCGCCGCCCATCGCGCCGCGCTTCCTGGTCTGCCAGCACTCCGCGAACATCGAGAACGACAACCCGAACAACCCGCCCATGCCGACCCCGGCCAGCAACCTGGTCAGCATGAACAGCAGATAGGTCGGCGCGAGCCCGCCGAGCACGGCCGCGATGCCGAACACCAGCACCGAACCCGTGTACGTCCACCGCCGCCCGATCTGGTCCCCGAGCCACCCGCACAGAATTCCACCGGCAATCGAGGCGAACCCCTGCAACGTGGACACCTGGATGATCTGGATGGTGCTGGCGTGCAGGCTTTCCGAGATGTAGGCCAGCGGGTAGCCGACCAGGTTCAGTTCGGCGCCGTCGAACAACGTGCCGAGGAACGCGAACACCAGAATCCGGGTGATCGCGGGACGGATCGCGCCCGGTTCGCCGGTGTCCATTGTGGTCGCTGAGCGTAAGGCTGACATCGGTTCCCTTTCCCGGGGGGTCACTCAGGTAGTTCGCGGCCCTTGGTCTCCGGGCAGAACGGAGCGACGATGAGGCCGAGCAGGTAGATCCCGCCGACGGCGGTGGCCGCGATGCCGTAGCCGCCGAGCTGGGAGATGATCGCGCCCGCGGTGAGCGGACCGAGGAAGGCGATGAACCGGGCCGCGTTGAACACGAACGCGGTACCGGTCGCGCGCAGGTGCGTCGGGTAGAACTCGGGCAGCCACACCGGCATCCAGGAGTACTGGCCCAGCGTGAAGAACCCGTTGACCACCAGCACGACCACGATCAGCCCGAGGTTGTGGGTCCACAGGAACAACACCGGCGTGAGCACCAGCGAGGCCGCGAAATACAGCAGCACCGCGGGTTTTCGGCCGAACCGGTCGGCGAGGAAACCGAACGCGATGTAGCCGGCGATCGCGCCCGCGTTGTAGATCATGCCCGCCCAACTCGCCCAGGACACCGCCGATCGGCCGGTGTGCGCGGCGAACTGGCCGACATAGGCGGGCACCCAGGTCGAGATGCCCCACCAGCCCAGCGTGGTGACCAGTGACATCAGCCCACCGAGGATGGTCAGCCTGCGCAGCTTCGGGTCGATCATGATCTGCCGCAGGGTGAGCCGGGTGTAGGAGCGTTCCCGCGCGGTCAGCGCGGTGTCGTCCTTGCCACGCAGGTCGTCGCGCTGGCGCTGGGCCCGCTTCCACTGGTCGGATTCGGGCACCGAGCGACGTAGCCACAGCGCGAACAACGCGGGCAGCACACCGATCAGGAACATGTAGCGCCAGGAACCGTGACCGAGCGGCCCGATGAAGTACCAGCACGCGGACGCGACGAAGAAGCCGAGCCCGAGCCCGCACTGCATGAACCCGGCAGCCTTGGCGCGCAGATGGTTCGGCCACATCTCGGCCACCAGCGACGTGCCGGTGCCCCACTCCGAGCCGAGCGCGAACCCGGTGACGAAGCGCAGCACCAGGAACGAGGACCACGACCAGGAGGCGGCGGTGAGTCCGGTGAACGCCGCGTAGAGCAGCATGGACAGCAGCAGCGCGCGCCGCCTGCCGAAGTAGTCCGCGAACACGCCGCCGAGGATGCCGCCCGCGCCCCAGCCGAGCAGCGTGATCGCGATCGTCACGCCGGTCAGGAAGGAGACCTGGCTCGCCGGTGCGGTGGGGCCGAGTTGTTTGAGGACGGTGGCCGCGGTCAGGATCAGCGCATAGGTCTCGAATCCGTCGAACAGCCAGCCGAGATTGGCGGCGATCAGCGAGCGCCACTGCTGGCGGCCGATCCGGCTACCGCCGGCAGCCGTCGTTGTCCGGCCCAAGGCGACGTCGTTCACGGGAGTCTCCTTCCGAGCCGTCGTGGATCGGAGTCAAGGACAACTCAGGCCTTCGCAATGTCCTGTATAGAGGACATCAAGTCCTGTGGGCGGTACGTTAAGGGAGTCGCCGGGCAGCGTCAAGCGCGTCGCCGAGAAGCTGACTCCGCAAATGCGGAGTTATTCGGCCCCTGGTTCCTTACCGCCGGAACGCTGGGTGATGCGCAAGCCGCAATCGCGGATCAGTTCGCCGTATCTGTCCACGTTGGATTCATTGAGTTCGGAGGAGAACGCCAGCGACACGATCGCCATGCTCACCCGGCCGCGCTCGTCGAAAACCGGGGCGGAAACGCCGGATTGGCCCAGGTCGTACTCGCGCACGCTGGTCGCGTAACCGCGCTCCCTGGTCTGCCGCAACACGGTGCGCAACAGGTCCGGGCTGGTCACGGTCTCGGGGGTGAATTCGGTCAGCCCGTACTGTTCGACGGCTCGGTCGGTTTCCTCCGCCGAGGACCAGGCGTGGAAAACGCGCATGATGGCGGGCGCGGAGAACGGGAACGTGTCACCGAGGCCGACGGTGATCCGGACGCCCTGGCCCTTGTCTCCCCGGGCGAACACCGAGTACTCGCCCGCGCCGGCGCGCTGCACCGCGAACACGATGAACCGGATCCGGTGGCTGAGCACGTCGAGTTCCTGCTGGACGATCTCGCCGATCCGGTCCTCGGACTGCCTGGTCATGGCGAGCAGGCGCGGCCCGAGCGACCAGCCCGCGCGGTCGCCCTTGCTGACCACCCAGCCCGAGCGTTGCAGGGTGCCCAGGATGTTGTAGCAGGTGCTGCGGTTGAGTCCGAGTTCGTCGATCAGGGTTCCGGACGCGACCGGGTCCGGCCACTCCGCCGCGATCCGTTCCACGAGCCGCACGGCGCTCGCCACCGCGGGAACGTCACTCATGCTCACCCCTCCGCTCCGCACACACGGTAGCCGACATCACTGAATCGAAAATACTCGCTTGATGTCTCGCATGAAGGACATGTTGTCCTCTATGGTGGCCACATGAAGCTAGGGTCGTCCTTTGTCGTGCCGGCCGAGCCTGCCCGGGTTTTCGCGCACTTCCTGGATCCGCTGTCCATGCGGGCCAGCATTCCCGGTTGTGCCGAACTCGATCGGGTCGACGACGCGCATTACCGGGGCCGGTTGGTCAACGAGATCGCGCACGTCCGGTTCAGCGCGGGCTTCGCCGCCGAGATCACCGAACTGCGTGAGCCGGAGGAGGTTCGCGCCGTCCTCAAGGGCGAGGATCACAAGCTGGGCAGCTCGATCAAGATCGACGCCCTGCTCGCCGTCCATCCCGACGCGACAGCGTCCGGATCGTCCCGTGTGGACTACAGCATGGACATCGCGCTGTGGGGCAAGATCGGCCGGATGGGCGAGTCGATCGTGCGGCGGCGCTCGCAGGAGGTCGAGCGGCAGTTCGTCGAGCTGTTCTCGGAAATCTGCGCGAGCGGCCCGCCCGGCCCGGACAATCCCGCGCTCTCCGGCCCCAAGCCCGAGCAGCCGAAGCGGGTGTCCTGGTGGCGGCGGCTGATCGAGCGACTGTTCGGCGGCAGGAAATGACCGCGCCCGAATACCACTACCCGGAGACCCTCGACGAGGCCTGCGCCGTACTCGCCGATGGCGAGGACACCATGGTCTACGGCGGCGGCACCGCCATCCAGATCCTGATCAAACAGGGCGTGCTGTTCGCGACCGACCTGGTCGACGTCGGCCGGGTGCCCGATCTCGCCGAGATCACCGAGACGCCGACGGGCCTGCGGGTCGGGCCGCTGGTGTCGTTGCGGCGGATGGAAACCGACCCGCTGGTGCGCTCGGTCGTTCCACTGGCCGCACAGGTTTACGGACACGTCGCCAATCCGCGCGTGCGCAACACCGCGAGCGTCGGCGGCAACATCGCGCACGGCGACTACCGGCTCGACCCGCCGACCGCGCTGCTCGTGCTGGACGCGACAGTGGAAATCACCGGCGCGACCGGCAAGCGCACGGTGCCCGCCCGCGCGTTCTTCGTGGACTTCCAGCGGACCGCGCTGGAACACGGCGAGCTGATCACCGCGATCGAGATCCCGCGCCAGCCCGAGTCGGCCGGCGCCTGGTTCGCCAAGCTGTCCAGCCTCTCGGTGAACGACTGGCCGTGCGCGTCGGCGGCCGCGCTGGTGGTCGAGGCGAAGGGGAAGCGGGAGGTGCGGCTGGGACTGGGCGCGCTCGCGCACATCCCACTGTTCACCCGGTTCGAGGCGCCCGCCGCGACCGCGGTCGACGACGTGGTGGCGCAGGCGCTGGCGGCGGCCGCGCCGCTGATCGATCCCATTCCCGACATCCGGGGCGGCGCCGAGTTCAAGCGCCGTCTCGGTCTGGTCGCCGTCGAACAGGCCGTGCGAGGTTCATGGAAGGAGCACGATGACGATCGAGGATCGCGCTGGAGTTGGCGTCGCCGTCGGTGAACGCTGGGCCCGGGTCGGTGGCCGGGCCAGGGTGCGCGGTGAGCTGAGGTACGCGGCCGACCAGCCGGTGCCGCCGTGCCTCGATGTCGCCGTGCACCGCAGTACTCGCCCGCACGCCACCATCGACTCGATCGACGTCGGCACCGCGCTCGACCGGGAGGGCGTCGTCGCGGTGGTGACCGGCGCCGAGCTGCACGCGTTGCTCGGCGACGCGCTGATGACCGGCCCCGCGTTCTCCGACCAGCCCTGTCTCGCCGTTGGCAAGGTGCGCTACGTGGGCGAGCCAGTGGCGGCGGTGGTCGCGCACGGGATCGACGTGGCGCGCGGCGCGGCCGAGGAGATCACCGTCGAGTACACCGATCTGCCCGCCGTGCACGACGTCGACGCTGCCATCGAGGGCGTCGCGTTCGTGCACGACGAACTGCGGCCATCGGCGGTGTTCGGCGACCTCAAGCATCTGCGCGGCAAGCGGGCCACCAACGTCAACTACGAGTACAACCTGGTGCGGGGCGAGCCGGACACCGAGGGCGTCACCACCGTGCGCAACGAGTTCTGGTCGCCACCGACGCACCACGTCCCGATCGAACTGCCGTACACGGCCGCCTGGGTGGACGGGGATCGCATCGAGATCCTGTCCACCACGCAGACGCCTTCCTATGTGCGCCAGTCCATCGCGGACATGCTGGACCTGCCGCTCAACCGGGTTCGGGTGCGCAGCGCTCCGCTCGGCGGCAGCTTCGGCGCCAAGATGTACGACCGGCTCGAACCGCTGGCCGCCGCCCTCGCCTGGAAGCTGCGCACCGCGGTCCGGGTCGTGGCGACCAGGGAAGAGGCGTTCCTGCTGACCACCCGGCACGGCGTCGCGGTGACCAGCAGCATGTCCGCCGACGAGAACGGCTCGATCGTGTCCTCCATAGCGGACGTCCGGTACGAGACCGGCGCCTATGCCGATGTCGGACCCCGGATCACCGCCAAGTCCGGCATGATCGCCAGCGGGCCGTACCGGACCGACAACGTGCAAGTGCGCTCCCGCTGCGTCTACACCAACAAGCCGTCGGCCGGGCCGTTCCGGGGTTTCGGCGTGCCGCAGGTGACCTGGTCACACGAGTCCCTTGTGGACGAACTGGCGCGGCGGCTCGGCGAGGACCCGGCTGCGTTCCGGCGGCGCAACCTGCTGCGCGAGGGCGACCTGTCCGCCACCGGGACGCCCATGCACAGTGCGGACTTCATCGGCTGCCTGGACGCGGTGACCGCTGCCGTGGACTGGGATTCGCCGTTCGAGCGCAGCGAGGGCCGGTTGCTGCGGGGGCGCGGGGTCGCGGTCGGGGTCAAGGCCGTCTTGACCCCGACCGTGTCCAACGCTGTCCTGCAACTCAACCAGGACGGCTCGGCGACGCTGCTGATCAGCACGGTGGACATGGGGCAGGGCAGCGACACGATCATGGCGCAGCTCGCCGCCGAGGTGCTGTGCCTCGGCGAGGGCCAGGTGCGGGTGGTGTCCGCCGACACCGATGTCACCCCGTACGACACGATCACCGCGGGCAGCCGCTCCACCTATCACACCGGCAACGCGGTGCGGCTGGCCGCCGAGCGCATGCGCGACCGGTTGATCGATCTGGCCGCGGAGCGGTTCGGCGTGGCCGCGACCGACATCAAGATCACCGGCGATGGCCTGGTCAGCGCGCAGACCCAGGAGACCGTGAGCATCGCCGATCTGGTGCACGGCCACTTCGGCGCGCGCGGCACCACCATGACCGCCGAGGCCAACTTCACCACCTCGTGGGTGCCCTACGACCACGAAACCGGGCAGTCGCCCAAGGTCACCGAGCACTGGTTCGCCGGGGCGGCAGCGGTTCAGCTCACCGTGGACACCGCGACCGGCCGGGTGCACATCGAGCACCTCGCGGTCGCCGGGGACGTGGGGCGGGCCATCAACCCGGCGCTGGTGGAACAACAGCTGTCCGGCGCGGCGATCATGGGGATCGGACACGCGCTGTTCGATCAGCTGGTCTTCGACGAGGGCCAGATCGTGAACGGGACGCTGCTCGACTACCAGCTGCCGTCGATCAAGGACATGCCGGACCGGTTGACGCCGATCATCATCGAGAGCCCGCACCGCACCGGGCCGTTCGGCGCCAAAGGCGTCGGCGAGACCACGATCATCCCGCTGGCGCCCGCGATCGCCAACGCGGTGCGCGACGCGACCGGCGTGCGGATCACCACGCTGCCGCTGACCTCGGAACGAATCCTCACCGCACTCACGGAGGCGAAGCAGTCATGACGCGGACCATCGAACTGATCGTCAACGGGCGCCGAAGGCGGATCACCGTCGCCGACGACGAACTGCTGCTCGACGTGCTGCGCACCGAGTTCGGTACGACCAGCGTCCGCGAGGGGTGCGGGGTCGGCGCCTGCGGCGCGTGCACGGTGCTGGTCGAAGGGCGCAGCGTGAGCAGTTGCCTGGCCAGGGCGGTGCGCCACGACGGCACCCGGATCACCACCGCGGACGGCCTCCCAAACGACGATGACGTGGTGGAGCGGTTCGTCGAAGCGGGCGCGATGCAGTGCGGCTACTGCATTCCCGGCTTCGTGCTGATGAGCCACGAACTGCTCGCCGAGAACCCAGCGCCCAGCCAGGCCGACATCGACGCGCACCTGGAGGGCAACATCTGCCGGTGCGGCACCTATCAGGAGATCCGCGCGGCCATCGCCGCGACCGCCGAGAGCCGGGCGGTGACCGCATGACCGTCGTCCTGCTGCACCCACTCGCCCTGTCCGGCCAGGTATGGGGCGCCTTCGCCGACGCCCTGCCCGGACCGGTACTCACCCCGGACGCTCGCGGCCACGGTAAGTCCCCTTGGGACGGTGAGCCGTTCACGGTGGAGGACATGGCGGCCGAGGTCGCGGCGGTCGTCGAGGAGAGCGGTCCGGTCGACGTCATCGGCATGTCGATGGGCGCCAGCACCGCGCTGGTACTGGCGGCGTCGCGCCCGGAGCTGGTGCGCAAGCTGATCCTCGCCGACGGGACCGCCTGCTACGGCGACGACCGCGTTCCCGTCTGGGCCGAGCGCGCGGAGCGGGCCACCACGCCGAGGACCGATCAGCTGCGTTTCCAGCGCGATCGCTGGTTCAGCGAGCCGTTCCGCCGCGACCACCCGGACGAGGTCGAACGCATCGCCCGGATCTTCCTGGCCACCGACTCGAAGGCGCACGCCGCCGCGTGTCTCGCGCTCGGTGGGCTGGACGCGCGGGACCGGCTCGGCCAGATAAAGGCGGAAACTCTGGTCCTGGTCGGCGACGAGGACTACGCGACTCCGGTCGCCATGGCGGAGGAACTCGTGGACGGCATATCGTCGGCGAAGCTGCGAGTGCTGGCTGAAACCCGGCATCTGAGCATCATGGAACGGCCGGACATCTGGGCTGATCTCGTTCGATTCCTGGAGTCGTGATCATGGACGAACCGCTGTTGAGCCTGCGCTCGTATCTGGACGTGATCACCGGCTTCGGTGAGGTGCGCGAGGTCAGCGGAGCGCACTGGGACCTGGAAGTCGGCGCGATCGCCGAGTTGAGCTACCGCCAGCCGAGCCCACCCGCGCTGCTGTTCGACGACATCGTCGACTACCAGGGCGCGGGACGCATCCTGACCGGCAGCACCGGGTCCCCGCGCCGTCTCGGCCACACCCTGCGCCTTGGTGACGACCTGGACGATGTGGGGGTGGTGGCGGCGTTGCGCGGTAGGCCGTCCCGCTGGGCAGCGGCAGCGAAAGACCACCCGATTCTGCCGGTCGAGGACGCGCCGTTGCTGGCCAACGAGGTTCCGGCCGACAAGGTCAACCTGCTCGACTTTCCGGTGCCGCGCTGGCACGAGCACGACGGCGGCCGGTTCGTCGGGACCGGTTGCCTGGTGGTCACCAGCGATCCCGAGACCGGCAAGCACAACGGCGGCTGTTACCGGATGGAAGTCCAGGACGACGGCCGTAGCACCACGATCGCGGCCGTGCCCGGCAAGCACGGCGCGCAGAACATCCAGCGCTGGTTCGAGCGCGAAGGGCGCGCGCCGGTCACCGTCTCCTTTGGACACCATCCGCTGCTGCTCGTGCTCGGCGGCACCGAGGTGCCCGCCGGGATCTCCGAGCTGGAGTACGCGGGCGCGGTGCTGGACGATCGGGTTCCGGTCGTCATCGGGCCGGAGACCGGGCTACCGATTCCCGCAGGCAGCGAGATCGCGATCGAGGGCTGGCTGCGGCCGGACAACCTGCGCGACGAGGGGCCCTTCGGTGAGTGGACCGGGTACTACTCGGGCAAGCGCAGGCCCAACCTCGCGCTGGAAATCACCCGCCTCTACCACCGCGACAACCCGATCCTGCTCGGTGCGCCGCCCGGTCGTCCGCCGCACGACTACTCCTACATGCGCACGGTGATGAAGTCGGCGATGATCCAGGACGAGCTGGTCAGCCTGGGCGTGCCGGCGATCGGGCGTGCGTGGGCGCACGAGGCGGGCGGCGGACGGCTGTTCATCGCGGTGTCGCTGCGCCAGCGCTTTCCCGGTCACGCTCGTCAGGTCGCGCACCTTGCCGCGCAGTGCCCGGCCGCCGCGTACATGAACCGCTACGTGGTCGTCGTCGACGACGACATCGACCCGGCCAACCTCGATCAGGTCATCTGGGCGATGTCGACGCGCAGCGATCCGGCCCGCGACATCGAGATCATGCGCAACACCTGGGGCAGCAAGCTCGACCCGCTCTACGAAGACGGCACGCCGACCTACAACAGCAGGGCGATCATCGACGCCTGTCGCCCGTTCGAGCGCCTCGCCGATTTTCCCAAGGTGGCCGAGAGTTCACCGGAATACCTGGAGCAGGTCCGGGCCAAATGGCAGCAGGTGTTCACCTGACCGCGCCGAGGGTCAGCTTGAGTCTGTGGGTGATCTCGTCTTTGGCTTCCGCGTTGAGCCCGAGCGAGATCGAGCCGGATTCGGTGACCGCGAACACGAGTTCCACCGAGCTTTCCTTGAGCAGGAAGGGATCATCGCCGCCGGCCGATCGGGCCACGACCGCGGTGACGGTCTCGATCGCATCGACCAGCACCTGATCGACGGCGCCGTCGCGGATCTCGGCGGCCGGGGCGAGGTCCGGTGGCACCAGCGTGATGTCGATGGTGTGCGTGTCGCGCCGGGTGAGCGCACTGCCCAGGCTGAGGTTCATCCCGATGAACGGCAGCTTGAACTGGAGCTTCGCGCCGGTTGTCGTGGTCGCGACCGCGTTGAGGACGAGCTGGATAGCGGTGACCCGCAGGGTGCGGCCCGCGTTCGCCGCGGAGATGCCAGCCTCGGTCACGGCCGCCTTGACCGCGTCGATCAGGTCGTCGACCGGCACCCCGGTGTCGGTGACCTCCATCATGATTCCTCCCCGACGGCCTGCGGGTCGCCGTAGACGGTGTAGGCGAGCCAGGTCGGGTCCGGCCCGTCCCGCAGGGCCGAGCGGCGGGCCAGCAGCGCGGCGCGGCCAAGCGGCTCACCGTCATCCAGGAACGTGTAGAACGAGCGCGCGAACGCGCTGGCGCTGTCGCTGCGCACCGGCCACAAGGTGCCGACGAACGCGCCCGCGCCTGCCGCCATGAACTGTTGCGCCCAGCCGGTCATCCGGTGGTATTCGGTGACCGTGCCCGCGGTGCGGCAGGCGTTGAGGAAGATCAGCGGGCTGGTCGAGGCCAGGCTGTGCCGGATCGTGGCGCTGTTGAGCAGCGCCGGTACGAACGGGCCGCCGTTCATCGCGATGGCCGAACCGGCGTCGGCGGAGAAACTGTTGTGGCAGGCGAAATGCAGCGGGCCGCAGTCGGTTGCGTCGAGCTTGTCCAGCAGGCCGCCGAGGTCGTCGACGATGCCCGCCGAACCGATCACGCTGGCCAGCATGTCGATCTCCTGGCGAGCGTTGGCGGGGGACCGTTCGGACAGTACGTAGGTGCACGGTGCGATGCGCACTCGCTGGGCGCGTTGCTGGCCGAAGACCCGGCGCAGGACCGGGAACTGCTCGATCATGAACCCGTCGTCCGAGCCCGGCCGCAGCGGATACAGCAGCTCCCACGGGATCACGTCCTGGGTGGTCGCGATCGTGAAGGACGTGATCTGCTCGCGCAGCTGCCAGAACTGTTCCTTGATCACGGCGGGCACCATGTCGGCCCACAGCCCGATGCCGGTCTCCTGCATCCACCGCCGAGCCAGGTCCGAACCGTAGGGTCCCTGTCCGGTGGTCAGTTGGCGCAGCGTCGCGATCGTGCGTTCGACGGCCGCCGGTGGTCCGCCCGCCAGGGCTTCGACGAGCACCGGCTCGAACAGGTACGTGTCGGACAGCAACTGGAAGAAGGTGTTCTCGCCGTCCGAGCGAACCTGGAGGGTGACATCGCCCCGCCGGGCGGCCACGCTGTCCACTTTCGCGACCACCGGTTCGGTGTCCACAAACGGTCCGCCCGGCTCGACCGACACCTCGGTTTCCAGTTCGGCGAGGAACGTGCCACCCGCGAAGGCCATCACCCGAACCCGGTGCAACCCGGGAACCTGCGCCCGGAACGCGAAACGCAGCGGCTCCGAATCCCGGTCCTCGGGCACCACGACCTGCTGCTCCAACGCGGTGACCGGGGCAAGACCGGCGGGCGCCTGGGCCAGGATCGAGAGCCGACGGCCACTGGGCGGAATCCACAGCGACGTCGCCCTGGCGGATGAGTCGGGCGCCTTCAGTGAGATCCGGACGATCAGGCTGATTTCGGCATCGACCGGTGCCCGGCCGGGCAGGGCGGCGACCAGAAACCGGCTTGATGGCTTCGGTTTGCGTCTCGGCTTCGGTTTCGGCTCCGGGTCGTTCTTGAGAAAGTCGGGGATGTCGAGATCCGCGTCGTCGTAATCGCGCGGCGTGGCCTGGGCTGGCAGGACGCTGGGGAGCCCGCCCGGTCGTACCGGTCCCTGCTGTGCCGGTGCCTGCTGTGGCTGGCCGTGTTGGGGCTGTTCGTATGGGGGCTCTTCGTATTCGGGCGGTTCGCCTTGCATCAGTCCGTCATACGACGTTCCGTAAGGCCCGCTGTCCCGGGGTGGCGTCGCCCTTTCGTCGCCGCGGAACCCGATCGAGAGCTGCTCGTCCAGGACGCGGATGAGATCCTGCGCCGCCACGTCTGGTCCGCTCGTCCGCCGCACGTCCTCAACGAGATCGGCAAGCTGCGCGGCCACGTCGCCATCGAGTGCGGCCAGCGCCGCGACCAGCGCCCGTCCGGTGGCGTAGGTGGGATCCCCGACCGCGCGAATGTCCGCGCGCACCGCGTAGAGGGCGTGCCCGGCCTCAGCGACGCGGAACACCAGCTCGTAGATCCGTTCGAGCTGGTCGTCGATGGCGTCTGCGGAAATGTTGTAGAAGCGGCGTCGGGCTCGGATGATCAGCAACTTGGCCGCGAGTTCAGGAATGTCCGGCTCAGCCCCCATTCCGGACATCATAGGGGTGGGGCGGCTCGATATCGCTGTTCCGGTCGGCCGGGGCTGCCGTAGCGCAGGCGCAGTTCGACGACGCCTTGCTCGGCGAGGTAGGTGAGGTAGCGCTGGGCGGTCGGGCGGCTGATGCCGACCTCGGCGGCGACCTCGGCGGCGGACACGTCGTCCTCGGCGGCGCGGACCACGTTGGTGATCAGGTTCATGGTTGGCGCGGAGTGGCGTTTGGGCAGGTCGGAGGTGGTGGGGGTGGGGCGCGGCGAGCGCAGCGCGTAGAGCCGGTCGACGGCGTCCTGGTCGGCTTCGGTGGCGGTGCCGAGCGCGTGCAGGCGCTGGTGCAGGTCCTGGTAGGCGGTCAGGCGTTCGCGCAGGTGGCCGAGGCTGAACGGCTTGACCAGGTAGTTCACCGTGCCGAGCTGCATGGCCCTGCGCACCGTGGCCACGTCCCGCGCGGCCGTGATGACCAGAATGTCCGGTCGGTGCGCGGGGGCGAGCGCGTTGACCAGGTCCAGGCCGTGCTCGTCGGGGAGGTAGAGGTCGAGCAGGACCAGGTCGGGGCGCAGCCGGGCGATCTCGGATCTGGCCTGCGCGGCGGTGTGCGCCAGGCCGAGCACGGTGAAGCCGGGCTGGGCCGCTACCACGCTGGCGTGGATGTCGGCGACCCGGTAGTCGTCGTCGACGACAAGGGTGCCGATCATGACGCCCCCACCGGGGACGGCATCGGCAGCACGACCATGAACACCGGGCCGGGACCGTCGGTGACGGTGATCCGGCCGCCCATCCGGTCGGTCACCCGGCGCACCAGGGCCAGGCCGATGCCGCGCCCCGCGCCTGCCACGTTCTGCTTGGTGCTGAAGCCTTCCCGGAAGATCGACAGGCTGGCGCCCTCCGGAATGCCGGGGCCGGTGTCGCTGACCCGGATGGTCAGTTCGTCGTCGGCGTGCACGATGCGCACGGTCACGTGGGCGGGGTCGGGGCCGAGCGCGGCCGCGTCGATGGCGTTGTCGATCAGGTTGCCGAGGATGGTCACGATGCCCTGCGTGATCTGCGGTCCGAGCAGCGCGCTGGGCACGTGGGACAGCTCGGACAACAACAGCGTCACGTCCCGCTCACTGGCCATTGTGGACTTGGCCAGGATCAGCGCGGCGATCACCGGGTGACCGATCCGCGCGCCGACCGACTCGGCGAAGCGGCCCGACGCGCCGGTGGTTTCCGCGATGAACGACAGCGCCTCGTCCGACCGGCCGAGTTCGAGCAGGCCCGAGACGGTGTGCATGTGGTTGGCGAACTCGTGCTGCTGGGCGCGCAGCGCGTCGGTGAGGCCACGCGTGCTGGTGAGTTCGCGCATCAGCTCGTCGACCTCGGTGCGGTCCCGCAAGGTGACGACGGCGCCGAGCGCGCGACCGGTCAGGTTGACCGCCATCCGGTTCACCACCAGGGAATGCTCGTCGGTGATGACCAGTTGATCGGGCCCGGCCGGTTCGCCGGCCAGCACCTCGCGCAACCGGCCGGCGGGCAGCAGTTCGTCGAGCCGGTGGCCGATGGCGTCGGCGCGCAGGCCGATCAGCCGCCGCGCCTCGTCGTTGATCAGCGTGATGTTGCCGTCCGGGTCGAAGGTGATCACGCCTTCCCGCACGCCGTGCAGCATGGCTTCGCGTTCCTGCAACAGCCGCGCGATCTCGTGCAGTTCCAGGCCGAACGTGGTGCGCTTGAGCCGCCGGGCCAGCAGCAGCGCGGCGATCGCGCCGAACAGCAGCGCCAGCACGGTGTAGAGGGCGATCAGTGGCAGTTCATGCCACAGGGCACCGCTGACCTGTTTTTCCTGGATTCCGGCCGACACCTCGCCGATCACCCGGCCGTCCGGACCGAACACCGGCGCGAAACCGTCCGCGGACGGACCCAGCGTGCCGGGGTCGACGTCGGTGAAGGGCTGGCCGTTGAGCACGTGGATCGGTTCGCTGATGCGCTGGCCGATGAGCGAGGCCATCGGGTGCGTGAGGCGTACGCCGGAAGTGTTGATCACCACGATGAACCGGGCCCCGGTGGACTGCTGAACCCGGCTGGCCAGCGCCTGCACCGTGCTGGCCGGGCGCACGTCGCCGGCGAGCAGAGCTTGGCTGACCTCGGGCATCGCGGCGACCGACTGCGCGATCGACAGCGCCCGCTGCTGGTATTGCTGATCGAGTTGGTCCGCGGTCAGCGTCGCGTACAGGCCGAACCCGAGGCACATCGTGACGAACAGGATCGCGACCTGGCTGACCAGAATCCGCGTGGACAGTTTGGTGCGTCTGGACACTGCTTTTCTCTTCCGCTGCGCTGCGGCGGGTGGTAGCCGACAAGTGTGCCCGATGAAACCGCAGATCGCGAGGGGTGCGGCCGGGCACAGAAGGCTCACAACCGCGAGAAATACGCGTTATGCGGGTAAGCCTGGGAAAACTAGGAAGCAGGTCACACCCGACCTAGCGTTCCTGCCCATGACTCAGGGCACGATCGAACTACGTGGCGTGACCAAACGGTTCCGCGCTCCCGACGGGGGCACCCACACCGCGTTGCGGGACCTCGACCTGACCATCGAGCCCGGCGAGTTCTGCGCGATCGTCGGCCCGACCGGCTGCGGCAAGTCCACCACCGCGACGCTGATCGCCGGGTTGGAACGGACTTCCGGCGGCGAAGTACTCGTGGACGACAAACCGGTCACCGGGATCGGCAAGCAGACCGGGTTCGTGTTCCAGACCGACGCGGTGCTGCCGTGGAAGTCCGTTGTGGACAATGTGGCGGCCGGTCCGCTGTTCCGGGGCCAGTCCAAGGCGCAGGCCTACGAGAAGGCCCGCGACTGGCTGCGCCGGGTCGGCCTGACCGGGTTCGAGAACCGCTACCCGCACCAGCTCTCCGGTGGCATGCGCAAGCGCGTCGCGCTGGCGCAGAGCTTCATCAACGAGCCGCGCATCCTCCTGCTGGACGAGCCGTTCTCCGCGCTGGACGTGCAGACCCGGCAGATCATGTCGGACGAGCTGCTGGCGCTGTGGGACATGGTGCGGCCATCGGTCGTGTTCATCACGCACGACCTGGAAGAGGCGATCGCGCTGGCCGACAAGGTCGTCGTGCTCTCCGCGGGGCCGGGCACGGTGAAAGCGGTCTACCCGATCGACCTGCCCAGGCCGAGGCGGGTTCAGGAGATCCGGTTCGAGCAGCGCTTCGTCGACCTCTACCACCAGATCTGGACCACGCTTCGCGACGAGGTGCAGATCGCCTACGAGCGCCAGACCGCAGCCACGACAGGAGCAGCCTGATGACCGCGGCAACCGTCACCCCCACCACGGCGAGCACCGCCGACCCGAAGCTGACCACGGCCCGGCGCAGGCGCAAGGCCGTCGTCTACCTGACCCGCCTGCTGCTCTGCGTGATCATCTTCGGCGGCTGGCAGTTGTTCACCCAGACCGGCATCGTGGACAAGTTCTTCTTCGGCCAGCCGACCGAGATCGTCAAGCAGGCCGCGAAGTGGTTCTCCAACGGCACTCCGTACGGGTCGCTGTGGACGCAGATCGGCGTCACGCTGGAGGAGACCGCGTTCGGCTTCGTCATCGGCGTCGTGCTGGGCATCGTGTTCGGCATCGCGCTGGGCCGGGTCCGGTTCCTGGCCGAGGTGCTCGGGCCGTTCATCAAGGTGGTCAACTCGATCCCGCGCATCGTGCTCGGCGCCATCCTGACCGTCGCGTTCGGACTCGGCATCGAGTCCAAGGTGCTGCTGGTCGTCGTGCTGGTGTTCTTCTCGGTGTTCTTCAACGCCTTCCAGGGCGCCCGTGAGGTCGACCGCAACCTGATCGCCAACGTGCGCATCCTCGGCGCGTCGCGGACCCAGGTCATCCGGCAGGTCGTGCTGCCATCGGCCTTCACCTGGATCCTGGCCAGCCTGCACGTGAGCTTCGGGTTCGCCCTGATCGGCGCGATCGTCGGCGAGTACATGGGCGCGCAGCGCGGCCTCGGCCTGCTGATCTCGCAGTCGCAGAACACCTTCAACCCCAACGGCGTTTTCGCCGCGATGTTCATCATCGCGATCATCGCGCTGATCGCCGAGGGCCTGATCACCCTCCTCGAACGCAGGCTGCTGGCCTGGCGACCCCCCGTGTCCACAAGCGACAACGCAGGAATCTGAAAGGACCGACGATGTTCCTCAACCACTCGATCACCAGGAAGGCCGTTGCCACGGCCGGGGTCGCGCTCGCCGTCGCGCTCGGCGCCGCCGCCTGCGGCTCTGGCAACGCGACCAGCACCGACAGCGGCGGCAAGCCGGTGGTGAAGATCATGGTCGGCGGTCTGGACAAGCAGATCTACCTGCCCGCCATGCTCGCCCAGCAACTCGGCTTCTACGCTCAGCAGGGCCTCGACGTCCAGCTCTCCGACGAACCGGCCGGCGTGAACGCGGAAACCGACATGGTGGCCGGCCAGATCGACGCGGTCGTCGGCTTCTACGACCACAACATCGACCTGCAGGCCAAGGGCAAGCAGACCGAGGAAGTCGTGCAGATGCTCCAGGTGCCCGGCGAGGTCGAGCTGTGCCGCAACGACGAGCCGAACATCACCTCGCCCAAGGACTGGGCCGGCAAGAACCTCGGCATCACCGACCTCGGTTCGTCGACTGACTTCCTGACCAAGTACCTCGCGGTGCGCAACGGCGTCGCGGTCAACAGCATCCACGAACTGGGTGTGCAGGCCGGGCAGACGTTCATCGCGGCCATGCAGCACCACAACATCGACTGCGGCATGACCACCGAACCGACCGTCTCCCAACTGGTCGACTCGCACCAGGCGCACGTCATCCTGGACTCGCGCACGCTGGCCGGTTCGCGCTCGGCTTTCGGCGGCGCCTACCCGGCCAGTAGCCTCTACATGTCGACCTCGTACGTGAACGCGCACAAGGACATCGTGCAGAAGCTGGCCAACGCGTACGTGGAGACGCTGAACTGGATCCAGACGCACACCGCCGCGCAGATCACCGACAAGATGCCCGCCGACTACTACGCGGGCACCGGTAAGGCCGCCTACACCGAGGCGTTGCAGAACGAGAAGGGCATTTACGACCCGACCGGCCAGATGCCTTCCGACGGCCCGCAAACCGTGCTCAAGGTGCTTTCCGCGTTCAACCCGGACGTGAAGGACGTGGACCTGAGCAAGACCTTCGACAATTCCTTTGTGAAGGCCGCCGACAGCACTTATCACGTGACCGCTTCGTCGTGAGCGACGCGGTGATGTTGTCCCGCTAGCGAGACGCTCGCCGCTCGCCGGCTGCCAAGATCAAAGCCTGCCACCATGGCCCCCGACCTGGGGAAACCTGGTGGCAGGCTTTGTTTGGTTTGGCCAGGGGTGGGTTGCGGGGATGTTGCGTGGGTTTGCCGGGCGTGGTTATCGTCGGGATGCCGGTTCGGGGGAGAGCCGAAGACGTCTGCGATATCCGCATATGTGGCCGGGGAGTTCTCCGGATGTGCGTCGCACAATCCCAGTCGAGGAGCCATGACAACATCCCTAGAATCCGTACTGCCGAGTCCGAGCCTTGCGGTGATCCGACTGGCAGGCGCCGATGTGCACGCACCGTTCCAGCTCGCCGAGGAAAGCCGGGTCCTACCGGCAGGCCCGACAACGGCGCTGGTCAACCGCGCGAGATCCCGTGATGTCTCGCTGAGTTCGGCGATCCGCGCGGCGTGGGCGGTGGTGCTGTCCGCGTACTCCCGGGAGGCCGGGGTGTGGTTCGCGGCGGGCACCTGGCCCGGTGTCGCGGCGATCTGCCGGCTGGAGATCCCGGAATACCTGGACGTGTGGGAATGGATCGCCGCGATCGAGCGGCAGAAGTCGCTGCCGCAGATCCCGATCAGCGCGACGGACACGGTGCTCACCATCGGCAACGGATCGAGCGAGTCCTCGGCGACCTCGGCCGCGCTGCGGGTGGGCATGCTCAGCGTGTCCTGCGAACCGGGCGAGCAACTGGCCGTTCGCGCCCGCTACGACCGGCGCTGTTACGCCGCCGACGACATCGCGATCGTCGTCGACCAGTTCGTGGCCGCGCTGAGCGAACTCGCCGTGTGCGGCACCCAGCCGCCGCGTTCGCTCTCGCTGTTCAGCGATCGCGACCGGGTGCTGGAACTGGCCGATCAGCCAAGAGAACCACTGTCCACACGGCACACCGTCGTGTCACTGTTCCGGGCGCAGGCCCAGGAAACCCCGGACGCCGTCGCTTGTTCCGCCGGAGACCAGGACATCACCTACGCCGAGCTGGAGAACAAGGTACTCGGGCTGGCCGAGACGCTGCGGGGACTGCCGAGATGATCGTCAACCGCACGTACGTGCTGGACCGGGCCGATGTGGCGGCCGCGGGCGGCCTGCTGCCCGCCATCGAGAAGACCTTCGACAACGAGCCGCTGCGCTGGTTCATCAGCGCGGCGACGCCGGAACAGCTCACTATCGAGTCGACCGACTACACCGACGAACTCGCGCTGCCGGTGGGCGAACCCGGCTGGCTGCCCGGCGCGGGCCCGCAGGTCGTGGTCAGCATCGTGCCGACCGGGATCGGCTGCTCGATCGGCGGTTTCGCCGGCGACGCGGGCCCGGCCACCGCGCTGCTGGCGCAGGCCGGTGACTACGTGGTGACCAACCCCAACGCGGTCAACGCCTCCGACTTCATCTACATCAACGACCGGGTGCTCTACACCGAAGGGTCGTGCGTCGACCAGTTCTGCCGCGGCCGGGTCAACCTCTACCGGCCCCGGCTCAACAAGATCGGCGTCATCATCGAGCACGCCGATCCGGCCGCGATCGCGGGCGCGCTGAACATCGTCAACACCGCGCGCGCCGTGTACGGCGTGGACATCGTCGACGTGGTGGTCACCCCGGAACGGATCGGCACGCACAGCGTCCAGCAGCCCTCCGGCTCCTACGTCGGCACGATCGAGCGGCCCGAAGTACTGCTCGACGCGGCGCGGACCCTGCTCGAACGTGGCGCCACCGCTATCGCGGTCACCAGCGACGTGCAGAACCTGAACACCGACGCCTACACCGACCACTTCCGTGGCGGCCACCCCAACCCGGTCGGCGGTGTCGAAGCGATCATCTCCCACCTGCTCGTGCGCACCCTCGGCGCACCGGCCGCGCACGCGCCGTTGAAGAACTTCAAGGACATCACGCTCAACCACGGCCTTGTCGATCCACGCGGCGCTGGCGAATTCGTCTCGGCCAACGGGTTGGCCAGTGTCCTGATCGGACTGAGGCACGCGCCGCAGATCCGGCCGGACACCCGCGCGGGCACGATCGACGCGGTCGGCATCAACAACATCGCCGCTGTGGTCGCACCGGCCAGCGCGCTCGGCGGCGTCCCGGTCCTGGAGGCGTCCCGGCGCGGCATCCCGGTCATCGCCGTCGCCGACAACACCACGATTCTCGACGTCACCGCGGACAACCTCGGACTGGACGGCGTCATCCCGGCGAGCAACTACATCGAGGCGGCGGGCATCGTGCTGGCCCTGCGCGCCTCGGTCAGCCTGGACAGTCTGCGCAGGCCACTGGCAACGCAGCACCCCATCGAAATCGGGAAACTGGAGGCCCTTCGATGAGTCGAGGAGAGGGTGACATCGTCGCCGTGCTGGCAGGCCGGGGTCCGGCACTGGTCGTCGGGCTGCTCGGCGCGCTCGCCTCGGGCAGCGCCGTACTCCCGGTCGATCCGACCTTGCCCGAGGAGCGCCAGGCGTTCATGCTGGCCGACTGCCAGGTGCGGGTCATCGTGACCGACAGCGGGCATCGCGAGCTGGCCGAGGCGCTGGCCGCGCGGGTGCCGACCGTCCAGCACGTCGTCGATCTCGACGACGTCGCGAGCACCGGCGCCGCCGCCGAGTCCCGCTACGTCATGCCCGAGCCGCTGGCCGACTCGCTGTGCTACGTGATCTACACGTCCGGTTCGACCGGCACCCCCAAGGGCGTGGGAGTCACGCACGCCAACCTGAGCCCGCTGCTGCTGTGGGGCAGGTCGTACTTCGGCATGGGCTCGGGCGACCGGGTGCTGCAGAACCTCAACCCGGCCTTCGACTTCGGCCTGTTCGAGATCTTCACCACCGTCTGCTGGGGCGCCGCGCTGTGCTTCCCGGGCGAGGACAGCAGGGAGATCAGCGACTACGCGATCATGCTCGCGTCCAAATCCATCACCATCCTGCACTCGACGCCGACCTTCCTGGCCGAACTCCTGGCCCGCCAGCCAGCGTTGGACTCGCTCCGGCTGGTGCACCTCGGTGGCGAGGAACTGACCCCGGCGCTGGTGTCGGCCGCGAACGCGGCCCTGCCTGCCGACTGCACCATCCACAATGGATACGGCCCGACCGAGACCACCATCAACTGCTCGATCTACCCGGTCGATCGCGGCTCGGACGGCCTGCCCGGCAGCCGGATCCCGATCGGCTGGGCCTCGGCCAACAACCACCTCGCCGTGGTCGACGAGGCACTGCGGCCGTTGCCGGTCGGCGTGCCCGGCGAACTGGTGATCACCGGCGGCGGCGTCACGCTCGGCTATCTCGGCCAGCCCGCGCTCACCGCCCGCCAGTTCGCGCCGAGTTCGTTCGGCGCGCCCGGCGCTCGCCTGTACCGCTCCGGCGACCTGGTTCGCCGCCGCTCGGACGGCGCGTTTCAGTTCCTCGGCCGCCTCGACCGGCAGGTCAAACTGCGCGGGTACCGGATCGACATCGGCGAGATCGAGTCGGTGCTGATGCGTCACCCGGAGATCGCCAGCGCGGCCGTGCTGGTCGACAGCTCGCACGCCGGCCACGACCGGCTCGTCGCCTACCTGGTGCCCGCCAATCCCGGCTCGGTCATCCTCGGTCAGGAAGTACGCGATCTGGCCGCGAAGACGCTGCCCCGCTACATGGTGCCGGCCAGTTACGTCATCGTGAACCGGCTGCCCACCACCGCCAACGGCAAGGTCGACCGCACCCGCCTGCCCATGCCCGCCCCAGCACCGGTCACCGAACGATCCGGCCGCCCCGAAGCGGCGCAGAGCCCCGCCGCCGCGCTGCTCGCCGACCTCTGGGCCGACGTGCTGGACTGCGGCTCGGTCGGCGTCGAGGACAACTTCTTCGACCTCGGCGGCGATTCACTGCTGGCGGCCAAGATCACCGAGCGCGCTCGGGCGGCCGGAATTCCGGTTTCCACCAACATGATCCTTCAGCACCAGGTGATATCGAAGATCATCTGGTTCATCGAATCCGAAGGGATGAAACAGGTGAGCTACTCGACTTCTCTTGCACTGCACATTCCGGCCCGCAACGACAACGCCGTCGCGGTCGTGTACGGCATCGGGCACAGCGGCTCGGGGGCCGCGGTCTGGAACCCGGTCGGCAAGCACGCGCCCGCCTCGATCGACGTGCGCGGTTTCCGGCTGCCCGGCCGGGAAAAGCGCTTCGGCCAGCCCTACTTCACCAGCGTTGCCAGCGCGGCCGCCGAACTGGCCGAAGTGATCGCCGCCGACGCCGCCGAGCACGGCAAGCCGGTGCTGGTCATGGGTTCCTGCACCGGTGCGCTGATCGGTCACGGCGCGCTGCTCTCGCTACGCAGCTCGGTCAACGCGCTCGGTCTGGTCGTGGCGAACCAGACGCCGCCGCGACTGGCCGCCCGTGAGGAGCAGCCGCCGATCGAGAGCATGACCTCGGCCGAACTGCGGGTGTGGCTGCGCGACCGCAACCTCACCCCGGTCGAGCTGCTCGACGACGACGAACTGTACGAGGCGCTGGAGCCGACCCTGCGTGTCGACCTGCTGATGACCGATGGCTACTTCGCGCCCCAGGCCAGCCTCAGCACGCCGATCTACCTGCTGGAGACCGCGGGCGAGGAACTGAGCCTGGACTACGTGAGCGGCTGGCAGGACGCCACCACCGGTCCGGCCGAGGTGCTGCCGATGCCGGTCTACGGCGACCCGCTGACCAGCCACGCGGTCGTGCTGGCCAGCGCACTCGGCGCGGTCGCGCTGGAACTGAAGCAGGCGTCGATCGGCTGAAGACCATTGTGGATAGTCAGGCTGACCGGGGAAGGGCGAGGCCGGCCGCTGAGCCGGCCTCGCCCCTTGGCGTCGACCTCGTGGGATCATGTCCCACGTGAGTACACCTCCCAACGGGCTGCCTGCCTATCGCGTCCTCACCGGTCCCGACGACGAGGCGTTCTGCCGCCGGGTCAGCGAGGCCCTCGCGCTCGGCTACCGCCTGCACGAAGGCCCCGCGGCCACGTTCGACGGCGAGCACGTCATCCTCGCCCAAGCCGTGCTCTGGCCGGAACTCAGCGCAGCACGTTGAGCGTGTTCGTGTCGTCGTTGACGTAGTAGATCGCGGACGGGTAGTTCACCACGGCGAGGCCGAACAACGCGCCGCCGGGCGGATCGGCGCTGTCCAGATCGCGCACCGACCGCACCGCGCCGGACCGGCTCAGCTCGACGAGGTTGTTGTCGCCGCCGTTGGCTGCGAGCAGGTCACCGTTGGGGGCGAAGGCGAGGCCGAGCGGTCCGTTCAAGGCGGAACTGGTGGACACGGTCGCCGATGCCGCGCCGGCATCGACCGGCTCGTCACGGGTCAACGCGTGCCGGATGACCGCGATCCGCGAGTTGGCGGTGTCGGCGACGTAGAGGGCGCCGTCCGGGCCCAGCGCAACGCCGGTCGGTCCGACGACGAGCGCGGCCGGATCGGTGTGCACCGACAGGCCGTTGCCGATGACGGTGCTGGACACGAGCCGCGGCAGCGGACCGGTGAGCAGCAGGCCAAGCCGCACGACGGTGCCCTTGGTGGTGGCAGCGGGCTGGCCTGCCGTGATGCCGTTCAGCACGTTGCTGACGAAGATCTCCGCGAACCCGCCGAGGTCCAGTGCGGTCGCGTCCCACGGCCCGTTGATGCCGTGACCGGTGATGACCTCGCGGACGGTGCCTCGGGAGTCAAGTACGAACAGCGCGCCCCGGCTCGCCGTGGCCGAGCTGCCGTCCGTGGTGGGCAGGCTGCCGACGACAACCCAGCCGGAGCGCAGCACGACGAGCGCGGTGGTCAGCCCGACGCCACCGGGAGCGGCGGACGCCGGAATCGTCGCGAACAGCCGGACGTGACCGTTCGGGGCGACTTCGACGATCGTCGTGCCGCGCCCTTGCTGGCCGCCCGGGGCCGCGGTGGTCGGTGCGTTGTTGAAGTTGCTGACCAGGATGTCGCCCCTGGTCAGCCGGCCGTGTGACGCGGGGACCACGGCCACCCCGTACGGGTTGACGTCGCCGTTGGCCGGAATCGTGCTGGCCACGGTCACGTTCTGAGTGCTGGGAGCAGCAACAGCTGGCACGCCGGCCAGCAGCAGGACCGCGCCGAGCACCAGCGGCAGGGAGCGGCCCACAGTGCCGATCAACCGGGTTCTTCGCATGAATTTCCCCTTTCGCCCACCGGGCAGGCGGCCCGGCCTGGGCTTGCGCAAGGGGTACGAGAACGCCGACCGCACGGATTCCCGGAGCGCTCACCGGGCCGTGAAGGTGACCGGCAGCCGCAACGGGATGCGCATGAACGCGCTGCCCCGCCAGGCGATGTCGGTCGCGTCGACCGCCAAGGCGAGGTCCGGGCAGTTGTCGAGCAACGACCGGAACGCGATCTCGGCGATGGCCGGACCGAGCGTGACGCCGGGACAGAAGTGCACGCCGTGGCTCAAGGCCAGATGCCCCACCGGGTCGCGGGTGATGTCGAGTGAGTCGGCATCGGGATATTTCGCCGGATCCCGTCCGGTCGACACCAGCGCGATCAGCACCGGCTCGCCGGCCGGGATGGTCGTGCCGTCGATCACCACCGGCTCGGTGGTGTAGCGCGGCGCCACGATCTTGACCGGACCGTCGTAGCGCATCAGTTCCTGGATGGCCGGACCGAGCAGGCCCGGGTTCGCCCGCAGCGCAGCCAGTTGACCGGGATTGCGCAGCAGGGCGAGGGTTCCGTTGCCGATCAGGCTGGACGTGGTCTCGTTTCCGGCCACGAGCAGCACCCAGGCCAGCGACACCAACTCCGCGCGGGTCGGCGCCGGATCCTCGTCGGCCATGATCAGGGCGGCCAGCAGATCGTCGTCGGCGGCGGGCATCCGCTCGCGGAGTTTGCGGTCCACCAGGTCGGCGAGATAGTTCTTGATCCGGGTGTGCGCCACGATGCGGGCGGGATCGTTGGCCGGTCCGGACATGCTGTCTCGGATCCACCGGCTGACGAAGGGCCGGTCGGCCACCGGCAGCCCGAGCAGCTGTGTCACCAGCACCGAGGGCAGCGGCAGGGCGAAGTCGTTGATCAGCTCAGCCCGGCCGGACGGCAGGAACTCGGCGATCAGCTCGTCGGTGATCCGCTGCGCCCGTTCGCGCAACCCGTCCAGCCGCGCCGGAGCGAACATCGGCGCCGCCATCCGGCGCAATCGGGCATGGCCGGGCGGATCGGCCCGTTGCATGTGCGCGCCGAGTCCGAGCGCCTGCTCGCCGATGACCAGCGGATGCGACCGGGCGGATGGCTTCGCGTAGGCCGAGTTCACGCTGAGCCTGCGGTCGGCCAGTGCCTGCCGGACCGTGTCGAAACCCGTGATCAGCCAGGCGTCCAGACCGGCGACCCGAGCCCGGTGCACGGAGCCGGATCGGTTGATCTCGGCGTAGTACGCGTAGGGGTCACTGGTGAACTCGGGGCCGAGTGCGTCAAGATCGAGCATGCTCGACATTCCCCAGCGATGCCTTGACCCACGAGGCGTACCAGCGGCGGTAGGCCATGATCGGCGCGTCCGAGCGGACCAGAACGCCGTCGTAGGACGAGCCGAGCGTGCGCCACAGCGGGATGTCCTGGAGCGGCACCCGGTGGTTCTTGGTCGAGATCAGCGCGTGGCTGAGCAGATCGCGAACCGTGCGGCCGTGCTTGGGCGTGATGCTGATGCCGTACAGGGAACCGGAGTCGCGGCCGTACGGGCTGGCGGTGATCACGACCGTGTTCCGGTGCACGTCATCGGAGTGCATGCGCGCGATCGTGCCGCTCGGCCACTTGTCGATGACGATCCGGATGCGGCCCAGCGGAACCCCGAGCAGCCGGGCGATCCGCTCGACGTGGTCGCCGTGGTTCAGCTCGAACTCCAGCACGCTGCCGTACCAGGCGCCGACGTCGGCGTGCGCGGGCCGGCGCGGATCGTCGACGTCCCAGCGGGGCTTGTCCAGCACCTCGATGTCGATGCTGCGCAACGAAAGCTTGTGCAGTTCGGCGAGGTGAATGGTGTCCACCGCGTTCTCGTGCACCCGGCTGACCGGCGTGCCGCCGATGTCGTGCCGGAAGGAGTGCACGTACGGCGGTTCGCCGCTGCTGCGCTCCAGTTCGGGGATCACCGGCAGCGGAAACAGCGGCTCGTCGGTGCCCGACCAGATCCACACCAGACCGTACTTCTCCCGCAGTTGCCGCACGCGCCGGTGCGCGCTGCCCGGAATGCGTTCCTCGCCCGGCAGGAACGAACACCTGCCCTGATCGTCGAACCGCCAGCCGTGAAACGCGCACCGGAGGGTGCCGTCGCGAACCTCGCCGAGCGCCAGGTCGGCGCCATGGTGCGGGCAGTGGCGGTCGATGGCGATCGGCCGGCCGGAGCGGCCCCGCCACACGACCAGTTCCTCGCCGCGACCGCGCAGGCCGATCGGCGCTCGTTTCAGGTCTTTGGCCGCGGCCAGGACGTACCAGCTGGGCGCTGCGCTGGAGGCCAGCCGCCTCGCGTCGAGGTCAGACTCGGTGAGCTTCATCCGGCCAAAGTTATCAATCGGTCAAAGTGCCCAACAAGCTTTTCGAACCTGGCCTAAACCGCGCGCCATTGCGGTCACAAACTGACCGCATCGGCTCGTAGAGTAGCTCCATGGATATCAGAATCGAGCTCGTGATCCTGCCGGTGTCCGATGTGGACCGTGCCAAAGACTTCTACGTCAACAAAGCTGGCTTCCACCTCGACCACGACCACGTCGTCAGCGACGACATCCGCTTCGTCCAGCTGACCCCGCCCGGCTCGGCGTGCTCGATCGCCTTCGGCAAGGGCCTCACCACGGCCAAGCCCGGTTCGGTCGAGGGCCTGCAGGCGGTCGTCGACGACGCCGACGCGGTCCGGGCCGAGCTGATCGAGCGCGGCGCCGAGGTCAGCGAGGTCGCCGACATGGCCTGGGGCCGGTTCGTCTTCTTCGACGACCCGGACGGCAACCACTGGGCGTTGCAGCAGATCGTCCGCCCCTCCTGAGCGGTTCAGGTGAGCTTGGCCAGGTGGCGCAGCGAGTTGATGAGGTGTTCCGGGCCGAAGGGCGGGAAGGTGATGCCGCGGTCGCGGATGTACTGCGGCACGCCGGACCAGTCGTAGCTGAGGGTGACCTCGGTTTCGGCCGGGCCGACCGGCGCCAGGTCGTAGCGCCACAGCCAGCCGCCGAACTCCACTTCGCCGTCGCCCTTCTCGGTCCCGGTCAGCCAGCCGATGGCGCGCGGCGGGTCGAACACCTGCACCTTGTTGACCGTCTGGTAGTTCCCGTCCGGATGGCCCTTGTGATACATGCCCATCCGGAAGATCTGGCCCCGCGCGGTCAACAGCGCCTGGTCGACGGAGTCCTGGACCCAGCCGGTTCCGTCGATCGCGGCGTGCGTGCGCGGGTCCGCCAGCACCGCGAAGACCCGATCTTGCGACGCGGCGAAAGTCAGGGTGGCGTACACGTTCTCCTGGTCGGTCATGGCGAAATCCGTTCTCGTCTGGACTGCAGGAAGGTTCGTTCGGTGTCGTTGGTGACCAGCGCGATCGCCTCGTCGTAGGCGACGATCGCTTCGGTATTCCGGCCGAGGCGCGCGAGCAGGTCCGCGCGGGTCGCGGGCAGCAGGTGGTAGCCCGGCAGGTCCAGCTCGTCGACGATGGCCAGCGCGAGTTCGGGTCCGTGCACCTCGGCGACGGCGACCGCGCGGTTGAGCGCCACGATCGGGGTCGGGACGTGCTGCAGCAGTTGGTCGTAGAGGGCCAGTACCTGGTTCCAGTCGGTTGCCGGCCCGTCGGTGTGCACGGCGTTGATCGCGGCCTGCACCTGATACGGACCCGGCTGATCACGGCGCAAACACCGCCGCACCAACTCGTGCCCCTCGGCGATCAGCTCCTTGTTCCACAGCGACCGGTCCTGCTCGGCGAGCACCACGAGTTCGCCCGACGGCCCCACCCGCGCCGGGCGCCGGGCCTCGGTGAGCAGCAGCAGCGCCAGCAGCCCGGTCACCTCCGGCTCGTCGGGCATGAGTCCGGCCAGCGCCCGGGCCAGCCGGATCGCCTCCAGGCACAGGTCGGTCCGCAGCAGTTGGCCCGACGTGGAGGTGTAGCCCTCGTTGAACACCAGGTAGAGCACGGTGAGGACCGAGGCGAGCCGATCGGGCAGTTCGGCGGCGTCGGGCACCCGGTAGGGGATGCCCGCGTCGCGGATCTTCTTCTTCGCCCGGACGATCCGCTGGTGAATGGTCGCTTCCGGGACGAGGTAGGCCCGGGAGATCTCGGCCACCTCCAGCCCGCCGAGCAGGCGCAGGGTGAGCGCGGTCTGCGCCAGCGGTGAGAGCGCCGGGTGGCAACAGGTGAAGATCATCCGGAGTTGGTCGTCGCGCACCGGTCCCACCTCCTCGGGTTCGTCGGGTTGGTGCAGCAGCAGCGCTTGCGCGTGGCGGGCTTCGCGGGTGGATTCCCGGCGCAGGCGGTCGATCGCCCGATTCCGGGCCGTGGTCACGATCCACGCGCCGGGGTTGGGAGGGAGCGCCTCGTCCCACTTCTGGACGGCGACCGCGAATGCGTCCTGCACGGCCTCCTCGGCGAGCCCGATGTCGCCGAGCAGCCGGGTCAGCGTGGCAACGCACCGGCCGTACTCCGCCCGGTAGATGCCGGCCAGCTCTGTGTTCACGCCGAGGGCTCGTTGTTGAACGGCCGCACCTCGATCGGGGACCCGCAGGCCAGCGCGCACTTCTCCGCCCAGGCCAGCGCCTGGTCGAGGTCGTCGCACTGGATCACCCAGAACCCGCCGAGCTGTTCTTTCGTCTCGGCGAACGGGCCGTCGGTCATCGTGGTCGTGCCGTTGCCGGGGCGCACGACCGTGGAGGCGTGCGACCCTTCCAGGCCGCCGTGGAACACCCACGACCCGGCGGCCTGCATCTCGTCGGTGACCCGGCCGGTCCTGGCCATCTGGGCCCGGAATTCCTCATCGGAGGGAAACTCCTGGGATTCGTCGTACTGGACGGCGAGCAGGTACTGCTTCATGGCAAGGCTCCTTGGCAGGTTCAGGCGGCCAGGCGGCGGGCGATGGCCGGGATGACGATCGTGGCAGCGACCAGGTGCGCCAGCATCAGCAGGATCTTCGTCGCACCGGCCGCGTCCGCGAGCACGTCCGGTACCAGGGACAACGCGGTGAGCACCAGCGTGGTGCGGACGAACGCGGTACGCGGACGGCGCGCGAAGCGGCTCAGCCCGAGGGCGAGCACCAGGCCCACCAGCGAGAAGACGACGGTCAGCAGGGCGAACCCGGACACCGGGATCGGCGCGCCGCCGACCGCGAGGCTGATCCCGGCGAACTCACCCGCCGCGGCAATGGCCGAGGTGGCGACGGTGGCCAGGGCCACGGCGGTCAGACCGCCGATGACCAGGGACTTCGTGCGAGCGATGGCGATGACGGACATCGTGGGCCTCCGGTGAGTGGTGACCGGCCCGTTGCCGGTCTCTCACCTTGGCTACGAACCCGCTCGACGCCATTCGACACCCTCGCCGAAATTTCTTGGTCAGGTCGTCGGGAGCCAGACGCGCATGGCGCCGGGGGACCGGTTGGCCCAGCGGAAGTACGGGATCGCGGTCACCTCGATCGGGTCACCCGGACCGTCCGGGGGTTCCGGCGACACGGCGTAGAGGTCGCGATCGGTGCGCAGCGCCGTCGCCTGCGCGGTCAGCACCACCGGGACGTCGAGCACGTTCAGTCGACGCGGGACCGGGGGTACGGAGAGGTCGAGCCGGAGGTCGTCCGGGGTAAGGCCGTCGTCCAGGTCGGCCTGTTCCAGGCAGTACACCAGCGGGCCTCGGGCCAGCGCGACGCAGCCGCGGACCGCGTCGACCCGGGGGTGCGCGGTGATCACGCGGGCGGGCATCGGCAGGTCCAGCGCTACCGTGGTGCCTGGCTGCCAGGTGCGGAGGATGCGCAGGTAGCCGTCGGCGGCGTCCATCGCGACCGGCTCACCGTCGACGGTCGCCGAGGGGTCCGTGCACCAGCCGGGGATGCGGAGCGCGAGCGTCCAGGAGGTGGTCGAGTCGACCGTGATCTCGATCCGGCCGTCCCACGGGTAGTCGCCACGCACCTGTAGCCGCGCATGTTCGGCCCGCACGGTTCCCGGGGTGTACTGGTGCAGTTGCACGCCGGACGCGTCGGTCGTGGCCAGGTACCCCGAGATCGAGGTCAGCAGCCGGGCCAGGTTCGGCGGGCAGCAGGCGCAGCGGTACCACGACAGCCGACCGGACGGGGCGTCCTCGTCGCGGCCGTCGTGACCGTCCCGCAGGTGCAGTGGGTTGGCGTAGAAGAAGTGCCTGCCGTCCTGCCCGGTGGACACCGCGATCCCGTTGTACAGCACCCGTTCCATCTCGTCGGCGTAGCGGTGCCTGCCGGTGGCCAGCAGCAGCCGCCAGTTCCACTGGAAGCTGGCGACGGCGGCGCAGGTCTCGGCGTAGGCGCGATCCGCTGGCAACTCGTACGCGTCGCCGATCGACTCGTCCCGGTGCCGTGAACCGTGGGCTCCGGTCAGGTAGGTCTTGGTGGCGAACAGGTCATCCCACAACCGCTCGGACGCGGCGAGCAGGTCGGCGTCCCCGGTCTCCACCGCGACGTCGACCACGCCGGCCTCCAGGTACAGCTGGCGCACCGCGTGCCCGGTGGCCGCCTCCGCCTCGCGCGGCGGTTGGTGGTCCTGGAAGTAGGTCAGGTCGAAGTTGCGGTCGGCCACGTCCTGACCGCCGGCGCGACTGGCCAGCATTCCGTGCCCGCGCAGCTCGATCATCCTCGCGGCCAGGTCGAGGTAGTCCCGCGTGCCGGTGAGCCGGAACAGTTCGACCAGCGCGGTCTCGATCTCCGGGTGCCCGCAGATACCCGGCTGGCCGTCCGGGCCGAACCGGCGCACCAGCAGATCGGCCAACCGGGTCGCCACCTCGACGATCGGCCCACCGGTCCCGCCGCGCGCCGCGGCCACCGCCGCCTGGATGAGATGGCCCGCGCAGTACAGCTCGTGGCCCCAGCGCAGGTCATGCCACCGATTGTCCGGGTTTACCAGCTGCATGTACGAATCGAGGTAGCCGTCGTCGTCCTGCGCGGCGGCCAGTAGCGCGGCGGTGTGCTTGCCGAACGCGCGCAGCGCGGCCTCATCGGTCCGGCCCGCCGACCAGGCGAGCGCCTCCAGGGTCTTGTACACGTCGGAATCCGCGAACCACATGCCGGTGAACCGGCCGCCCGAGCCGTCGGCGACCTGGCGCAGGTTGCGCAGGGCGCCACTGGATTCCAGGTTGGCGATGCAGTGCGGCAGGGTCGCCGAATCGGTCAGGCGCTGCCAGCGGCCGAGGAACCCGTCCGGCGCCGGCTCGACCGCGTCCAGGCCGAGCGGTGACAACGCGCCTTCCGTCGGCGCCACCGGTCCGAACACACCGCATCACCCCTTGATCGCGCCCGCGCTGAAACCACGGACATAGAAACGTTGCAGGACAAGGAAAATTATCACGCACGGCACGGCCGCGACGACGATGCCGGACTGCAACGCGCCGAAGTCCACGGTGTTGGTGTTGCCGGACTGGATGTCGAACAACGCCAGCGGCAACGTGAACTTGCTGCCGTCGGTGAGGAAGATCAGTGGCGCGATGAACTCGTTCCACGAGGCCAGGAACGCGAACAGTGCCACGGTGACCACGCCCGGCACGACCCCGCGCAGCAGCACCCGGAACAGCGCGCCGGTCGGGCCGCAGCCGTCGATCAGAGCCGACTCCTCCAGTTCCACCGGCAGCGCCTCGAACGAGTTGCGCATCATGAACAACCCGAACGGCAACTGGAACACCGCCAGCACCAGCGCCAGCCCGAGCAGCGAGTCCTGGAGGTGGATCCAGCCGAGGAACACGTAGAGCGGGATGAGGATCGTGGCGTAGGGCACCATCAGGATCGCCAGGGTGACCAGGAACAGCACGTTCTTGCCGCGGAAGGTGAACCGGGCCACCGCGTAGCCGCCGAAGGTCGCGATCAGCACGGTGACCGCGACCGTGATCAGCGAGACTTCCGTGCTGTTCAGGACATACGTGCCCATGCCCGCGCCGTAGCCGAACAGCCGCCGGTAGTTGGCCAGGCCGAACCCGTTGGCGTCGGCCCCGTTGGTCGCCTGCTGGCCGTGCACCGAGGAGTACAGCGTCCACACCATCGGGAACACGAACAGTACGGCCAGCGCGGTGGTCGTCGAGTAGAACCCGGCCTTGCGGCGTGCCATGTGTCCGGTCCCCCTCACCGGTTGTCGTTGCGGCGCAGCACCAGCAGCTGCACGCCGTTGATGATCAGCAGCACCGCCAGCACCACCACCGAGATGGCGACCGCGCCGCCGAGGTCCTGGCGGATGAACGCCTGCCGGTAGATCGCGATCACCGCGGTCGCGGTGTCGTGCCTGCCGCCGGTGAGGATGAAGAACTGGTCGAAGGCCAGCAGCGAACCGGTGACCGAGAGGATCAGCATCAGCGCGATGGAGGGCCGCAGCAGCGGCAGCGTGATGCCGCGCAGGATCTGCCAGCGGTTCGCGCCGTCCGCGCGCGCCGCGTCGTAGAGCATCGGGTCGATGGAGTGCAGGCCGGTCAGCAGGATCAGCATGTAGAACCCGGCGAATCGCCAGGTGATCATGCCGACCACCGAAAGCAGGGCGTGATTGGAGGTGCCCAGCCAGTCGACCGTGCCGGTGGTGAGGTGCAGCCAGCGGGCGAGGGCGTTGAGCGGTGATCCCTCGGTGACGAACAGGTCGTAGAACAGCAGGCTGGCCGAGGCGAGGCCGACCGCGGTGGGCAGGAAGAACACCGTGCGCACCACGCCGACCCCGCGCCGCCGTTCCTGCACCAGCAGCGCCAGTCCCAGAGCGACCAGGCTCAGCACCACGGTGGTGACCACGGTGTACTTGAGCGTGAACCAGATCGCCTGGAGGAACAGCGGATCGGCGAGCACCCGGTAGTTGTCGAACCCGTTGGGCGTCGACGCGCCGAGCAGCGGCCAGTGGTTGACCGACATCCAGAGCATCAGACCGAGCGGGACGACGAACAGCACCGTGACGAGCACCGCGAGCGGGGTGGCGTAGAGCGCGCCGATGCGGCTGCGGGTCCTGGCCAGCGCCGACTCGCGGCGCCGGCCAGCCGGCAGGCGCACCGCACCGGCCGGAACCTGAGTAGCCGCCATCAGCCGCCGCCGGTCAGCGACTGGCTGATCTTTCCGTTGTCGTCGCGCAGTTCCGTTGCCGCGTCCTGGCTGCCGAAGACCGCGTCGAACGCGGCGGCCGTCCACGGCCCGTTGGGGTCGTTGTAGGTCTGGCCGAAGTTCACCGAGATCGGTGTCTGGCCAATGGTCTGCAGCTTGTTGAACGTGACCAGCCGCGGATCCTGGGCCGCGTACTTGTTGGCGGCCAGGTCGCTGCGCACCGGGCTGTTCTTGTTCTTGGCCACCACCTCGACCTGGGCCTGCTCGGACAGCGTCCAGGAGATGAAGTCCCAGGCCTGCGCGGCGTGCCGGCTGGTGGAGGTGATGCCGATGACGTCGCCGCCGATGAACGAGGACTGGCCACCGGTCAAACCGGGAATGGGGGCCACACCGACCTGGAGCGCGGGACCCTCGTTCATCGTTTGCAGTGCCGTGGTGCCCATCGGCTGGATGCCGATGGTGCCGTTGGCGAAGTCCTGTGTCCAGGTTGGACCGTTCTCCGACTTCACGCTCTGCGGCACGATGCCCTGGTCGTACATCGTGCGGTACAGCGAATAGATCGCTGCCGCCTTGCCGTTGTCGATGGTGGACGCGTCGCCCTTGTCGTTGAGCACGCTGCCGCCGTCGGCCCAGATCATCGGCCAGGTGGTGAACAGCATGCAGCCGGGGCAGTCGCCGCCGAAGAAGTAGCCGTGCACCCCGCCGCCGAGCTGGTTGATCCGCGCGGCGTCGGTGTAGATCTCCTGCATGGTGGTGGGCGGCTTGTCCGGATCGAGCCCGGCCCGGCGGAACAACACTTTGTTGTAGAACACCGCGGACATGTCGAGGTCGTGCGGGACGGCGTAGGTCCTGCCGTTGTAGGTGGCCGCCTTCACATGGCCGGGTGCCAGTTTGTCCTTGAACGGCAACGTGTTCACCCGGTCGGTGATGTCGGCGAAGATCCCCTTGGACGCGTAGTTCGCGGCGTACACCACGTCCGAGGCGAGGATGTCCGGCAGCTGTTTGCCGCCGGCCGCCGAGGCGACCTTCTGCTGGTAGGAGTCGGCTGGGAACTGGGTGAGCTGGACCTTGTTCTTGTGGCTGCTGTTGTAGGCGTCGACGAGGGCCTTGGTGAACGCCTCGGTCGGCGCCCTGGTCCACAGGGTCAGCGTGGTGCCGTCGTCGACGGCGTTGGTTCCGCTGCTGCCGCTGGGGCCCGCGCCCTGGCATCCGGTCAGCACCAGAGCCGTGACGAGGAACAACAGACCGGCGGCCACCCGAGCGGACATCGTTGTCCTGGCCATGCTTCCTCCGCTTCACCGAGCGTCGGAAAACCTTTTCCGTCACGGACCATAGGCGCGCCCTGCGGTGAAGTCAACGCCAGGTCGATTACCATCATCGCGTGCAGACTGACTCGGAAACTGGTTTTCCGTGACCGGGCCCGGGAGACGGCCGACGATCAACGATGTCGCCGCGCTGGCGCAGGTTTCGGTCGGTACCGCGTCCAAGGCGCTCAACGGCCGGGGCCAGCTCCGCGAGGAGACCCGCGCCCGGGTGCTCGCCGCGGCGGAGCAGCTCGGCTTCCAGCCGAACGCGCTGGCCAAGGGTCTGCTCAGCGGCCGCAGCTTCACCGTCGGGCTGATCACCACCGACAGCTTCGGCCGGTTCACCATCCCGATCATGCTCGGCGCCGAGGACGCGCTGGGCGCCGGTCAGATCTCGGTGCTGCTCTGCGATGGCCGCGGCGACGCCATCCGGGAACAGCACTACGTCCGCACCCTGCTGGCCCGGCGGGTCGACGGGATCATCGTGACCGCCCGCCGGATCGACCCGCGTCCGCCGATCGGCGGCACCGCGCGCGTGCCCGTCGTCTACGCGATGGCCCAGTCCACCGACCCGGAGGACTGCTCGCTGATCCCGGATGACGAGCAGGGCGGCCGCATCGCCGTCGAGCACCTGCTGGCCACCGGACGCACCAGGATCGCGCACATCACCGGCCCGCAACGGTTCCTGGCCGCCCGCAGGCGCGCCGCAGGAGCCGAGCAGGCCTTGCACGAGGCCGGGTTGGACCTGGCCGGGCCGGGTGTGCTGTTCGGCGAGTGGAGCGAGGCGTGGGGGCGCCACGCCACCCAGGTGCTACTGCGTTCGGCCGCCGACGTCGACGCGATCTTCTGCGGCTCGGACCAGATCGCCCGTGGCGTGGCCGACGCACTGCGCGAGCGCGGCATCGCGGTGCCGGAGCAGGTCGCCCTGGTCGGCTTCGACAACTGGGACGTGGTCGCCCCGACCACGCGGCCACCACTGACCACTGTGGACATGAACCTGACCAGGCTGGGCCGGTCGGCGGCCGAACACCTGCTCGCGGCGATCGACGGCGAGCCTCGGCACGGCGCCCACCCGATGCCGTGCAGTCTGGTCATCCGCGATTCCAGCCGCGCCTGAAAGTTTCAGCCGTTGCGAGCCGGAACCCGATTGGCTGTTTGACACTGCGGCATACCCGAATGCAAAATCGCCGGGCCTAACGCGAATCCCCGCCGATTTCGAAACTTTGTTTCGAAACAATTTTCGAAACAAAGTTTCGCCGGAGGTCGTCATGAACAGTTCTGGGTCGCCCGGCGAGTTCGTCCGGCGTCAGTTTCTGCGGCTCGCGTTCGCCGCGACCGCCGGTGCCGTCCTCGCTCCCGGGCTCGCCGCCGCCGAGCCGGGCGCCGATCTCGGCGAGTACCTGTCCAGCCGGCCAGGGTCGGGCAGATTCCCGTTGGTCGCGGGCGGCCGGGCCGCGCCGCTGGTGGTCAGCGCGAGCGATCATCCCGGCGTGCTGCGGGTGGTCGACGACCTGCAGGCGGATCTCCAGCGGGTCACCGGAGTGCGGCCGATCGTGTCGGTCGACGACGTGCCGCGACAGGATGACGTAGTGCTGGTCGGCACGATCGGTGCCAGCCCGCTGATCGACGGGCTGATCAGCTCGGGCAAGCTCGACACCACCGGCATCGCCGGTGCCTGGGAGACCTCGCTGCAGCAGGTCGTCGAGAACCCGTTGCCCGGTGTGCGGCGGGCCTTCGTGATCGCGGGCAGCGATCAGCGCGGCACCATTTTCGGCGCCTACGAGGTGTCCCGGTCGATCGGGGTATCGCCGTGGTACTGGTGGGCCGACGTGCCCGCGCGGCATCAGGACGAATTGTATGTGCTGCCCGGCAGGCACACTCAGGGCACGCCGGTGGTGAAGTATCGCGGATTGTTCATCAACGACGAGAATCCGGTACTCGGCGGCTGGGGCCCGGCCTATTTCGGACCCGGCCTCGGGCCGGGTTATCCGTCCGGCTTCAACAGCAAGCTCTATGCGCGAGTTTTCGAACTCATGTTGCGGCTGAAGGCCAACTACCTCTGGCCCGCGGTGTGGGGCCGCGCGTTCGCGCTCGACGATCCGGAAAACCATGCCACCGCAACGAAGTACGGCATCGTCATGGGTACCTCGCACGAGGCGCCGATGATGCGCGGCATCGAGGAGTGGAACCGGTTCGCCGTCAACGGCCACGACCCCTACGGCGGCAACGGCCAGTGGAGCTTCGTGCACAACGCCGACGCCATCAAGGCGTACTGGCGGGACGGCATTCGCCGGATGGTCGAGCAGAACATCGAGGGCGTGATCACCATCGGCATGCGCGGTAACGGTGACACCGCCCTGCCCGATCAGGGCGGCATCGAGCTGATGCAGCAGATCGTCGCAGCGCAGCGGGAGATCATCGCCGAGGTCACCGGCCGGGACGTGACCACCATTCCGCAGGTGTGGACGCTGTACAAGGAGGTGCAGCGCTACTGGGAGGAGGGTATGCGCGCGCCGGACGACGTCACCGTCGTGTTCAGCGACGACAACTGGGGAAACATCCGCAAGCTGCCCGACCCGAAGCTGCCGCCGCATCCCGGTGGCTACGGCCTGTACTACCACTTCGACTACGTCGGCGGCGGCCGCGACTACAAGTGGGTGGACAGCAGCCTGATCGCCAACACCTGGGAGCAACTGAACCTTGCCCGCAGCTACGGCGACTCCCGGCTGTGGGTGGCCAACGTCGGCGACATGAAGGGCAACGAACTGCCATTGCAGTTCTTCCTCGACTACGCCTGGAACCCGGACCGCTGGCCGATCGAGCGCCTCACCGAATGGGAGCAGCGCTACGCGGCGGAGAATTTCGGTCCGGAACTCGCCGCCCCGATCGCCGAGCTGCTGCACACCTACGCGACCCTCCAGTCCCGCCGCAAGCCGGAACTGCTCAACCGCCGGATCACCATCGACCCGACCAAGGACCTGTCCACCGACTCGTCCGCGGTGATCTACGACGACCAGGCGACCCCGTTCAGCCTGGTCGACTACCAGGAGCTGGATACCGTCACCGCCGAGTGGCAAGCGCTTGCGGCCCGCGCCGAACAGCTCGGCAAGTCCCTGCCCGCCGCCTGGCAGGACGCATACTACGAAATCGTAAATTACGAAATCGGAGCTTCGGCGAACCTGTACGCGTTCCGGCGGGCCGAGTTCACCAACATCCTGTACGCGGCGCAGGGGCGGGCCGCGACCAACGATCTGGCCGACGAGGCCGAGGCCAGGTTCGCCCAGGATCTGGCGCTGGCCGACCACTACAACACCGCCGTCGCGGGCGGCAAGTGGAAGCTCTGGCAGACCCAGCCGCACATCGACTACGGCGACGTCGCCCGCTACGGCCCGAACGCGCCGTGGCAGGAGCCGGAACTCAACAACTGGGCCATCCCGGACGTCATCTTCCCGGCCATCCAACGGATCCAGTTGCCCACGGCCGCCGACATGGGCGTGGCCATCGACGGCTCGGCGAACTGGTGGCCCGCCGAACCATCCTCAGCGGTGCTGCCCGCCTTCAGCCCCTACCAGAGCCAGCCGGCCCAGTACATCGACGTGTTCAACCGAGGCCAGACGCCCTTCGGCTACCAGATCCACGCGGCGCAGCCCTATGTCGTCGTGACGCCGAGCCACGGCACGGCGGGCAAACAGGTGCGAGCCACCGTGCGAGTCGACTGGGCGCGGGCGCCGCTGGGCGCCACCCAGGTGCCGATCACGGTGACCGGCCCGAACGGCAGCAGCGTCGAGGTCATGGCCGTGCTGTCCAACCAGCCGGGAGGGCAGGGTTTCGTCGAAGCCAACGGCTACGTCTCGATCGACGCCGACCACTACGACAACGCGGTCGAAACAGCAGGCATCAGCTGGCGCAGGCTGCCGGACATCGGGCGCACCGGCGCCGGTATGACGCCGTTCCCGGTCACCGCCGAAAGCCGGACGCCGGGCGGTGCGGGCCCACGGCTGGAATACCGGATGAACCTGTTCACCACCGGCCAGGCGACGGTCTGGGCCTATCTCTCGCCGCGCAACAACGTGCTGTCCAGCGACGGCCTGCACTACGCGATGTCCATCGACGACGAAGCACCGCAGCTCGTGAACATCACGGTCGCGACCGGCGCCGACGACACCGCGATGAACAAGCAGTGGGAACGCAACACCTCGGACAACGTCAACCTCACCTCGACAACGCACCTGATCACCAGGCCGGGCAACCACGTGCTGAAGTTCTGGATGGTGGACCCGACCGTCGTACTCCAGAAAATCGTCGTCGACCTCGGCGGATTGCGACCGAGTTACCTCGGACCGCCGGAAAGCCACCGGATCTGAACCAGGAGGCGCAATGAGACGCGTGGTCACGTTCATCTCCAGCATCGTTGTTTTCCTCGGCGCACTGGTGGCCCTGGTGGTGACGGCGCCGACGGCCAGCGCGGCATCGCTGGTCCAGGTCACCAACTTCGGCTACAACCCGACGAACCTGGGCATGTACCTGTACGTGCCGAACACGGTGGCCGCGCATCCGGCGATCGTCGTCGCCGTGCACTACTGCACCGGTTCCGGCCCGGCCTTCTACTCGGGCACCCAGTACGCGTCCCTTGCCGACCAGTACGGCTACATCGTCATCTACCCATCGGCCACCCGCAGCGGCAACTGCTTCGACGTGTCCTCGCCACAGGCGTTGACCCACAACGGAAGCAGCGACCCGGCCGCGATCGTGTCGATGGTCAAGTACGTTGAACAGCACAACAACGGCGACGCGAGCCGGGTGTTCGTCACCGGACTGTCCTCGGGCGCCATGATGACCAACGTCCTGCTCGGCGACTATCCCGACGTGTTCAAGGCGGGCTCGGCCTACGCGGGCGTGCCGTTCGGCTGCTTCGCCACCACCGACGGCTCGATGTGGAACAGCCAGTGCGCCACCGGCCAGATCAGCAAGACCCCACAGCAGTGGGGCGATCTGGTCCGGGGCGCCGATCCCGGCTTCACCGGGCCCCGGCCGCGCATGCAGTTGTGGCACGGCACCGCCGACACCACGCTGGCCTACCCGAACTTCGGCGAGGAGATCAAGCAGTGGACCAACGTGTTCGGGCTCAGCCAGACGCCGACGTCCACCGACAACCCGCAGGCCGGCTGGACCCGCACCCGCTACGCCGACAGTTCCGGCACGGTGGACGTCGAAGCCACCAGTGAGCAGGGCGTGACCCACAACATCCCGATCGACGCCACCGAAACCCTGCGGTTCTTCGGCATCATCGGCGGCCAGCCGCCGACCTCCACACCGCCGCCGCCCACCGGCGGCTGTCAGGTCAAGGACACGATCAGCGCCTGGAACACCGGCCTGACCTCGACGATCACCATCACCAACACGTCGACCGCGGCGATCAACGGCTGGTCGCTGGTGTTCACGCTCCCGAGTGGACAGACGATCACCTCCGGCTGGAGCGCGACCTACGCGCCCAGCAGTGGCCAGGTGACCGCGACGAATGCCAGCTACAACGGGGCGATCGCGCCCGGCGCGTCGGTGAGCATCGGTTTCCAGGCCAACCAGGCCGGCAACGCCGCCGCGCCCGCCTCGTTCACCCTCAACGGCCAGACCTGCGGGACATCATGACCAAACTGCCAGCGGTCCTCGTGGCGGCCGCCCTCACCATCGCGGTGGCGGCCGTCGCGGATCGACCGACTCCCGCCAGCCCGGCCGCCGACCATTGGGTGGACACCTGGGTGTCCATGCCGCAGCTGACCGAACCCGCCAACCTGCCGCCCGCGCCGTTCACCCAGGCCAACAGCGTGCTGACCGACACGACGCTGCGGCAGACCATCCACATCTCGATCGGCGGCAGGCAACTGCGGCTGCGGTTCTCCAACGCGTTCGGCGGCACCGATCTGCCGATCACCGGAGTCTCGGTCGCGCTGCCGGCAGGCGGGCAGGCCGGGGCGAGCGCGATCCAGCCGGGCAGCTCGCGGCCGGTGAGCTTCGACGGGCGGCCCGGGTTCGACATCCCGGTCGGCGCGCAGGCCGTGACCGATCCGCTGAACTTCCCGCTCGCGCCAGGGGCCAATCTCACCGTGACGATGTACCTGGCCACCGGCCAGGCGTCCACCAGCATCACCTCGCACCCCGGTTCCCGCACCACCTCCTACCTGCTGGCCGGTAACCACCTCGGTGACGCCGACCTGCCCGGCGCGACCCCGGTGGATCACTGGTACTTCCTCAGCGGCGCGGAAATGCGGTCACCGGGGCAGGCCAGGGGAGTGGCGATCCTGGGCGACTCGCTGACCGACGGGCGCGGCTCGACCACCAACGGGAACGACCGCTGGCCCGACGACCTGTCCGCGCGGCTGCGACCGGACCAGGTCGCGGTGCTCAACCAGGCGGCGGGCGGGAACCGGGTCCTGCACGACGGCCTCGGCCCCAACGCGCTCGGCCGGGTCGACCGCGATGTGCTGGCGCAGAGCGGAATTGCCTGGCTGATCGTGTTCGAAGGGGTCAACGACATCGGCACCGCCGATGCCACCCCGGCCGCGCAGCAGCAGGTCGTCAGCGACCTGATCGCCGCCTACCAGCAGATCATCACCCGCGTGCACACCGATGGAATCCGGGTGTACGGGGCGACCATCACCCCGTTCGGCGGCAACACCGGTTACGACGACCCGGACGGTTACCGCGAAGCGGCGCGGCAGGCGGTCAACAACTGGATCCGCACCAGCCACCAGTTCGACGCCGTGCTCGACTTCGACCGGATCGCCCGCGACCCTGCGCAGCCCCGCAACCTGTTGCCCGCCTTCGACGTCGGCGACCACCTGCACCTGGACCCGGCCGGATACCAGGCCCTCGCCAACGCGGTTCCAGCCCAGCTGTTCGGATCCAACTGACACAGAAACGGAGCACATACATGCGTAAACGCACACTGCTCGGCAGCCTGTGCACCCTGATGCTGGTCGCGGCGGCGGCGCTGCTGCCCGGCACCGCCAACGCGGCGACGACGATCTGCTCGAACCGGACCGGCACGAACAGCGGCTACTACTACCAGATGTGGACAGCGGGCAGCGGATCCGCCTGCATCACGCTGAACTCGGGCAACAGCTATTCGACCAGGTGGAGCGGCATCGGCGACTTCGTCGCGGGCGTCGGCTGGAACCCGGGCAGCAACCGCACGGTGAACTTCTCCGGCAGCCTCAATGCCTCCGGCGGCACCGCGCTGGTCTCGCTCTACGGCTGGTCGACCAACCCGCTGGTCGAGTACTACGTCATGGAGAACTACCACGGCTCGCCGCCCACCGCGGGCACCTACATGGGCCAGGTCAACAGCGACGGCGGCACG
>DATFHN010000146.1:0-31053 GCA_035248365.1 Pseudonocardiaceae bacterium | reverse complement strand
TCGCGGGAGAGCACGGTGATCCGGTCGGCGCGGTCGTAGGTGGTGTCGTCGAGTTCGCGCCGGGTCGCGGTGCCGTCCGGGTTGGTGATGCAGGTGACGTGCGTGCCCGGTTCGAGCCAGGCGCCGTCGAAGCACGGGTCCATCGCGGCGGTCGCGCAGGTGACGATCTGGCAGCCGGTCACGGCCTTCTTCGGTTCGTCGACGGCGACGATGCGCCTGCCGGTGCGCTCGCTCCACTCGCGGGCGAACGCCTCGCGGTTCTCCGGAGTCGGGCTGTACACCCGAACCTCCTCGATGGAGGGTCGCACCAGCAGCAACATCTCCAGGTGGGCCTGGGCCTGCCAGCCGGAACCGAACATGCCGGCCACGGTCGCGTCCGGATTGGACAGTTCGCGGATGCCGAGCGCCGAGGTGGCGCCGACCCGCATCTTCTGGATGAAGCTGTCGTGCAGGATGGCCAGCGGTTCCAGCGTGGTCAGGCTGTAGAGCGTGACCAGTCCGACGTACTTGCCGCCGGGTGCGGCGGGCTTGAGCCGCCGTCGCTTGACGCCGTTCGCGAGTGTCTCGACTCCGGCGATGTCGCTGGTGATGCGCAGCGCCCACACGCCGCTGGAAACGTTGCCGCCCTCCTGCGACTTGAACCGGTAGCGGAAGCCGGGCCAGCGCTCGTCCTCGACCGGGAAGTAGGTGTGGTTGCGCGGCCGGTTGTGGCCCTGGCCGCTGGACAGTTCGGTGTAGGCGGTTTCGAGGGCGCTCAGGCATTCGGGCGCGGTGAGCACCGCTTCGACATCGGCGTTGGACAGCACTCTCATGCGGAACCTTCCCTGGTCAGCGTTTCCTGGCCGGTCGCGGTGACGAGCACGGTGTCCGCGACGACCGCGTAGCCGCCGTCGTCGAACAGCACGTCGGCGGCGATGGCCAGCACGGCGCCCTCGGCCAGCGGTGCGGCCGGATCGGCGGTGGCGTACTCGCCGTTGGTGGACAGGTCGGCCTGCTGCACCCAGTTCAGCTCACCGCCTTCGGGCAGCGAGACGGCGGCGCGCAGGTCGGCGCCGGTGACGCCGGGTTTGATCGCGGCGATGGCGGCATCCAAAGCGGCGGTGAGCTGGCCGGTCCATGGTGCCTCGCCGGACAGTCGCGCCGCCTGTACCCAGCAGGTGCGGTACTGGCCGGTGATGCGCAGGCTGTGCACGCCGTCGGTGGTCGCGCTGGGCTGGGTGAGCACGTCGAGGAAGCCGCCCCAGCGCAGCGTGCGCTCCACGGTGGACACCTGCGCCAGCACGTCCGAGCCGGGTGCCTTCGCCGCCTGGGCGAGGAGTGCGCCCGCGTCGCGCAGTAGCCGCGTTTCGGGCGCGGCGGGTGCCAGCCGGAGGTCGCGGACCAGGCTGCCGAGTTCGCGCAGCGGCCGGTCCGGCAACCGGGCGAGCACCGATTCCGGCCAGAGCGCGGCGTCGACCAGGCCGACGCTGGCGTCCGGGTGGTCGGCCAGGTAGGTGGCGATGAGGTCGCCGAAGTCGCGGCCGCTGCGGATGTCCTCCACTGTGGACACTCGGCGCATCCAGGGATAGACGCGCGGGGAGAGCTTGGTCAGGAACGCCGGTTCGCCCTTGGCCGGGACCGCGAGCACGCCCTCGTTCCAGTAGATGCACAGGTTCGTCAGGTAGGCGATGTCGTCGGAGCGGAACACGTCGCCGTACACGAACGCGACGTCGATCCCCTCCTCGACCAGCTCGTCCTGGAGGGCGCCGATCCGGCGGCCCCATTCCGACTCCGGCACCTCGGCCGGATCCAGCAGCACGAGTCCGCGCTTCATGCCGCGACCCCCTTGGTGGAGTGGAACAGTTTCCGCTCGGTCGAGATCAGCACCTCGCACCCGGTCGGCGTGACCCGGACCGGATCGCCGAGCACGTGGTAACCGGCCAGTGGCGTGTAGGTGTTGGGATGGATGATGAACACCGCGTTCTCCGGCAGCACGGTCTCGTTGCCCTCGATGATCGGCGTCTCGTCCAGGTGCAGGCCGTGACCGTGGCCGCGCACCCTGGTGTAGGCGCTGGTGCAGTACTCGCCGAAGCCGACCTTGCGGAACACGTCGTTCTGCGCCTTGGCCACGTCGTGCGCGGTGACGCCGGGACGGACCGCTGACATGCCCGCCTCGACCGCCTCGTTGAACAGGTCGAACGAGCGGCGCTGCCCGTCACTGGGCGGGCCGACCACGGCCGAGCGGCAGATCTGCAACCAGTAGCCGTTCATCTGCGGGGTCAGCTCGGTGCGCACCATGTCGCCCGCTTCGAGGTTGCGCGGGGTCGGCGCGGTCATGCCGCGCACCTCGTCCTTGCCCGACGCGATCAGCATGAAGTTGTCCTCGGCGCCCAAGCCCTTGATCACCGCCTCGACCTCGGCGACGATCCGGTACTCCGACAGCCCGGGTTCGAGCACGTCCACGAACGCCTGCCAGCCCGCGGCGCACACCGTGGCGCTGCGCCGCATCCGGGCCAGTTCCCATTCGCTCTTGACCAGCCGCACCCGGTCCAGCAGCGCGGTCGCCGAGACGATCTCCGTGCCGGGCAAGGCTTTTTCCAATGCACGCATGAGCAGCGCGGGCAGCAGTTCGAGGTGCGCGATGCCCAGCCGGGCCGGTGTGAGATCGCGCAGCCGCTCGGTCAGCGCGGCCGGATCGTGCACGTCGAGCAGGTGCGTGTCGGTGATCCAGCCCCGGGCGGCGATCGCGGGCAGGTCGGCGCGCCGGGTCGAGTAGGCCGACGCGTCGCCGGTCGCGGGGAACAACGCGAACGCGGCGGTGCCGGCGAGCAGGGTGTCGGTGAAGTAGCGGACGTTCTCCCGTCGCCATCCCGGCCCGAACGCCAGGATCGCGTCCAGTCCCTCCGTTGCCATCTCGGCACGCACCCGCTGTTGCCGGTGGGCGAACTCGCCTGCGTCGTCGGTCACTGTCATTGGTTCACCTCTCGATAGCGAGATCGGCGGCAACGGGGACAGGCGCACCGGCTCGCGCGGTCAACTCGGCGGTGATCTGTTCCACGGTCTTGCCCTTGGTCTCGAACGTTGCCGTGAAGGCGGCGATCCCGGCGATCACCGAGATCACCGCGAACAGCACGAAGAACACGTAGCTTCCGGCGTGCGCGGCGAGCACGAACCCGATCACGGTCGGGATGATCAGGCCGCCTGCCTTCTGCCAGGCCGCGGCCCAGCCGAGACCGGTCGCGCGGTTGTAGGTCGGGTACAGCTCGCCGACGTAGGCGAACAGGGTGCTGCCGGCCAGGCCGCTGCCGAAGAACGTGGCCAGCGAGCCGAGCACGAGCACCCCGGCCGTGCCACCGGCAGCACCCCACCACAGGCAGAGCAGGCCGCTGAGCACGAACCCCGCGCCCAGCACCCAGCGCCGCCCGGTCCGGTTGACCAGTTGCCCGGCCAGGATGCTGCCGACCACGCCGACCGCGGTGATGATGCCGGTGTAGGCGAAGCTGCCGAGCAGGCTGATGCCGCGCTTCTCCAGTACCGAGGGCAGCCAGGTGGACAGGCCGTAGAGGAACGCGCCTGCGCACAGTTCCATCAGCCAGATGGCCAGCGTGTAGCGCAGGTAGTCGCGGGAGAGCAGCCTGCGCACCGAACCCGGCGCCGACTGCGGTTCCACTGTGGACAGTGTGCTGACGGTGGTGGCCGGTCCCACGAGCGAGTCGACCACGAGCGCGGCCTGCTCGTCTCGGCCGCTGCGCATCAGGTAGCGGACGGATTCCGGCAGGCACCAGAGCATCACCAGCGCGACGATGATCGGGATGCCACCCAGCACGAACATGGCCCGCCAGCTCAGCGACGGCACGATCGCGGCGCCGACCAGCGCGGCCACCGGCAGGCCGAGCAGCCAGCCCGCCGTCGCGGTGGTCATCATCGGAGCGCGCTTGCCGGAAGGCACGTACTCGGTGATGTAGGGCAGCACGACGGCGATCTCCGCGCCGAGCCCGACACCTTGCAGCGCACGGAAGGTGAGCAGCGCCGGGTAGTTCCAGGCGAACGCGGCGAGCAGCGAGAACACCGAGAACACCAGCAGGCAGGCGATCAGCGGGTACTTGCGGCCGAGCCGGTCGGAGATCATGCCGGTGACGGCCGCGCCGACCAGCATGCCGCCGAACAGCACGGAGGAGAAGATGCCCGCCTGGCCGCTGGTGATGTGGAAACCCTTGATCACGCCGGGCAGCACCACCCCGGTCACGTTGATCACGAAACCGTCCAGGAAGTGGCCCGCGAGCAGGAGCAGGTAGAGGGCGAGATGCCGGCGCGTGAACCGCGACGCGTCCAGCCGGGTCAGTAGTTGGGTGTTCATGAAACGACTGCCACCTCCTTGTGGCGTTACTCCCGCGTCTGACGCGGATCGTCCAGACCCCCCTGGATGTCGAGGTAGAGCTGGTTCAGCACCGGCAGCAGGTCGTCCTGCAGTTGCTGGGGCAGGCCCGCGGTCAGTTCGGTGGTGAACTTGGCCAGCGAGCGGTTGCCCGCGGCCAGCGCGGCCTTGCCGGATCGGGTCAGTGCGAGCGCCATGGTGCGCCGGCTGGTGTCGGAGACGCCCCGGCTGAGCAGGCCCTGGTTGACCATCTTGTCGACGCTCTCGGACATCGTCGACGGGTTGCGGTGGGCGAGTTTGCACAGCGCGGTGAGCGAGGTGTGCCCACTGTCCACACGAGACAGGATGCGGTATTGCCTGATCGTGAGCGGCTGTGGCAGCCCGGCCAGGATCTCGGTCTGCAGCCGGGTGAGCCGGCCGCCGAGCGCGAGCAGTACCTCGCCGAGCGTCTGGTACGGACCGGACACCTCGAAGGTCTCGTCTTTCATCAGTTTGGCCCCCGCAATGTCCGGTACCCGAAACGTTCGCCGCCGACTGTACGACCAGGAAGAAGCCCTTGGGAAGACCCTGATTCCGCTCTTTCACTGGGTGAAAACCGAGCTGGCCGAGCGACGTCGACGGGGTGCACGGTTCGGCTAACCCGCTCGCCATCGACAGCAGGAGCGAACATGGCTTTTGTCCGCAACCAGTGGTATGTCGTCGCCTACTCGGCCGAGATCGGCCCGGAGTTGTTCGCCCGCACCGTGCTCGGTGAGCCGCTGGTGCTGTGGCGCAGCGCGAGCGGCGAGGTGGTGGCGCTGTCCGACCGCTGCGTGCACCGCCGCTACCCGCTGTCCAAGGGGCATCTCGACGGTGACCGGCTGGTGTGCGGCTATCACGGCTTCACCTACGAACCGGACGGTCGCTGCTCGTCGGTGCCGGGACAGAATCGGGTGCCGCGCACCGCGCGCGTTCCCGGCTATCCGGTCCTCGAGCAGGACTCGTTCGTCTGGGTGTGGATCGGCGAACCGGACAAGGCCGACCCGGCGGCGGTGCCGAGGGCGCCCTGGCTGGCCGACCCGGCCTACGCGACCGTGTGCGGGATGGAGCCGCTGGCCGCGCGCTACGAGCTGCTGGTCGACAACCTGCTCGACCTCTCGCACGAGACCTACCTGCACGGCGGTTACATCGGCACGCCCGAGGTGGCCAGCACGCCGATCGTGACCGAGGTGGACCCCAAGACCGAGGTGATCTACGTCAGCAGGCACATGGACGACGCGGAATGCCCGGCGTTCTATGCCAAATCGACCGGCGTGACCGGGCGGATCACGCGCTGGCAGGACATCGAGTACCACCCGCCGTGCCTGTACCTGCTGCACAGCCGGATCGCCCCGGTCGGCTCCGGCACGCAAGCGTTCCACGTCGAGGTGGTGTACGCGATCACCCCGGAGACCGAGCACAGCACGCACGATTTCTGGGCCGTGGCCAGGGATTTCGCCCAGGACGACGAGTCGGTGAGCGAATTCCTGGCCGAGAGCAACCGGACCGTGGTGCTGCAGGACGTTGCCGCGCTGAACGTGCTGGAGCAGTACATCCAGACCGAGCGGCCGGGCTACCAGGAGCTGTCGGTCAACATCGACACCGGCGGGCTCGCGGCGCGACGGCTGCTCGCCGAGCAGGCGCAGCGGTGAGTGGCATGCTGACCGGCGAATCCGTGTTCCGGGTGCACTGGAAACTCGGCACGGACGTGCTGATCGGCGTGTGCCACTGCGGCGCGCGGCACGAGGCCGAGGACCCGGTCGAGCTGTGGGCCTGGCTGCTCGCGCACCCCGAGGGCCACTCGTGACCGGCCTGTTCGACGTGCTGGTGACCGACCGGCGCGAGCTGGCCGTCGGCGTGCTCGGTCTGGTCCTGGCCCATCCGGACGGCGCCGCGCTGCCGTCGTGGACGCCCGGCGCGCACGTCGACCTGGCCCCGGAGGGTGGCCCGGAGCGGCAGTACTCGCTGTGCGGGCGTCCGTCCGCGCCGGCCTGGGAGATCGCGGTGCTGCGGGAACCCGATGGCCGGGGCGGTTCGGCGTTCGTGCACGACCGGGTGCGGGTGGGCGACCGGGTGCGGGTGCGCGGTCCGCGCAACCACTTTCCGCTGGTCGAGGCGGCGAGCTATCGGTTCGTCGCGGGCGGCATCGGGATCACCCCGATCCGGCCGATGATCGCCGAGGCGGCGGCCCGGGGCGCGGACTGGCGGCTGCTCTACGGCGGCCGGACCGCGGCCTCGATGGCCTTCGCCGCCGAACTGGCCGAGCTGGGCGAGCGGGTACGGCTGCGCCCGCAGGACGAGCACGGCCTGCTGGACCTCAAGGCCGAACTGGCCGGCCTCGACGACGACACCGCCGTGTACTGCTGTGGTCCGGAACCGCTGCTCGCGGCCGTCGCCGAGCTGGTCCCGCCCGAGTTGCTGCACGTTGAACGATTCGCCCCGGTTGCCGTGGACCGCCCCGACACCGCCTTCGACGTCCAACTGAACCGGTCCGGAAGGACGGTGCGTGTCGCGCCGGGCCGGTCCGTGCTGGAATCGATCGAGGCAGCGGGCGTGCCGGTGCTGTTCTCCTGCCGCGAGGGGACCTGCGGCACCTGCGAGACCGAGGTCCTCGACGGCGAACCCGACCACCGCGACTCGCTGCTCACCGAACGGGAGCGCGCGGCCGGGGACACGATGTTGATCTGCGTGTCGCGGGCACTCGGCCCGCGACTGGTGCTCGACCTGTGAGGTGGCCATGGCGACTCGGCAGACCCCGGCGAGCACGTCGGTCACCGCGAAAGCCCTCGCGCTGCTGGCCGCCTTCACCTCCGACGCGCCCGAACTGACGCTCAGCGAGCTGTCCCGGCGGGCGCACGTGTCGCTGCCGACCGCGCACCGCCGAGCGGCCGAACTGCTGGAATGGGGCGCGCTGGAGCGGACTCCGGCCGGGCACTACCACATCGGGCTGCGCCTGTGGGAGGTCGCTTCGCTGGCCCCGCGCGGTCTTGGCCTGCGCGAAGCGTCGCTGCCGTTCCTGGAAGACCTCTACGAGATCACCAAGGAGAACATCCAGCTCGCCGTGCGCGAGGGCCGGGAACTGGTGTTCGTCGAACGGATCGCGGGCCGCGACGCCGTCCGGGTGCGTACCAGGGTGGGCGGCCGGTTCGCCCTGCACGCGACCGGCGTCGGTCTCGTCCTGCTCGCGCATGCCCCGTTCGACGTGCAGGAGCGGGTGCTGAACTCGCGGCTGGACCGCTACACGCCCAAGACCATGACCGACCCGGCGACGATCCGCGCGGCGCTGGCGAACGTGCGGGCTCGCGGCTACGCGATCAGCGACGGCCAGGTGACGCTGGACGCCCTGTCCGTCGCGGCCCCGATCACCGACCGGACCGGTGCGGTGGTCGCTGCGGTTTCCTTGGTGGTACACGCGGATTCCGCCGACCCGGCGGCGCTGACCCCGGTGGTGCGGGCGGCGGCGCGCGGCATCTCCCGCGCCCTTTCCGGCGGGGTCAGCTGATTTCCGCCGTGCGGATGCCGAGTTGGAGATAGCGGGTGCGGGTGCCCCATGACCCGAGATCGGGAGTGTCGGTCAGGATGTCGTGCCACAGCTGGTCTTCATCGCGGGACGGCACCGGCTGCGTCGGCCGATCGGCCCATAATCGAACCCACGAACGCTTCTCGCTCGTCAGCGCGGGCTCGATGCGCCAGAGGTCGGGGTTGACCGTGCTCGCCAGGAGACCTCCCGCGTGCGCGGCGCTGTCCCTGGCCTCGTCGAAGTCGCGAGCGATGGCGGCGAGGATGGCGCCCCGGGCCCACGGCCAGGCCAGCGCGGCATTGAGCAGCGCGGGCCGCATCGCGTCGATCATCCGCTCGACCCTGATCGAACCGACCCGGGCCAGTCCCACCTCGCCGAGCGAACAGAAGGCCTGGGGGCTGCCTGCCCGGGTCAGGATCCGGCTGCGGCCACGGTAGTTGGCCTCGCTGTAGAGGGTGACGCCCAGATAATCCTCGCGTTCGGCCAGGTAGCGCAGGTAGAGCTGGCTGCCCGCGATGGCGCCGCCGATGGCCGCGAGACCGGACATCACGAGCTTGGTTCGACGCTGGATCATGCGACACCTCACTGGGCCGACGGCCGTTCCATGGTGCCGCGCGAACAACCGGGTGATCCAGTCCTTGGGCGAGATTTCCCGCATGCTCAGACGGCGGGCGTGCCCTTGCCGTGCTCGGCGCACGACCGCGCCGACGCCGCGTCGATCTTCAGGATGCTGGGGTTGGCGTGGTCGACCTGCAAGGTGGTGTGGTCGATGTGGTGCTGGGCCGCGAGCAGGCCGGCCAGGTCGCCGCGCACCGCGTGGCAGTCTTCGCCCGGCTCGACCAGGACGTGCGCGGACAACGCGGGCTGGCCCGAGGTGATTTCCCAGATGTGCAGGTCGTGCACCTCGGCGACGTGCGGCCGGGCCGCCATGGCGGCGCCGATCCGGTCCGGGTCCAGGCCGCTGGGCGCGGCCTCCAGGAAGATCCGGCTCGATTCGCGGACCAGCCCGACGCCTGCCTTGGCCATCAACACCACCACGACCAGCGACGCGAGCGCGTCGGCGCGGGCGAACCCGGACAACACCATCACCAAACCGGCGATCGCGGTGGCGATGAACGCGAACAGGTCGGTCAGGATGTGCTGGAACGCGCCTTCGACGTTGAGGCTGGTCCGGTTGGCCTTGCTGATCATCCACGTTGCGGCCAGGTTGACCACGATCCCGATCAGCGCGACCGCCAGCACCAGTCCACCGGTCACCGGCGGCGGCGCGATCAGCCGCCGGATCGCCTCGTAGGCCAGCCACACGCTCAACACCAGCAGCGTGATGCCGTTGGCCTGAGCGGAAAGGATCTCCGCGCGTTTCCACCCGTAGGTCATCCGCCCGGCGGCCGGGCGCGCTGCCAACCGGATCGCCCAGAGCGCCAGCGCGATGGAGGCGGCGTCGGTGAGCATGTGCGCGGCGTCGGACAACAGCGCCAGTGATCCGGCCGCGATGCCGACGACCACCTCACCTGCCATGAACGCGACGATCACCACCAGCGCACCGGCCAGCCAGCGCTGGTCGGCCTGGGCGGACACCCCATGTCCGTGCTGGTGCCCGTGATCGTCGCTCATTCCGCCAATATATGCATACATTGCTATATGTGCAAACGTGAGGAACGGCTCAGCACCGCGAACCCGGCCGTCGCAATGAGACCGAAGCCGGCCGGCGCCAGAAACACCAGTGGCAGACCGAGAACGCTCACTCCCGCTCCCCCGGTCAACCCGCCAAGGGCGCTACCGATCGCGTTCGACGTCATGAAAACCGCCGACGCGGTCGCTACCGCTTCCGGGAGCAGCCGCTGCGCGACGATGATGCCCAACGCCGCGAAAACACCCCAGACCCCGCCCATCAGGCACTGGCCCGCGAACATGCCGATCACGTTGCCGGTCAACGCGAAGCACAGGTTCGCGCTCACCCCGAACGCGGCGCCGAGCACCATCAACCGCAGCGGCCCGACCCGGCGGGCGACCACGGCGGCCAACGGCATCAGGATCAACTCGATCAGCGGCTGGAGGCCGATGACCGCTCCGCTGAGCGCCGCGGGCAGCCGGAGATCCTCACGCAGGTAGATGGGCAGGTAGGCGTACTTGATCGGCTCGCCCGCGTAGACGAGCACGTAAAGCCCGGTGAACGTGAGCAGCGGCAGCATCACGCGTAGCCCGCGACGGCGCAGCACGTGCTCGGACTCCGCCGGGCGCACCGGAACCTGGGTGCTGCGCCGAAATCCCAGCGGGACCACCTGAGCCAGGGTGCACAGCGCGGTGCTGGCGAACATCGCGCGCGGACCGAGCGCGGCAGCCAGGAACGAGCCGAGGACCGGACCGACGATCCAGCCGGCCGTCAGCGCCATCCGCACGATCGACACCACCTGGTCGCTCGCCGCAGCGGGAGCGGAGCGCAGGTCGTCATGAATGGCGGCGAACAATTGCGAAGCGGCCGCGCCCGCGAAGGCGAGCACCAGCGCGCTGATCACGAACGGCATCCACGCCTGCGTGGCCACGGCGACGCCGAACCAGCCCAGGGCGCCGGCCAGCGCGCAGAGCCGGAACAGGCCCAGTCGCTTGCCGGTGCGGTCCGATCGGGCGCCGATCAGGTATCCGGCCACCGGCGCGGTGAGATTGCTGAGGTAGTACAAGCCCGCCGTCGTCAGCGACACGTGCAGTTCGCCGACCAGGAAGGACGCGATCTGCGGTGCGGCGGCGGAGATGCCGAGGCCGGACAGGAACAACGCAACGGTGGCGCCGCGATACAGCGGCGACGCGAGCGTGACGCGCAGCGCGGAGGGCGCGACGGGCACGCTGATTTCGGCCGGGGCTGAGGACAACGTCGGATCCTTCTTCGACCTGGAGTTATGTGGACGAATGTCACGGTATGTGCCTACGATCCGCGAGGTCTTCATCGAAGAGAGCGAGAACTTCTTGGATCAACCGGTCGCACCGAACCCACTGCCGTCCGTCCCAGCGGGGTGGGCGGGCAGGCCGGAGGTGATGGGTGCCGCGCACGAGCACGACGACCTGGAGATCAACCTGGTCGTCGAGGGCGGCACCATGCTCTACCTGTTCGGCGGGGAGCCCGTCGAACTCGGGCCGGGCAGCGTCGCCGCGTTCTGGGCCGCCGTGCCGCACCAGCTGATCGCGAATTCGGCGACCCGGGTGCAGTGGGTGAGCGTGCCGTTCGAGACGTTCCTGGCCTGGGGCCTGCCCGATTCGATCATCACCCGCCTGCTCTCGGGCATCCCCATGGTCGCGCCCGGATCGGCCGCGATCGCCTCGGATCCGGCGAACTTCGCCCAGTGGGCCTGCGATCTGGACAGCGAAACCGCAGAACGCCGCCAAGTCGCCATGCTCGAAGTCGAAGCGCGGGTGCGCAGGCTCGCGCTGGCCACCATCGGTGAACCCATCGGCCGGTACTCCGGATCCGACGCGACCCTGCACCACGTCGTCGCGATGGTCCGGCACATCGCAGAACACTTCCGCGAACCGCTCACGGTTTCCGCCATCGCCGCTGCCGCACGACTGCACCCCACCTATGCCATGGCCCAATTCCGGCGCGTCGTGCACACCACCGTGCTCGACTATCTGACCCAGCGCCGTCTGGCCGAAGCCCGCAGGCTGTTGGTCACCACCGACGTTCCGGTCGGACGGGTCGCGGCGGACTCCGGTTTCGGCTCGGTCAGCCGCTTCTACGCCGCGTTCACCTCGGCCTGCGGTGTCGCGCCGGCGACGTTCCGCCGCGAGCACCGGCTGCGGAAGCGATGAACCTACTTGGTAGCTGGATACCAGGTAGGTAACATCGAGGCATGACACAGCCAGCTGCGCGGCTCTACCGCGGCCGCGTCGCCGATCAGATCGTGGAGGACCTGCGCGGGCAGATCCTGTCCGGCGAGCTTCCGGACGGCTCGCGCCTGCCCGCCGAGCGGGAACTGGCCGCGCACTACGACGTCAGCGCGCCGACCATCCGGGAGGCCGTCCGCGTGCTGACCGCGATGGGGTTGCTCAGCACCCGCAACGGCAGCCGGACCACGGTCACCGCGCGCAGCGACACCCTGCTGGCCCTGTCGATCGCCTCGGTCGTGCAGTTCCAGAACGTCCCCGCGAGCGACGTGTTCGGCCTGCTGGGTGTGCTCAACGGGTACGCGGCCGAACAGGCGGTCGCGCGGGCATCGGACGCGGACATCGCGCGCCTGCGCAAGGCCGCCGAACAGGCCGCGGACCCCTCGGCGGATGCGCTGACGCGCTTCTTCGACACGCTCGCCGAGATCTCCGGGAATCCACTGGTCGTCGCGTTGTGCCGGTTCATGACCCGGATGCAGATCGGGCTGGCCGTCGAGCTGGCCACGGGGTCCGACCACGAATGGGGACTGATCCCGCGTTCGCTCGCCGGAGCCCGGATGGAGATCGTGGACGCCATCGCCCGGCGGGACGCGACCGCCGTCCTCGAACTGGTCCGCGACTACCACGCCAAGCTGGTCAAGCGGATCCAGTCATCGCCCGGGGCCAAACAGCGGCGTGTGAGCGACCCGGATCTGGCCGGCGTGCTGTCCGCCTGGTTGTCCGGGAACGTGACCGTGGGCGGTCAGCCGCGCTGAACACGTCGTTCCACAACAGAAGGGAACCACTGCGATGTCCAAGCCTGTCACGCTGATCAACGTCTTCGAAGTACCCGCGGATCAGGTCGACGAGTTCATCGCCGACTGGAAACGCCGTGCCGACATCATGGCGGCAGCACCGGGATTCCGCGACTTCCGCCTGCACCGCGCCCTGACCAAGGACTCCCGGTTCCAACTGGTCAACGTCGCGCACTGGGACAGCGCGGAGGATCTCGCGGCGGCCCGGTCCAATCCGGCCTTTCAGGAGCAGATCGACGCGTTGGCCCAGCGCGAGCAGGCGCAATACGCCAACCCGGCCATCTACGAGGTCGTGGTGGAGCGCGGCTGAGATCAGTAGGCCGGCAGCGCGGCTGGGTGAGTTTCTGGTCACCCAGTGCCTCGGGTATTGAACGTGTTCAAAAATGAGCTACAGTGGGCGCACGGCTCATTCTGAACACGTTCAAAAACGGGAAGGAGCTGATCGGCCATGGATCTCGTGGTGGTCGGCTACATGATCTACATCGCGCTCGGCGTGTCCCTCGCCGTCTGGGTGGCCAACACGCTCAGCAGGCAGGGCCGGACCTACCTGGCCGACGTATTCCAGAACGAGAAGGTCGGCGCGGCGATGAACCAGCTGCTCGTCGTCGGCTTCTACCTGGTCAATTTCGGCTTCATGGCGCTGTGGCTGCGCACCGGCGACCAGGTGTCCAACCTGCGCGACCTGCTGCAGATGCTGTCGATCAAGATCGGCACGGTGCTGCTGGTGATCGGCGCGCTGCACCTGATCAACCTGCTGATCTTCAGCCGGATCCGGCGCAACACGCTGCTGCAGGAGAGCCTGCGCGAAGCGAACCGTCCGGTCATGTCCGATGTGGCTCGCGGCTAGCCGAACTATGGTGACCACCGTGCCCGACTCTCCGCAGGCCACGGCCAAGAAGAGTGACGCGACCAAGGCGCTGATCCTGGACACCGCGTTGCGCCTGTTCGCCGAGCGCGGCTACGAGCGCACCACGATGCGCGCGATCGCCACCGACGCCGGCCTCTCGGTCGGCAACGCCTACTACTACTTCGATTCCAAAGAACACCTGGTCCAGGGGTTCTACTACCGGATAGCCGATATGCACGCGCGGGCCAGCGCCGAAGTACTGGCCCGCGAACAGGACTTCGGCGCGCGGCTGCACGGCGTGCTGCGCGCCTGGCTTGAGGTGGCCGCGCCGTATCACCAGTTCGGCAGCCAGTTCTTCAAGAACGCGGCCAATCCGGCCAGCCCGCTCAGCCCGCTCTCCCCCGAATCCGCACCGGCCCGGGACGCGGCGATCGGCCTGCTGCGCGAGGTGGTGGAGGGCTCGACGGCGAAAATGGATCCCGTGCTGCGGCCGGAACTGCCGGAACTGTTGTGGCTCTACCAGATGGGCCTCGTCCTGTACTGGGTGCACGACGGCTCGCCGGACTGCACCCGGACCCGCACGCTACTGGACAGCACCGCCCCGCTGATCTCTCGCGCGGTCGGCCTGTCCCGGCTGCGCGTACTGCGTCCGCTGATCCAGGACGCCATCCCGGTGGTGAAGAACCTGCTTCAGCCCGGCCGGTGATCAGCCGATTCCCTGGCCGAGAAAGGCAAAGGTGAGGTCCCGGATGTGCTGGCGGGCGGGAGCGGACAGGCCGCGCAGCGGGCCCTGAACGGTGAGCACCGCGAGCCCGTGCACCGTGGACCAGATCGGGTACTCGATGCCCTCGCGCCTGCTCGCGTCGAGCACGCCCGCGTCGACCAGTTCGTCCAAGGTGGCGCGTAGCTGACCCAGCGGGGTGCGCGTCGGCCCGGCAGGGCCCTCCTGGGTGTCGTAGCCGTGTTGCTGCGGCAGAGCGAACGCGGTCGCGAACAGCCCCGGTTCTTCCTGGGCGAACTCCAGGTACGCGACGCCGACCGCGTTCAGCCGGAGCCCCGCGGCGACCGGATCTCCGTGCTCGCCGTCCACTCGCGCGACGCCAGCCGCCATGCGGTCGGCCAGTTCGCGCATGGCCGCCAGGCAGACCTCGGCGAGGAGTTCATCGCGGTCGGCGAAATGCCGGTAGGCGGCGTTGGGCACCACGCCCACCATCCGGGTCGCCTCGCGCAGCACGATCGCGTCCGGGCCGCCGGTTCTGGCCAGTTCCAGCCCCGCGGCGACCAGGCCGTCGCGGACGGCGCCGCGCGGCCGTCGTCGCCGCTGCGCCGCGGGTTCGCTGGTCGTCATCGGAACAGGATAACTATGTGGACAGCGTCCACTAACGCGGTTATGGTGGACAGTGTCCACTAAACCTCGGGAGGCACCGATGAACGCCGACATCACGGCAGCGGAATGGTTCGCGAGCGGCAGGCGAATCTGGTACCAGCCGAAAACCGCGCGGGTGCTGACCGACCAGGAACCCGGCGCGCTACAGGTGTGGGAGCGGGTCACCGCCGCGACGCCCGGCACGGGATGGCTGACCCTGTTGCCCGGCTTTCCGGAGGGCTCCTACGGCTGGTCCAGAGTCGACCAGTTGCTGGGCGACGACCTCGGCCCGCGCCTCTACGTCGAACCGATCGGCCAGGGTGACTCGGACAAGCCGCACGACTATCCGTACTCCACCGTCGAACGCGCCGATTTGATCGAAGCCGTGTGGCGGCGGCACGACGTGCGCAGCACCGTCGTCGTCACCTTCGACTACACCTCGCTGGCGCTACTGGAAATCCTGCGCCGCAGGCTGGAGCGACCCGGGACCGGGCCGGAGATCACCGCCGCGCTCATCGTCAACGGCGGCCTGTACGCCGACGCGCACACGCACCCGTGGCAGAGCACGCCGTTGCTGCGCACTCCACTGGGCGCGCTGAGCATGCGGCAGGCGCAGCGATCGCCACGCATCTTCGCCTCGGCGATCACCCAGGCGCGGCTGTACTCGCGTGGCTACCGGCCCTCCACCGAGGAACTGACCGAGATGTGGTCGGCGGTCACCCGCCACGATGGCGCCGCGTTTCTGCACAACGGGGCGGGATTCGTCGCCGAGCACCGCCGCAACGCGCGCCGCTGGGACTTCGCCGCGATCGCAAAAGAGCTGAACGGCACCATCCCGTTCTACGTCGGCGGAAGCACCGAGGACCCCTACGAACACCGGCAGGTCCAGGCGACCCGCGAACGCGTGCCCGACGCGGAAATCCTGACCTTCCCCGGCGGTCACCTCACCACCAGCGAACACCCGGACCTGCTCGCCAACGCGATCCGCCGGGTCGCCAACGCCCACTCAGCGACACCCAACCAATCCAGGAAGGCAATGCCATGACCAGAATCTCCGCCCTGCTCGACCGCAACGAGCAGTTCGCCAACGCCTACTCTCCCGAGGAACTCGGCCTACCGGCAACGCGGACGATCATCCTCAGCTGCCTCGATCACCGAGTCGATCCGGCGATCACCCTCGGCCTTCGGCTGGGCGACGCGCCGATCATCCGCAACGCGGGCGGACGCGTCACCCAGGCCGTCATCGACGACATCGCCTACCTGACCTACCTCGTCGAGCAGCTGATCGGCCGCGAGATCACCCCGGAGGCCCGTCCCGAAGTCGCGGTCATCCAGCACACCCAGTGCGGGACCGCCCTGCTGGCCGACCCGGCCTTCCGGCACCGCGCCGCCGAAGCGACCCAGGTCGCCGAGGCGACGCTGGAAGCTTCCGTCGTCGCCGACCCGCACCTGACCGTCAAGCTCGACGTCGACCGGTTGCTGACGGCGCCCGAGCTGGCCGGCAAGGTGATCGTCTCGGGACACGTGTACGACATCGAGACCGGGCGGATCACGACCATTGTGGACACTCGGGATTGACCGACTACGGCTTGGCCGGATCGGCGGGCAGCGGCGAACCTGTCCGCTGCCCCCGCCGGTAGCTCACGGCCATCACCACGACCGACACGACCACGCCAAAGCCGAGCACCAGATCCGGCCCGAGCCTGCCGCCCGGCACGAGCGCGGCCACCAGTGCACACACCGCCTGGAGGGCCAGGCCGATCATGATCCCGCGTATCACTCCCAGTCCCCACCAGTCCCGCACCTGCGCGAACAGCTGCCTGCGCACGGCCGGGTCGAGCCCGCCGACGCGTCGCCACCACAACCAGCTCCACCCACCGATGATCACCAGCGCCAGCACGCCCCGGATCCAGTACGGCGGCACGATGTTGACCACGACAATGACCAGCATGAGCAGCACCATGTGGAGCGCCAGGGTGTGCCTGTACAGCCACATGAACACGGCCCTGCCGAGGTTCTCGTGCATCGTCGTGTTCTGCGGATCGCTCGCGAGCGCCGACCGGAAACCTCCGACGGCCTTCTTGCGGCGGTGCGCCCACAGATCAGTGCGGGCCAGGTTGTTGCGGGCTCCGGCGTTGTCGGGATCGATGGCCAGCGCGGCGCGATAAGCGGCGGCCGCCGCCTCGCTGTCACCGGCCTCGTCGTGGGCCAACCCCAGCAGCACGTGGGCCTCGGCGTTGTCCGGGGCCAGGCGCACCGCGGTGGTCGTCACCGCGAGCAGTTCGGCCGGCTCGGCCGAGTTTCGGATCAGCGCCCGGCCGAGCAGGTAGTGGGAAGCAAAGCTCTCCGGCCCGAGTTCGACCGCGCGCCGCGCCGCGGTGATCGCGTCCTCGGTGCGGCCGAGTTCGAGCAGGGCGGTCCCCCGGTAGACCCAGCTGTTGGCGGCCAGCGGTTCGACCGACACCGCGCGGTCGGCCCAGCGCAACGCCTCGTCCTGCCGGCCCAGCCGCTGGTTGGCCAGCCAGAACAGCCGTAACCCCCGGCCATCCTCGGGTTCGCCCGCCTGTGTGAGCAGTTCGAGCGCCGCCTGGGCGCGGCCGACTTCGAGCAGGTGATCCGCACGGTCATACGCATCCGGGGCTGGCATGGCTTCAGTATCGCGCTAGCTGGGCTGCGGCACCTTGGTCTTGGCCGACTTGGCCACCGCGACAGTCTTCGCGCAGGTGTCGACGGGCTGCGTGCCCAGGTTCGTGACGGTGACGTAGACCAGTTCGAACTGGTGGGACGCGCCGATAGGCCGGACGTTCCAGCCGATCTCGCAGGTCTGACCGTCGGGCCGCACCTGGTACCCCGTGACGCCGCCGAGATCGACCGGCTGGGGCGCGGCTTGACCGTAGTTGGGCACCTGGGCGTCGCCGACCGTGAAGGCAACGCTCAGCGAGAGCGGGCCGCCGTGCCAGTCGCACTCGTACAGGCTGGGCCGGGCCTGCGTGGACGCGGATCCGATGGCGGCCGCCGCGGTGGGATCCTCGACCGTGGCACAGGGATCGATCGTGCTCAGCGAACCGGCGGTGCTCGGGCGCTTCGGCGGGTTGGTCCGGATGTGGTTGATCATCGCGGTGGTGACGTCGCGGGCCGTGACGCAGGAGGCGTACTGGGTGCGGACCTCCACCTGGATGCCGATCTTCGGGCTCGGCGTGATGATCTGCTCGTAGCACTCGCCGGACAGCGACTGCTCGCGCACCGGCAGGCCGGCCACGCTGGTGACCGACCCGGTCGGCGTGACCTCGGCACCGACCGCGACCTCGACCCGCAGCGGGCTGTGGTGGAAGGTCTGCATGTCGATGGCGCAGTCGTCGAGCCCGTTCGGAGTGCCTGGGTACTCGTCGATGGAGCCGTCCTGGGCCTCACCTTGCGGGTGGAGCGTGTCGCGATCGAGCAGGCCGCACGGGTCGATCGCGCGCAGCTTGTCCACAGTGAACGCTGGGTCGTTGGTCACGGTGCTGACGCTCCCCTGGTTCGGGGAGTCGGCCCCCGACGCGCAGCCCGCGACGGCGAGCGCGCAGGCAACGGTGGCCAGTAGCACGAAGCGCATGGCGCAGACGCTAGCGATCCCGTGCTGGTGACGGGTGCGGAATCGCGAAGTCCACGAACGTGACCGTCTCGTCGAGCGGGGCCCGGCCAACGCGGTTGTCCTCGACGGTGCTGTCCTCGTACCCGATCGACATGCCGCAGTAGAGGATCAGCCCATCCGGCGGAGCCACGATCTCCGCGACCGTCCGGTGATACACCGACCAGGCCATCTGCGCGCAGCTGTCCAGCCCCTCGGCACGCAGCAACAGCATGACGGTTTGCAGGTACATGCCGACGTCGGACCATTGCGGCTGGCCCATGTCGCGGTCGAGGTAGCAGAACAGGGCAGCTGGTGCGCCGAAACACTGCCAGTTCTCGGTCGCCGCCCGCCGGCGCGCATCCCAGTCGTCGCGGGAGATACCCAGTGCGCCGTAACGCTTCGCGCCGAAGTCGGAGCGGCGCTCGTGGTAGGGAGACTTCAGTTCGGGCGGGTACATCTGGTATTGCGGCTCGTCCCAGGGATCGCCAGTGGCCGCCCGTTCGCCTGCCCGCTTCTTGAGTTCGGCCAGCGGCTCGCCGGTCAGCACATAGGCATGCCACGGCTGGAGATTCGATGCGGATGGCGACCAGGCCGCGGCCGACAGCACGCGCTCCAGCACCTCCCTCGGGACCTCCCGGTCGGTGAATTTCCGGACCGCTCGCCTGGTCGTGACCGCCTCATAGACGTCCATCTCTCTCCCCGATCCCTCTGGAAACTATTTTGGTTTCCTCAGTTTCCATAGTGATCAGCCATGGGTCCGGCGTCAATATGCGGGCAGTCACACGACGACGTGCGAGGCCGGCAGCGTTGCCGGCCTCGCACGTCGGACAGGGGTCAGCTCGCCGAAACCTGCTGGCCGGGGACGGTCGCCGGGGTAGCGGTCGAGGCGCGCTCCTTGGTGCAGAACAGCATGAGCAGCGCGCCGGCCAGGGCGAGCACGCTCATCAGGATGAAGCCGCTGGTGAACGTGCCGGTGTCCTGCACGATGAAGCCCATCACCAGCGGCGCGACCACACCGGAGAGCGCGAAGCTGGCGTCGGCGAAACCGGCCGCGCTGCCGGGCTGGCTCGGTTCCGCGTCGATCGCGGCGACCCACCAGATGCCGCCGGTGATGAAGCCGAACCCGACGCCGAGCGAGATGAACACCAGCGCGGTGGTGAGCGAGGGGGCGACGAACACCGGGACCAGCGAGGCGCCTGCGAGCAGCAGCGCGATGCCCATGATGGTGAACCGGCTGCGGATGCTCTTGGTCCGCCGGTACACGCGGTCGACGATGATGCCGCCGACCAGTGCGCCGACGCAGCCCGCCGCCCATGGCGCCACCGAGAACGCGCCGACCTGGGTCAGGTCCAGCTTGTAGGACTTGGCCAGGTACTGCGGCAGCCAGTACAGGAAGCCCCAGAAGATGAAGCCCCACGCGAAGTAGCCGCCGCCGACGATCCACAGGTTGCGGTTGGCCAGCAGCCGCTTCCAGTCCAAAGAGGACTCGTGTCCGGTCGACTCCTCCTCGAACTGGCCCGCCGCGATGTACTCGCGCTCGGCCTGCGAGACGCGCGGGTGCTCGTTCGGGGTGCTGCGCAGCAGACCGATCGCCACGATCGCCCACAGCACGCCGAGCACGGCCAGCACCCAGAACATGCCGCGCCAGCTCAGCGCGGTGATGAGCTGGGTGACCAGCGGCCCGCCGATCAGCAGGCTGCCGGAGACCGCGACACCGCCGCACAGCGCGAGCGCGAAGCCGCGTTCGGTCCTGGGCAGCCAGCGGCTGGCGATGCGGGTGGCCGCCGGGAAGCCCGGTGCCTCGCCCATGCCCAGGATGATCCGGACCAGCAGCAGCCCGGTGAACCCGCCGGAGATCGGGGTGAGCGCGGTGGCGATCGACCAGAACACCATGCCCCACAACAGGACCTTGCGCGGACCGAACCGGTCGACCAGTGGACCGGACAGCAGCGCGAAGACCATGTAGCCGATCGAGAACGCGCTGCTGATCAGCCCGTACTGCGCGGTGTCGATGCCGAATTCCTTCGACAACGGGTCGACCGCGTAAGAAATGGCGCTGCGGTCGATGTAGTTGATGACGATCAGAACGACGATCAGGGTGATCGTGGCCCACCGGAAATGTTTGTGCATGGTGCACACCTCGACGTATGCCGGAGAATTGTTCCGCTAATCGGAACAGTCTGTGCGATTTCGGAAAGCATGCCTTCGGTTCTGGCCATTGTCAATGGCTTGACCAGGCCGAATCGACCATTGTGGATATTCTTTTTTCAGTGTTCCGCTGGCAGGAACGCAGTGATTTTTTTGAGCAGTTCGGCGGGGGTCGCACCATCGGCGAGGTCCCAGGCCGCCCTGGCCAGCGAGCCTGCGTTATCGGCCGGGATGGACCGTTGTGCGTTGCCGACGAATTTCGTGGTCAGTTCGGCTTCGCTCAGCGGGTTGGCCGGTCCGCCCCGGTTGGCCAGCACCTTTTCGGTGACCGTGCGCCCGCCGGCCAGCCGCGCGGTGAGCACGGCCGGGAACTGGCGCGGGAAGATGTCCGAGCACTCCTCGTCGGCGACCACCTCGACCTTGTCGGCGAGCGCGAGCCGTCGCGGATCCAGCACGGCGGAATCGGTGAAGTCCTCGTGGAACACGCCGAGCCCGCCGCCGCCCAGCAGCGCCGCCGCGACCGTGTACGGACCGCTGAACGCGCCGTGATAACCCGAGCGGGGCCTGCGTTTCTCCTCGATCGGCTCGGCGATGGTGTGCAGCACCGGTTTGGGCACGCCGAGGGTGAGCGATTCGATCGAGTTCGGGTCCACTCCGGACTCGCGCAGCCGCAGCGCGGCGTCGATGCCCGCGTGGGTGAAGTGGTTGCACGGATAGGGTTTGAAGAAGATGCCCGGGGTTTCCCATTCTTCGCCGAGGCCGTTGGTGACCGCCTCGATGGTGAACCCGTTGCCGACGAACGCTTGCAGGAAGCCGAAGCGGCCCTCCAGCACGGTCGGCGGGCCGGTCAGGCCGTGCCGGGCGAGGTCGGCGGCGGCCACGCCCGCGTGCGCGGCCCAGCCGCAGTGCACCCGCTTGATCGTGCCGCCGGTCCGGTTGGCCTCGATGACGCCGGCGCCCATGCTGCACGCGATGGCGATCACCGAGGTCAGCGCCTCAGCGTCGAGGCCGCGCAGCATGCCCGCCGCGACCGCGGCCCCGACCGCACCGCAGATCGCGGTCGCGTGCTGGCCCCGGTCGAAGAAGATCGAGTTCCGGGTCGCCTCGTCGTAGCCTGCCATGCCGAGCCGGCAGGTGACCTCGATGCCGACCGTGGCCGCGTCCAGGAATGCCGCCCCGGACGCACCCACCTCCTCGGCCACCGCGAGCGCGGCCGGGATGACCGCCGATGACGGGTGCAGCACCGAAGGCAGGTGGGTGTCGTCGAAGTCGAGGCTGTGCGCCAGCGTCCCGTTGACCAGCGCGGCCGACGGCGCGGGCAGCTTGTCTGGGCTGCCGATCGCGGTGGCGGCCGGGTTGCCGCCCCAGGACGTGACCACGTCGCGGGTGATCCGCGCGGGCGGTTCGCCCAGGGCGGCCAGGCAGTTGCCGAGGAAGTCGACGACGCGACCGGCCACATCGGCGCGGAGATCGGCGGACAGGCCGTCGTTGGCGACGCGTTGGGCGAGCGCGCCGAGTTGCTGGGCCGGAGTCATGTGGTCACCACCGCGAGCGGTCGGATCGGCGAACCGGTGCCGCCGATGATGCGCAGCGGGGCCAACACGAACAGGAACTCGGTGAGGTTGCGCGCTGCCGCGTCCTCCAGGTTGAGGTGTTCCATGATGTAGATGCCGCGATCCACCAGCAGCAACCGGTGCACGGGGAGCAGGCGGTGGCCGTCGCCGGGCGGGATCTGTTCGTAGGCGGTGGTGTCGGTGCCGGTGGCGACGATGCCGAGATCGGCCAGCCAGGCCGCGCCGGGCTCGGTCAGGCCGGGCACTCCGGTTGCCGCGCCCAGGTAGGCGGTGGCGTCGCCGAAGTTGCGGGCCCAGCCGGTGCGCACCAGCGCGACGTCGCCGGGGCGAGGTGTCACGCGCGCCTGTTCGGCGGCCGCGCGGAGATCGGCTTCAGTGACGCCGTAACCGGGTTCCAGCGTGTCCACGCCGTGCACGCGCGCGACGTCGAGCAGCACGCCCCTGGTGAACAGCGGCGGGATCTTCTCAACGCCGTGTTCGCGGAACGCGCCGCCGGTCTGGGCTGCTGCCGCATCGATGCCGCCGTGCAGTTCGCCGCGAAAGCTGACGTGGGCGAGCGCGTCGATGTGCGTGCCGACGTGACCGCCGGTGACGATCACCTCGTTGGCCGCCGAGCTGCCGTCCGGGCGGACCATGTCGCCGTGCCTGCGCGCGAGCGTCATCCGGAAACCGGGGTGGTTGGGCGAACAGGGCATCCCGGTGAACAGCGGTTGCCCCAGTTCGACCAGGTCCACTCCGGCGGCGACGGCGGCGAGCAGCGCGTCGGTCGCGGTGTTCGTCATGCGTTGTTCCTCTCTGCGGCGGGTGTGTGGTCGGCGCGTTCGACGATCCAGCGCGCCCCGGCGACGACGGCGGCATCGACGAAGCGCCCCCGCTCGTCCAGCCAGGCGGATTCGGCACGGCCCTGCAACGAATCCAGCAGCGCGCGAGCCGCCGCGACCTCGTGTTCCGGCGGCGTGAACACCGCGTTGACCGGATCGATCTGCTTGGGGTGCAGCACGGAGCGGCCGAAGAAGCCTCGGTTGCGCGCGCGTTCGGTGTCCGCGACCAGACCGTCCACATCGGCCACATCGGTCCAGGCCGCGTGCGGCGGACTGGCCAGGCCGGCGGCCCGGCAGGCGTTGACGATCCGGGCCCGGGCCCAGTCCAGCGCGGCCGGGTCGACGAGGTGCAGGTCGGCGAGCAGGTCGGCTTCGCCGAGCGAGACGCTGACCACCGAGGGATGGCACCGGGCCAGTTCGAAGGCGTTTTCCACGCCGAGCGCGGATTCCACCAACAGGTGCACCGGCGCGCCGAGCCGCTGCGCGATCTGCGCTGCTTCGGCCGGATCGGCGCACTTGGGCACGCGCACGCCGCCGGCCCCGGACCCGGCCAGCGCGGCGATATCGGCGTCGGCAACGGCGCTACCTGGCTGGTTGATCCGCACCCACAACGGTTTCGGCGTCGCGGCGCGCACCGCCTTCGCCGCGTGGTCGCGGGCATCGTCCTTGGCGGCGGCCGGAACGGCGTCCTCCAGGTCGAGCACGACGGCGTCCGCGTTGCCCGCCATCGCCTTGGCCAGCAGCTCCGGCCGGTGCGCTGGCACGTAGAGCCAGGTGCGGGCGCGGCCGATCACAGCGCGCCGCTTTCCCGCAGCCGCGCCAGTTCCGCGTCGTCGACGCCGTAGCGGGCGAGCACTTCGGCGGTGTGCTGACCGAGTTTGGGGCCGGTGGTGCGCACCGAGCCGGGGGTCTCGCTGAGCCGGAACGGGACGTTCTGCATGCGGATCGGGCCGAGTTCGTCGTCCTCGATGCGCACGACGCTGCCCAGCGCGGCGAACTGCGGGTCGGCCAGGACGTCCTCGGCGGTGTAGATCGGCGCGACCGCGGCCTGGGCGCGTTCGAACTCGGCGATCACCTCGGCCCGGTCCCGGTCGGCGATCCAGCCACCGACGGCCGCGTCGAGTTCGTCGGCATGCTCGGCGCGACCGGCCCCGGAGGCGAACCACGGCTCGTCGATCAACTCGGGACGGCCGACCAGCTTCATCACCCGCTCGGCGATGGACTGCGCGCTGGTCGACACCGCGACCCAGGCGCCGTCGGCGCAGCGGTAGGTGTTGCGCGGCGCGTTGTTGGCCGAGCGGTTGCCGGTGCGCTGTTGCAGGACGCCGAGTTGGTCGAAGGCGGTCAGCTGCGGACCGAGCACGGTCAGCATCGGCTCGATGATCGCCAGGTCGAGCACCTGGCCCCGGCCGGTGGACTCCCTGGCCCGCAACGCGGTCATGATGCCGAAGGCCGCGGTCAGCGCGGAGATCCCGTCGGCAAGACCGAATGGTGGCAGCGTCGGCGGGCCGTCCGGTTGGCCGGTGATGGCGGCGAACCCGCTCATCGCCTCGGCCAGCGTGCCGAACCCGGGCCGGTTCGCGTACGGGCCGAACTGGCCGAACCCGGTGACCCTGGCCAGCACCAGGCCCGGATTGATCGCGGACAGCTCGTCGTAGCCGAGGCCCCAGCGTTCCAGCGTGCCGGGCCGGAAGTTCTCGATCACCACGTCCGCGTCGGCGACGAGCTTGCGGAACAACCGCTGGCCGTCCTCGGAACCCAGGTAGAGGGTGATGGCCTTCTTGTTGCGGGCCAGCATCTTCCACCACAGCCCGACGCCGTTCTTGCTGGCGCCGTGGGTGCGGGCCGGGTCGCCCCTGGGATGCTCGATCTTGATGACCTCGGCGCCGTGGTCGGCGAGCAGCGTCGCGGCCAGCGGCCCGGCGAACAGCGTCGCCACGTCGAGCACCCGCAACCCGGCCAGCGCCTGCCTGCCGGATTCCTCTGCCATTGTTCCTCCTGTTTGTGCTCCGCTAGTGCGGGTCGCGCCAGCCCATCCGCCGGGAGATCCGCGCGGCGACGGCCGTCACCTCCGGCGCGATCCGGTCGACGAACTCCTCGGTCACCCGGAACTTGGGCCCGCACACCGAGATGGCGCCGATGACGTCGCCGGAGAACCCGAACACCGGAGCGGCGATCGAGCCCGCGTCACGCTGGCGTTCCCCGGCCGACGAGGCATAACCGCGTTCGGCGATCAGCGCGAGCTGCGCGCGCAGCGCGTCCGGGTCGACAACCGTGCTCGGGGTGAGCGCGGCCAGTGGCTCGGTGAGCAGCTTTTCCCGGTCGGCCTCGGGCAGGAACGCGAGCATGCACTTGCCGGAACTGCCCGCGTGCAAGGGAAAACGGCGGCCCAGCTCGACGGTCATCTTGATCTCGTGCAGGCCCTCGACCTGGTCGAGGTAGACCCGGCCGCCGGGGACCGGCGTGGTCAGCGTCGCGGTCTCGCCGGTCGCGTCGCGCAGTTCGCGCAGCAGGCCGAGGGCGGCGGTGCGCAGGTCGGAGTCGCGCAGCGCCCGTGCGCCGAGCGCGGCGGCGGCCGGGCCGAGCCGGTACTCGCGGCTGGCCGGGTCGAGCGCGACGAGCCCGCGTCCGGCCAGCGACTGGAGGATGCGGTGCACGACGGCCTTGCTCAGGTCCAGCTCGCGAGCGATCCAGGACACGCCGACGGTGGCCGGGCCGTCGGTGAACAACAGCAGCACGTCGGCGACGCGGGCGGAGGACTCGGTACCGGCGGTCGGCTCTGCCATGGCAGCGCTCCTCTCCAGCGAGTCGATCTACGTACCGCTTACCGGAACAAATCTGACTCGCGATTTCCGTGATGTCAAGCCTGGGAAATGCATTATTGACGTCAGCTGGGCATTGGTGTGAACATAGAGATATCACATTGTTTCGCTCAGCGGAACAGCGACGAGGAGGTCGGCCGGATGTCGGAGGCGCGCGTGGCGCATGCGGTGCGCGAACTCGCCTGCTGGGCCCATGGCCTCGACTGGCGGGAAGTACCGCAACGCGTCGCCGACCGCCTGCGCACCGTCGCCTTCGACGTGCTCACCGTGACCGCGATCGGCGCGCGCACCGTCGAGCAGCGCGCGATCCGCGCGGTCTGGCCGACCCCACCCGGCAACGCTCCGGTCATCGGCGGCGGCACGCGCACCGATGCCGCGACCGCCGCCTTCCTCAACGCGCAGGCGACCGTGTGCCTCGAACTCGACGAAGGCAACAAGTACGCCAAGGGCCATCCCGCCGCGCACTGCTTCCCGGCGATCCTCGCCCTCGCCGCCGAACGCGACGCGACCGGCGCGGACACGCTGGCCGCACTGCTGGTCGGCTACGAGGTGGCGGCGCGGTTCGGCCGCGCGACCACGCTGCGGCCGGGCACGCATCCGCACGGCAACTGGGGCGTCGCGGGCGCGGCGGCCGGTTGCGCACGCCTGCTCGGACTGGACGCCGAGGGCATCGCCGCCGCCATCGACGCAGGCTCCGGCCTGCCGATAGCCGGGCATTTCGGGTCCGCATTGGACGGTAATCCGGTCCGCAACGCCTGGCTCGGCGCGGCCAACACCGCAGGTCTCGCCGCCGCCCGGCTCGCGGCGGCGGGCGTGGCCCGCAACACCGGCACAGCGGCGCTTTCCCTCGGCGAACTGCTCGGCGGCTTCGACCCGGCGCAGCTCACCGACCAACTCGGCGCCCGATTCGACGTCGAGCACAACTACTTCAAGCAGCACGCCTCGTGCAGCTACACCCATCCGGTCGCCGACCTCGCCATCGCCGCCCGCGCCGAACTCTTCCCGGCCGCATCACCCGCCGAGATCGCCGAGCGCATCGCCGAGATCAGAGTGGACACGCACGCGCTCGCCGCCGGGCTGGACCGGCCGAGTTGGGACAGCGCGCTCGGCGCGATGTTCTCCATCCCGTTCGTGGCCGCGGCCGCGTTGCTGGAGGGCGTCGTGTCGCCGCGACCACCAGAGCAGGCACCCGAACTCGCCGCGGTCGCCGCGCGGGTCCGGGTCGCCGAAGACGCCGGGCTGACCGACCGGCTGCCCGCCCACCGGGCCAACCGGCTCACCGTGACCCTCGCCGACGGGCGCAGCCACACCAGTGAGGCCGAGAACCCGTTGGGAGACAGCGACTTCCACCCGTTCGACCGTGCCAGCCTCACCGATGTGCTCAGTCGCCACCGGGGCCCGGTGGACGCGGTCTGGCGGGTCGTGGACGGGCTGAGCGAGAGCGCGGCGGTAGCCGGATTGCTCGGCACGCTTGAGGAGGTTCGATGACCGTCCGGGTATACGCGGTGACCCCGATCCACGTCGACGCGGACGAACTCGCGCGGCGCCGGGCCCGCTACGCGGGCCTCTCCCCCGCCGGGCTCACGTTGCACCTGGACGACATCGGCCCGGCGGCACCGCGCCAGCTGGCCAATGCCGCGGACGTCGCCGCGTCCGAACGAGCCGTGGACGCCGCGTTGCCCGCCGGCGAGGGGTGGGACTTCCTGCTGCCCGACTGCGTGCTCGATCCCGGCGTGCCGGAAGTGCCTGGCGGGCGCCGCACCGGCATCCTCAAGCTGACCACCGCGCACCTGATGGCTACCGGTCACCGCATCGGCGCGGTCACCAGGAATGCCGCCATCGCGGACGAACTGCGGCGCAAGACCACCGCCTACGGATTCGGCGCCGCGTTCACCGGCGTCGCGGTGCTGGACCTGTCCCTTGCCGACATCGCCGACGCCGGCACCTGGAACCAGGCCGTGGCCGGTGCCCTGGACCGGCTCGCCGCCGGCGGCGCGACCGCGGTCATCAACGGCTGCTCCGCGGTCGACGTGGACATGGCGCTGCACCCCGACATCGCCGTGATCGACCCGACCGCGACCGCGTTGCGGCTGCTGGCGGCGGGGGTTTCCCGATGACCGACGTCGATCTGCTGGTCGCGGGCGCGGGTGGCGGCCTCGCGGGGGCGTTGCGGGCCGCGCAGCTCGGCGCCAGCGTGCTGGTCGTCGAGGCCAACGAGCATTTCCAGCAGGGCAACAACACCGCGATGTCCACCGCGATGATCCCCGGCGCGGGCAGCCGGTATCAGCGGGCGGCAGGCATCGACGACTCGCCGGAACGCTTCCGCGCCGACATCGAGGCCAAGACACACGGCAGCGCGGAACCCACCGTGGCCCGCGCACTGGCCGAGGTCAGCGCGGAACTGGTGGAATGGCTCGCCGATCACGTCGGCCTGCCGATCGAACTGCCCACCGACTTCAGTTATCCCGGACATTCCGCGCAGCGCGTGCACACCATCCCCGGCCGCCACGGCTCCGCCCTGCTGCGCGGCCTGCTCACCGCCGTTGCCGCCGAACCGAACATCGATCTGCTGGTGCCGTGCCGCCTCGATGCGGTGGAACCCGGGTGTCGCGTCACACTGTCCAGACCGGACGGTAGCAGCGAGCAGCTCACGGCGGGCGCGGTGTTGCTGGCCACCAACGGTTACGGCGCCGATCCCGGGCTCGTCGCCCGGCACGTGCCGGAGATCGCGAGCGCGACCTATCACGGCAGCGAGTACTCGACCGGAGACGCGCTGCGCATCGGCGCCGCGCTGGGCGCCGAATCCGGATTCCTCGATGCCTATCAGGGTCACGCGGGACTGGCCGAGTCGGCGCGGACGCTGGTCACCTGGGCCACCATCATGCACGGCGGGATCCTGGTCGACCTGGACGGAAGGCGTTTCGGCGACGAGAGCGTCGGCTACTCCGAGTACGCCGCTTTGCTGGCCCGGCAACGGGAATCGCGCGGCTGGCTGGTGTTCGACGAGCGCGTGCACGACGCCTGCCTGCCCTTCCGCGACTACCAGGACGTCATGGACAGCGGCGCGCTGCGCGCGGGCGGATCGGTGGCCGAACTCGCCGAGGCGATCGGCGTGCCCGCGCAAGCGCTGGCCGAGGAGATCGACGAGGCGCGCCAGGTCGCCACCGGCGAACTGGCCAAGGACCGGTTCGGCCGCACGAACTTCGAGGCCCCGCTGGGCACGCCACTGCGCGCGGTGCGCGTGGTACCCGCGCTGTTCCACACCCAGGGCGGCCTGCTCGTCGACGAGCACGCGCGGGTCCGCAACGTCGCCGGGCTGTACGCGTCCGGCGGGGCGGCCGCCGGGATCTCCGGGCACGGCGCCACCGGCTACCTCGCGGGCAACGGCCTGCTGCCCGCACTGGGCCTGGCCTACCTCGCGGGCCAACACGTCGCGAGAACAACACGATCGGAAGGTGCGCAATGACCGACCACGACCTGATCATCAGCAACGTCCGGGTGGTCCGGCCGGGCATCGACGACGTGGTGACCGCCGACATCGCGATCACCGGGGAGAAGATCGCCGCCGTCGCGCCCGGCCTGGCCGCGGCCAACCCGGGCGTCCCGGTCGTCGACGGCGGCGGCAAGCTGGCCTTCCCCGGCGTCGTCGACGCCCACCAGCACTGGGGCATCTACAACCCGCTGGCCGAGGACACGGCGTCCGAGAGCCGGGCCTGCGCCCAGGGCGGCGTGACCACCTCGCTGACCTACATGCGCACCGGGCAGTACTACCTCAACCGGGGCGGCAGCTACGCCGAGTTCTTCCCCGAGGTGCTGGCCGCGTCCGACGGCAAGTCGCATGTGGACTACGCCTTCCACCTCGCGCCCATGCAGGCGTCGCACATCAACGAGATCCCCGCGTTGATCAGCGAGTACGGCGTGACCTCGTTCAAGATCTTCATGTTCTATGGCAGCCATGGCCTGCACGGCCGCTCGGCCGATCAGAACGCCTTCCTGATGATCCCTCCCGGCGAGAATTACGATATTGGATATTTCGAATTCGTAATGCGCGGCGTCCAAAGGGCGCGGGAGCAGTTCCCCGAGATCGCCGACTCGATCTCGTTGTCGCTGCACTGCGAGACCGCCGAGATCATGACCGCCTACACCAAGCTGGTCGAGCAGGAGGGCAAGCTGACCGGCCTGGCCGCCTACAGCGCGTCCCGGCCGGCGCACTCGGAGGGCCTGGCCGTCACCATCGCGTCCTACCTGGCGCACGAGACCGGGCTGCCCAACATCAACCTGCTGCACCTGTCCTCGGCCAAAGCGCTGGAGGCCGCGATGCTGATGGCCAAGACCTTCCCGCACGTGAACTTCCGGCGCGAGGTCACCATCGGCCACCTGCTGGCCGACATCGACACCGCGAGCGGCATCGGCGGCAAGGTCAACCCGCCGCTGCGGCCTCGCGCCGATGTCGAAGCGCTGTGGGAGCACGTGCTCGCCGGCGACGTGGACTGGGTGGTCAGCGACCACGCCTGCTGCAAGGAGGCGACCAAGTTCGGCGCGGATCACGAGGACGTGTTCGCCGCGAAGTCCGGTTTCGGCGGCACCGAGTACCTGCTCGGCGGGCTGGTCGGCGAAGGCATCAAGCGCGGCCTCCCACTGTCCAAAGTGGCTGAACTCACGGCCTGGAACCCGGCGCAGCGCTATGGCCTGCCCAGCAAGGGCACCATCGCCGAAGGCTATGACGCGGACATCGCGCTGGTCGACCCGGACCGCTCGATCGTCGTCGATCCGGCCGATTCCGAGTCGGCCCAGGAGTACACGCCCTTCGACGGCATGGAGATCGGCGCCACCGTCACCGCGACCTTCCTGCGGGGCAGGCAGATCTACGGTGACGGCAAGGTGATCGGCGGCCCGGCCGGCCGGTACCTGCACCGGCCGACCGCCCGCGTCAGCTGACCGTGACGCTGGTGCTGCCGCTGCCGCCTCCCCACGCCTCGGTCGCCAGGATCTCGTAGTTGAGCGTGCCGAGGCGCATGCCGTGGCTGGCCCAGGCGTTGACGAAGTTGGCCTTGGTGATGGTGCCGCTGCTCACCGGTGAGGTGCGGATGGCCAGGTACTGCTCGAAGGTCGCGGTGCCCTGGATGGAGGGCTGGTTGACCTGGAGGTGCTCGTAGATCTTGTACGTGCCGCCGTCGCTGTTGACCTGGCCCATGTAGGTGCCCGCGGTGGGCGGCGAGCCGTGGTAGTTCTCCATGACGTAGTACTCGACCAGCGGGTTGGTCGACCAGCCGTAGAGCGAGACCAGCGCGGTGCCGCCG
>DATFHN010000145.1:0-22668 GCA_035248365.1 Pseudonocardiaceae bacterium | reverse complement strand
GAGCGGACGGAGTTCCTGGCCAGGCACGACCAGTACCAGGCGGAGAATTCCTGATCAGTTCTTGGGGAGCCGGCCGTGCACGCCGCGGCCGGCTGGGCCGATCACGGCCAGGCCGGGACGGCTTCCCGCTGGCCGGCTTCCCACTTCAGTCGCTGGATGACCCATTCCTGGGCCAGCGCCTGCGGTGAGGTGCCGTGCTGGTCGGCCAGCTCGCGGAGCTGCTGGTCGGCCATGAGCTGCAGACGAAGTTGGTAGACCTGGGCGTTGCCGAAACGACGACCGCTGCCGGTGCTTTCGAGTTCGGTTTCCGGCGCCAGCGCGGCGAGGTAGTTCTCAAGCTCGCGTCCTGGGGCCTGTGGGTCCTGGTCGAGCGCGACGGGGCGGTGTCTACCGGTGGCAGTCGCGCGGCCGAGTGAGGGAAGAGGCACGCCGGATACGATAACGGTTCGGTTGCGGCGATGCGGCCGGGGTGTGTTTTGCGCCACGCCGACACGCCGTATCGGTCAGAGATTCGGCCAGCTGATGCGGCTTTTCGGGCGCCTGCGTTGGACCGAACGGATCAACTTTCCTAGCCGGAATGCCAATCAAGGCAACCAAACCACCGCATCGGAGCCCTCGGTCAAGTTGACGATCACGGCGAATTCGGTCGCTGTTCGTACATCACCCATCTACCGAGCGGATACGGCGTGGCGAGCCGATTCCTTCCGGAAACCCACCCGCGAAGCGGCACCGAATTGCCCGATTTGAACCGTCCCCGAATGTGTACATACCCCGCCCACCTCCAAGGGGGCCGAAAAATGGTGCCCATCGGTCAGCCTAGGTGGGGCGACTGACAATTCTGGCGGTTGCGGGTGGGAGGTGTGGATAGCTCAGGGGGTTGTGGACAAGTTGGGGACAACTTGTTTGCGGGGCAACGGGTTCGCCTGCCGCGAGGAAAAGAAACGGCCCAGAACAGCGGAGAGCCCCCGCGCCAGGGGGAGGAACGCGGGGGCCGGAGGGATCTCCACAGGCGCTGACCGGGGGGTGTCAGCTAGAAAATTGTGACACGCAACTCGCGTTCAGGCGAGGGTCTGTAGACGGATACTTTTTCACCGCGTTCACGGGTTGTTTGACCGAACGTGACGCCCTCGATGCCGTGCGCTCGGTTGGAACCGGCGCAGCCGGAGGCTGTTCCCCACGACGAACACGCTGGAGAACGCCATAGTAGCGCCTCCGATCATCGGGTTGAGCACGCCGAGGGCGGCCAGCGGCACGGCGGCGACGTTGTAGGCGAAGGCCCAGAACAAATTCCCCTTGATGATGCGCAACGTCTGCCGCGCCAACCGGATCGCGTCCGCCGCGACCCGCAGATCGCCGCGCACCAGGGTCAGGTCCCCCGCCTCGATGGCGACGTCGGTGCCGGTGCCCATGGCGAGGCCGAGATCGGCGGCGGCCAGCGCGGGCGCGTCGTTGACGCCGTCGCCGACCATCGCGACCGTGCGGCCCTGTTGCTGCAAGCCACGAATGACGTCGACCTTCTGCGCGGGCAGTACTTCCGCGATGACGTCCTCGGGTGCGATGCCGACCTCGGCGGCGACCGTGGCGGCGACGGTCGCGTTGTCGCCGGTGAGCAGCATCGGGCGCAGGCCGAGTTCGCGCAGCGCGCGGATCGCGGTGGCACTGGTGGGTTTGACGGCGTCGGCGAGGGTGAGGATGCCGTGCACGCGGTCGTCCCAGGCGATCGCGACGACCGTGCGGCCGGCACGCTGGGCCTGTGCCGCCGCTTCGGCGAGAGCCGTTGGCAGGGCCGGGAACGCGTCGGGGCGGGCGAGCCGGACGCGGGTTCCTTCGACGGTGCCGTGCACGCCGAGGCCGGGTTCGCTGGCGAAGCCGGCAACCGCTGGCAGGGCACCGAGTTCGGCGCGCGCGGCGGTCACGATGGCGACGGCGACCGGGTGTTCCGAGCCTGCTTCGACCGCGCCTGCCATGCGCAGCAGCCGGGTTCGACTGACCGTCGTGCCGGTGATGTCGAACAGTTTCATCGCGCCGGTGGTGACCGTGCCGGTCTTGTCCAGCACGACGGTGTCCACCCGCCGCGTCGATTCCAGGACCTCGGGTCCCTTGACCAGGATGCCGAGCTGCGCGCCCCGGCCGGTGCCGACCAGCAGCGCGGTCGGCGTGGCCAGGCCGAGCGCGCACGGGCAGGCGATCACGAGCACCGCGACGGCCGAGGTGATCGCGACGTCGGCCGGGCGGCCCGCGAGGAGCCAGCCGATCGCGGTGGCGAGCGCGATGACCAGAACGGTCGGCACGAAGATCGCGGAGATGCGGTCGGCGAGCCGTTGTACTTGCGCCTTGCCGGTTTGCGCCGCGGTGACCATCCGGGTCAGGTGCGCGAGCTGGGTGTCCGCGCCGACTTTGCCGGCGGTCACGACGAGCAGGCCGCCGACGTTGACGGTGCCGCCGATCACCGCGGTGCCCGGACCGACCTCCTCGGGCACCGACTCACCGGTGACCATCGACCGGTCCAGCGCGGACGTGCCTTCCTTGATCACACCGTCGGTGGCGATCTTCTCGCCCGGACGAACCAGGAAGTCCTCGCCGACCGCGAGCTGGTCGATCGGGATCAGCGTTTCGGCACCGTCGCGCAGCACCGCGACTTCCTTGGCGCCGAGTTCGAGCAGGGCGCGCAGCGCGGCTCCGGCCTTGCGGCGCGAGCGGGCTTCCAGCCATCGGCCGAGCAGCAGGAAGGCGGTGACGCCTGCGGCGACGTCGAAGTAGGTCATGGCGCCCGCGCCTGCCATCGGCAACAGGCTGAAGCCGACCCGCAGGTCCGGATCGCCCGCGCCGCCGAACAGCAGCGCGTAGATCGACCAGAGGTAGGCGACCGTGATGCCCAGCGACACCAACGTGTCCATGGTCGCGCCGCGGTGGCGCAGGTTGCGCGCGGCCGCGCGGTGGAACGGCAACGCGCCCCAGGCGACTACCGGGGTGGCGAGCGCGAACTCGGCCCAGGTCCAGTACGGGAACTGGGCGGCCGGGACCATCGAGAGCACCAGCACGGGCAGCGCGAGCACCGCGGAGACGATGAAGCGCAGCCGCAGGGTGGTGCTCGGCGCCACCTCCGGTTCCGGGGTGGGCGCGCTCGCCTGGTAGCCGGCCGCGCGGACGGTGTCGAGCAGGTGGTCGATCGAGACGTCGGCCGGATGCTCGACGGTGGCGCGCTCGGTCGCGAAGTTCACGCTCGCCTGCACGCCCACGAGCTTGTTGAGCTTGCGTTCGATCCGGTTGGCGCAGGACGCGCAGGTCATCCCGGTGATGTCCAGCTCGATCCGCTGGCGCTGCCGCGCGGTCGTCGTCGCACTCATCCGGTCGCTACCCCGCTCAGCCGACCAGCTGGTAGCCCGCTTCGGTCACGGCGCCGCGCACCTCGTCGGTGCCCAGCTCGTGATCGCTGGTGACGGTCACCGCGCCGCTGGCCAGTTCGACGTCGACCTTGCTGACGCCGGCCAGTTCGGACAGTTCCTCAGTGACGGACGCCACACAGTGCTCGCAGGTCATCCCGGACACGGTGTAGGTGGTGCTGACGGTCATGAGAGCTGAAGTCCTTTCGCGGTCTGCCCGGGCTGGGTCGTGCTCTAGCTGACTTCGGTGGTGACGGAGGCCAGCTGAAGGGGCAACGCCGAGCCGCTGGGCACTTTGCCTGGTTGACGTTGGTATGACAGGGATTCGCGGCCAACCGGCGATGCCGCCACATTACCCCTAGGGGGTAGGGGTAGACGAGCACGTCACCGGATTCACGTAACCACCAAAGAGTGATGACGGGCACAGTTTGGCTACGCAGAGTTCCAAACCAGCCCAGGTCCCGCCAATGCGGACAAAAATAACCACGCAGAGTCAACCCCGGTTCACCCTACGGGGGGCTGCGGTGGTGGTTTTGGCCAGTTAGCCTCGCCGGAAGACGTGAGCCGGGGAGGCACCGATGAGCGGATCCCTCGAAATTCGGAAGCTGTTGTGGCAAGAGGACGACACCCTGCCTCGGCAGGGCACCGACATCCCGACGCAGCGCAGCGGCGAACCAACGCGGATCTCGGCCGATCAGGTGCGCAGAGCAAGGCTCGCGGTCGCCCGCAACGCACACGACGCCGAGGACTGCAAGCAGCTGCTCGACATGCTCGGCCTCATCCCCGGCGACGACGGCACCCCGCCGGTCCGCCGCTGATGCGAGCACCCAACCCCCGTCGTTGATCAACGCCGGGCCGCCCCGCCGATCAACGGCACCAGGGCAGGCCCGGCGTCGTTCGACTGGGGAGGATGACGGAACAAGGCTTGACCTGTAGTTTCTTCCTCAGCGGCAAGCCAACAGGGAACCGGTTTTGGAGCCCTGGGCGGTGTGCCCTATGCTTAGCGTGCTCCCAGCGGCCGACGAACTGTTGGAAGCACGGTCGGTCGGTTCGTTCGACGCTCCGATCGGGCTCCCATCGTTCAGTGGCCTAGGACTCCACCCTTTCAAGGTGGCAACGCGGGTTCGAATCCCGTTGGGAGTACGCGGTAAAGTAGTGATCGTAAGGCCCAGTGGCGCAGTTGGTTAGCGCGTCGCCCTGTCACGGCGAAGGTCGCGGGTTCGAGTCCCGTCTGGGTCGCCACACCGGTCGCAGGTTGACCGGTTTGATTTGGCCAGATAGCTCAGTTGGTACGAGCGTCCGCCTGAAAAGTGGAAGGTCGGCGGTTCGACCCCGCCTCTGGCCACGCGCTCGATGAGCGAGGTGTGCCCGCTGGAAAGCGCGGGCCTGCCTCGCTTGTCGTGTTTTCTGGGGGTTCAACCCCCAGGCCCCGACCAGGAGGGGCTTCGCCCCCCTGGACCCCCTTTGCTCGCTTGGTTGCCGCTGTCATAGTGCGGTTAGTAGGCGGTCTAGTACGAAGTACTCCGTGGCTAGGTACGCGGCGGCGAGGATCGGCATGTAGATCAGGGGCTGCCAGGACCTTGGTCCTGCTGCTTTGTAGCGGTAGATGGTCAGGGCTGTTGTGGTGATCACGCCTGCTGCCAGGAACACTGCTGCTGTTGCCCAGTGGTGGAGGACTGCGGCTAGCCAGAGGCCTTCGCCCGTGATGGCCATGCCGATGATCGCTACGCCCAGGTGGCGTTGAAGTCCTGTCGCTCTTCTCGTGTTCCAGCCTGCCCAGGCGAGGATGGGGCCGCCTATCGCTCCAGTTACGAACCAGACTGCGGCGGTCGGGATGGCGCCCATGTCGAAGATGTGGCGGGCGGCGGCTGCGGCGTAGTAGCCGGTGCAGGTGGCGACCAGGATCAGGGCGCCGCACATCGTGGCCAGGCTTCGGTTGGGGATCAGGGCGCCTGCGATGGCTGCCCAGATGATCCAGGTTGTCGTGGAGTTGGTTGCCTCGTCCAGCCCAGGCGCCATGCCGTGCAGGCGCAGGGTCGCGACGCCCAGGACCAGGCCGAAGGCGATGCTGCCGACGGTGGCCAGCACGGACGTGCGGGTCGACTGCGCGGCTGTGGGGGTCACAGGCCGGACTATACACTCGGTTTATAGCTCGGCGGCCGGCGCCAGATCGGAGTCCTCCGAGAAGTCGACTTCGGGTGGCTGGCGACGGAATCCCCTGGTCAGGTAGATCAGGTAGGCGATGCCGAGAACCAGCCAGATCACGCCGGCCACGTGGGCCAGCCAGTCGAGTTGGGTGAGCAGCCAGATGTCGAAGGCGGCGCCGATCAGCGGGGCGATCGCGTTGCCTAGGATCTGGCCTGGTGTCCGGATCCTGCCCTTCCGGATGGCCAGCGCGAAGACGCACAGGTTGACGAAGGTGAACGCGGTGAAGGCGCCGAAGTTGATGAGCGACACCGCGTTGGACACTGTGTTCGCGACGCCGATCAGGCCGACGATGCCGATGGCCAGGACGTTGATCACCGGGGTGTGGAACTTCGGGTGCAGGTAGCCGAAGACCTTCCTGGGCAGCACGTTGTCCCGGCCCATCGCGAACATCAAGCGGGCGGCGCTGGCCTGGGCGGCGATGCCGGAGGCGAGCTGGGTGATCACCAGGCCGGCCAGGAAGAACGCGGAGAACAGGTTGCCGCCGATGACCTTGGCGATGTCGAAGGCTTCCGAGTCGAAGTGAACGTGCGGCAGGCCCAGGCCGATGAGCTGCGCGGCGTAGGAGGTCACCAGGAAGATCACGCCGCCGATGATCGTGACCAGCACGATCGCCTTGGGGATGGTGCGCTTGGGCTCCTTGGTCTCCTCGGTGAGCGTGGTGATCGCGTCGAAGCCGAGGAAGGAGTAGCAGGCGATCGCGGCACCCGCGGCGACGGCGCTGATCGTGGTGTTGGAGTTGTGGAAGGCGGCGCCGGAGAAGATCGAGCCGGTTGTGCTGCCGACGTGCCGCAGGGACAGGATCACGAAGAAGATCAGCACCAGGATCTGCAGGCCGGTGAGCAGCAGGTTGGCGTTGGCGGCGAGCTTGATGCCGAGGATGTTGACGGTCGTGGTGATCACGATGAAGCCGACGATCCAGGCCCAGTTGGGGACCTCGGGGAACTGCTGGTTGAGGAAGGTCGCGCCGATCAGCCAGATCACCACGGGGAGAAAGAAGTAGTCGAGCAGTACTGCCCAGCCGACCAGGAAGCCGATGCGGCCGTCGATGGTCCTGCGGGTGTAGGTGTAGGCAGAGCCTGCTACTGGGAAAGCGCGGGACATGCGGCCATAGCTGACCGCGGTGAACAGCATCGCCACCAGGGCGAGCGCGTAGGCGGTCGGTACCGCTCGGCCGCTCTGGTCGTCGGTGGGGCCGAAGGTGCCTAGGACGATCATGGGGGCCATGTAGGCCAGGCCGAACAGGACGACCGGGCCGAGGGTCAGCGTCCGGGTCAACCGGGTTGCGGGTGCGCTCATCGGGTCCTCCAGGCCTTCGGGTCGATTCGTCCTTGGTAGGCAGGCAGTTCCAAGGGTTGGTCGTCCGGTCTGAACTGGGCCCAGATGCGGTTCAGCCCTGCGGTGCCGTACTCGCGGACGCGGGTGACGTCGTCTAGGTCGATCACGTCGGTGAGGACTTCGGGCGCGCGGCCCGCGTCGACGCGGACGCGGCCTTCCGGGTCGACGATCAGGCTCTGGCCGACGCCGGTCGGGGCGGCGACGTTGGGACAGAGCACGTAGACCTGGTTGGCGATCGCGTTGGCCCTGGTCAGGATGACTTCCTGGGCACGGTCGCTGGTGGTGGTGCGGGTGGGCGCGATGATCACTTCCGCGCCGAGCCAGGCGAGCTGGCGGGTCAGTTCGGGGAACCAGGTGTCGTAGCAGATGGACAGGCCGAAGCGGCCGATGTCCGGGATGTCGAACACGACGAAGTCGGTACCGGGGGTGTAGGGCTCGTACGGGCGCCAGGGGAAGCATTTCCGGTACGAGGCAACGAGTTCGCCGGTCGGCGAGTACACGACCGCGGTGTTGTGGGCGCCGGTTGTCGCTGTCGTTTCGAGGAGGGTTCCTGGGAGCAGCCAGATGCCGAGGGCTGCTGCCAGTTCGCTGAGGTTGTTGGAGAGTTCGCCGGTGAGGGGTTGGGCTTGGGTCAGGTCGTCCGGGTCGCCGTAGAGGTGGAGTTCGGGGTAGGCGATCAGCTTGGTGCCGGGGAATCGGCGCAGCACGGCGGCGACGTCATCGGCGAACTGGGTGAACGGTGCCCCTGTCGGCGGCGGGTCCGTTTGGACGAGCGCGACCGGCAGGCATCGTGACATGCAGCACAGCATGATCCCTTTGGCCGCATGATGCCAAGCACAAGTTGGTTAAGCGAAGCGGATCAGAGCGAGGGCCTGGTCGTCGTGGCGCTTGGGGCGGGGCCAGCGTTTGCCGTGCGGGTCGTCGCGTTCGGCCGCGCGAACCTGGTCGAGAACGGCTTGCGGGCCATGGGTTGCGGCCAGGTCGAAGGCCTGCGGCCAGGTCAGCAGCTGGTAGTCGTCGATGCCGCACGAGACGCCGTCGGTGGCCATCAGCACGGCATGCACTGATGGGCGGGGCCAGCTTCTGGTGCGGGCTTGGTGCGCGGCGGCGGGATCGGCTTCGGCGACCCAGAATCCACCTGGGACGTTGCGCAACCGGCCGGTTCTGGCGCCGGCCGTGCGCAGGGCTTCGACGTGGCCGGGGTCGAAACCGGCGCCGCCTGCGAGGCGGGCGCGGTAGCCGCCGGGGCGTTTGGGCAGCGCGGCGATCCGCTCGTCGAGCAGCACGTCCGGGCCGTTCGACGTGAACGCGACGATGGGGCTGTCGGCCAGGACGAGGGCATCGATGGTTTCCGGGGTCCAGCGGAGCAGGGCGACCGTTGATGACGGGGCTTTGCCCGGGGTGAGGTCGTGTTTGGTTGCGAGGGTGGTGATCGCGGTGGCCAGGGCCTCTTTGAGGTCCGCGGTGGGGTTGTGGTGGAGGTGGGTGGCCAGTTCCGCGGCGAGGTTGTCGACGTACCAGGACGCGGTGTGGTCGCGCTGGTCCAGGGCGGTGGCGCCGTCGAGCAGGAGCACGGCGTTGTCCAGGACGACGATGCGGTCCTCGGTGGGCCGCTCGGCACCGTCGATGCCGACGCCTGCCGCCTCGGCCGTGAAGATCATCGGATCTGAGCCGGTCGCCATGTGCTCAAGCCTAGGGCGATGTCGCTGACCGCTCCGCTGAATTGTGAGTGACCAGCGGTAGGACCGGGGGTCGCATCCGGCAGCCCTACCGCCGGTCACTCCGGTGTCCCTGATCGAGGGGGCAGCTCGACCGTGGGACAGACCCCGTACCCGCCGGGCGCGGTGGCAGGCCGGGAAGACTGAGTGAGCGGTGCTGGTGTGGGGTCGCGACATCACGCGCGAGCGCGTGGCATTACCGCGTCAGAACGCCGAGAAAGCCTGGCAGTGCGCAGACTTCTCCTGTGCGACTGGGTTCAGTCGGGCGAGACGCTCGGCAAACCCGGCATCTCGCCGGGGACAATGATCGGATGACTGGCCACTGTGGTCAGTAGCGCCGGCGCGGAACCGCTCGCGTTCGCGGTGATCGCGGAGATGGCGTGCTTGTTGCCGCCGGTGGGGCCGTGCCCGGTGGAGACGGTGGGCGCGGGTGCGAGGGGTTGCTGGGGCGCGGGCTGCGGTGCCTTGGGCATCGGCAGCGGGGGTGTTACTGGTCTGAGTTGTGCCGTCGGCCGCGTTGCCTTGACCGGCACGGACTTTGCCGTGGCGTGGTGCTCCGGCTTGACAAGGGGCTCGGCAGCGGGAGCCGGGGAAGGCTGTGCCGGCAACGGGTTCGTCGCCACGGCGGGGGTGGCCGGCGGGATCGGGGCGCTGGCCGGAGTCGATTTGACCGGGAGCAGTGGCGAGACCACTGGGGTGACGGTCTTCGTGACCGTGGTGACGGTGGGCGTGACCACCGTGGTGCCAACGGAGGTGGTCACCGAGTTCACCGTGGAACCGACCGTGCCGAGGGTGGAGTTCAGCGTGGTGTCCACGGTGCCGAGTACCGAACCGACCGTGGTGTTCACCGTACCGGTGAGGTTGTCGACCGTGGTGCCGAGCGAACTCACGGTGTTGCCCAGCAAACCGCCGAGCAGGCCGCCGCCATCGGTGGAGTCCGAAGGCGAGCTGGCGGAGGTTTGGGGCAGGACCGAAGCGGAAGCGGCAGACGCTGCCAGACCGAACAACAGCCAGCCAGCAACGACAAAACCGGCAGTCAGTGCCAGACGAAGGCCGATGCGCAGCAGACGGCGGCGCGCGGAACCGGTGCCAGGCACCGCATCCACGTCAACCACTGCCATTTTTCCCGCACCGACCCTTTGAATCGCCTCGCCGTTCAGGACATGTTTAGCACTGCCGCGCCGATTCGCTACGGGAAGAAACGTGATCCACCCGGAAGGACGGTATTTGACGGCAAAACTGTTATCCGCGCAGGTCCGAATGGAGCAGCAGATCACCGACCATTCGAACCTCGTCCGGTTTGACTCCTCCCGGGGACTGATTCACTCCTTAGAGCATTTGCGAAACTGGACCGTTTCGGCGTTGGCCTGGCCACGCTCTCGTTGAGGAGCAACGGGAACCCTGGATACATCAATACCTCGTTGGTGCGACGAGTGGATCTTGGCGAGCGCGCGGGTCGTCGGATCCGGCGTTCGAGTCACTCAGTGCCGAGAGGGAGCAACTGTGTCCGAGACGCCTACCGCCGAGCTGGTTCGCCTTGCCGAGCAACGAGATCAGCAGGCCTGGACCGAGCTGGTCCGCCGCTTCGCCGCCCTGGTCTGGAGCGTGGCTCGGGAGAACGGGCTGACGGCGGTGGATGCCGCCGACGTTTGTCAGGCAGTCTGGCTAACGCTGGCTCAGCACCTCGACCGCCTGCGCGAACCCGATCGGCTGGCCGCCTGGCTGGCCACCACGGCACGGCGCGAGGCGGCGCGGGTGCTCGCCTGCCGACGGCGGGAAGTTCCGCTGGCCGAGACCGGCCTGCGGTGTGCCGGGCCGGAGGAGGTCGTGCTCGCGGCGGCGGCCGAGCGCGAGTTGTGGCGGGCGCTGGCCGGGATGCCGGATCAGTGCCGGCAGCTGCTGCGGCTGTTCGCGCACGCCCCGGAGCTGAGCTACGCGCAGACCGCGCGAGCGCTGGGCATCGGGATCGGCAGCGTCGGCAAGACGCGCGGCCGGTGCCTGAGCGTGCTGCGGCGCAGGCTGGCGGTGGCCCGATGACCGACTACTCGGTGGCGGAACGTGAATTGTTGACGCGTATCGCGGGACTGTTCGACGTGCTCGATCCGGTGCCGGAGGTGGTGCGGCGGGCCGCCGAGGATGCGGCGTTCGTACTGCGGCCGACGCGGACCTGGCGGCGGCTGGAACTGGTGCGGGACAACGTGATGAGCGCGCGGGAACGCCGGCTCGGGTTCGGTCCGGGCGGGCTGGATGTGGAGGTGCGGCGGGCCGGCGTTGGGGTGGTCGCCGTGCGGGGGTTGGTCGAGGAGGTCGCGGGGGTGGTGCGGGGTGGCCGGGCTCGGGGCCGTGGGGGTGCGGCGGTGTGGGTGCGGTGGCCGGGTGGGGCCGGGCGGTCGCTTGTCGATGCGGGTGGGCGTTTCGCGCTGGGCGAGGTGCCTGCCGGGCCGGTTTGCCTTGCGGTGACTGGGAAGTCTGCCGGGATGGCGTTGACGCCGTGGTTCGTCTGTTAGGGACGGAGTTTGTGCAGGCGGCGGATTGCTTCGTCGAGGACTTCGTCTTTTTTGCAGAAGGCGAAGCGGACCAGGTGGCGCCAGTCTTGCGGATGGTCGGTGAAGACCTGGACGGGAACCGCTGCCACGCCGATCTTTTCCGGCAGCGCGAAGCAGAGTTCGTTGCCGTCGTGGAAACCGAGCGGGCGGACGTCGACGCAGACGAAGTAGGTGCCGAGGCTCGGCATGACCGTGAAGCCGGCCTCGGCCAGTCCGGCGACCAGGCGGTCGCGTTTGGCCTGCAGACCGCTACGGAGTTGTTCCACCCAGCCGAGTTCGGTGCGCAGCGCGTGCGCGACGGCGGGCTGGAACGGGGCGCCACCGACGAAGGTGAGGAACTGTTTGGCGGCGCGCACGGCCGCGACGAGTTCGGGCCTGGCGCAGACCCAGCCGATCTTCCAGCCGGTGCAGTTGAACGTCTTGCCAGCGCTGGAGATGCTGACCGTGCGCTCGGCCATGCCCGGGAACGTGGCCAGCGGGAGGTGTTCGGTGCCGTCGTAGGTGAGGTGCTCGTAGACCTCGTCGGTGATGGCGATCAGATCGTGCTCGACACACAGCCGGGCCACCTCGGCCAGTTCTTCGCGGGTGAAGACCGTGCCGGTCGGGTTGTGCGGGGAGTTGAGCAGGATGGCGCGGGTGGCCGGGGTGATCGCGGCGGCGATGGCTTGCAGGTCGGGGGCGAAGCGGCCGGTTTCGTCCTGGCGCAGGCCGACGACGTTGCGTTTGGCACCGGCCAGGGCGACGGCCGCGGCGTAGGAGTCGTAGTAGGGCTCGATGACGATGACCTCGTCCCCGGGCTGGACCAGGGCGAGCAGCGCCGACGCGATGGCTTCGGTGGCGCCGACGGTGATCAGCACCTCGGTGTCCGGGTCGTAGTGCAGACCGTAGCGGGTGCGGTGCTCGGCGACGGCGGCGCGCAACTCGGGACGCCCGGGGCCGGGCGGGTACTGGTTGACGCCGTCCGCGATGGCCGCGCGGGCGGCGTCGAGCATGCCGGCCGGGCCGTCGGTGTCCGGGAATCCCTGGCCGAGGTTGACCGCACCGGTGCGGGTGGCCAGCGCGGTCATCTCGGCGAAGATGGTCGAGGTGAACGGCTGGAGGCGAGGGACGAGCACGGGTTCACGCACGGCCTCGACCTTGCCATACGACGGCCGGACAACGCTTCACGAGGTAAAAAGGTGTAGTGGAGAACCTTACGGCGGCGCAGCTGGTCAAACGGCGCGAACTGCGCAGAATGAAAGCCGTCGCCGGTAGCTTGCTACTGGCCGCCGCCGTCATCTACATCGTGACCACGGTGTTCGGGGGCCAGGGCTGGCTGGGGTACGTGCGCGCCGCCGCCGAGGCGAGCATGGTGGGCGCGCTGGCCGACTGGTTCGCGGTCACGGCACTGTTCCGCAGGCCGCTGGGCCTGCCGATCCCGCACACCGCGATCATCCCGACCCGCAAGGACACCATCGGCAGCAGTCTCGGCGACTTCGTCGGCACGAACTTCCTGGCCGAGGACGTGGTCCGGGACAAGCTGGAGCGGGTCGGCATCGCCAGCCGGATCGGGGTGTGGATCGCCAAACCGGAGAACGCCGAGCGGGTCACGTCGGAGCTGGCAACGGTGGTGCGCGGCGCGGTGACCGTGTTGCGCGACGACGACGTGCAGGCGGTGATGGAGCAGGCCGTGGTCGGGCGGCTGGTGGCCCAGCCGTGGGGTCCGCCGATCGGCCAGCTGCTGAGCCGGGTGTTCACCGACGGCGCCCACCACAAGCTGGTCGACCTGCTGTGCGACCGCGCCTACGACTGGGTCCGCGACAACAACCTGACCGTGCAGCGAGTGGTCTCGGACCGGGCGCCGAGCTGGTCTCCGAGGTTCGTGGACGGGCTGCTGGCGGACAAGGTCTACGCCGAGGTGCTGAACTTCGCCTGGGCGGTGAAGACCAACCCGGAGCACCCGATGCGCGAGGCGCTGGACACGTTCCTGGTGGAGTTCTCCAAGGACCTGCAGACCGACCCGGAGACGATGGAACGGGCCGAGGTGTTCAAGCACCAGGTGCTGGAGCACCCCGAGGTGCGCAACCTGATCGGCTCGGCGTGGGGCACGGCCAAGCGGATGCTGCTCGACGCGGCCGAGGACCCCTCCAGTGAGCTGCGCAAGCGGGTGATGAACGGCCTGATGACGCTGGGCAAGCGGCTGGTCGAGGACGACTCGCTGCGCGAGAAGGTGGACTCGTGGGTGCAGGGCGCCGCCGGTTACGTGGTGTCCAACTACCGCGACGAGATCACCACGCTGATCACCGACACGGTGGCGCGCTGGGACGCGCAGGAGACCTCGCGCAAGATCGAGTTGCAGGTGGGCCGGGACCTCCAGTTCATCCGGATCAACGGCACGGTCATCGGCGCGCTGGCCGGTCTGCTGATCTACGGGATCACGCAGTTGTTCTGAGGGGAAGAAGGCAGGGGCGGGGCTGGTTGTGTTTGACGTGAGTCAAACCTTCCCCGTGCCGTTGTCCGTGCTCGATCTCGCTCCGGTGGTGAGCGGGTCGAGTAGTTCGACCGCCCTGCACAACACGCTTGAGCTGGCCAAACACGTCGAGCGGCTGGGCTACACCCGGTTCTGGCTCGCCGAGCACCACAACATGCCGGGCATCGCGAGTTCCGCGCCCGCCGTGCTGATCGGGTCGGTGGCCGCGGTCACGTCGACGTTGCGGGTGGGGTCGGGCGGGGTGATGTTGCCCAACCATCCGCCGCTGGTGGTCGCCGAGCAGTTCGGGATGCTGGAGGGGCTGTATCCGGGCCGGATCGACCTTGGTCTTGGCCGCGCGCCGGGCACGGACCCGCGCACCGCCGCCGCGCTGCGCCGGTCGACCTCGCCGCTGTCGGCGGACGACTTTCCGCAGCAGCTCGGTGAGCTGCTCGCCTACTTCGGTGACGACCCGGACGCGCCCCGGGACGGTCAGCTGCACGCGGTTCCGGCCGCGGGCAACCAGCCGCCGGTGTGGCTGCTCGGGTCGAGCCTCTACAGCGCGCAACTGGCCGGTCTGCTCGGCTTGCCCTTCGCGTTCGCGCACCACTTCAGCTCGGAGAACACGCTGCCCGCGGCCAACGCCTACCGGTCGAACTTCAAGCCCTCCGAGGCGCTGCGGGAGCCGTATCTGCTGATCGCGGCCGGGGTGTGGGCCGCCGAGGACGACGAGCGGGCCAGGTATCTGGCCGCGCCGAGCGCGTTGCAGTGGTTGCGGCTGCGCCAGGGCAAGCCGACCAAGCTGCCGACGCCGGAGGAGGCCGCCGAGTACCCGTACTCGGAGATGGAGCGCCTGATCGCCGAGGACCGGCTGGGCGGGCAGATCGTGGGCGGGCCGGACACCGTTCGTAAGGGGATCGACGAGCTGGTGGCCGCTACCGGGGCCGATGAGCTGATGATCACCACCAGCATGCACGCGTTCGCGGACCGGCTGCGCTCCTACGAGCTGGTCGCTGGGCTGTGGCCCGCTGACCACAGCCCAGCGAGTGCCGTTACTCCTGCTCGTAGGTGACGGAGAAGTTCCCGCCGGACAGCGGGCCGGTGTGGTCCTCGTACTGGCCGAAACTGCCGCTCGCGTCGAACGCGGTCGGGTTGAACGTGGACAGCGACTGGCCGTTGACGGTCGAGCCGGAGAAGTTCACCGAGCCGAAGTTCGGGTAGGCGGCGGGCGGCGACTCCAGGATGACCTCGGCGGAGGCGTTCGCGCCCCGGTAGGACTTCGTGGTGGTCTTGGTCCAGTTCTTGGTCTTGTCGGTGAGCGTCAGCGTGTAGGTGGTGCCACTGCGCTTGACCGACGCGCTGATGACGTCACCGGCGCTGACCGGGTTGGAGTAGTAGACCGGGTTGGCCGGGTACATCTCGTACCAGGCGGAATCCACTGGGGAGCCCGACGAGCAGTCGGTCTGCACGCCGGTCTGCTCGACCGAGTTGCTGCCGTAGCCGTCGATACCGACCCAGGGCGCGTACAGGTCGTTGCTGGAGTTGCAGGTGGCCCTGGGCTCGGTCCAGGTCGCGGACACCGAGGTGAAGCCGGAACCGGTGGCCACGTAGCCGGACCAGTTGTAGCCGTTCTGGTTGAACCCGTGGACGGTGTGCACGGCGAGGGAGCGGCCGTGGGTGTTCATCGGGGCGAAGTTGTGGGCCGGAGATGCGGTCGCGGCGGGAGCGGCGAGACCGACGACGGCCGCGGCGGCAGCGAGTAAAGCGCCGGCAAGGGCAGTGGTACGCACTTGGTCGACCTCCTTGACGCGCGGTGACGAACCGCGCACTGCATGCAGGGGACCTTTACTGTCACCGAGCTAGCCGCTGAGCGGGCACCACCGATCGTCGTTAACACTTGACGTGCGAAATCGCGGAACACGAGCGGTCGCCCGCACCGTGGACGGGTGCGGGCGACCGGTTGCTGAGCGTTATTCCTGTTCGTAGGCGATCGAGAAGCTACCACCGGAAAGTCCGGAGGTGTGGTCCTCGAAACCGCTGCTGTTGCTGGCGTCCAGCGCGGTCGGGTTGAACGAACCGGCGTCCTGGCCGTTGATCTGGAAGTTGCTGAAGTCCACCGAGCCGAAGTTCGGGTAGGCGGCGGTCGGGGACTCGATGATCGCCTCGGCCGACGCGTTCGCGCCCTGGTAGGAGGCCGGGGTGGTCTCGGTCCAGCCCTGGGTGGTGTCGGACAGGGTCAGCGTGTAGTTGCCGTTGCCGTCGGTGGTGGCCGAGGAGTCGATGTGGTCACCGGGACTGACCGGGTCGTTGTAGTACACCGGGCTGTCCGGGTACATCTCGTACCAGGCGGAATCCACTGGGGACCCCGACGAGCAGTCGGTCTGCACGCCGGTCTGCTCGACCGAACTGCTGCCGTAACCGTCGATGCCGACCCACGGCGCCATCAGGTCGTTGCTGGAGTTGCAGCTGACCTGCGGTTCGGTCCAGCTGACCGAGGCCGAGGTGAAGCCGGAACCGGTGGCCACGTAACCGGACCAGTTGCCACCGTCCTGATTGAATCCGCCGTGGCGCAGGCCACCGATCATGGCGTGGTGGCCGTTGCTGTGCTGGGGAACGTAAACGTGATGGGCGTGTGGCGTGGCCACCTGGGCATTCGCCGGTACGGCAAGCCCGGCGACTAAGGCCGCGCCGCCGGCGACAGCGCACGCGAGAGCAGCGATACGCACGGATACCTCCTTGAAATGCGGCCGAAGCCGCGTGGCAGGGGTCTTTACCGTGCCGCGCCAGAGGTTTACGGCAACACCCCCTTGGGTAGTTAACAATTGACGTCCATCCGGCCTGCGGTCAACAGTCTGTCCTTTAAGGACTCTTGCCGCGAAGACACAAAGGACTAACGTCGAGAAGATGGCAGCACACAACGAAACACCGGAACAGAGCGCCTCGGCAGTTCCCGACCCGGATCTGCCCACGGTGCGTAGAGCCGTTGCCGCTTCCGCGATGGGTAACTGCATCGAGTGGTTCGACTTCGGTGTCTACAGCGCGGGAGCCGTGACGACCATCATCGGTCGCCTGTTCTTCCCAACCCACAGCGCGAGCAGCGCCGTGCTGTCCTCGTTCGCGGTGCTGGCCGTCGCGTTCGTGGTCCGGCCCTTCGGCGGGTTCTTCTTCGGCCCGCTCGGCGACCGGATCGGGCGGCAGAAGGTGCTGGCCACCACGATCATCCTGATGTCCGGGTCCACGTTCATCATCGGCGTGTTGCCCACCTACGTGAGCATCGGGATCGCGGCGCCGATCTTGTTGATCCTGGCCAGAATGGTGCAGGGCTTCTCCACCGGCGGTGAGTACGGCGGTGCGGCGACCACGATCGCCGAATACGCGCCGGCCAAGCGACGAGGGTTCTTCGGCAGCTGGCTGGAGTTCGGCACACTCACCGGGTTCGTCATCGGATCCGGCCTGGTGCTGATCATGAACGTGTCGCTGTCGACCTCGGCGATGGACAGCTGGGGCTGGCGCATCCCGTTCCTGGTCGCGCTGCCGCTCGGCCTGGTCGGCCTCTACCTGCGGACCAAGCTGGAGGACACCCCGGCCTTCCGCGACATGGCCAAGGCGGGCAAGTCCTCCAAGACGCCGCTGCGCGAGGCGATCTCCGGCAACTGGCGGATGATCCTGAACCTGATCGGCATCGTGCTGCTGCTCAACGTGGCCGACTACACGCTGCTGACCTTCATGCCCTCCTACCTGACCACGTATCTGAAGGTCGGGGACACACAGGCGCAGATCGTCACCATCTCGGTCGAGGTGGCCATGATGATCGTCATCACGTTCATCGGGCGGCTCTCGGACAAGATCGGGCGAAAACCGATCCTGCTCACCTCGGCCATCGGCTACGTGGTGCTGAGCTACCCGGCGGTGCGGCTGATGGCCACCGGGTCCTCGGCCGGCATCGCGGTCGGGTTTGCCCTGCTTGGCGCGTTGCTGGTGCTGATCCTGGCGGTGATCGGGTCCACCTTCCCGGCCATGTTCCCCACCAAGGTTCGCTACGGTTCGTTCGCGATCGGTTACAACCTGTCCACATCGGCGTTCGGTGGCACCGCGCCGTTCGTGATCGCCGCGCTGATCGGCGCGACCGGCAGCAACCTGATCCCGGCGTACTACCTGATCATCGCGGCCGCGATCGCGATCCTGCCGATCATCCTCATCCCGGAGACCTCCGGGCTCTCGCTGCGCGGCGTGGCCCCGTCCGCGACGCCGGGCCGCGCGAAGCGGGTCGAGCTGGCCAAATGAGCTAGCGGATCGAGCCGTCCAGCGCGTAGCGAGTGCCATACGCGGCGACGACCCGGCGGACCCCGATGGGCGGGGCGAGCCGGGTCGGCTCGAACGTGTGAATGGGGAAGACCACCTTGGGCGCGACCCGCTCGACCATGGCGTGCACCTGGTCCGGCAGGGCATGCCCCCAGCAGCCGATCTTGTGCAGCTCAACGCCGAACTGGGCCAGCCAGTCGCTGAACACCGGCCAGCGCGGGTCGAACTCCCCCAGCGGTTCGCCGTTGGCGTGGATGAACGGGTCACCGGGGCGCAGCGGCAGGTCGAGCAGGGCGGGCAGGTCGTCGGCCTCCGGGACGATGAGGAACGCGCCCGGTTTGGCGTGCACCGCGGCCAGGTCGATCTCGTCCGACCAGCTCGACGCGTTGACGCCCAGCGCGCGCAGGAACCCGGCGATGTCAGTCGGCCAGACGATCGTGCGGCCCAGGTTGGCCGCGGCCTCGATGAAATCGGCGACCCGCTCGACGTCACGCGGATAGGTCGAGAGCAGCACCAGGCCCGGCGCGGCGGCGACGATGTCGACGAACTCCGCGAGCACGTCCTCCTCGCCGCGCGGACGGCCCTCCGGCGGGGTGAACGAGAGCGTGGTGCCCTCGGTGATCAGCACGTCCACCCCGCGTACGGCGTCCACGAACGCGTCGCTGACCTCGGGGTGGTGGCCGTGGAAGCGGATGTCGCCGGTGTAGGCGATGCTGCCCTCCGGCGTGCTCACCAGGTAGCCGCAGGCACCGGGCACGTCGTGGTCGACCGGGATGCACCGCACGGTCATGGCCCCGACCTCGACGACCTCGTCGTCGGCCAGCCGCTGCCAGTCCGGGTCGCCGCCGGGCAGCCCTTGACCGTTCGCGGCGAGCGCTTCGAGCAGGTCGACCGCGTCGGAGTGGGCGTGCACCGGCACCTCCGGCCGCACCCAGCCGGCCAGGCCGACGTGGTCGATGTGCGGGTGGGACACGAAGATGTGCGTGTTGGCCGCCTCGCCGACCGCCGCCGCCAGCGGGTCGCCGTCGTCGAGGAAGGCCGGGTCGTAGATCCCGGGCAGGGCGGGAGCGGCGCCGACGCGCAGCCGATCGGCGAGTTCGCGGTCCGGCCGGATCCGCACGGGCACCCGGAACAGGTTGGCCCCGCTGGGAATGTCCAGGCCGATGTCGAGCAGGACCCGGTGTCCGCCATCGCTGATCATGATCTTGCTCGATCCGATGACGCCGAGACCACCCCAGAACTCGAAACTCGCCAAGGTAAAGATGCTCCGTTCGTGAATGTGAAAGGAAAACTCAGGCGCGGAGGAACGCGACGGGGTCATCGGCCCAGGCCGTGATGGCGGGCAGGATGCCCTCGACGGTGGGCGCGATCGCGTCGGCCGGGCCGTCCCCACGGCCGAACCGATCGATGTAGCCGGTCACCGCACCGAAGTCGCGCGCGGGCGCGATGTCGTTGTGCCAGTGGTCGCCCATGCTGAAGATGCGCCACGGCTCGTCGATGGCGTCGATCTCCTTGGCCAGCCGGGCGAGAATACTCGGCAGGCCAACCGGTTTGGCCGCGCTGTCGATGATCTCGTCGAACGCGTCATCCGCGCCGACGCGGGCGAGCAACGCGGCAAGACCGAGCCGGGGGCTGTTCGTGGCGAGCACGATCCGCGTGCCCGGCCGCAGCGCCACCAGCGCGTCGAGGAGACCCCCAGGCACCTCGACACTCAGCTCCGGACCGGCCAGCGCCGCCCTGCTGGCCAGGAACGCCGCGTCCAGCTCGGTCTTGCCGACGCCGAACCGCAGGGTGGCCAGCCGTTGCACGGCCTCCCACCCGTCGGTCGCGGCGAGCAGCTCTTGCTCGGTGTGCTCGCCGACGCCGTGGGCCAGATATTTCTCCACAATAGACAGAAAAGTGACCGCGTCCGCTTCGGACAGTGTCGCGGCCACGCCCTCCGCGTACGCGCGGACCGGCCCGTCCCCCCGGTAGAGCGTGCCGTCCAGGTCGACCAGCAACGCCTGGCGTCTGTTGTCAGCCACGGACACCGCCCGCGGCCGAGAACGCTCCGGTGATGAAATACCGTTGCAGGACAAGGAAGATCACCAGCACCGGGATGGTGGTGAAGGTGACGGCGGCGCACAGGCCGGTGTAGTCGTTGCCGCTGGCGCTGCCGTAGAGGAAGTTGTACAGGCCCACTTCCACCGGGCGCACCGCGTCGTTGGTCGGGTCCATCACCGACGGCCACAGGAACGAGTTCCACGAGGCCATGAACGTGTTCAGCGCGATGATGATCAGCGCCGGCCGGACCAGCGGCGCCCCGACCGAGAACAGGATCCGGAACCGGCCGGCCCCGTCGAGTTCGGCGGCCTCGAACAGTTCCGGCGGCAGGTTCCGGAAGAACTGGCGGACCAGGAAGATGCCGAACACGCTCGCGCCCCAGGGCACGATCTGGATCCAGTAGGTGTCGATCCAGTTGATGTCCGAGGCGATCTGGTAGTCCGGGATCAACAGCACGACCTGCGGGATCATCAGCACCGAGAGCACCAGCGCGAACAGCGCGCCCCGGCCCCGGAACTTCATGATCCCGAAGGCGAACCCGGCCATCAGCGAGGTGACCAGGCACAGCACCACCGTGCAGCAGGCGATCAGCACCGTGTTCAGCAGGTAGCGCGCCCACGGCGCCGCTGCCCAGGCCCGCACGTAGTTGGCGAAGTACAGGTGCGGGATCAGCGGCGGGGGCGATCCGAACATGTCGCCGGTGGAGTTCAGCGACGTCACGACCACCCAGTAGAACGGGAAAACGAAGACGATGCCGACCAGAACCGCGACGACGATCCTGGTCAGCCTGCCGCCCCGGCGGCGCCGTTGCGGGCGCCGCCGGGTGGCCGGTGCTTCGAGAACCTGCGTCACCGGGTGACCCTCGTGCCGTAGACCGCCATCACTGGGCGGCCTTCACTTCGTTCTTGGCGTTGGTTTCCGCCTTGTCCAGCGCGGTCTTCGGGTCGACGTTGTTCTGCAGCACGTTGGACAGCGCGATGCCCAGTTCGTACTGGGTCTTGTCGCCCCACGGCGCGGCGACCGCGCCGCTGGAGTGCTGCAACGCGTTCGCGGCGGTGACCATCCACGGGTTCTGCGCGGTGAAGCTGGTCATCTGGGCCAGCGCCTGCGGCGTCACCGGCACGTAGCCGGTCTGCGTCGACCAGTACGCCTGCGACGAGGCCGAACTGAGGAAGGACAGGTACTTCCAGGCCGCGGCCTTCTGCTCGGCGGTGGCCGAGGAGAAGATCACCAGGTTGCCGCCGTTCATCTGGTTGGCCTTGCCGGCCGGGCCGGCGGGCAGGTCGGCGGTGCCCAGCGGGAACCGGCCGCCGACGGCCTGCAGTTCGTAGCTGTAGCCACCGATCGAGGAGATGTCGTAGAGCCCCTTGCCCGCGCCCAGTGCGGTCTCCCCCGGGTAGCCCTTGCCGGTGGCCAGCGAGCCTGCCTGCTTCATGTCGAGCAGGTACTGCATGGCCTTGATCGCGCCGGGACCGTTGAACTGCGGCTGGCCATCCTTGTCGAACACCGGTGTGCCGTAGGCCTGGGACAGGATCTCGAACCAGATCACGCCGGAGGTCAGCGAGCCCGCGCCGCCCGGGTCGATGCTGATGCCGGTGACGCCGTCCTTGGACACCGCCTTGGCCGCCGTCGCGTACTGGTCCCAGGTGGCCGGCTCGGAGAGGTTGGCGGCCTTGAGCATGTTCGGGTTGTAGAAGTTCACGTAGACGCTCTTGCTGAACGGCCACATCCAGGTGTTGCCGTCGCAGAGCTTCAGGTCGTTCTGCACCCCCTGGTAGAGCTGGGACGCCGAGTTGCCGGCGTAGCCGTTGAGCGGGTCGATCACGCCGCTGTTGGCGAAGTCCGCGACGGTGTCCTCGTAGGCCTGGCCGATGGTCGGCGCCTTCTTCGCGGAGACCGCGTCCCGCTCGTTCTGGGCCAGGGTGTCGTAGTTCGGCGAACCCTCCAGCGTGACCTTGATGTTCGGGTTCGCGGCCTGGAACTCGTCGGTCAGGTGCTGCAGCGCCGGCTTCTGCTGGCCGCCGATCATCGTCTCCATGAACGAGATCGTCACCGGGCTGGTGATCTTCGCGTTCACGCCGTTGGACGAACTGTTGGCGCCGGAGAGGAAGCAGTTGGACGGGCTGGCCCCGGTCTGCGGCGACGACGAGCCGCCGCCCGCACACCCGGTGACCGCGAGCGCGGCGGCCAGCACGGCCGCGGTGGAGGCGCCGATCATGCGACCGCGGCGCCCGGTGTGGTAGCTGAACATGAAACCTCTTCTTGGCAGGGAGTGGGGTTACTTGCTCGCCGATCAGATCGCGATCGCCGAAGGCCGGGAGGTCTTGCGCTGGATCAGGGTCAGGGCCGCGGTCACGATGAACAGCACCACCGCCACCGCCGCGCCGTAACCGGTTCTGGTCGCGATCTGCTCGTAGAGCAGCACGCTGACCGTCGTGGTCGCGGTGCCAGGGCCGCCCTGGGTCATCGCGTAGAACTGGGTGAACGCCTGGAGTGACATGATCATCGTGATGGTGATGACGAAGACCGTCACCGGCCGCAGTTGCGGCCAGGTCACGTACCAGAACTCCTGCCAGCGGTTCACCCCGTCGACCCGCGCGGCCTCACCGAGTTCCGGCGAGAGCACGGACAGGCCGCCGAGGAAGACGATCGTGGTGAAGCCCAGTTCGTGCCAGAGGCTGTAG
>DATFHN010000144.1:0-20520 GCA_035248365.1 Pseudonocardiaceae bacterium | reverse complement strand
CGTTGAAGATCAGGTAGATGACCTCGAGCACCGAGGCGAGTCGCGCGGTGCGTTCCTCGCCGCGCGGGGTTTCGAACGGAACGTTGGCCTTGGCCAGGGTTTTCTTGGCCCGCACGATGCGCTGCGCCACGGTCGACTCGGAGACCAGGAAGGCGCGCGCGATCTCGTCGGTGGTCAGGCCGCCGAGCATGCGCAAGGTCAGCGCGACCCGGGCTTCGGTGGACAGCACCGGGTGGCACGCGGTGAAGACCAGCCGCAGCATGTCGTCGCGGATGTCCTCGTCGATCGACTCCAGCACCGCGTCGTACTCGGCGTCCGAGTCGAGCTGGCTGGTCTCCAGGTCGCGGCCGATCTCCTCCTGTTTGCGGCCCAGTCTTTCGTTGCGCCGGATCAGGTCGATGGCGCGGTGCTTGGCGGTGGCCATGAGCCAGGCCCCCGGGTTGTCCGGGACGCCTGACTCCGGCCACTGCTCCAGTGCGGCAACGAGCGCGTCCTGCGCGAGTTCCTCGGCGATGCCGACGTCGCGCACGATGCGCGCGACGCCCGCGATCAGCCTCGGCGACTCGATCCGCCAGACAGCGTCCACCGTTCGATGCACATCATGCGTGTCTACGGCCACCACGACGCGATGACATCAGCCTCGGCTCGCGAGCGCAAGCCAATCGGGCGCCGTCGAGGCGCCGGGATCAGTTCCCGGAGGCCTGGAAGCGGATGCGCTCCTCCGCTTCCCGCAGTTCCGGAGTGAGCGCGTCGCCAAAATCCTCCGGCATGAAGACCTGCCTGACCTCGATCTCGTTCTCGCGGCCCTCCGGGCACGGGCAGCGCTTGGCCCATTCCACGGCCTCGTCCAGCGAGCCGACCTCGATCAGCCAGAACCCGGCGATCAGCTCCTTGGCCTCGGTAAACGGACCGTCGATCACCGTGCGCCGCTTCCCGTCGAGCTTGACCTTCGCGCCCTTCGCGCTGTCCCGCAGCCCCTCGCCGGCCAGCAGCACACCCGCCTTCACCAGTTCCTCGTTGTAGCGGCCCATCTCGGTGAGTATTTCGGTGCTGGGCAGCACACCTGCTTCGGTCTCTTCGGTCGCCTTGATCATCATCATGAATCGCATCGTGACGTCCCTCGTCCTCGATTGTTCCTGGTCGGTGCGGGCGGCGAAGGGAGCCTAGCCAGCCCGTCCCACTCACGCGTCGAACTCGGGGCAGGCGGATCGACAATTTCGCGGATGGGTTTTCCCGCACGCTTCGCTGAGCGACTCAGGCCACAGTGGAGCCTGGTGTTGACCGCGATACGGTAGGAAAGTTCCGCCCAGCGGATTTTGTACGGGTCTTCGTACCGAAGGGCAGCGCCTTGACACAGCACAGTGGCCGGCATTTCCTGCAGATCCCCGGACCGACGAACGTTCCCGATCAGGTGTTGCGCGCGATCGCGGCACCGACGATCGATCATCGCGGCCCGGAGTTCACCCAGCTCACGCACGAGATCCTGGCCCGGCTCAAGCCGGTGTTCGGCACCGATGACCCGGTGATCGTGTACCCGGCGTCCGGCACGGGCGCGTGGGAGGCCGCACTGGTCAACACGCTCAGCCCCGGTGATCGCGTGCTCGGCTTCGAAACCGGCCACTTCGCCACGCTCTGGCAGCGGATGGCCGTGAACCTTGGGTTGACGGTGGACTTCGTGCCGGGCGACTGGCGGCACGGCGCCGACCCAGACGCGGTCACCGAGCGGCTCGCCGAGGACACCGGTCACGAGATCAAGGCCGTGTGCGTGGTGCACAACGAGACCTCGACCGGTGTGACCAGCCGGATCGCCGAGATCAGGCAGGCCATGGACGCCGCAGGCCACCCGGCCTTGCTGCTGGTCGACGCGATCTCCTCACTCGGCTCCAGCGACTACCGGCACCAGGAGTGGGGCGTCGACGTCACCGTTGCCAGCTCGCAGAAGGGCCTGATGCTGCCGCCCGGACTGAGCTTCAACGCGATCAGCACGAAGGCGCTCGCCGCGGCCGAGCACGCGAAACTGCCCAGGGCGTTCTGGAACTGGCTGCCGATCATCGAGGCCAACAAGAAGGGCTCGTTCCCCTACACCCCTGCCACCAACCTCCTCTATGGTCTGCGCACCGCGCTCGACCTGCTCGACGAGGAGGGCCTGTCCAACGTGTTCGCCCGGCACGCCCGGCACGGCGCGGCCACTCGCGCGGCCGTGCGCGGCTGGGGCCTCGAGCTGTTGTGCGCGGACGAACGTGAGCACTCGAACTCGCTGACCGCGGTGCTACTGCCGGCCGGGCACGACGCGGACAAGGTGCGCGAGGTGATCCTGGACCGCTTCGACATGTCGCTGGGCACCGGACTCGGCCGGCTGGCCGGCACCGTGTTCCGGATCGGGCACCTCGGCCACTTCAACGACCTCAGCCTGGCCGGCACCCTCTCCGGCGTGCAGATGGGCCTCGACCTGGCCGGGGTCCCGGTCGACCCGAGCGGGATCAACGCGGCCCTCGATGTGCTCCGCACCGCGTGAGCGGCCACGACCTACAGCACGACGAACTCGAACAGCGGCTGCGCGCCGAGCTGGCCGGCGAGGTCGCGTTCGACGACTACACCCGGACGTTGTTCGCGCGCGACGCGAGCATGTACTCGATCACCCCGCGCGGCGTTGTCTTTCCGAGAGACGAGAATGATGTCGCGACAACAATCTCGGTGGCCGCCGAGTTCGATGTTCCGGTGCTCGCGCGCGGTGCGGGCACCAGCCTCGCCGGACAGACCGTCGGCCCGGGCCTGGTGCTCGATTTCTCCCGGCACCTGAACAAGATCCGGCACCTCGATCCGGAGGCCCGCACCGCGCTGGTCGAACCGGGTGTCGTGCAGGACCAACTGAACCGCGCCGCGGCCGCGCACGGCCTGATGTTCGGGCCGGACACGTCGACCAGCAACCGCGCCACCATCGGCGGGATGATCGGCAACAACTCGGCGGGCAGCGGGTCGATCCGCTACGGCATGACCATCGATCACGTGCGCGAACTCGACGTGGTCCTGTCCGACGCGACCACCGCGCACTTCGGTCCGGCCCTCCCAGCCGGCGGACTCGCCGGGCGGATCGGCCGCGAACTCCCCGCGTTGGCCCGGGCCAACGCGTCCGCCATCGCCGACGGCTTCCCGAAGTTCTGGCGCCGCGCGGGTGGCTACCGACTCGACCGCATCCCGGCCGACGGCCCGCTCGACCTTGCCAAGTTCGTGGTCGGCTCGGAAGGCACCCTGGTCGTCGTCACCAGCGCATTGGTCGACCTGGTGCCGAAACCGAAACGAACGGTCATCGCCGTCGGCCACTTCGACTCGGTGCTCGCCGCGATCGCCGCCACCGAGGACGCGTTGGCCTGTGACCCCTCCGGGGTCGAAATGATGGACCGCACCATCCTCGATCTCTCCCGGGCCAAGATCGAGTACGCGTCGCTGGGCAGCATCCTGCACGGCGACCCGGACGCGTTGCTGTTCGTCAGCTTCACCGGCGACGACGAACGCGAACTCATCGGCCAGCTCGACCGCCTCACCACGCTGTGGACGCACCACAACCACGGCTACCACACGCTGCGCGCCATCACCCCCGAACAGCAGAGCGCGCTGTTGAAGGTGCGCAAGTCCAGCCTCGGCCTGCTGATGGCCGCCAGCGTCGGCACGCGCAGGCCGTTGGCGTTCATCGAGGACACCGCGGTCGATCCGCGCCACCTCGCCGAATACACCGCCCGCTTCAAGACGATCCTCGATCGCCACCACCTGACCGCCGGGTTCTACGGGCACTGCTCGGTCGGCTGCCTGCACATCCGCCCGTTCGTCGACCTGACCCATCCGGACGGCGTGGCCACGATGCGCGCGGTCGCCGAGGAAATCAAGGACCTGGTCGCCGAGTACGGCGGCGCCAACTCCAGCGAACACGGCGACGGCCTGGCCCGCAGCGAGTTCAACCGGGAGATCTTCGGCGAACCCCTCTACAACGCGATGCGCCAGGTGAAGGCCCTGTTCGATCCGGACAACCGGCTCAACCCCGGCAAGATCGTGGACGCGCCCGCGATGACCGAGCACCTGCGCGACCCGGCCCTGCCGCCGGCACCCGAATTCCGCACCCGACTGTCCTTTTCGGTCGTTGGCGGCATGCGCGGCGCCGCCGACCGCTGCATGAACATCGGCCTGTGCCGCAAGGCCGGCAGCGGCGCCATGTGCCCCTCGTACGTGGCGACGCTGAAGGAAGAGGATTCGACGCGAGGCCGGGCCAACGCCCTGGTGAAAGCACTGTCCGAACCGGACCCACGTACGGCCCTGGGCGACGAGCGGCTGCACGAGATCCTCGACCTGTGCCTGATGTGCAAGGCGTGCAAGAGCGAGTGCCCGCTCGACGTGGACATGGCCACGTTGAAGACCGAGACGCTGTCGCACTATCACGATCAGCACGGTGTTCCGTTGCGCTCGCGCGTGTTCGGCGCGATCCGCACGCTGAACCGGCTCGGCTCGGCCACCGCTCCGTTCGCGAACGTTGTTGGTCGGACGAACGTTGTTCGCCGAACGCTGGAACGGTTCATCGGCATCACCGCGCAACGTCCGCTGCCCGAGTTCGCCGCACGCAACCTGTTCCGCCGCTTCCGCGACCGCGCGCCCGTCGATGTGCCGCGCACCCAGGGCACGTTGACGTTCCTGGCCGACTCGTTCACCACGTTCACCGAGCCGGAGATCGGCAGCACCGCGATCGAACTGCTGGAGCGCGCGGGCTGGACGGTCCAGTTGACCGGGCACGGCTGCTGCGGCCGAGCCAGCCTGTCCAAGGGCCTCGTCGACGACGCGAAGGCCACCGCACGTTCGTTGCACGAACAGCTTTCGCGCACCGAAGCAGGTTCGCCGATCGTCGGCTGCGAACCCTCCTGCCTGTTCACCTTGCGCGACGAACACCTGGCTCTGCTCCCCGGCGATGACGCCGTCCGCGACGTGGCCGGCCGAGTCCGTCAAGTGGAAGAACTGCTTGCCGAAGCCATCGACGACGGCCGGCTGACGCTCCGCGACGATTCCTGGCTGGCCGGACGGAAACTGCTGTTTCACGGTCACTGCCACCAGAAGGCCGAGGTCGGCACGGCCGCGACCATGGCCTTGCTGCGCCGGATTCCTGGCGTCACCGTGACCGAACTCGACGCTGGCTGTTGCGGTATGGCCGGTTCGTTCGGCTTCGAAGCCGAGCACTACGAGATGTCGATGGCTGTCGGCAACGATCGCCTGTTCCCGGCCATCAACGCCGAAGACGCGGACACGATCATCGTTGCCACCGGCGTGTCCTGCCGTCAGCAGATCCGGCACGGCACCGCCCGCACGTCCTGGCACCCGGTCCGCCTGCTCGCCGAAGCTCTCCAACGCGACTGATCAGTCACTCCCGCCGAGCCAATCCCCCAGCAACGCCAACCACTCCACGTTGTCGTCGCCTTTCGGCAGCCAGCGACGATTGACCAGCAAATACAGCGTTTCGCCGTTGCGATACCGCAGCACGATCGGCCGCACCCCGCCCATCGTCGGCGAGATCCCGACCGATTCGACCTCGCGCGCGTAGACGGTGACCGAAGCGTGTGGCTCCCACTCGTCCAGCACGATCCGGTTGCCGAACAACGACAACACGCCGCGCCGGGGGAACATCACCCGGGGATCGAGCATGGCCCACCACCGGCCAGCCCGGGACGACTCGGCGAGGTGCCTGCCGGTCGTGCCGAGATACCGCGCAGAGGCCACCGTGCTCACCACTCGATTGTGCGCTTTCGCGGGCGGTGATGCGTCGTGCGAAGTGGTGCCGCCGCGCGACTTTGGTCGATCGCGGGCTACGACTTTCGTCTGACCTTCAACGGGTTTCGGCATCGTGCGCAAGTAGCGCGATCTGCACCCGGTTGTTCAGGTCCAGTTTGGTCAGCAGCCTGCTGATGTGCGTTTTCACCGTGGGCACGCTCATGAACAGTTCGGCCGCGATCTCCGCGTTGGTCTTGCCTTCGGCGATGGCCTTGGCGACGTCGCGTTCCCGCTCGGTCAGCCCGGCCAGTGCCGCGCGCGCCTCGGCGCCCGCCGAATGCGGGCCGGGGCCGGAGACGTAGTCGATGAGTTGCCGGGTGACCTTGCCGGACAACATCGGTTCGCCGGACGCGACCCGGCGCACCGCGTCGACGATCTGCGGCGGCGGCGCGTCCTTGAGTAGGAACCCGGCCGCACCGGCGCGCAACGCCCGCAACAGGTGTTCGTCGGATCCGAACGTGGTCAGGATGATGATCTCCGGCGCGTTCGCGCGCGTGCGCAGCGCCTCGGTGGCTTCCAGGCCGTTCATGGTGCGCATGGCGATGTCCATCAGCACCACGTCGGGCCGGTGTTCGGCGACCGCGTCGATCGCCGTTGCCCCGTCGGCCGCCTCGCCGACGATGCGCAGATCGGGTGTGCCGCCCAGCATGCTGGCCAGTCCCGCGCGCACCATCGGGTCGTCGTCCACGATCAACAGGCGGATCGGCTCACTCGGGTCGGTCACTCGGGCCATGGTAGCCGTACCCACAACCGGAACTCCGAGGTCAGGGTCCGTCCGTATTCCAGTTGGCCGCCGGCCAGCACCGCCCGTTCGGCCAGCCCGGCCAGGCCCATCCCGGAGCCCGGCACGGCAGGCAACTCGGGTGGCCCGGACGGCAGCCCGTTCCGGATCTCCAGTGTCAACCCGGTGCCCGGCGCACCCGCGATGGCCAGCGACACGGCTTCGCCCGGCGCGTGTTTGCGCGCGTTGGTCAGGCCCTCCTGGACGATCCGGTAGCCGTGCCTGCCGACCGCGACCGGCACGGTGTCCGGATCGGCGAGTTCCCCGGTGACCGTGACGGCCATCCCGGCTTGCCGCGACTCTTCGACGAGTTCGGCGAGGTCGGCAAGGCTCGGCGCGGGCCGCTGTTCGCCTTCGGGCAGGTCGACCGAGCGCAGGACCACGATGATCTCGCGCAGGTCGACCAGGCATTGATGGGCGGAGGCGCGGATGATGCCCGCCGCCCGGGCGAGTTCGTCCGGTGGCATGTCGGACCGGTACTCCAGCGCGCCGGCGTGCACGCTGAGCAGCGAGAGCCGGTGGCCGAGCGCGTCGTGCATCTCCCGCGCGATGCGTTCGCGTTCGCGTCGCCGCCCTTGGTCGACCCGCAGTTCCTGTTCGGCTTCCGCGCGCAGGGCGCGTTCGGCGTAGGAGCGGATCAGTTGGCGGCGCGTGCGGACCACGACACCCCAGCCGACCGCGACGATCACGAACAGCACGGCGAACGCCGTGGAAATCGCGAAGTCGCCCGGTGTCGGCGCTTCCCCCGGGTAGATCAGGTATTGCAGGACCGCGGTGAGCAAGGTGAAGACGGCCACCCGCAGCGCGATCGCGAACCGGCGATGCACGGCCACGGTGAACAACGCGATGATGCCGGCGCCGCCCGCCGCGGTGAACGGGATCGACGCGATGTTGAGCAGGATCGCGAGCCAGACCGGCCAGTTGCGCCGCCACCACAGGGACAGACAGGCAAGCACGCCGACCGCGAGGTTCACCGGCATGGCCGGGACCGGCAGGGACAGCCAGGTGAGCTGGACGTTGGCGGAATCCTCGGTGAGGAACGCGGCGAGCAGGCCCGCGCCCAGGGCGATCACGAAGATCACGACGTCGATGATCCAGTCGCGCACGGAGCGCGGCCCGCGCGGCGCGGTACTCGGACTGAAGAAGGTGAGCAGCGGCCCGAGTTCGTCCGCGTCGCTCACGTCGCCGCCGCGGCGGCTCTTGCGTTTCCCGACCACGACCTCACGCTAATACGCAGGTCCGCCCCGAGCCGCCGAAAATCCCAACCCGCCCGCAAAACCTGAATTTTCTTCCCCCCAACCCACAGCCCCCACCCATCCACGGGGGGACGGCCCCGCGCCAGCCTATCGGTCTGGTGGGGCGGGGCAAGCTGACGCGGGGCGGCTGTGGATGGCTGAGGGGGTATGTGGATGGTTCAGACGGGGTCGGCCGAAGTGTGGTATGCGGGCACGGGCATCGGTTCGTCCATTGTGGAGTCAGTGGTGGCGGCTGGCGGGCCGAGCAGTGGGGCGGACAGCGCGGCGAGGAAGGCGCCCGCGGCGATGAACCACCAGCCTGGCAGGTAATCGCCGACGTGCGAGCCGGATCCCAGGACGCTCACCAGAATCGCGACGCCGATCGCGGAGCCGACTTGGCGCGCGGTGTTGATGATCCCGGTTCCGGTGGCGTATTGGTGCGCGGGCAGCACCGACGAACCCGCCGCGATGATCGCCGATTGGGTGAGGCCGACGCCGGTACCGCTGAGCACCAGGCCCGGCAGATAGTCCAGCGCGTAGTTCGGCTCGGCGCGCAGGAACACGATCCAGTACAGGCCGGCGATGGCGAACAGCAGGCTTCCGGCGACGATCAGTGTTCGCCGGCCGAACGGTGTTCGTGATCCGATGACGGCGAACACGGTCGCCGCGATCGGGCCGGGCGCGAAGCCGAGCCCGGCCTCGATGCTGCCGTAGTGCCAGACCTGGCTCAGGAACAGCGTTCCGCCGAGCAACAGGATGCCGAACGCGGCGTAGAACGTGGCCATCGCGAACGTCGCGGCGGACAACTGCCGCAGCCGCAACAGGTTCGGGTCGATCACCGGACGCGGATGACGAACACAGCGAACCGCGAACCCTACGAGGAACACCACGCCCAGTCCGGCCGCGACGAACGTCTTCGGGCTCGCGCCCCAGTCCGACAGGTTCGAGATGGCCGCGACCACCCCGGAGATGCCCACCGCGAGCAGCGCGGCGCCGAGCAGGTCGGGGAGTTTGCCGTCGCCGGGGTGGCGCTGCTCCGGCAACCGCCTGCCGAGCACCAGCGCGATCACCGCGACCGGCACGTTGACCAGGAAGATCCACCGCCAGCCGGCCACCAGCAGCACACCGCCGATGGGCGGACCGCACGAGGCCGCGACCGAGCCGATGGCCGCCCAGATGCCGACCACGCGCCGGTGCCGTTCGGGCGGGAACGAGGCGAGCAGCAGGCCGAGGCTGGTCGGCACCATCAGCGCGGCGCCGATGGCCTGGCCGGCGCGGAACGCGATCAGCACCCCGACCGATGGAGCGATCGCGCAGCCGACGCTGGCCAGCGTGAAGATCAGCATCCCGAGCCGGAACATCCGACGGCGGCCGTACACGTCGGCGAGGCGCCCCGCAGGCACGAGCAACGCGGCGAACACGATGCCGTACGCGGTCAGCACCCAGGACAGGGTCTGCGTGTCAGTGCCGGGAAAACTGCCTCTGATCTGCGCGAACGCGATGTTCACGATGAACAGGTCGAGCGTGGCGAGGAACTGGCCCGCTCCGGTCATGATCAGCGCGAGCGCGCCGGACGAACCCGCCCGATGCTGGATTGCTTGAGAGGAGCTAGCCATGCGGGCGACCATAACCGAGTAGACTTCGCTCAAGCAAGCGAATTGGAGGCGACACATGCCACTGCGTTCGGACTGGTCCAACCGCCCCTGCGCGATCGCGCGCGCCCTCGACGTCGTCGGCGACCCGTGGGTGCTGCTGGTGCTGCGCGAGGCGCTGCTCGGCTCGCGCCGGTTCGAGCAGTTCCGCGAGCGGATGGAGGTCGCCGACAACGTGCTCAGTCGCAGGTTGCAGAGCATGGTCGACGCCGGGCTGCTGCGCAGGTCCGCCTATCGCGGCGAGCAGCGCACCCACCACGAGTACCTGCTCACCGAGGCAGGCGCGGACCTGCTGCCGGTGCTCAACGCGCTGGCCATCTGGGGCGAGAAGCACACCACGCCACCGACCCCGGACGCGCACCTCTCGGTCGTGCACACCGCTTGCGGCCAGACCAGCCAGTCGGCCGACGTGTGCGACAACTGCGGCACGGCCATGACCGCGCAGGACACCGCCTGGCTGCGGGAATGGCAGAACCCGCAGCTCACCGCGCTGCACCCGGCCGCCGACTGATCATCCGGCGACGCGCGAGCTATGACCTGAGCGCGGGCGTCAGTGCGCCCAGCCGTAGGTGCGGCTGATCGGCAACCGGATGACCAGGCGTTCCTCGTTGACCATGGCCGTGCGGAACTCCGACCAGTCCGGGTGCTCGCCTGCGACGTCCCGGTAGATCGAGACCAGCTCGTCCACCGTGTCGTCATTCGGGTCCTGGGCGACCGCGGACAGTTCCGCCTCGCCCTCGGCGACCAGGTAGCCGCTCATGTCGTCGGTGCTGACGTAGAAGCTGGCCCTCGGGTCGCGGCGCAGGTTCTTGGTCTTGGCCCGGTCATTCGTCACCGAAATCCGAATGACCTGGGTGGCCTGCTCGAAGCTGAAGGCCACATTGGACAGCTGAGGGCGCCCGTCCCGCTTCAACGTGACCAGGACGCCTCGGTTGCGCTGCGTGAACAGATCGACGCGAATGTTCCCGCTCATCTGGGTTCTCCCTGAAAATCCGCCGCATGCTGGAGATCAAAAGGCATGAACAAGAATGGCGGTGACCCCATCGCGGACGACCCAGCCGTGTCGCCGCAATCCCCCATCAGCCCTCCCCGGTTGATGTCAACGCATGGTATTCACGCTTTAGATGACGTGTCAACCAACGCTATGGTTGCTTCGTGGCTGAAAAATCTGGGGAATCAGCCGGGCTCGACAGCGCCGAGACTCGGGTCTGGCTCGGTTACCGGCGCATGCGGGCCCTGCTCGACCTGCGCATCGCGCGCGAAACCATGCGTGACTCGGGCCTGTCCGAAGCCGACTACGACGTGCTGGCCAATCTAGCCGCGGCGCGCGAGCACCGCTGCCGGATCAACGAACTCGCGGCGGTCATGGTCTGGTCCAAGAGCCGCCTGTCCCATCAGCTGTCCAGAATGCGGGAGCGCGGCCTGGTCGTGCGGGAAGAGTGCGCGGACGACGGTCGCGGCACCGTGATCGTGCTCACCGACGCCGGTCGCGCCGCCATCGAGGCGGCCTCACCCAGCCATGTCGCGTCGGTGCGCCGCAACTTCTTCGATCTGCTCTCTCCGGAACAACTGGGCAGACTGGAAGATTTCACCAACACCCTGTTACAGCACCTGACCAGCACGGAAGAGTCCGATCCGGCTCGTGGCAAGCTATGAAGTGTGGCGTTCAACCATAACGATCACTACCACGCCCTGATGGCGCGCCAGGTGCCGGCGGGCGCCTCCCACGCCTTGGACGTGGGGTGCGGTACCGGCGCTTTCGCCCGTCGCCTGGCCCGGCGCGGGATCACCGTCGATGCCATCGACGCCGACGAGCGCGTGATCGACATCGCCACCAGGACCGGCACGCCGAACGTCACGTTCCGCACCGTGGACGTCACCACCGCCGAACTGCCGGACCGGCACTACGACTTCATATCCTGCCTGGCCAGCATCCATCACGTCCCGTTCGACACGGTGACGCGGCTGCGCGCGGCCCTCACACCCGGCGGCGTGCTGGCGATTCTCGGCTGCTACCGCGAGGATCTTCCCGCCGAGCTGCCGTTCAGCCTGGTCGCGGTCGGTGCGAACGCGGTCGCCCGGATCGCTCACCTGGGCCGCGGTGAGCGGATGTCCGCACCGGTCGCCAACCCCACCTCGACCCTGCCCGAGATCCGCGCGCAGGCCACCCGGCTGCTGCCCGGTCGCACCGTGCGCAGGCTGCTGTTCTGGCGTTACCTGTTGGTGTTCCACCAGTCCTGACGGAGGTCAGCTCGTGTCCCAGTCCCTGCCCTACTACCTCGACCTCGGCCCCGGCACCGGCGGACAGCCGCCCCGTGCGACGTCCACTTCGGACGCCGCGCGCCTTTCGCTGGACGGGGACTGGCGGTTCCGGCTGGTCCCGACCGTCGCGGACGGCACGGCAGGCTTCGAAGCGCCGGAGTTCGACGACGCGGGCTGGGCCACGCTGCCGGTGCCCGCCCACTGGCAACTGCACGGCTACGGCAAGCCCGCCTACACCAACGTGCAGTACCCCTTCCCGGTCGACCCGCCCTACGTGCCGGACGACAACCCGACCGGCGAGTACCGCCGCATCTTCGAACTCCCCGAGTCCTGGCCGGGTGGTGACGCGGTGCTGCGTTTCGAGGGCGTGGACTCGTGTTTCGCGGTGTGGTGCAACGGCGAGCGGCTCGGCACCAGCAAGGGCAGCAGGCTGCCGGTCGAGTTCGCGGTCGGCGAGCTGCTCAAGCCGGGCGAGAACGTGCTCGCGGTGCGGGTGCACCAGTGGTCGTCCGGCAGCTACCTGGAAGACCAGGACATGTGGTGGCTGTCCGGGATCTTCCGCTCGGTGTCGCTGCTGGCCCGGCCCGCCGATGGCCTCGCCGACTTCTTCGTGCACGCCGACTACGACCACGAGACCGGGACCGGCCGGCTGCGCGTCGAAACCTCGGCTCCCGCCCGGCTCAGCATTCCCGAACTGGGCGTCAAGGACGCTCCCGCGGACGAGCCGCGCGAGTTCGCCGATGTCGAACCGTGGTCGGCCGAAGTGCCGCGCCTCTATGACGCGGAACTGGCCACGCCGGGCGAAAAAGTGCGGTTGTGTATCGGTTTCCGCACGGTCAAGGTCGCCGATGGCCTGCTGACCGTGAACGGCAAGGCCATCCTGATTCGCGGCGTGAACCGGCACGAATGGCATCCCGACCACGGTCGCGCGGTGCCCGCCGAGACCATGCGCGAGGACCTGCTGTTGATGAAGCGCCACAACATCAACGCGGTGCGCACCAGCCACTACCCGCCACACCCGGACTTCCTGGGCCTGTGCGACGAACTGGGCTTGTGGGTGATCGACGAGTGCGACCTGGAAACGCACGGGTTCTCCCTGGTCGGCTGGGCCGGCAATCCCAGCGCGGACCCGGCCTGGCGCCCTGCTCTGCTGGACCGGATGCGGCGCATGGTCGAGCGCGACAAGAACCATCCGAGCATCATCATCTGGTCGCTGGGCAACGAAGCGGGCACCGGCGACAACCTGGCCGCCATGGCCGAGTGGGTGCACGACCGCGATCCGGGCCGACCGGTGCACTACGAGGGCGACTACGACAGCCCGTACGTGGACGTGTACAGCAGGATGTACCCGAGCCACGCCGAGGTCGCGGCGATCGGCCGCGGCGAGGAGCCGGTGACCGCCGATCCGCGCAATGACGCGCACCGCCGCGCCTTGCCGTTCATCATGTGCGAGTACGCCCACGCGATGGGCACCGGGCCGGGCGGTCTGCTCGAGTATCAGGAACTGTTCGAACGGCATCCGCGCAATCAGGGCGGGTTCGTCTGGGAGTGGATCGACCACGGCATCCGGCAGCAGGCGCACGACGGCACCGAGTTCTTCGCCTACGGCGGCGACTTCGGCGAGGTCGTGCACGACGGCAATTTCGTCGCGGACGGTCTGCTGTTCCCGGACCGTCAGCCCTCGCCTGGCCTGGTCGAGTTCAAGAAGATCGTCGCCCCGGTGCGGATCACGCCCGGTCCGCGGGCGGGCACGGTGCGGATCGACAACGGCCACGACTTCGCGTCCACCGCGCACCTGGCCTTCACCTGGTCGGTCGCGACCGAGGGGGCCGAGGTCGAATCGGGCTCGCTCGACGTGCCCGCCGTCGCGGCGAGCGGCAGCGTCACGGTCGCGCTGCCCGAACTTCCCGCGGCCAAGGGAGAAACCTGGCTGACCGTGCGCGCCACGCTCGCGGCGGACGCGCCCTGGGCCGATGCCGGGCATGAAATCGCCTGGGGCCAGGCCAAAGTCGCCGCCGAGGTCGTCGAGGACTCACCGGTCAGTGAGTCCACTGTGGAGGTTCGAGACGGCCTGATCGTCGTCGGGCCGGGCTCGTTCGATCCGCGCAGCGGCGTGTTGCGCGAGTTCGCCGGGATCGGTGTCGACGGGCCCGTGCTCGACGTGTGGCGGGCGCCGACCGACAACGACATCGCGATTCACGGCGAATGGTCCGCGGCGACCGAATGGCGGCGGATCGGGCTGGATCGGCTGACCCATCGGGTGATCGCGGTCGAGACCGGTGAACGGGAACTCGTGGTGCGCACCAGGGTCGCGGCGGCCACCACCAACCTCGGCCTGCGCACCGACTACCACTGGTCGGCGCGGGGCGACGCGCTGCGGCTGCGCGTCGACATGACCCCGGACGGTCCCTGGTGGTGCCCGCTGCCCAGGATCGGCGTCCGGCTCGGACTGCCCGGCCGGTTCGACGCGGTCGAATGGTTCGGCCGGGGGCCGGGCGAGGCCTACCCGGACATGCGCCAAGCCGCCAGGGTCGGCCGGTTCACCAGCACCGTCGACGATCTGCAGACGCCCTACGTGTTCCCGCAGGACAACGGCAACCGCACCGAGGTCCGCTGGGCCACGGTGACCGCGCCGGACGGCACCGGCATCCGGATCGACGGGCACCCGCACGTCGAGCTGACCGCGCGCCGCTGGACCAGCGCCGATCTGGACGCGGCCAAGCACACCAGCGAACTGCGCGCGGGCGAACTGGTGTGGCTCAATCTGGACATCGCCCAGCAGGGCCTCGGTTCCGCGTCGTGCGGGCCGGGTGTGCTGCCTCGGTACCGGTTGCTGCCGGTCCCGGTCACCTTCGAGCTGACGTTCGCGCCGCTCCGGTAGGGACGTCGCAGAGTTTCTGCGTCGAGACGAGGTCGTCGAGGACGTTCGTGAGCGCGGCGATGCGCTCACGAACGTCGGCCTCCAGCCGGGCGCGCAACCTGGCGAAGTCGGCGACGGTCACGTCGCCGCGCCGCGCGGGCAGATCGGCCATGAGGGCCCGGATCTCGGCGACCGAGAGACCGGCCCGCCCGGCGACCCGGATGATCTTCACGAGGCACGCGTCGATCCGGTAGAAGCGGCGCTGGTTGCCCGCCGTGCGCACGCTGGCCAGCAGGCCGTTGTCGTCGTAGAAGCGGACCGCGGAGTTCTTGATGCCCGCGGCCTCGGCCACGTCGCTGACGGTCAGCGTCGGCTCGCTGGCCAGCTCGGGCGAGGACAGCATCCTCATTGGCTCAGCATACGATGCAGCCATGCGCCTAGGCATCGAATACGTGGCAGCCGACGACCGGTACGACACCATGGGCGAGTACCCACGATGTGGCCGCAGTGGCCTGAAACTGCCGCCGATCTCGCTGGGCCTGTGGCACAACTTCGGCAACGACAAGCCGATGGAAACCCAGATCGCGGTGCTGCGCCGCGCCTTCGACCTCGGCATCACCCATTTCGACCTGGCCAACAACTACGGCCCGCCCTACGGCAGCGCCGAGACGAACTTCGGTCGTGTGCTGGCCGGCGACTTCAAGCCCTACCGCGACGAGCTGGTGATCTCCAGCAAGGCCGGCTACGACATGTGGCCCGGCCCCTACGGCGAGTGGGGTTCGCGCAAGTACGTGCTGGCCTCGCTGGACCAGTCGCTGAGCCGGCTCGGCCTGGACTACGTCGACATCTTCTACTCGCACCGGTTCGATCCGGACACTCCGCTGGAAGAGACCATGGGCGCGCTGCACACCGCGGTCACCTCCGGTCGCGCCCTCTATGCCGGGGTGTCCAACTACAGTGCCGAGCAGACCCGCGCGGCGGCGGCGATTCTGGCCGATCTGGGCACGCCGCTGCTGATCCACCAGCCGTCGTACTCGCTGTTCAACCGGCGCCCCGAGCCGGAACTCATCGAGACCGTCGGCGAACTCGGCGTCGGCTGCATCTGCTTCTCCCCGCTGGCCCAGGGCATGCTGACCGACCGGTACCTGGACGGGATCCCGGAAGGTTCCCGGGCCGCCGTCGGCCATTTCCTCAAGGCCGAACAGCTCACCGCGTCCCGAATGGACCGAGTGCGCGCCCTGGCCGGTATCGCGCAGCGCCGCGGTCAGTCGCTGGCCGCGCTCGCCCTGGCCTGGGTGCTGCGCGACCCGAGGATGACCTCGACGGTGATCGGCGCGAGCAGCGTCGCCCAGCTGGAGGCGAACCTGAAAGCGTTGGAGAACCGGGCGTTCAGCGCGGAGGAACTCGCCGAGATCGACCGGTACGCGGTCGCGCCGGGTACCGACATCTGGTCGCTGCCGGGCGAATGACTTCCACTGCCGGGATCCCGGCCGGACAACTCACGATCGTTCTCGGCTGCGCCGCTGCCGCCCTGCTGGTCGTGCTGATTCGCGATATCTGGCTGGTGGCCAGGAACGTGGTCACCATCGCGCACGAGGGCGGCCACGCGTTCGTGGCGCTGCTGGCCGGGCGCAGGCTCAGCGGCATCCAGTTGCACTCGGACACCTCGGGCGTGACGGTGTCGCGGGGCAAGACGCACGGCCCCGGCATGGTCGCCACGGCGATGGCCGGCTACATCACGCCCTCGCTGATCGGCCTCGGCTTCGCCGCGCTGCTCACCAACAGCAAGGTCACCGTGCTGTTGTGGACGACGATCATCCTGCTGGCCGTGATGCTGATCAAGATCCGCAACGCCTATGGCGTGGTGTCCATTGTGGTCACCGGGCTGGTCGTGTTCGCGATCTCCCGGTTCACCTCGGTCGCGGTGCAGGCCGGGTTCGCCTACTTCTTCACCTGGTTCCTGCTCTTCGCCGGGATCAAGCCGATCTTCGAACTCCAGTCCAAGCGGCGCCGCTACCGTAGCCCCGATTCGGACGCCGACCAGCTGGCCCGGCTGACCGGCGTGCCCGGTCTGCTGTGGGTGTTCCTGTTCGGGATCGTCGCCGTTGGCGCGCTGGCGTTGTCGGCGAGCTGGCTGGTCCCGTTCGACACGCTCGACCGGGTGTTCTCAGGCCGTTAGTTCCCGTTCCGCGTCGAGCAGCTGCCGGAGGTCGTGCACGGCCGCGCGCCCGGCCCGGTTCGCGCCGACCGTCGACGCGGACGGCCCGTACCCGACCAGGTGCAGCCGGGGCTCGGCGACGACCCGGGTGCCGTCCATGACGATGCCGCCGCCCGGCCCGCGCAGGTGCAACGGCCGCAGGTGATCGAGGGCCGCGCGCCAGCCGGTGTTCCAGAAGATGATGTCGGCCTCCTGGTGGGTCCCGTCCGGCCAGGTGACCCCGTCCGGGGTGATCCGCTCGAACATCGGCAAACGGTTCAGCACGCCGCCCGCCTGCGCCTCGCGCACGGCCAAGGTCCGGGTCAGCCCGGTGACGCTGACCACGCTGGCCGGTGGCAGCCCGGCCCGCACCGCCTTGTCCACCATGGCAACGGCGGCCCGGCCGCGCTCGGCGTTGAACATGTCGTCGCTGAAGACCGGCGGCCTGCGGGTGACCCAGGTGGTGCTCGCCGCGACCGTGGCGACCTCGATCAGCAGCTGCACCGCGGACGTCCCGCCGCCGACCACGACCACCCGCTTGCCCGCGAACTCGGCCGGTCCTCGGTAGTCGACGGTGTGCAGCTGACGCCCGGCGAACGTCTCCTGACCGGGGTAGTGCGGGAGGAACGGATGCCCCCAGGTCCCGGTCGCGTTGATCACCGCCCGCGCCGCGAAGTCGCCGCCCGTGCCGCTGACCAGCAACCGCCGTCCCGGACCGTCGCTGACCGAGTTCACCCGCACGGGGCGGCGAACCGGCAGCGCGAACTCGGCCTCGTAGTCGGCGAAGTAGGCCGGGATCACCTCGCTGGCCGGTCGGTCCATGCCGCGCGCGGTCAGCTCCAGGCCCGGCAGGTGGTAGATGCCGTGCACGTCGCCGAGGGTCAGCGTGGGCCAGCGGTACTGCCAGGCCCCGCCCGGCCGGGGCGCGCTGTCCAGCACCAGGTAGCCGGTGCCGGGCGCGAAACCGGCCCGGCGCAGGTGATACGCGCTGGACAAGCCGGCCTGCCCTGCCCCGATCACCACTACGTCCACCTCAGCTGCCACGCCGGATACAACCACGAGGGACCGGCCCCTCTTCCACTGTGACCTGCGCCTCAACACGAATCGGAAACTGTTTTCAATAAGACTCGGATCCAACTTGAACTGACAATCAGTTTCATTTAGCCTCGGTCGTGACGCCGAGCTACCGGCTTCCCGGATCGAGACGCCCCGTATGGGGCTTTCGTCCCAACCCAGGAGACTGTGCGTAATGAGGATCGTTCGTCCGTTCCGTTCCGCGGCCGTGGCCGTCATCGCGGCGACCGCCGTCGCGTCGACCATCGCGGGCTGCGCCACCACCGCCCCGGCCGGCGCCAGCAGCAACGGCGGCGGGACCAAGATCAACGTGGTGGCCGCCGAGAACTTCTGGGGCAGCATCGCCGGCCAGCTCGGCGGCGACCACGCCACGGTGACCAGCATCATCACCAACCCGGAGACCGACCCGCACGACTACGACCCCACCCCGGCCGACGGCCGCACCATGACCTCCGCCCAGTTCGCCATCGTCAACGGCGTCGGCTACGACCCGTGGGCGCCCAAGCTGCTCGCGACCAACCCGAGCCAGGACCGCACCGTGCTGACCGTCGGCTCCCTGGTCGGCGTCCCGGACGGCGGCAACCCACACCGCTGGTACTCCCCCGACAACGTGCACCAGGTGATCGAGGCGATCGCGGCCGACTACGCCAAGATCGACCCGGCCGACGCCTCGTACTTCCAGCAGCGCAAGGAAACCTTCGAGAACCAGGCCCTGGGCCAGTACAACCAGCTGATCTCGACGATCAAGAGCAAGTACGCGGGCACCCCGATCGGCGCGTCCGAGTCGATCGTCAGCCCGCTCGCCGAGGGCATCGGCCTGAACCTGATCACCCCGGAGACGTTCCTGGACGCGATCAGCGAGGGCAGCGACCCGACCGCGGCGGACAAGGCCACCATCGACAACCAGATCCGCACCAAGCAGATCAAGGTCTACGTCTACAACAGCCAGAACTCCACCCCGGACATCCAGGCCCAGGTCGCCGAGGCGAAAGCGGCAGGCATCCCGGTCACCACGGTCACCGAGACCCTGGCGCCGGCGAACGTCACCTTCCAGGACTGGCAGGTGAAGGAATTGCAGGGCATCGAACAGGCGTTGGCCCAGGCAACGGGCAAGTGAATGCAAGCCCTGCCCATTCTGAGAGGCGACACCATGCTGGGATGGGCATGACCCCACCACGGACCGAACACGAGTCGGAGCACCCGATGACCACGACCGAGGAGACGAACGGCGTTCGTGACGCTCGTTCGAACAGCGTTTGCGCGCCGAACACCGTTCGTTCCGTGATCACCCTGCGCGAGGTGGCGGCCCGGGTCGGCGGACGCACCTTGTGGAGCGGGGTCGACCTGGACATCGCGCCCGGCGAGTTCGTGGCGATCCTCGGCCCCAACGGAGTCGGCAAGTCCACGCTGATCAAGATCGTGCTCGGCCTGCTCCCGGCGGCCGCGGGCACCGTCACCGTGCTCGGCGAACAACCCGGCCAGGCCAACCACCACGTCGGTTATCTGCCGCAGCGCCGCAGCTTCGACCCGGCCCTGCGCATCCGCGGTATCGACGTGGTCCGGCTCGGTCTGGACGGCGACCGCTGGGGCCTTCCGCTCGGTTTCGGCCGCGCCCGTCGCAAGGCCGAGCGGGAACGGGTCACCGAGGTGATCGAGCTGGTCGGCGCGAGTGCCTACGCGCACCGGCCGATCGGCCAGCTCTCCGGTGGCGAGCAGCAGCGGTTGCTGATCGCTCAGGCCCTGGTCCGGCGTCCCTCAGTGCTGTTGCTCGACGAACCGCTGGACAGCCTCGACCTGCCCAACCAGAGCGGGGTCGCCGCGCTGGTCAGCCAGATCTGCCGGCAGGAGGGGGTCAGCGTGCTGATGGTCGCGCACGACGTGAACCCCATCCTCAGCTACCTGGACCGCGTGGTCTATTTCGCGCACGGCGCCGCCGTCTGCGGCACTCCGGCCGACGTGATCACCAGCAAGACCCTCAGCGCCCTGTACAGCGCCCCGGTCGAAGTACTGACCACTTCGGACGGCCGGCTGGTCGTCGTCGGCACCCCCGAGGCGCCCGCCGTGCACTCCGACCGGCACGAGAGGGGCACCGATGCCGCCGGGTAGTCCGGTCCCCTCCTGGAACCTGCTGATCGACGTCCAGGAACTCTGGTCGTTCCCGTTCATGCTCAACGCGTTCCGTGCGGGTGCGATCGTGGCGGTCCTGGCCGGGGCGATCGGCTGGTTCATGGTGCTGCGCAAGCAATCCTTTGCAGGCCACACTCTCGCCATGGTCAGCTTTCCCGGCGCGGCCGGGGCGACGCTGATCGGCGTCAGCACCGCGTATGGCTACTTCGGTTTCTGCATCGCGGCCGCGCTGGTGATCGCGGCCCGGCCGAGAAGCAGCGGCGGGCACGCCGAGGAGTCCGCGGTCACCGGTACCGTGCAAGCGTTCGCATTGGCTTGCGGGTTCCTGTTCATCGCACTGTACAAGGGTTTCCTGGACGGCGTGACCGCGTTGCTGTTCGGCAGCCTGCTCGGCGTCACCAACGGCCAGGTGCTGATCCTGCTGATCGTCGCGGTCATCGCCCTCGGCACGCTCGCCGTGATCGGCCGCCCGCTGCTGTTCGCCTCCATCGATCCCGATGTCGCCGCCGCGCGCGGCGTCCCGACGCGGG
>DATFHN010000143.1:0-14839 GCA_035248365.1 Pseudonocardiaceae bacterium | reverse complement strand
ACTCCGCGATCGTGCGGACCAGCGCCCCGCCGGATCGGCAACGGTGACGGCGCTGGATGCCGGTGTGCACGCCCAGGGCAAGAAGGTGCTCGAAGAAGCAGGCGAGGTGTGGATCGCCGCCGAGCACGAGTCGGATGACCGGCTGGCCGAAGAAGTCTCGCAGCTGCTGTACCGGGTACAGGTGCTGATGCTGGGCCGGGGCATCGCGCTTGAGGACGTCTACCGACATCTGTGATCGATCCGCCCGGTTCTTGCCGACCGCATCGATCACCTTGGAGTTCTCATGCTGCGTCTCGCCGTGCCCAACAAAGGAGCCCTGTCCCTCGCTGCCGCCGAAATGCTGAAAGAAGCCGGCTACCAGCAGCGCCACGAGGCCAAAGACCTCACCGTGCTCGACCTCAACAACGACGTCGAATTCTTTTTCCTGCGACCCAAGGACATCGCGATCTACGTCGGATCCGGTGACCTCGATCTCGGCATCACCGGCCGCGACCTCGCGCTGGACTCGGGTGCCAAGATCACTGAGCGCCTCGCTCTCGGTTTTGGCCGCTCCACCTTCCGCTACGCGGCGCCCGCCGGTACCGAGTGGACAGTCGCCGACCTGGACGGCAAGCGGCTGGCCACCTCCTATCCGCGCCTGGTCCGGGAAGACCTGGCCCGGCACGGCATCAGCGCCGAGGTCATCCGGCTGGACGGTGCGGTGGAGATCTCGGTACAGCTCGGCGTCGCCGACGCCATCGCCGACGTTGTCGAGTCCGGCCGGTCGCTGCGCCAGCACAACCTGGTCGCGTTCGGCGATCCGATCTGCAAGTCCGAGGCCGTGCTGATCGAGGGCAACGGACGACCCGACGACGGCGCGAAAGCGCAGCTCACCGCTCGGTTGAAGGGTGTTGTGGTCGGCCAGAACTACCTGATGATCGACTACGACTGCCCCAAGAGCCTGCTGGACGCGGCCATCAAGGTCACCCCTGGCCTCGAATCGCCCACCGTCGCCGCGCTCGCCGACCCGGACTGGGTCGCGGTCCGCGCGATGGTCGCCCGCAAGGAAGCCAACCAGGTCATGGACGAACTGGCCGGGCTCGGGGCCCGCGCGGTCGTCGCGTTCGACATCAGGTCGTGTCGGCTGTGAGTGTGCTGGAAGCAGCTCGCTTGGACGTTCGCCCTGGTCAGGAGGCGGATTTCCAGCTCGCCTTCGCGCAGGCCCGCGCCAGCATCGAAGCCGTGCCCGGGTTCATCGACCTCGAACTGCGTCGCTGCGTGGAAACCCCCAACCGGTATCTGCTGCTGGTCCGCTGGGAAACCCTGGAAGACCACACTGTCGGCTTCCGCCAGGGCGAGCACTATCCGCGCTGGAAAGCGTTGCTGCACCACTTCTACGACCCGTTCCCGCTGGTCGAGCACTACGAGCCGGTTGAATCAGGGTGAGCATCCGCGCGGTCGTCTTCGACTACTTCGGCACGCTCACCCCGACCCTGGCCCGGGTCGCGTCCGCGGTCGACCAGCCGGAGATCGCCGAGATCCTCGGCGTCGACCGGGAAGCGTTGAAAGCCTGGTGGGGGACCAGCTACCCGGATCGCTCGACCGGCCGCACCGGCACCGGCCTGGACACGATGCGGCTGCTCGCCCGCACGCTCGGCGGCAACGACACCGACGAGGCCGTCGCGGCCGCGCAGAACCTCCGCCTGGCCACCTACGCCCGCATGGCGCAGCCGCGCCCCAACGCGGCGGAGGTGCTGAAAGCCTTGCGCGGCAAAGGTTTGCGCATCGGCGTGCTCAGCGACTGCTCCGCCGAACTCCCCGAGTTGTGGCCGGAGCTGCCGCTCGCCGCTCTGGTCGACGAGCCGGTGTTCTCCGCGCTGGTCGGCGAACGCAAACCGCATCCCGCGATGTACACGACGGTGTGCGCCCGGCTGGGAGTCGAACCGGCGGAGTGCCTCTACGTCGGCGACGGCGGCAGCAACGAACTCACTGGCGCGACCGCGTTCGGCATGCGCGCGGTGCTCATCGCCGACGCGGACTGGGCCACCGGGCACCGCTTCGACAGCGACGACTGGCACGGCGAATCCGTCGCCGACCTGTCCGAGGTCCCCGCGCTCGTCGGCTGAGTCCGATTTGCCCTTGACGTGCGGGTCAAGGGTTAGCGTCGGGCATGCTGTCGAAAGAGGTCCACCTCGCCGTCGTGCCCGACGGACTGCCCCGCCCGGAACACTTCGTCCTCGTCGAGCGCCCGATCCCGGTCGCCGGTCCGGACGACGTCCTGGTGCGCAACCGGTTCTTCCAGGTGTCCGCGCGACTGCGCACCCTGTTGTCCGGCGCGCTGGACGACACCCCACTGCCACCCGTGCGGCCCGGCAAATCGCTGCCCTCCGCGACCATCGGCGAAGTCGTCACCGCACCCGGCGACTCTGGACTACACCCCGGCGACCTGGTCTTCCACTGGCTCGGCTGGCGCGAATACGCGGCCGTGCCCCACGCCATGGTCACGCCGATCGACGACACGCTGCCCGACCCGGTCGCCCACCTCGGCTCCGGCTGGACCGCGTATGCCGCGCTGACCGCCAACGCGCAACTGCGAACGGGCGAAACCGTGCTGATCACCGGGGGTGCGGGTGGGGTCGGCTCGCTGGCCGGGCAGATCGCCCGCCGGCTCGGCGCGGCCCGGGTGATCGGCACGACCGGTTCGCCGGAGAAAGCCGAGCGGATGCGCACCGAACTCGGTTATGACGCGGTGCTGTTGCGCGGCGGCGAGCCCATGGCGACCCAGTTGGCCAAGGCCGCGCCGGACGGTCTCGACGTGATCGTGGACAACGTCGGCGGCGAACAGTTGACCGTCGCCCTGGCCGCGGCCCGGCCGGGTGCCCGGGTGAGCCTGGTCGGCGCGCTCGCCGGTCAGCTGTCACCCGAGCGCCACGGCGGGACCGCACCAGTCGAGATCGACACGTTCCAGCTCATCCTGAAAGGCATCACCATCAGGGGTTTCGAAGCTCCCGTCGACCCCACCGCGCACGCGGAGTGGCTGGCGAGGTTCGGCGGCTGGCTGCGCTCCGGCGAGATCACTTTTCCGCACACGCGGGTCGCGGGCATCGACAACGCCGCGCGGACGTTGCACGAAGTGATCAGCGGACGCTACCTCGGCACCGTCGTCGTCGAGGTGTGAAACAGCGGAGGACCGGATGAGGATCGGCGACGCGGCAGCGGCCGCGGGCACGACGCCACGCGCACTGCGCTTCTACGAGCAGCGCGGCCTGCTCCCGCCACCCAACCGCACCTCGACCGGCCAGCGCGAATACACCGACGCCGAAGTGGCGCGGGTGCGCGTGATCCGCGAACTACTGGCCCACGGCCTGACCGTCGAGGACGTCGCCGGGTCCGCCGACCGGCTGCACCTGCTCGACGGCGCGTTGCCCCGGTTCGGCACCGGGCTGTGTACCGGAGGCAGCGGCACCGTCCAGCGGCGGATCGCCGCGTTCGACGCCGAGATCGCCCGGCTGACCCAGCTGCGCGACCGGCTGGTCGCCTGCGTCGAGGCCGGTTAGCGCGGCCGGACCAGCAGTTCCTGGATGCCGCGTCTGGCTTGGCCGCAGTGGTCGTGCCGCAACTAGCGTGGCCGGACCAGCAGTCCCTGGATGCCGCGTCCGGCTTGGCCGCAGTGGTCGTGCCGCAACTAGCGTGGCCGGACCAGCAGTTCCTGGGCGCCTCGGCCGACCTGGCCCAGGTGGTCGTGCAGCACGCTGCTCGCGATGCCCAGGCCGGTCGGGCCGATCGCGGTCTCCGCGTCCAGCCCGATCCATTCGCCTTCCGGCTCACGCAGCAGGTGCACGGTCAGCTCCGTGTTGATGAACATCCACTGCTGGATGTCCAGCCGGTTCGACAGGCCGTTGCCCGAGTCGGCGACCGCCATCAGCCGCTGCAACCCGTCCGGTTCCTCGCCGTCCACCAATGCGACCCGCTGGCGCGCCCAGGCTGCCGCCGCGCCCGGTTTGACCCAGTCGCCGCGCACCGCGAACCATTCCATCGCGCTCAGATATCCGTCGATCCAGTCGGTCGGCGCGTAGACCTGTACGCCCTCGGACAACGGGATCAACGGCGGCACGGTGGCGGCGGCGATGTGAGCGGTGTCCGTTTTCGCGATCCGCCACGCCGACGGTCGCGCCACCGTGCGACCGTTCGCGACCAGTTCCGCGCCGATCTGTTCGACCGCTTTGCCGCCCCGCAACACCGAAGCACGCACTTCGAGTTCGGCGACCGGCACCGGGCCAAGGATCTCCACGGTGATCCGCGCCAGCTGCAAGTCCTCGCGCGGCGCGCACCGCTGTACCGCCCTGGCCAGCAACGCGGACGGCGGGCCAAGGTGCTGGCTCTCCGCCGACCACGGTCCGATCGTGTATTTGGTGGAGACGAACCGGTCCTCGCCGAGCGGCTCGTAGAACGCCTCGGTCATCAGTCGGCCCGATCCAGCGGGGTCTCGCCGGTGTTCTCGTCCGGCTCCGGCCAGCCCGGGTAGGGCGGCGGCGTGCCACCGTAGGCGGGGCACAGCGCCTTGTGATCGCACCAATCGCACAGCCGGCCCGGGTTCGGCCGGAACTCGCCGGTCTTGCCCGCGCGCAGGATCGCCTCCCACACCGCGTCCAGCGTGCGCTCGAAGCGCAGCAGTTCGCCCTCGTCCGGCGTGTAGACCAGCGACTGCTGATCGGCCAGGTACATCAGCCGCAACTGCTTGGGCACCACGCCGCGCAGCCGGTACACGGCCAGCGCGTAGAACTTCATCTGGAACAGCGCCTTGGCCTCGGCGATCTCCCTCGGCGCGGCCCCGGTCTTGTAGTCGACCACCCGGATCTCGCCGGTCGGCGCCACGTCGAGCCGGTCGATGAAGCCGCGCAGCAGCAGCCCGGACGCGAGTTCGGTCTCCACCCGCAGCTCACACGACTCAGCGTCGAACCGGCGCGGATCCTCCAGGGTGAAATAGCCGTCCAGCAGCGCGCGGGCCGAGTCCAGCCAGTCCGCGACCTCGGTTTCCTCGGCTCCATCGAAGAGCACGGTCAGCTCGGGCCGCTGCTCCTGCAGGTCGGCCCAGGCGCCGGGCAGCAGGTCCTTGGCGTGGGCCGGATCGCGATCGGCGGCGGGCAGGCCGAACAGCCGCTCCAGCACCGAATGCACCACGATGCCGCGCACCTGCACCCGGGTCGGCGTCTCGGGGAGCCGGTCGATCGCACGGAAGCGGTAGAGCAGTGGGCACTGCTTGAAGTCGCTGGCCCGCGACGGCGACAAGGCGGGTCTGCGCCGAGGGGCCGGCGCGGCCGTCTCGGCCCCGTCGGTGTTGATCTCGGCTGGGCCGGTCAGTGTCCCGACCGTCGTCCCGCTGCCCTGTCCCGTCTCGGCCACACCAGCAGCCTAGGGGAGAGGTCTGACAACCCCGGCCCCGGCGCGCGGTGGTGACGCAGTGTAACTGGCCGTGTGGTGAACTCATCGATGTCCACAATGGATTATCGAATTACCGCGCGGCGTTCGCCCGGTCGCACGCGACATAACGTAGTGGGCGAATTTCCGGATGGCCGCACCGGCAAGCCGCCGGCCGGCGGTATTGTGCGGACAACGCCAGCAGGGGGCTTTCGGGGGAGCAGCAGGTATTGTCGGCGCCGCACGGTGTCATACCTCCCGCTGGCCAACGGGGAGGAATTGTGGCGGACTCTGCTGAAATACTCATTGAAACGGACAACGAGTTCATTCTCGAACCGTTGGTGGCGACAACGCCCGCGGCGACCTTCGGCCCGGTCACCATTCATGCCGGCGACTCGCGCTTTCCCTCGCTGCGCACGGCGTTCAACCGGCGCTTTTCGGCGGACTCGGCCACCGTGCAACTACTCGGCACGACCGAGCAGGTCCGCGCGGCGGTGCAGACCGCGGTCGACGAGGGCCAGCTCATTTCCATCCGCGGCGGCGGACATTGTTACTCGAACTTCGTCTACAACGATTCGGTGGCGTCCGTTCTCGACTTGTCGATGATGAACAAGGCGTATTTCGACCGGCAACGAAATGCGTTCGCGGTCGAGGGCGGCGCCGTGCTCGGCGACGTCTACCCCGCATTGTTTCGCGGTTACGGTGTCACGCTCCCCGGCGGGCACTGCCCGGGAACGGGGATCGGCGGGCATGCCACCGGCGGCGGACACGGCATGCTCACCCGGCAATTCGGCCTCATCACCGATCACATTCACGCGGTGGAAATGGTGGTCGTGGACGAGCACCGGAAAGCGCGGGTGGTGGTCGCCGAACGCGACGGCGAGCACGACGACCTGTGGTGGGCGATCTCCGGTGGCGGCGGTGGCAACTTCGGCGTGATCACCAAGTACTGGTTCCGTTCCCCGTCGGCGCTGGGCACCGACCCGGGCCGCCTGCTACCCAGGCCGCCGACCGACTGGCTGGTCTCGAACGTCACCATCAACTGGTCCGAGCTGACCCTGGACACGTTCACCGCGCTGGTCGGGAACATGAGCAGGTTCTTCGCGCAGAACAGCGGGCCCGACTCGCCGTTCAACAAGCTCTCCAGCATCCTGTCGATCCCGCACGTGTCCTCCGGGCCGATCACCGTGATCACCCTGGTCGACGCCACCGAGACCGACACCGTCGATGCCCCCGAGCTGCTGGCCAGCTTCAACCAGGCGCTGTTCACCGGCACCGGCCTGCCCACCACGGTTCCGTTCCGGAAGCTGCCGTGGCTGGCCGTCGAGGAGACCATCAACAGCGCGACCCCGCTGATCGAAACCAACGCCACCCTGCGCAACGCGGTCAAGAGCGCCAACCTGATCACCGCGCTCACCGGCGACCAGATCACCACGATCCACGCGAACATGACCCGGACCGACTACGCCAACCCGTTCCCCGCGCTGCTGCAACTCGGCTCGCTGACCGGCGGCGTTGTCAACGCGGTGCCGGAGACCGCGACCGCGATCTCCTACCGCAACTCCAGCCTGCTCGGGTTCTTCCAGGTCTACTGGACCGACGAGGACGGCGACGCCGCCAACCTGGCCTGGTTGCGCCAGATCTACCAGCAGGTGTTCGCCGACACCGGCGGCTATCCGGTGCCGGGCGATCGCTACGAAGGCTGCGTGATCAACCTGCCCGACCCGGACGCGATGGACCCCGCGTTCAACACCTCGGACGTGCCGTGGCAGACCCTCTACTACGGCGTGAACTACCCGAGGCTGCAACGGGTGAAGGCGAAGTGGGACCCCACCAACTTCTTCCGGCACCCGATGTCCATTACGGCAGGGTAACTCCATCCCGGAGAAAACCCTTTGTTCACAACGAAAGGCACCCATCACATCATGAACGCCCCCAACCAGTCCGTGCGGGTGAACGGGAAGATTACCGTGCACAAGTACGAGCCTGCCGCCTACGACGAGCAGAGCGAAGGCCCGAGCCTGACCAAGGTCCACGTGGAGGAGAGCTTCGCGGGCGACATCGAGGGCGATGGCGTCGTCGAATTCCTCCAGGCCGTGCAGCCGGACGGGTCCGCCAGCTTCGTCGGGCTGGAGCGGGTCGTCGGCAAGGTGGCAGGCAAGTCCGGCTCGTTCGTGCTGCAGGACGCGGGCACCGTCACCGGCCAGATCGTGGAAGGTGAATGGTTCGTGGTGCCTGGCTCGGGTACCGGTGAGCTGACCGGGCTGCGCGGCACCGGCGGATTCCGCGCGAACCTCGGCGAAGGCGCCGAGGTCTGGATCGATCACTGGTTCGAATGACCAGCGGCAGCCTCGCGGGCAAGACGGCGCTGGTGACCGGCGCGGCCACCGGCATCGGCAAGGTGATCGCGGCCGCGTTCGCGGCAGCGGGCGCCAACGTCGTCGTCAACCACCCGCACACACCCGAGCAGGCCGCCACCGTCGTCGAGGGGATCAAGGCCGACGGCGGTACGGCAACCGAGATCGCCGCGGACGTCAGCGATTCCGCCGAGTATGCGGCCATGGTCGAGCGAATGCTCGGCGCCTACGGCAGCTGGGACATCCTGGTGAACAACGCGGCGGTGGCCATCACGAAACCGTTCGGCACCATCACCGAGGAGGAGTTCGACCGCAGTTTCGCGGTGAACGTCAAAGGCGTCTTCAACGGACTCAAACAGGCCTGGGAACACCTGGCCGACGGCGGCAGGATCATCACCCTGTCCAGTTCGACCACCGGCCTGATGTTGCCCGGATACGCCGTCTACGACGCGACCAAGGGCGCGGTCGAACAATTCACGCACATTCTCAGCAAGGAATTCGGGCCACGCGGGATCACCATCAACTCGGTCAGTCCGGGTGCGACGGAGACCGAGACCTACCGCACCGGCAAATCCGCCGAATTCCTGGCTCGGCTCGAGGCGATGAGCGCGTTCGGCAGGCTCGGCAGGCCCGCCGAAATCGCCTCGGTCGTGACTTTCCTGGCCGGTCCGGAAGCCGGCTGGGTGACCGCGCAGAACATCCGCGTCAACGGCGGCACCATATGACCGTTGGCCCGGCCGGCGTAGCACAGCGCTGAGCCATCCCTGAAGGACGGCCGGCCCGGGCTGCTGACCAGCGCGCGCCGGCCGTCGCAGGGAAGGAGTGCGCTCGTGGCCAGTCCTGGTCGCCCCTCTCGCGTTCTCGGTTCCCGATGTCTACACAACGGAAAATGGGAAAAGGGAAGAGGGGAAAGAACATGGCGGAAACCGAACTGCCACCGATGTTCGCGGAGGATCTTGCGCAGATGCGTGCGGGGGATGTCGAGGGAATGCTCGCCAACTACCACCCGGACGTGCGAATCCTGCGATTGCCGAACATCGTCGCCAACGGCAAGGACGAGGCGAGAGCGTTTCTTGAGGACTACGTCGCGCTCAAGCCGACGATCGTCGAGGTCATCTCGATCGACCAGTCCGACGACATCATCCTGTACCACTCGACGATCAACGTCGGCGGTGACGACCTGGACCTGGTCGGCACCTGGGTGCTGCGGGACGGCCTGATCTGGCGGCAAACCGCCGTCATCGCCCCGGCCCACGCCGAGGCGAAGTAATGATCGAGGTGGGGAAACCGCCGCCGCACAACGGTTTCCCCACCTCGGTCTCACAGACGCGGCGCGGGTAGCACGCCCGCGACCATCAGCCTGGAATTCCACGCACTGACCCGTCCGCCGTGTCGAAGCGCACGATTGGCCGTGAGGGGAATCCGCGGCCGGGGCGGGTTCACGGCGGGGCGACGTGCGGCGCTCTAGTCTCATGGGGTGGCAACAGGTGCGCAAAGAGCTTCCAGGACTTCTCGGGCCGGCGACGGCGGCGGGCTGCTGCTGTTCCGGATTCGTGATGTTCCGGTGCTGCTGTCCCCGTCCTGGTGGATCGGCTCGATCGCGATAGCGGCGGTCTACTCGCCGCTGGTCGGGCGGCTGCTGCCGGGCGCGGGGGTGGTGTCGTCGATCCTGCTGGCCGCGGCGTTCGCGATCCTGCTCGGCATCTCCGTGTTGCTGCACGAGCTGGGGCACTGTCTGGTCGCCCTGCACATGGACATTCCGGTGCGCAGGCTGCGGCTGTTCCTGCTCGGGGGACTGACCGAGATCGCGAAGAGCCCGCGCAGGCCTGGCCAGGAGGGCTGGGTCGCCGCGGCGGGCCCCGCGGTGTCGCTGGTGCTCGTCGGCGTGTTCTCCCTCCTGGCGCTGGTCGTGCCGACCGGGACGGCGGCCTGGGTGCTGATGCTCGAATGTGCGGCGGCCAACGTGGCCGTGGCTGCCTTCAACGTGCTGCCTGGCCTCCCGCTCGACGGTGGGCGGGTGCTTCGCTCGGGCGTGTGGGCGCTGACCAAGCGGCGGTCGATCGGGACCTGGGCCGGGGTGATCGGCGGCTGGCTGGTCGCGCTCGGCCTGATGATCTGGACGCTGATCTCGCTGATCAACGGCGTCTCCTACGAGTGGCTGTCCCTGCTGCTGTGCGTGTTCATGGCCTGGTTCATCATCAGCGGCGCCAACGCGGAGCTGAGCGCGGAGCAGCGCCGCAAGTGGCCGGTCGGGTTCCGGCTCTCCGAGGTGATCCGGCCGGTACTGCAACTGCCCGCCGAAAGCCCGGTCGGAGACGCGCTGATGGCCTCGGCCGGTCGCGGCGTGGTGCTGGTCCGGCCGGACGGGCTGGCCGCCGCGCTGCTGGACGAGGTCGCCGCGCGACAGCTCGCGGCCCATTCCCCGCACGCCCCCGCCGAGCAGGCGGCGCAGCCGCTCGGGCCGGAAACGGTGTTGTTCGCCTCGGAATCGGGGGAGGACATCGTGCAACGGGTCCGGGAGACCGCGGCCTGGCAGTTCCTGGTGGTCGACGACGAGGGCAGGCCGACCGGCGTGCTGCGCCGGGAGGACCTGAGCGCGGCGCTGACCTCGCACGGCGTCGGCTGACGCGTTCGGCGGGGTTGCCGCAGGGACCGGAAGCACCCTCTGTCACCATCGTCGCGCGCCGATGTGATCGGCGGCAGGCGACGTACCAGGAGGAACCCTGCGGTGAGCACCGCGAGTGGCCCGTTCCGGGCCGGTGACCGAGTGCAGTTGACCGACCCCAAAGGGCGGCACTACACCGTGGTCCTTGAGCCCGGTCGCAGCTACCACACCCATCGTGGTGCGCTCGAACACGACCAGCTCATCGGTGCGCCGGAAGGCTCGGTCGTGGTGTCCGCGGTCGGCACCCCCTACCTGGCACTGCGCCCGCTGCTGCCGGACTACGTGCTGTCCATGCCGCGCGGCGCGCAGGTGATCTACCCGAAGGACGCCGCGCAGATCATGATGTGGGGCGACATCTTCCCGGGCGCGCGGGTGCTGGAGGCGGGCGCCGGTTCCGGTGCGCTGACCTGTTCGCTGTTGCGCGCGGTCGGCGAGCACGGCTCGGTGACCTCCTACGAGGTCCGCGAGGATCACGCCGAGCACGCGCTGCGCAACGTGGACAACTTCTTCGGCGGCCGCCCGGACAACTGGACCCTGCACCTGGGCGATGTGGCGACGCACACCGGTCAGGTCGACCGGGTGGTGCTGGACATGGTGGCGCCGTGGGAACCGCTGCCGGCCGTGTTCGAGAACCTGGTGCCGGGCGGCGTGCTCACCGTGTACGTGGCCACCACGACCCAGCTGTCCCGGATCACCGAGGCCATCCGCGAACAGCAGTGCTGGACCGAACCGGAGGCCTGGGAAACGCTGATGCGGCCCTGGCACGTGGTCGGCCTGGCAGTCCGGCCGGAGCACCGGATGGTCGCGCACACCGCGTTCCTGTTGACCGCACGACGTCTGGCCGACGGGGTCACGCCGCCCCGGCCACAACGCAGGCCCAGCAAGGGTTAACGGTAAAGGCTGTGTCGCGGAATGGTCTCGAATCGTGGAATCGGGCCTGCTTTAGCCAACCGAGACCCAGTTGATACGAAACCGATCACATGCGACAGACGGTGATCGGCGCGGCACCGCAATCCACTGTCAAGCCGCCGTCAGAAGCCTTCCACGCACCAGTTGCCGTTGACCCGCTTGAGGTTCAGCACCTGGGAGTTGGCTCCGTTCTGCACGGACACCGCTGTGATCGGCACGGTCGCGGCGTCGCCGTGCACCGAGACCTGGCCCGAGGTAGCGGAAACCATCTTCACCTGGGCGTAGATCTGCTGTGTCTGTTGCAGTTGCGCCGGGGAGAGCTTGTGATCGCCGCAAACGAGGGTGTTGTTGATGTCGACGGCGTCGCCCTTGCGCAGGTCGGCGACATAGCGCTGAGCCAGCGCCTGCGGTGTGTTCCCAGGGTTGGCGGTATCCGCCGAACGGAAGAAACCGGGCCAGGCGAAGCCGCCGATCAGCACGACGGCGAGCACCAGCACGAGCCCGGCTCCGCTGAGGACCAGCGGAGCCGGGAGCCGTCTACTTGGGGTGTCCGACATTGATAAGTGCTGGTCAACCGCCGGTTCCGCTGCCGTCGCCGGGCAGATCGGACGGCATGGACGGTGCTCCCGAGTCGCTGAAACCGTTGTCGCTGGAGTCCGAGCCGGAATCCGAGCCGGTGCTGGGGAAGTCGGTCGGCATGGAGGGCACCGTCGGATCGCTGGCCGGCGGCGTCGTGCCCTCCGTGTGTTGCACGATGCACCACTTGCCGTTCTGCTGCTGCATGGTCATGGGCAGCGTCTCGGTGTCCGGCTTGCCGGTGCCGTCCGGCCCGTGGTCGATCGCGGTGATGCTGACCTTGACCGTGGCGTTGTTGCCGTTGATGGCCGGGCTGCCCACGATGCTGGCCGCGGTGACCGTGGTCGGGTCTTCCTGCTGCTGTTTGCGCTGGTCGTCGATCTGCTGCTGGGTGGGCCGCGTGCAGAACAGCGCCAGCGCGTCGTCCGAGGTCAGGTCGCCCTTCTTGGCGGCGTTGATGAACGCGTTGGCCACGTCGGTCGGGCTGCTGGTGCTGCTGCCGGTGAAGAAACCGGGCCACACGAAGCCGCCGACGAACACCACGACGAGCACGACGACCACGCCGGCGCCGGCCAGGATGAATGGCAGTTTGCTCTTACCCGGACCGCCGCCCGCCGGGTAACCCTGGGGAAAACCACCTGGCTGCTGGCCATACGGACCCGGCTGGCCGAACCCGCCGGTCTGCGGGTAACCACCGGGCTGCTGGCCGAATCCGCCGGTTTGCGGGTAGCCGCCACCGGGCTGCTGTGGCGCGCCGGGCGGGTAGGAGCCGGGCTGCTGCGGGTATCCGCCCGGCTGCTGGGGCTGGCCACCGGTCTGCGGGTAACCGCCGCCCTGCTGCGGATAGCCGCCCTGCGCAGGGTTCTGACCAGGCTGTTGTCCGTAGCCGCCGGGCTGCGGGCCGTACGGGCCGGGTGGCGGACCGGGTGGTTGGGGAGGGTAGGTCACGGTGGCCCCTTGCTCATGACACGTGCTCTGTGACGCGGATCACGGGTATTCCGCGGTTGGACTAGTGCTCCGACGCACCGTAGCGGCCTGCCGGTTCCACCGGACACCGGTATGGAGTAGTTCATCCCGCTGAGCGAAGGTTTGACGACTCACGACGTGCCCAGGTGATGGACACTTCCCCCCGATTGTCGGTGATCGCCAGTATCGTAGAGATTGACGACCGCTGGAGGAGGGTGCCGACATGCAGCACGACCGCGCCAGCAGCCAGCCCGAAGAGGGTGGCGAGCACAGTATCGACCAAAGCGGGATCGGCCAGAGCAATGTCGAACTTTCCGCGCAGATCCGTTTCCTCGAAGACGAAGTTGCGTTACTGCGTAGGAAAGCCAATGAATCGCCACGGCACACGAGGCTGCTGGAGCAGCGTCTCGCCGAGGCGTCCGAACGGGTAAGCCAACTCACCGAACGCAACACCAAGCTCGTTGAGACGCTGCGTGAGGCGCGTGGGCAACTTCTCGCGTTGCGAGAGGAAGTCGACCGGCTAGCCCAGCCACCCAGCGGGTATGGCGTGTTCCTGACCAGGCACGAGGACGGCACGGTCGACGTGTTCACCTCGGGCAGGCGGATGCGCGTCGCGGTATCCCCCGCGGTGGAGGGTGAAGGCCTGCAGATGGGCCAGTCGGTTCGGCTCAACGAGGCGCTCACCGTGGTTGAGGGCTGTTCGTTCGAGCGAATCGGCGAAGTGAGCACGTTGCGAGAAGTGCTTTCCCCGGACACCGAGGGTGGCCCGGCTCGTGCGCTCATCGTCGGTCACGCCGACGAGGAACGCGTGGTGTGGCTGGCCGAACCGCTGACCGAGGCACCCCTCAAGCCGGGTGACTCGCTGCTGGTGGACGGCAAGGCGGGCTATGCCTATGAGCGCGTGCCCAAGGCCGAGGTCGAGGACCTCGTGCTCGAAGAGGTGCCGGACATCCGCTACGAGGACATCGGTGGCCTGTTCCGGCAGATCGAGCAGATTCGCGACGCGGTGGAACTGCCGTTCCTGCACGCCGAACTGTTCAACGAGTACAAGCTGCGCCCGCCCAAGGGCGTGCTGCTCTACGGCCCGCCTGGTTGCGGTAAGACGCTGATCGCCAAGGCGGTGGCGAACTCGCTGGCCAAGCAGGTGGCGCTGGCCCGGGGTGACGAGGACGGCCAGGCCAAGTCCTACTTCCTCAACATCAAGGGCCCTGAGCTGCTGAACAAGTTCGTCGGCGAGACCGAACGGCACATCCGGCTGATCTTCCAGCGCGCTCGGGAGAAGGCCTCCGAGGGCACCCCGGTCATCGTGTTCTTCGACGAGATGGACTCGATCTTCCGCACCCGTGGCAGCGGTGTTTCCTCCGACGTGGAGACCACGATCGTGCCGCAGCTGCTGTCCGAGATCGACGGTGTGGAAGGGCTGGAGAACGTCATCGTCATCGGCGCCTCCAACCGCGAGGACATGATCGACCCGGCCATTCTGCGCCCGGGCCGGCTCGACGTGAAGATCAAGATCGAGCGGCCGGACGCCGAGGCGGCACAGGACATCTTCGCCAAGTACCTGACCGCGGACCTGCCGATCCACTCCGACGACCTCGCCGAGTTCGGCGGAGCCCGGCAGTCCTGCATCGACGCGATGATCCAGCACACCGTCGAGCGGATGTACGCCGAGAGCGAGGAGAACCGCTTCCTCGAGGTCACCTACGCCAACGGGGACAAGGAAGTCCTGTACTTCCGCGACTTCAACTCGGGCGCGATGATCCAGAACATCGTGGACCGGGCCAAGAAGTCGGCCATCAAGTCCGTGTTGGAGACCAAGCAGCCGGGCCTGCGGGTGGCGCACCTGCTCAACGCGATCGTGGACGAGTTCGCCGAGAACGAGGACCTGCCCAACACCACCAACCCGGACGACTGGGCGCGGATCTCGGGCAAGAAGGGCGAGCGCATCGTCTACATCCGCACCCTGGTC
>DATFHN010000142.1:0-20518 GCA_035248365.1 Pseudonocardiaceae bacterium | reverse complement strand
GCCGGGCGCCTGGGTCCAGTTGGCGATGTAGAACTGGGTGAGCTTGAGGAAGCTCATGATCACGCCCCACACCATCGGGATGAGGTGGATCAGCAGTTCCAGCAGCAACGCGGGCAGCAGGAACAGGTAGGGCAGGCCGAGCTTGCGCAGCTTGCGGAACCTCGGCACCTTCGGTGCCCTGGCAGGGGCGGACGCGCCCGCCGTACCGGGCCGAAGCTCGGTACGGCGGGGCGTGCTGGGGGTCGCGAGCGCCATCAGCCAACGGCTCCCTTCGGCAGTTGGGCGCCTTGATCAGCCACCGGCGGCCATCTGCTGGTTGGCGGTGGTGAGCGCGGCCTTCACGGTGGCGTCGTTGATGGGCTTACCACTCGCGGCATCCGCGAACAACGCCTTCATCTGCTCACCGACCGCGGTCTCGAACTGGCTCTCCTTGGCCACCTGCGGCAGCGGGGCCGAGGTGCTGCCCAGCACCTGCTGCAACACCTTGTCGGTGGGCGTCTGAAATGCCTGGTCGGAGTAGGCGGACTTGACCGTGGGCAGCGAGCCGAAGGCCTCGTTCAGCTCCTCCTGGATCGGCGTGGACGTCATGAACTTGACGAACTTGACCGCGCCGTCCTTGTTCTTGGTGTTCTTGAAGATCGAGAGGTTGATCCCGGCGACCATGCTGTCCACCTGGTTGCCCTGACCGGCCGGGGGCAGCGGGATCGGCGCGATGCCGTAGTCGTCGGTGCTCATCCCGTCGGTCTTGAGCGAACCGTCGGCGCCCTGCCACATCACCATCGCGGTCTTGCCGGACGCGAAGTCCTGCAACGCCTCGGTGCCGTTGGAGTACTCGGCGTCGGAGGTGTTGACGATCTTGTTCTGCGCCATCAGGTTGATGTACTGCTCGACGCCCGCGACTTCCTGCGGGGAGTCGAACTGCGGGGTGCTGCCGTCCTTGGCGAACAGCGAGGCGCCGTGCTGCTGGCCGAAGATGAAGGCCATGTGCGCGTTCTCCGAGTCGCTACCGCCTTCGACCGAGAGGCCGTAGTGCCCGCCGGTGGTCAGCTTCTGGCCGTCGGCGATCAGTTCGTCCCAGGTGGTCGGCGGGTTGGCGATGCCGGCCGCGGCGAACATCTTCTTGTTGTAGTACAGGCCGTAGGCGTTGGCGTAGATCGGCAGGCCAACGGGGTCCTGGCCGGCAGCGCCGGTGGCCGAGAGGGACAGGAACTGGCTCTTGTCGCCGATCTGGCTCATGACGCTGGAGTCGAACGGCAGGAACGCGCCGGTTGCCTGCAACGAGGCGGACCAGGTGTTGCCGATGTTGAGCACATCGGGGCCCTGGCCCGAGGTTGCCGCGGCCAGGATGCGGTTGAGCAGGTCGGACCATGGAATGACTTCCATGTTGACCTTGATCCCGGTCTGCTTCTGGAACGCGGCGAGCGCCGGGGCCAGCACCTGGTTGTCGTTGGCGATGCTGGTGCCCTGGTCACTGGCCCAGTAGGTCAATGTGGTCGGTGAACTGTTGCTGGCGGAACTTCCACCGCCACAAGCAGTGATGGACGCGGCGGTCAGCGCGGCAAGCGCTGCGACCGTGGCGATTCTTCCTAAACGCACTGTGCGGCTCCTCGTTGAGCAGGGGTCCGGGCTCGTCGACTACCAGCTCGGACCATTGCTGCACGGCTTTATTCAAGGCGTGATTGAATCTGATTGTCTCGGACGAGTCAAGGCTTAGGTCAAGCCATAAAATATCCGGGCGGCCTGAGGGAGGTACGTTGATGGCGAAGCTGAGCACGGTGCGCGACCTGCGTCGCGGCAACCGGTCGGTGCTGCTGACCAAGTTGTTCACCGAAGGGTCGTGCAGCAGGCAGGAGTTGAGCCGCTCCACCGGGTTGAGCCAGGCCACGGTCAGCAACGTGATCGGCGAACTGATCACCGACGGCATCGTGGCTGAGGCCGGGCTGGTCGACTCCGATGGCGGCCGCCCACGCACGTTACTGCGCATCGACCCGTCCTTCGGCCACGTGATCGGCGTGGACGTCGGCGAGACCAAGGTCAAGGTCGAGCGGTTCGACCTGGGCATGCACGTGCGCAGCGCGGTCGAGCTGGTGCTGCACTCGGGCGGGCGCGACGTCGACGAGGTGGTCAGCCACGTCGTCGCGGGCATCAGGACCGTGCTCACCGATCCGGACATCGACCCGGAAATCGACGTGCTCGGCGTCGGCATCGGCGTGCCGGGCATCGTCGAGCGCGGGCCGAGGCTGTTCGTGAACTCGCAGGCGGCCGGCTGGAGCGCGGTGCCGCTGGTCGAGCTGGTGCGGGCCGAGATCCCGCTGCCGCTGCACGTGGACAACGGCGCGAAAACCCTCGGGCTGGCCGAGATGTGGTTCGGCACCGGCCGGGGCACCAAGGACGCGGTCGTCGCGCTGCTCGGATCCGGCGTCGGCGCCAGCGTGATCGCGGGCGGCGCCACCTACCAGGGCGCGACCGGCAGCGCGGGCGAATGGGGCCACACCAAGATCGAGGTCGGCGGGCGGCGCTGCCGCTGCGGCGCCAACGGCTGCCTTGAGGCCTACATCGGCGCGGGCGCGATCCTGGACCGGTACCAGAGCCTGCGCCGGGCCAAGCCGGCCGCGCCCGAGGACGAGGAGCCGGCCCTGGCCGAACTGCTCAGGGCCAACACCGCGACCGCGACCAAGGTGATCGACGAGGTGGTCAGCTATCTCGGCGCGGGCCTGGCCAACCTGGTGAACCTGTTCAACCCGGAGCTGATCATCGTCGGCGGCTGGGCCGGTCTGCTGATCGGCGAACGCAAGCTGCCCGAGATCCGCGCGGCAGCGGCCGAGCACGCCCTGCACCGCCCGTTCGCGCAGACCACGATCGAGCTGGCCAAGCTCGGCCAGGACGCGGTCGCACTCGGCGCGGCAGCGCTACCGGTCGAACAGTTCCTCGCGGCGGGCGGCACCAAAACCGGCACCGCGGCCCAGCCGGCCTGAGCTACTTGCCCGTCCAATCGGGAACCCGCTTCTCGGCGAAGCCCGCGACGCCCGCGCGGAAATCCGCCGACCCGTACACCCGCTCGACGATGTCCTCATCGGCCACTTCGACCGCTTCGCGCAACCGCCGCAACGCGGTCTTGGTCGCCCACATCGTCAACGGCGCGTGACCGGCCAGCCTGGTGGTCAGGCGAGCCAGCGCGGCGTCGACGTCCTCGGTGATCTCGGCCAGGAACCCGGTCGGCGCCAACTCCTCAGCCGTGGCCAACCGCGCGGTCAGCAGCAGCTCCATGGTCCGGCTCTCGCCGAGCCTGCCGCTGATCAACCCGATCGTCGCCGCCGAGAGACAGTTGCCCACGGTCCGCGCGATCGGCACCCCAAATCGAGCGTCCGGGCGGCTGATCCGCAGGTCGCAAGCGCTGGCGATGGCCAGCCCGGCGCCGACGCAGAAGCCGTCGATGGCCGCGATCGTCGGCACGGTCACCTCGGCCAGCCGGTTCAGGATCTCCGTCGTCTTGCGCTCGTACTCGACCCCGTCCGCGCCGTCGCGGAACGCCGTGAACTGCGCGATGTCGGTTCCGGCGACGAAGGCGGCGCCACCGGCCCCGCGCAGCACCAGCGCTCGGATGTCCGGATCGGCGTCGGCCTGACCGCAGGCCGCGACCAGGCCCTCGTACATTGCCCAGGTCATCGCGTTGCGCTGCTGGGGCCGGTTGAAGGTCACGGTCAGGGTCCCGTCGACCGCGTTCACCAGGAGTTCATCGGGCACCGGCCCATCGTTGCCGTTCAACGGGGGTTTGGCACCGGTCATCGATTCGCCCTCCGTATCGTCGGTAGGACAGCAGGTCGGCGGGTAACCTACTGTATACAGTAGCGAGCTAGGTTGGTGACGATGGTGAACACGGAGTCGATCGCGGGGGCGATGTCCAAGGTCGTGCCGCCACCCAGTATGGCGACGCTGGCCGCGGACGCACTGCGCGCGATGATCCTGTCCGGGGACATGCGGCCCGGCGAACGCATCATCGAGAACCAGCTCACCGAGCAGCTCGGCGTGTCCCGCCCGCCGCTGCGCGAAGCGCTGATCATGCTCGTGCACGAAGGTCTCGTCGTGCAGCACCCACGCCGCGGCGCGGTCGTCACCCCGCTCACCCAGCACGACGTCTACGAGATCGTCACCCTCCGCGAAGAACTGGAGGAGCTGGCGATCACGCTGGGTATCCCGGTGGCCAGCGAGGAACTGCTCCGCCCCTGCCGCCGCGCCCTCGAATACCTCACCGCGGCCGCCGAGGCCGGCGACGAGGCAGCGGTGACCGGGCACGCGTTCGCGTTCCACCTGGCCATGATCGGCCTGGCAGGCAACCGCAGGCTCACCGAGTCCTACCGGGCGCTCGCGCTGCAGATGCAGCTGTGCATGGCGATGAACCGGGGCGCCACCAAGGAAGTCGAGACGCTGGCCGGCAACGCCGCGCGGCATCGCGTGCTGCTGGAGGTCATCGAGACCGGCGACCAGGACGCCGTGCGCAGGGCCTTCCACCGGCACGGCCACCAGCAGTTCCTGGCCGAGTACGTGGACGCGCTGGACGGTCCGTCGCCGCAGTCCCAGGCCTGGCTACAGCGCATCCGCGGCCACTGAAACTTCGGCAACCTCAGCTCAGCAACACCGGCAGCGACTCGACGCCGTACACGATGGACAGTTTGCGGAAGGCCAGCTCCTCCGGCTCGACCGCCAGCCGCATTTCCGGGAATCGCCGGACCAGCGCCGGATAGGCGGCGCGCAGTTCCATTTTCGCGAGTTCCGCCCCGATACACCGGTGCGCGCCATAACCAAACGCGAGATGCGACGTAGCCGGGCGAGCGAAATCAAACGCTTCCATATTCTCGCCGAGCACGGAATCGCGATTCCCGCCGGACAGCGAGCAGACCACGATATCGCCCTTTGCAATATGCACACCGGCGATTTCGATATCCTCGCGAGCAAATCGCGGGAAAGCCACCTGCACCACGGTCAGATAACGCAGCAGTTCCTCGACGAAATCGTCGATCGCGTCATCGTCGTCACGAACCCGCACGAAGGCGTCGCGGTCGCGCAGCAGCACCAGAGCGCCCAGCGTCAGCATGCTCGCGGTCGTCTCAAGCCCGCCGGTGAGCAGCCCGTCGGCGAGCCCGGCCAGCTCCCGGTCGTCGATCTCGTCGCCGTGCTCCTTGACCAGCTGGCCGAGCAGCCCGTCACCCGGGTTCTCGCGCTGTTTCTTGACGATGTCCAGCAGGTAGGTCAGCGACTCGGAAATCGCGCCGAGCGACGCGCTCGCCCCACTGAACAGGTCGAACCGCGCGGTGGAGAGCCGCTGGAAGTCGTCGCGGTCCTCATAGGGCACGCCGAGCAGTTCGCAGATGGTCAGTGAGGGAATCGGCAGCGCGAAGTAGGACGCCAGATCGACCGGCTTGTCGGCCTTTGCCATCTGGTCGAGCTGATCCTCCACAATGGCGTGAATTCGCGGCGTGAGCCGACTCAGCCTGCGCATGGTGAACTCGGGCGTGAGCACCTTCCGCAGCCGGGTGTGCACCGGCGGGTCGGCAAACCCGAGCCCGCCCGGATTCTGGTCCTCGGTGACGCCCGCCGCGCCGACCAGATTGGTGAAGTCGTTGCTGAAACCGGCGGTGTTGGCGAGAACCTTTTTGTTCTCCTCATAACCGGTGACCAGCCACGCATTGAACCCGAACGGCAGGGAAATTTTCGAGATCGGTTCGGTAGCGCGTTTCTGACCCAGCTCGGCAACTGGATCAAGACCGTCGCGCCGCAAAGGCATCAGCGCGGCATCCGGCAGGAACGACATCTTGGCAAGGTTGAAACCCTTTTTTTGCGTCCGAGCCAAATACTTGCGCCCAACCCATGCCAGGATGCGCGACCGGAGATTCGCCATGAATAAATTCTACCCGACCACCCGAATCACACCCCGCCACCGCCCGCCCGCAGGGCGCTGACCAGCGCAGGTTCTGCTATCGTCGCACGTGGTGAACGACTGATGATTGAGCGTGAGAATGGTTGATCTGATCTTCGACGAGTACCCCTGGATGAAGCACCTGCCGCCCGACGCGCGGGCCGAGTTCACAACGGACTGCGCCAACGCCTTGCAGGCATCGGCCGACGCGGGCGACTGGTCGATACTCGCCGATGAAGTAGGCACCTGGCGGAACACCGCCGAGATCTACGCCGATCCGGCTCTGTTTCGAGCACTGACCAAACCGTGTCGCGCTGACGGCGGCCTGCTCCGTTCCGCGCTGACGACCACGGTGTGGATGATCAGGACTCAGGGCGGGCGCCGACTGCGGCTCGGCAAAACAACGCAGCGTAGGGCTAGTCGGTGAGGCGTTCGATCTGGCGGATCTTGTTCATCGCGTCGAGCGCGGCGACCTTGTAGGACTCGGCCAGCGTCGGGTAGTTGAAGACGGCGTCGACGAGGCAGTCGACGGTGCCGCCGCAACCCATCACGGCCTGGCCGATGTGCACCAGTTCGGTCGCGCCGGTGCCGAAGACGTGCACGCCGAGCAGTGAGTGGTCGTCGGGCGAGACGAGGAGTTTGAGCACGCCGTAGGAGTCGCCGATGATCTGGCCTCGGGCGAGTTCGCGGTAGCGGGACACACCGACCTCGAACGGGATGCGCTCGGCGGTCAGTTCGTCTTCGGTTTTCCCGATGAAGCTGATCTCCGGGATGGTGTAGATGCCGATCGGCTGCAGCGTGGACATCTCGTGCACGGGTTCGCCGCAGGCGTGGTGCGCGGCCAGCCTGCCTTGTTCCATCGAGGTGGCGGCGAGCGCGGGGAAGCCGATGACGTCGCCGACGGCGTAGATGTTGGGGACTTCGGTGCGGAAGTACTCGTCGACCTTCAGGCGGCCGCGTTTGTCGGCGGCCAGACCGGCGGCGGCGAGGTCGAGCGGTTCGGTCATGCCTTGGCGGCCCGCCGAATACATGACGACTTCGGCCGGGATCTTCTTGCCGCTTTCCAGCACCGCGATCGCGCCGCGTTCGTGCTTCTGCACGGAGGCAACGGTTTCGTGGAAGCGGAAGGTGACCGACAGGTCCCGCAGGTGGTACTTGAGCGCCTCGACGACTTCGCCGTCGCAGAAGTCGAGCATGCGTTCGCGTGACTCGACGACGGTGACCTTGGTGCCGAGCGCGGCGAACATGGACGCGTACTCGATGCCGATGACGCCCGCGCCGACCACGATCATCGACGATGGCACCTGTTCCAGATGCAGGATGCCGTCGGAGTCGATGATGGTCTTGTCATCGAATTCCACAGTGGACGGACGAGCGGGCAGGGTGCCGGTGGCGATGACGATCTTGTCGGCTGTGACGGTCTGCTCGCGGCCGGTGCCGTCGGCCACCTCGATGGTGTGCTCGTCGATGAAGTGGCCGAGGCCGGGCAGCAGCGCGACGTGGTTGCGGCCGAGCTGGCTGCGGATCACCTCGATCTCGCGGCCGACCACGTGCTGGGTGCGGGACAACAGGTCCGCGACGGTGATGTCCTCTTTGACGCGATAGCTCGCGCCGTACATTTCCCGCTGGTTGAGGCCGGTCAGGTAGAGCACGGCCTCGCGCAACGTCTTGGACGGGATGGTGCCGGTGTTGATGCACACCCCGCCGACCATGTCCCGCCGCTCCACCACGGCCGCCCGCTTGCCGAGCTTGGCCGTGGCGATCGCCGCCTTCTGACCACCGGGACCGGAACCGAGCACCACCACGTCGAAGTCGTACACGCGGTCAGTCTGCCACGGTCGGCCTCGTACGTGGTGGTGCTTGCGGTTGATCAGAAGTTGATCAGAAATCGAACGGCAGGTAATGCCACCAGTAATGGCTGGGTGGCAGCTGGGCCGCCGTGCTCGCCGAGGTGGCGGGCTTGGGCGTCACGTAGAGCTTGGTGCCGCTTGAGCCGACGCCGGTCTTGGGCATGCCGCCCGGCGTTGTGGTGGCGTTGAACGCGAACGCGATGCTGATCGTCAGGCCCTGGGTCGCCGTGCCCGCCGTGCTCTTGGCGTTGATGGTGACCTTGAAGGTGCCGGGCACGATCGGCGTGCCGCTGATCGTGGCCGAGCCGTTCGCGCCACCACTGAACTTCAGGCCGAGGGGCAGGCTGCCGGACTCGGTGATGGTCGGCTTCGGGTAACCGGTCGCGGTGATCGGGAAGCTGAACGCGTGGAACGTCGACCCGCTCGCCGTGGCCTTGCTGGTGATGGCCGGTTTCTGGTTCACCGTGATGGCCAGCGGAGCGCTCGTGGTCTTGATTCCGTTGGCCGCCGTCAGCGTCACGGTGTACGGGCCGCCGCTGGTCGCCGCCGGGGTACCGGCGATGGTGCCGGTGCCGTCACCCTTGTTGGTGAAGGTCAACCCCGAGGGCAGCGCCCCGCTCTCGGTGATCGTCGCCGCCGGGTAACCGCTGGTGGTGACCGTGAAGCTGCCCGCGCTGCCCGCGGTGAAGCTGGACGTCGCCGCGTTGGTGAAGGCCGGTGCGGCGTCCACGATCAGCGAGAACTGCTGGGTCGCGGTGCCCGACGCGTTGGTGGCCGTCATGGTCAGGTTGGTGGTGCCGCCGGTTCCGGTCGGCGTGCCTTGCAACAGCGCGGTGCCGTTGCCCTGATCGGTGAAGGTCAACCCGGCGGGCAGGGCGCCGGTTTCGGTGATCGCCGGGGTGGGCGCGCCGGTCGCGGTGATCGCGAACGCACCCGCCGTGCCGACCGTGAAGTACGCGGCCGCGCCGCTGGTGATCGCCGGACCGGACGCCGCCTGCACGGTGATGGTCAGGTTCAGCACAGCGGTGCTGCCCGATGCGTTGGTCGCCTTGATGGTCACCGGGTACGTGCCCGACGTGCCGCTGGCCGCAGTGCCCGCGATGGTCGCGGTGCCGTCCGGCTTGGCCGTGAAGGTCAACCCGCTGGGCAGCGTGCCGGCTTCGGTGACGGTCGCGGCCGGATAGCCGGTGGTGGTCACCGCGTAGCTGCCCGCGCTGCCCTCGACGAAGGTGGCCGTGTTCGGGCTGGTGATGCTGGGGGCCTCCGCGTTGGTCAGCGTGAAGCTCTGGCTGGCGCTGCCCGCGCTGGAGGTGGCGTTGATGGTGATCGGGTAGCTGCCGCCGGTACCTGTGGTAGAGGTTCCCGCGATGGTCGCGGTGCCGTCACCGTTGTCGGTGAAGGTGATTCCGCCGGGCAGCGCGCCGGTCTCGGTCAGCGCGGGGGTCGGTGCGCCGGTCGTGGAGACGGTGAAGCTGAACGGGGCGCCGACGATCGAGTTGCCTGCCGCGCCGCTGATGATGGTGGGCGCGACGCTCTCGGTCACCGTGGTGGACGCTCCCCCGTTGAGTGGGAGCCACTCGGACAGTGTGCCGCCGTAGGACTGGCCGAAGGGCTGGCCGTTGACGGTGCTGCCGGCCGGCACGGTCACCGGGACGCTGGTCGCCGCGGTGCCGCTGTCGGTGATGGTGACGTTGCCGTTCTGCTCAGTCGCGGTCACCGAACCGGCCGAGGAGGTCGAGGCCCACGCGGACTGCTCGGCCAGGGTCTGCGACTCGCTCGCGTCGGTGATCTGCTGCAACGGCGCCGTGTACCAGCTGTTGTACTGGTTGAGCATGTCGTTGATCAGGTTGATCAACGTGTAGCCGTAGTCGCTGGTGGCACCGTTGACGGTCTGCGTGGCCGGTCCGATCAGGTTGGACTGGTGGGCGTAGCCGACGCGCGGGTTGTTGGCCAGCACGTGGCTCAACATGATGTGCGACTCGGAGGCGAGCAGGGACTGCTCGGTGGCCGGGGTGTTCTGGCAGGTGGTGACCGAACTGGACGCGCAGCGCCCGGTTTCGCTCGGGTACTGCGGGTCGCCCATGGACACACCCGGTGCGACGTAGAGGGTGTTGTACTCGTTGAGCTCGTCGCGCCAGTTGGCCGCATTGTAGTACATGTTGCTCGGGTAGCGCGGCGCGGCGTGCGCGACGTTGCTGCCGGAGGAGATCGTGTACGTGTCGGGCTGGCGGGAGCCGTCCGAACCGAACACCTGGATGCCGGTACCGGCCATGGCGGTGGGCATCTGCGGGCTCTCCAGGCCGGAGTGCTCACCGGTGATGACCGCGTTGGGGTTGTAGTTGGTCAGGCCGTTGTTCTTGGCGAACGCCACGTCGAGGCCGATCTGGCCCTCGATGCTGGTGGTCGGGTCGGTCGCGGTGGCCGGGGTCCAGTCGTTGCCGTTGCTGCCCGCGCACTCGATGCCCGGGTTGGTCGCGGTCGGGTAGGAGTCGGTGGTCTCCGGGCCCGCACCGGGGGCGGTGGTGCCGTTGTCCAGGAAGTAGTACGTGGACAGTGCGCCCGAGCTGTCTTCCGGGATCTGACCGACCAGGCCGAACGTGGACGAGCCCGGGTCCTGACGGTAGATGCTGTAACCCCAGAAGCCGGTGCCGCCGGAGAACTCGGATTCCAAAGTGGACAAACTGGGCCCGCCGCCGTTGGTGGCGTCCGGCCAGCTCAGCACGGCTTCACCGTTGGCCCCGACGGTCACGGTCTGCGGGGTCGACGGCTCGGACTCGCCGTAGGCGGTGGTCGCGGCGACCTCGTAGGTGTAGGTGCCCGCGGCCAGCGAACCGCTGCTGTTGCTGCCGATCGGGTTGGTCGCCAGCGGCTGCCACACGTTGCAGCCGAGGTAGAGGTGCGACCAGGTGTGCGTGATCCAGTTGAAGTCGGCCTGGTTGGCCAGCAGCGCGTTGATGTAGGCGGCGTCGTTGGGGTTGCTCGGGTCGACGTCGACACCGGGGTCGGTGTAGGTGGTGCCGTTGTCGACCGTGCTACCGGTGCAGTTCGCGGTGGACTCGGTCGTGGCCGACGGCGCGGAGCAGGCGCCGGCCGCGTTGAACGCGAACTCCAGCTTGATGCCGGTCTGCGCTTCCCAGTTGGCGACATAGGCCACGTCGGCCGCGGTCATCTGCTGGTCAGGCGGGCCGTAGGCCGGGTTGCCCTGGGCCGCTGCCGGGCAGCCGACGTCGACCGGGTCGGTGGCCGCCGGGGTGCACTGGTACTGCGAACTCCACTCGTTGTCGGCGATCATCACGTCGTCGACGTCTTCACCGAAGTAGTTGCGGTACAGGCCGAGGTGGGTGTTCTGGGTCACCCAGTTGATCAGGCCGGGCGCCAGCAGCAGGAACTGCAGGCTGGCGCTGTTGTAGTCGAAGTTGAGCTGGAGTTCCGACACGCCGGACTGGGCGTCGGAGCCTGGGTGCTGGTAGACGCCGGCGAGCACCTGGCCCGCGGAGTTGGTCAGCCACGGGGTGAGCGGCGCGCCGGAGTTCGCGGTCGCCGGGTAACCGTAGGTGCCGGTGTCGAACGGGATCGGGCCCTTCAACTCGGGCAGCGCGGCCAGCGCGGTCGAGGTGAGCGTGCCGGTCGTGCCGTCGAGGGCACCGGCGCTGGCGTCGGTTTCGCCGAGGAACGGGTAGCTGTAGCCGTCGAGCTGACGGACGTGGAAGGTGCCTTCGTAGCTGTCCAGCGCGGTGAGCGAGGACGCGGCGAACGCGGCAGGCGAGTCGGCGAAGATCACGCCGTTGTAGTCGCCGACGCTGCCACTGCTCAAGGCGGGCAGAGTGACCGTTTCCGCGCCGTAGCTGCCGGACGCGGAGGCCAGCGTGAACGGCACGCCTTCGCTGGTCAGCGCGGACTGCCACGCGGCTGTCGTCGGGTCGCCGGCCTCACCACCGATCAGCAGCACCTTGAGGTCCAGCTGCTGCGGGGTCGCCGCCGATGCGCTGACGGTGACGACCGACAACAAGGCGACCGTCGCCGCGGTGGCCACACCACCATATTTCAACCAAGGCGCGAACTTCTTCACCGGGAACCCTTTCCAGGCAACGACTTACCCACGACTAGGGGCACAGTCGGGAGAACGTGGGATCGGGGCGGCGCAGAGCGCACCGCACGGGCGACATCTCGCCGAGCACATCGTCCGGACGGCGCTATGCGTTTCACCCGACAGCCGGATATCCCACAATGTCGAACAGAGTCCGGGGAGAAACCACTCGAACGGCGCTGTCCGACTGGTGGTCGGGCCAAAAATTACCAGAAATTCCCACGCACGGTTAACCAGCACCCAAAACGGTTGGTCCGGCCAGTGGACCAAATCAGCAGGCGATCAGCGCTTTTACGCAAACACGAAGTGTCGTTCATCTCTTGTTCGTGATGACCATTGTCCGAATTCATCACTACCGTTGAGATCCACTTCCGTTCCCACCATTTGCCCAGCCAACCGTTATCCGAGCGTGACCAAACGGTAGACGATGCTAGTTTCTACTCTCCGTATCGGTTCGAGCAACGAACCATCACAGCGGTGCCGACTTTAGCCAAGAGAACAGGCGATATGTCCGATAGTGCCTAGCCTATGGAGTCAACTCTGCGTGGGCGTTCCCACAACCAGTAACACTCTGACGTGACTTGCTGGGCCAGCCGGGTGACCTGAAAACGCTCATCAATTTGCCGAGATTCTGTCGATATAGCCCGTTTCACGCTGCTGTAACGGATGGCGCCCTCGTGCGATAGCCAAGGCGCCAAGACATCCCCGAGGGCACACATCCCTGCTTTCTTCAGGTGGACTTCAGCGCCCGCTGGTCTGCTGCGGTAAACGACCATGCGCGAAAATTACTTCGGTGAACGGAGTTAAGGGTGGAATTGGACGGCCGAGCGCACACGCCTTGGGCCGCGGGGGTAACAATGACCGCGCGATTGTCGTGTGCCGTCATTGTTGAGCCAGCCCTGAGCGCATGACGATGGACGTCGCGCTGATGACCGAGGGCACCTATCCGCACAGCCACGGCGGGGTCAGCGTGTGGTGTGACCAACTGGTTCGCGGCATGGCGGACTACTCGTTTCAACTGGTCGCCCTGGTCGGCACCGGCGACGAAGGCCTGGCCTGGCCGTTACCGGACAACGTGCGCTCGGTCACCAAGATCCCGCTGTGGGGCCAGCCGCGCGGCGGACCGCGCTTCGGCCGCACCGCCGCCCGCCGTTTCCGCCCGCTCATCACCGAATTCCTCGACGTGCTGATGGACACATCTGCGCTGGGCCAGACCCGGTTTTCGCCGGTGCTGCGCGCGGTGTTCGAGTTCGCGATGGAAGAAGACCTGACCGCGGCCATGCGCGGCGAGGACGCCTTACGCGCGTTGACCGAGGCATGGCACCACCAGGTCGCCGAGTCGGCCGGCGCATTGCCCGCACCGACCGTGCACGACGCCATGCTCGGCTTACAACTGCTTGAGCACGCGTTACGGCCGCTGGCCACGCCGCCGGTGCAGGTCAGCGCTTCGCATTGTGTCGCAAACGGTCTCGCGGTGTTGCCCGCGCTGACCGCGAAATGGGTCCATGGCAGCCCGATCCTGCTCACCGAGCACGGGGTCTATCTGCGCGAACGGTATCTGGGGTATCGAGGCAATCCGTATCGCTGGTCGGTGAAGGCCCTGCAACTCGCGTTCTTCCGCCGGGTGTGTGTGCTCGGCTACACCGAGTCCGGGATGATCGCGCCCGGCAACATGTACAACGCGCGCTGGGAAGAACGCCTCGGCGCCCGCCACGAGATCATCCGCACCGTCTACAACGGAGTCGAGCCGGACGACTTTCCGCAGGTCGAAGCCGAGCCGGAGATTCCGACCGTCAGCTGGGCCGGCCGGGTCGACCCGATCAAGGACATCGAGACGCTGCTGCGGGCCTTCGCCATCGTGCACAAGGAGATGCCCGACGCGCGGCTGCGCATGTTCGGTGGCACCCCGGCCGGTGGGAAACCGTACCTGGAGCGGTGCGAGAAGCTCGCCGAGGAACTCGGCATCAGCGACGTGTGCGCGTTCGAGGGCCGGGTCGCCGAGATCCGCGACGCCTACGTCGCCGGGCACGTCGTGGTGTTGTCCAGCATTTCCGAGGGGTTCCCGTACACGGTCATCGAGGCGATGACGGTCGGGCGCCCGTGTGTCGCCACCGACGTCGGCGGGGTGTCGGAGGCAGTGGCCGAGACCGGGATCGTGGTGCCGCCGCGGGACCCGACCGCGATGGCCAAGGCATGCCTGAAACTCCTCGCCGACGATGGCTTGCGGGCACGGCTGGGGGCGGCCGCGCGCGCGAGGGTGTTGGAGTACTTCACCGTCGACCGTGCCGTCGGCACGTTCGACGAGCTGTACCGGGGTCTCGGTGCACAACCGATGTCGGCTGGGGACAAGCAGGCAGTACGTGCGGGGGCGAACCAGTAATGGGCGCAGCAGGCGTGCCGGAGATCGAGCGGGTCTCCGGCGAATTGAACGAGCCGGACAGACGCAGGGCCAGGGAACAGCGGACCGCGTACACCACGGTGCAGTGGGCGGGCGCGCTGAACCTGGCCGAGCCTCTTGGCGAGTTGGCGGAGCGGTTCGCACCGTTGTGCGCCAACGCGGTCGACCCGCTGGAAATCGCGGCGGGGCTGGAAATGGACGGACTATCCGACCAGGCGACGCGGGTGCGCTACGGCTTCCCGGACGTGTTCGCGCTGGCCGAGGAGTTGTTCCGCCAAACGAAACGCCAACCGGACGAACCGGCGCAATCGACGAATCCGTGGCGCACCACGATCGGCAAGCACGTGCTGCACAGCCTGCTGTTCGCGCTGCCCGCGCTGTGTTATCCGGTGGCCTCCGGGCTGATGGTGGACCGGGGCGCGCTGCTGCTCCTGGTCACCTCGATGCTGGTGTCCTGGCCGGCCAGCCAGGGCCTGTCCTACCTCGGGCATTCCCGGCGCAGCCGGCGTGACCTGGACGGTTCGCGCTGGCTGTTGCGGGCCGGGCTGGGGGTGTTCGGGCTGGTGCTGGTCGCGGTGGTGGTGCTGACCGCGATCCTGTCCGGCGAATCCACCGCGATCCAGTGGTTCGCGGCCGGGCAGGGCGGCTACCTGCTGGCCGCGACCGTGCTGCTGGTCGCCGGTGCCGAACTGTGGCTGTGTGCCGCGCTGGCGCCCGGGGTGCTGGTGTCCGCGATCTACCTGCTGACCGGCCAGCCGGAACAGTTACGCCTGGCGGCCTGGCTGTCCCTCGGCGCGACTTTGTTGCTGGCCACCGGATTCGCGGTGTGGAAGACCAGCTGGCCCCGGCCGAAGCCGAACCGCCGGCTGGTCCGGTTCGGCGAACTGCGCGCGGCCAGCCCGTACGCCCTGTTCGGCCTGCTGGTCATCGGCCTGCTCGTCTTCCCGCTGATCGCGCCGCGACTGTTCCCGGGCATCCAGGCCGCGGACGCGACCACGCTGATCGGCACCCTCCCGCTGTCGCTGTCCATGGGCGCGGCCGAGCTTCAGCTCTACCGCTACCGGGGCCGCATCTTCGAGCTGCTGCAACGCACTCGCCGGGTCACCGAGTTCACCGGGCGATCCCGGCTGGTGCTGGCCAGGGCGCTGGGCGAGTACCTGGGCATGGCCGCGATTCTGATGATCGCGGTGGTCGGCATCGGCGCCGCGATCGGCAACCCTCCACAGTGGAGCGATGTGCCGGACTTCGCCGGTTATGTCGCGCTCGGCGGCGCGCTGTTCCTGGCCTTGCTCACCCAGACCTGCGCAGGCACGACCGGCGTGCTGATCTGGTGCGCGCTCGCGCTGGGCGCCGAATTCCTGCTCGCGCTGGCCGATCCGCAGGCGATCGCCATGCGCATCCAACTGCTCTGCTCCATCGGCCTGCTGGCCGCGCTGCTCGTGCACAGCGGTGTCGTACTCGGAAAAGCAAGCAAGCACAGTCAATGATCTACGAGAGGAACGCGAAATGGCCGGGGTAGTCGCGGTGACCGGAGCCGAGGGGTTCATCGGCTCCCACCTGGTGGAGGCGCTCGTCGAGCGCGGCCACCGGGTCAGGGCGATGGTGTTGTACAACTCGTTCGGTTCGTGGGGGTGGCTGGACACGCTGCCCGCCGACGTGATGGCGTCGGTCGACGTCGTGCTCGGTGACGTGCGTGATCAGCAATCGGCGGCGGAACTCGTGGACGACGCCGAAGCCGTCTACCACCTGGCCGCGCTGATCGCGATCCCGTACTCCTACCGGGCGCCGCGTTCCTATGTGGACACCAACGTGATCGGCACGATGAACATCCTGGACGCGGCCCGGGCCAGGGAAACCCCGCGCCTGATCCACACCTCCACCTCGGAGACCTACGGCACCGCGCGCACCGTGCCGATCGCCGAGTCGCATCCGCTCCAGGCCCAGTCGCCCTACGCGGCGTCGAAACTCGGCGCGGACAAGCTCGTGGAGAGCTACCACCTCAGCTTCGGAGTGCCCGCGGTGACACTCCGGCCGTTCAACACCTTCGGCCCGCGCCAGTCCGCGCGCGCGGTCATCCCCACCGTGATCAGCCAGATCGCCGCCGGGGCGAGCGAGATCAAGCTCGGCGCTCTCGACCCCACCCGCGATTTCCTCTACGTCAAGGACACCGCGGCGGCGTTCGTGACAGTGGGCACCGCACCGGCCTCCGCTGTGGTCGGGGAACTGTTCAACGCGGGAACCGGCGAGGAGGTGTCCATCGGCCAGGTCGCTGCCGACATCAGCAGGCTGATGGACCGTGACGTCGACATCACCGAAGACGCGCAACGCATCCGGCCCAAGAACTCCGAGGTGCAGCGGTTGATCGCGGACGCGAGCAAGCTCCGCGAGCGCACCGGATGGCAGCCGCAGCACAGCAGGGACGCCGGTCTCGAACGGACCATCGAATGGTTCCGCGAGCCGGCCAACCTGGCCAGATACAAGCCCGGTATCTACAACCAGTAAGGAGAAGCCATGCACGCGGTCATCCTGGCCGGCGGCAAAGGCGTTCGCCTTCGCCCCTACACCACCAGACTTCCCAAGCCGCTCGTGCCGATCGGCGACGAGTTCTCCATCCTGGACATCGTGCTGCGCCAACTGTCCCAGCACGGGTTCGACAGCGTCACGCTGGCCATCGGTTACCTCGGGGACCTGATCCGTTCCTACGTCGGGGACGGCAGCCGCTGGGGCATGACCATCGACTACACCACCGAGAACGAGCCGCTCGGCACGATCGGCCCGGTCCTGCAGATCCTGGACAAGCTGCCGGACTACTTCGTGGTGATGAACGGCGACGTGCTCACCGACCTCGACTACGCCGAGCTGCTGACCAACCACGTGACCAGCGGCGCGCCGTTGACGGTGGCCACCTACAAGCGGCACGTCAAGATCGACTTCGGCGTGCTCAACACCTACCAGGGCAAGATCATCGAGTTCACCGAGAAGCCGACCCTGGACTACCGGGTCAGCATGGGCGTGTACGGGATGAGCAAGGCCACGCTGGCCGACTACCCGGTCGGCATCCCGCTCGGTTTCGACGAGCTGGTGCTCGATCTGCTGTCCCAGGAGCACTCGCCGCAGGAGTACGACTTCAGCGGTTACTGGCTCGACATCGGCCGCCCGGACGACTACGACAAGGCGAACGCGGAGTTCAGCGGTATTCGCGGGCACCTGCTGAAAGGGGCGTAGCGCCGCGATGCGTCGAGTGTTGGTGATCGGGGCCGGCGGCTATCTGGGCCGGAACGTGCTCGACCTGTTGAGAACCCAGCCGGACCTGATGGTGCGGACCGCGTCCCGGTCCGCGCCATCGGGCGGGCTGGACCTCCGGCTGGACATCGCGAACACCGATGTCAGCGCGCTGGACGCGATTCTGGCCGGTGAGCGGCCCGACATCGTGGTGAACTGCGCGGGCGCGGTCGGCGGCAGCGAAGCCGACCTGACCGCGGCCAACGCGACCGGCCCGGCCAACCTGGTCTCCGCGCTGGTGCGGATCCGCCCTGGCGCCCGGCTGATCCATCTCGGGTCGGCTGCCGAATACGGGGCGACCGAAGTCGGCGTGCCGGTCACCGAGGACGTCGCCGGCGAGCCGGTCGGCGCCTACGGGCACAGCAAACTGGCCGGTACCCGGCTGGTCGTGCTGGGCCGGCGGGCCGGGCTGGACGCGGTGGTAGTGCGGGTGTTCAACCCGATCGGACCGAACGCTCCGGCCGGCAGTTTTCCGGGCCGGGTGGTGCGGGAACTGCGCCGAGCGCTCGCCGACGGGGACGACATCAGCATGGGGCCACTGGATTCGGTGCGGGATTTCGTCGATGTACGGGACATCGCCGAAGCCGTGCTGGCCTCGATCAACGCGACCGCTCTCGATCGTCCGGTGCTGAACCTGGCCAGTGGCGTCGGCACGCAAATCAGGTCCATTGTGGACAGACTGGTGGACATCGCCGGATTCGGCGGTACGGTGTTCGAATCCTCGGCGGGATCGAGCCGATCCGCCGCGGTGGCCTGGCAGCAAGCCGACATCACGGCGATCAGCACCGCACTGGGCTGGAAACCGCGGGTCGAACTCATCGACTCGCTCCTCGACCTCTGGCGGTCAGCAGCATGAATCACAACCCGGTGGTGCCCGCGTACTTCCATCCCGCGCTCGCCGCGGCGGACTGGGCCAGGCTGGCCGCGATGGCCACGGACCTGCGACTGGTCGTGCTCAACGTGGCCAACGGCACCGGGGACTTCCCGGACCACGCGTTCGTCGACGTGGTCCGGGACGTGCAGGCGGGCGGCGCGCCGGTCGCCGGGTACATCGACAGCGACTACGGCCGCAGGCCGGGCGACCAGATTCTCGCGGAGCTGCACCGGTACTGGGAGTGGTACGGGGTGCGCAACGTGTTCCTGGACCGCGCCGCCAGCGGCATCGAGCACGTGCGCCAGTACGGCATGATCGCCGCGCAGTGCCGCGCGTTCGGTGCCGACGTGATCGCGTTCAACCACGGCACGCACCCCGCGCCGGAGTACGCCGAGCACGCCGATCTGCTCGGCACCTTCGAGGGCACGCTGCCCGCGTTCCTCGATCTGGACGTGCCGAGCTGGGTGCACGACCACCCGGCCGACTGTTTCTTCCACCTGCTCTACGACTGCCCGCCGACCGTCGCGGGCCCGATCGAGGCGCTCGCCGTCGAACGCAACGTGGGCAGCATCTACCGAACCGACCGCACGCCGCCCAACCCGTGGGCCGGGCTCCCCGCCGACTTTCCGCACGCGCCGAGCACCGCGGGCTGGCGCGGATGAGCCATCGGCTCCTGAGCGTCGGTTTCGCCGTAGCCCTGGCCTTGGCCGGCTGCGCGAGTCAGCCGGACGCCCGGCCCGAGCCGGCGCCCCAGCCCACCACCAGCACAGCGGCGACGACCACCAGCACTCCCCCGCAGGCACCCACCGCGACCCCGCCCCCGCCGCCGTCGACCACCACCCCCGCACCCAGAACCATGACGCAGGCCCAGCAGGTCCGCTGGATCCCCAAGCCGGGCACGCAGTGGCAGTGGCAGCTGACCAACCCGGTGGACACCAGCGTGGACGTGCCCGTCTACGACGTGGACAGCACCTACACCGACGCGGCGACCGTGGCGGCGCTGCATGCCAAGGGCCGCAAGGTGATCTGCTATGTGAACACCGGCGCCTGGGAGAACTTCCGGCCGGACGAGAACGCGTTTCCCAGCACCGTGCTGGGCAGTCAGGACGGCTGGCCAGGTGAGCAGTGGCTGGACATCCGGCAACTCGCCGTGCTGCAGCCGATCATGGCCGCGCGCTTCGCCGCGTGTAAGGCCAAGGGGTTCGACGGGATCGAGGCCGACCTGGTCGACGCCTACACCAGTCAGACCGGCTTCCCGCTCACCGCGGCCGACCAGTTGCGCTACAACCAGATGCTGGCCGGCCTCGCGCACGGCCTCGGCCTGTCCATCGGCCTCAAGAACGACCTCGGCCAGGTGCCGCAGCTCGTGGGCGTATTCGATTTCGCCATCGACGAGCAGTGTTTCGAGTACTCCGAGTGCGATCAGCTCTCGCCGTTCATCAAGGCGGGCAAGGCGGTCTTCGAGGTGGAGTACCAGCTGAGCAACGACCAGTTCTGCACGCAGGCCGGCGCGCTGGGTTTTTCGGCCATGCGGAAGAACACGGCGCTCGACGCGCCGCGCTGGCCGTGCTGAAGATCAGTTCTACGTGAGCAGGATGATCGCGACCGCGACGATCACCACGAGAGCCACCGCGACACCGATGATGAGACCGGTCTTGCTACCGGTGCTCTTGCGCTCGTCCTTGGCCCGTTCCCGCCATTGCACAAAGCTGGTTTCGTCGCTACCCATGCCGGAGCACCCTAGTGGGTCGGATCACCCGATCGGACGCGGCCCGGCCCTGCGCACCATGATCACGCAGCGTGACCAACGGCCGATGGGTCGAATGCACGTAGTCTCGTCGACTGTCCAGTCAATGGCCCTGTTCGCTGTCGACGAAACTGTCCGCCACCGATCCCCTCTGCTGAGTGAAAGTTGAGCGCGCACCTACTAAAACCCTAGATATTGTGTCCATCTTCACAACCACCCCCACAGGGTGTGCCGCAGAGCCCTTCCCACCTGCAACGATGGACATAAACCGGATATCGCATCCAAGGCTGCAAACAGAGCTAAACGACCAAAATGGGCGAAAATCTGGTGATCCACATCATTAACTGTTGATCGAAAGTTGCGATC
>DATFHN010000141.1:0-7980 GCA_035248365.1 Pseudonocardiaceae bacterium | reverse complement strand
AGGCGTAGCGCTCGGGGTATTCGGCGGCGTGGCCGCCGAGCAGGTCGGGCAGCACCCCGCCCGGGCCGCTCCGGTCGGCGTCGGCGGCGACCAGGTCGAGGATGCCGGCGATGGAGACGGCCGCGATCGGCCGCACCCTCGGCGCGAAACCGGGCGCCTGCTTGGGCAGATCCGGCCGGCTGGCCGCCCAGACCGCGAGTTGGCCGCCTGCCGAATGGCCGACGGTGATCACGTTGCGCCAGTCCAGCGCGCGGTCCAGATCGGCGACCGCGTCGAGGGCGGACGCGACGTCCTGGAAGGAGCCGGGCCAGCCCGCGCCCGGCGTGCCGACGGTGCGGTAGTCGATGTTCCAGACCGCGTATCCCTTGGCACACAGGTCTTCCGCGAGCCCGGTCAGCTGGGTTCGGTCTCCCGGCGCGGTCCAGTAGCCGCCGTGGATCAGCACCACGACCGGAAACGGGCCGGTGCCCGGCGGCAGATAAAGATCGCCGGACTGGAACGGGTCGGAACCGTAGGAGATGGTGCGGGTCGGCTGTTGGACGGACATCGTCGACCTCCCGGCGAACCACGCGATGGACAGCACCTACTGACGATCAACGTTGGTGACGATCGACGGCATTCCGGTCGGTGGCGTGGAGGATCATGACCCTTGCCATAGGAGATACGGCTAGATACTGGGAATTTCCTCGGCGATGGTGGTGTCGGCGCCGTGGCCGGTGTGCACGATCGTCTCGGGTGGCAGGGTGAACAGCCGGGTCCTGATCGAGGCGACGATCGTGTCGAAGTCGCTGTAGGAGCGGCCGGTCGCGCCGGGACCGCCGGAGAACAGCGTGTCGCCGGTGAACACCAGGCCGAGGCTCGGCGCGTGGAGGCACACCGCGCCGGGGGCGTGGCCCGGCGTGTGCAGGACATGCAGTTCGGTGCCGGCGACGGTGATGGTCTGGCCGTCGGCCAGTTCGCCGCTCGGCGCGCGGTCCGGGTGGGTCAGCTGCCAGAGCACGAGATCGGCCGGGTGCAGCAGGACGGGCGCGCCGGTGCGCTCGGCCAGCGCGGGCGCGGCGTTGACGTGGTCGTCGTGCGCGTGGGTGCAGACGATCGCGACGAGTTGCCGGTTGCCGACGGCGTCGGCGATCGCGTCCGCGTCGTGGGCGGCGTCGACGACCAGGACCTCCTTGTCGTCGCCGATCAGCCAGACGTTGTTGTCCACGTCCCAGGCGCCACCGTCGAGGTGGAACGTGCCGGACGTGACGATGTGCTCCACCCTGGCGGTCATGGGCCAACCGTACCTACGCGTCGGTGGTGTGCTGGAACTTGTACCGGTCGCCGCGCAGGATCGAGCGGGCCCATTCGACCGGGCGGTCGTGGGTGTCGAAGGACTGCCTGCGAATGACCAGCATCGGCTGGCCGACCTGGGCATCCAGCAGCCGCGCCTCGACCGGGCCGGCGAGCGCGGTCTCCAGGGACTTCTCCGCGCCGGGGAGTTCGACGCCGAAGCGGGCAGCCAGGATCTGGTGGAGCGAGGCATCCGGGGTGACGTAGCGGCGCAGGCCGGGAAAGCGCACCAGGGACACGTGCGTGGTCTCGACCATGACCGGAAGGCCGTCGGCCAGGCGGAGCCGGCCGATGCGCAGCACCCGGGAGCCGACCGCGACGGCGAGGCGGTGCGCGAGTTCGTCGTCGGCCGGGACGGTGCGGAGTTCGAGCAGGCTGGAGGACGGGACCCGGCCGTGCCCGCGCATGAACTCGGTGTAGGAGGTCATCGCCAGCGGCAGCCGCTGGATCTGCTGCGGCTCGGTGACGAAGGTGCCCTTGCCGTGCGTGCGCAGCAGCCTGCCCTCGGCGGTGAGTTCGGCGATGGCCTTGCGGATCGTGGACCGGGCCACCGCGAACTGGTCGGCCAGTTCGCGCTCGGGCGGGATCGGCCTGCCCAGCGGGATGTCGGTCAGTTCGGCGACCAGTTGCTTTTTGACCTGTCGGTACTTGGGTTCGGTCACTGTTTCACCTTGCCTGTTTCCGGCGGCGTTGGCGAGCGGCTTACCGCGTGCTCGATGCGGGTCGCGAGGGTGCGCAGGTGCTCGACCAGTTCGGCCGGCTCGTGCACGACGAACGCGGTGCCGAGGCCCAGCAGGCGGAACGCGAGCCAGTCGAGGGTGTCGGCGGCGGTGTGCACGCGGGTGGTGTGCTCGTCGATGGCGGTGAGCTCGGCGGGCCGGACGAACGCGGTGCGCAGATCGGTGGCCGGCGCGTGCACGGTGACCAGGGCGCGGTGGGTGGGCGCCAGGGTGAGCAGGCGCTCGCGCACGTAGCGCGCGGGGTCGCCGCCGGGGATATCGCGCGGGGCGAAGCGGGCGCCGGTCGCGGTCGGGTCGGTGAGCCGGTCGACGCGGAAGACGCGCCAGTCCGCGCGCTGCTCGTCGTGGCCGAGCAGGTACCAGCGATGGCCGGCGGCCACCAGACGATGCGGTTCGACCAGGCGAGGCTCGTCCCGGTAGCCGAACCGGACCCGTTCGCGATTGGCGATGGCGGCGGCGAGCACGGTGAGCACGGCCGGTTCGACCGGCGCCTCGCCGGCCAGCGCGGTCATCGGCACGGTGGCCGCGCCGAGGGTGCCGACGCGGTAGCGCAGCCGGGCCGGGAGCACCTGTTCGAGCTTGGCCAACGCGCGCAGCGCCGCCTCGGCCATTCCTTCCACCGCCTGCCGGGCCGCCGTGCTCAGGCCGACCGCGATGGCCACCGCCTCGTCGTCGTCGACCAGCAGCGGTGGCATTGCCGAGCCCGCGACCAGGCGATATCCGCCGGTCGCGCCCATCGACGCCTCGACCGGGTAGCCGAGGTCGCGTAGCCGGTCGATGTCGCGGCGCACGGTGCGCGGGCTGACCGCGAGCCGCTCGGCCAGTTCGCTGCCCGGCCATTCGCGCGGAGTCTGCAGGAGGGAGAGCAGCCGGAGCAGGCGGGCGGAGGTTTCGGCCATGGGGGAATTCTGCCCGTCAAGTAGGACCGAAGCTGACCTATATGGACTCTAGCTTGGGTTCATGAGCGACGAGATTGTTCCGTTTCGGATTGACATCGATGATCACGAGCTGGCTGACCTGCGGGATCGGCTGGCCCGGACACGGTGGCCGCGGCAGTTGCCGGGGCAGGGGTGGCAGCGCGGCGTGCCCGTGGCCTACCTGCGCGAGCTGGCCGAGTACTGGCGCGACGGCTACGACTGGCGGGCGCGGGAGGCCGAGCTGAACGAGTTTCCGCAGTTCATGACCGAGATCGACGGGTTGGACGTGCACTTCCTGCACGTGCGCTCGGCCGCGCCGGACGCGTTGCCGCTGATCCTCACGCACGGCTGGCCGAACTCGTTCGTCGAGTTCAGCGCGTTGATCGGGCGGTTGCGGAAGGACTTCCACGTGGTGGTGCCCTCGGTGCCGGGGTTCGGTTTCTCCCAGGCGCCGACCTCGACCGGGTTCACGGTCGAGCGGGTCGGTCGGATGTGGGCCGAGCTGATGCGCAGGCTCGGATATTCGCGCTACGGCGCGCAGGGCGGCGACCTCGGCGCGTACGTGGCGCCGGAGGTGGCCAAGGCCGCGCCCGAACAGGTCGTCGGCGTCTATGTCCATAGTGGACTCGGTGTGCCCGACGAAGCCGATCTCGAGTTCGCCCGGCACAGTGTCGACCACCACGGGCTGTTGCGGGCCGCGCCGCAGACCTTCAGCTACGGCTGGCAGGACTCGCCGGTCGGCCTGCTGGCCTGGCTGATGCAGAAGTTCGGCGAGTTCGGGTTCACTGTGGACACTCCGGACCAGGCGATCGACCGCGACCTGCTGCTGACCAACGCGAGCGTGTACTGGTTCACCGCGACGTCGGGCACCTCGTCGTGGCCGATGTACGACAGCACCCGGTTCGCCTGGCCGGTCGGGCAGAACCTGGTGCCGACCGGCGTGTACTCCGGGCCGCCCGGGGTGCGGTCGATCGCCGAGCGGCACAACACGATCATCCACTGGCCGACGGACGCGGTCGGCGGGCATTTCTGCGCGATGGAGGTACCCGACGTGCTGGCCGGGGACGTGCGGAAGTTCTTCGCGATGGTGCGATAAAATGGAGCGTCGACTCTAGAACTTGGTAGAGTCGGAGCATGCGAGGGGCGAGCCGGCATCGGTTGACGGCGAAGGGGCGGGCGACCCGCGAGCGGATCGTGGTCGCCGCCGCCCGGCTCATGCTCGACCAGGGCGTCGGCCGGACCACGATCGCCGACGTGCAGGCCGCCGCCAACGTCGGGCCCTCGCAGCTCTACCACTACTTCGCCGACAAACAAGCCCTGGTCCACGCGGTGATCGACGCGCTGGCCGACGGCGTGCTGGGATCCCAGGCCAGGCCGCTGGACCGGTTGGACAGCTTCGCCGCGCTGCAGGACTGGCGCGACGAGCTGGTCGGGTCGCAGCGCGGACGCGACAACATCGGCGGCTGCCCGCTCGGCACGCTGGCCGGCGAGCTGGCCGAGACCGACGAGCACGCGCGCGGCGAGCTGGCCGCGTCGTTCGCGCGCTGGGAGGAGATGCTGCGGCGCGGCATCGCCGCCATGCGCGATCGGGGCGAGCTGCGCGCGGAGGCCGACCCGGACCAGCTCGCGCTGGCGCTGCTGGTCGCGGTGCAGGGCGGCCTGCTGCTCAGCCACGCCCGCCGCGAGACCGCGCCGCTGGAGGTCGCCATCGACCTGGCCATCGCGCACCTGCACACGCTGCGGCCGGGCGAATGAGTCAGTCGGCGCGTTCCGGATTCCACAGCTGGTCGGCGTCGCCCTCGGCCACGTGCTTCTCGTAGATCCTGACCTTGTAGCTGATCAGCTCGTAGCACTCGGTGAGTTCGCGCATCTGGGCCGCCACGCGTTCCTGGTGTTCGCGGAGCAGGTTCAGCCGGGCGAGTTCGTTGCCGGTGCCGGCCCGCACGAGTTCGGCGTACTCGCGGATCGCGCGCAGCGGCATGCCGGAGGCGCGCAGCCGGCCGCAGATGTTGAGCCATTCGACATCCGACTCGTCGTACACCCGCCGACCCGCGCCGTCCCGGCGAACCGGGTTGGCGAGCAGTCCCTCGCGCTCGTAGAAGCGCAGCGCGTGCACGCTCAGCTCGGTGCGCTCCGCCACCTGGCCGATGGTCAGCCGCTCGACCGTGTCCACCATGGGTCGAGCCTAAACGCTTGAGTTGGCGGCCGCTCAAGCTTCTGGTCACCGGCGAGCGAGGTGGGATCGGCGGGCCGATTCCATAATGTGGACACGGAGCCAACCGGCAGGCGTCGACGTGAACACGGTGGTCATCGGGCCGATCGGCGCGCGGTAAGCGAATCCGGCCCGCGTGGATCAAGGCCGAATCGAGCCGGGCACGAGAGGTTCCCGCCGCCGCAAGGCATCGGAGTATATTCATCGGCAGGCCGAGAGGCGCTGCAACGGGCGTTTCGCCCGCCACGCTCGGCCGGATCGATCAGCGACAAGGGCGCCTCCCACACATCTGGGAGGTGCGCGCGTGCAGACATCAGGCAACCACGGCGAACGGACTGATGCCCTGCGCCGCCTGTTCGACTCGCGCATCGCGGTGCTGGACGGCGCCTGGGGCACCATGTTCCAGAACGCGAAACTGTCCCCCGAGGACTATCTCGACGATTCGCTGCGCAACCATTCCCACGATGTGACCGGCGACCCCGATCTGCTGAACCTGACCAAGCCGGACGTGGTGCTCGACGTGCACCGGCAGTACCTGGACGCGGGCGCCGACATCACCACCACGAACACCTTCACCGCGACCTCGATCGGCCAGGCCGACTACGCGCTGCAACACCTGGTGCGCGAGATGAACACCGAGGGCGCGCGACTGGCCCGGCAGGCGGCCGACGAGGCGGGCGGGCGGTTCGTGGCCGGATCGATCGGGCCGTTGAACGTGACGCTCTCGCTCTCGCCGAAGGTCGAGGACCCGGCGTACCGGGCGGTCTCGTTCGACCAGGTGCGCGACGCCTACGCCGAGCAGATCTCCGCGCTCGCCGAGGGCGGCGTCGACCTGCTGCTGATCGAGACGATCTTCGACACGCTCAACGCCAAGGCCGCGATCTCGGCGGCTCGGGAGGTCGCGCCGGACCTGCCGCTGTGGATCTCGGTGACCATCGTCGACCTGAGCGGGCGGACGCTGTCCGGGCAGACCGTCGAGGCGTTCCTGAGTTCCATCGAGCACGCGAATCCGCTGGTCGTCGGCGTGAACTGCTCGCTGGGCGCGACCGAGATGCGTCCGCACATCGCCGAGCTGTCCCGGTTGGCCGGCACCTACGTCGCCTCGCACCCCAACGCCGGCCTGCCCAACGCGTTCGGCGGCTACGACCAGACGCCCGAGCAGACCGGTGGGCTGATGGGCGAGTTCGCCCAGGCCGGCATCGTGAACATCGTCGGCGGCTGCTGCGGCACCACGCCCGCGCACATCGCGAAGATCGCGTCGTCGGTTCAGGGCGTCGCGCCAAGGCAGCTGCCGAGGATCGCCGGGCACACCCGGTTCAGCGGGCTGGAGCCCTTCGAGATCGGCGCGGACACCGGGTTCGTGATGATCGGCGAGCGCACCAACGTCACCGGGTCCAAGCGGTTCCGCAGGCTGATCGAGAGCGACAACCACCAGGCCGCGGTGGACGTGGCGCTGGAGCAGGTGCGCGGCGGCGCCAACCTGCTCGACGTGAACATGGACGCCGACCTGCTGGACAGCGAGCAGGCGATGACCACGTTCCTGAACCTGGTCGCGACCGAGCCCGAGGTCGCCCGGATCCCGATCATGATCGACAGCTCGCGGTGGAGCGCGCTGGAGGCCGGCCTCAAGTGCGTGCAGGGCAAGGGCGTTGTCAACTCGATCAGCCTCAAGGAGGGCGAGGAGCCCTTCCTCGAGCAGGCCCGCAAGATCCGCGACTACGGCGCGGGCGTGGTGGTGATGGCCTTCGACGAGCAGGGCCAGGCCGACACCGCCGACCGCAAGGTGGCCATCTGCGGGCGCGCCTACGACCTGCTCACCAAGGAGGTCGGCTTCCCGGCCGACGACATCGTGTTCGACCCGAACGTGCTGGCCGTGGCCACCGGCATCGCCGAGCACAACGGATACGCCAAGGCGTTCATCGACGCGTTGCCCAGGATCAAGCAGCGCTGTCCCGGCGCGCGGACCAGCGGCGGCATCTCGAACCTCTCCTTCTCCTTCCGCGGCAACGACATCGTGCGCGAGGCCATGCACTCGGCGTTCCTGCTGCACGCGGTGCGGGCCGGGCTGGACATGGGCATCGTCAACGCAGGCCAGCTCGCGGTGTACGAGGACATCCCGGCCGACCTGCTGGAACTGGTCGAGGACGTGCTGTTCGACCGGCGCGAGGACGCGACCGACCGGCTGGTCGCCTTCGCCGAGAACATCCGGGGCAGCGGCACCAGGCGCGCGGTCGACCTGAGCTGGCGCGAGGCACCGGTGGCCCAGCGGCTCTCGCACGCGCTGGTGCACGGCATCGTCGACTTCATCGAGGACGACACCGAGGAGGCTCGGCTCACGGCCGCGCGGCCGCTCGACGTGATCGAGGGTCCGCTGATGGACGGCATGAAGATCGTCGGCGACCTGTTCGGCGACGGCAAGATGTTCCTGCCGCAGGTCGTGAAGTCCGCGCGCGTGATGAAGCGCGCCGTGGCCTACCTCGAGCCCTTCATGGAGAAGGAGAAGGAGGAGGCCAAGGGCAAGATCCTGATGGCCACGGTCAAGGGCGACGTGCACGACATCGGCAAGAACATCGTCGGCGTCGTGCTCGGCTGCAACAGCTACAAGGTCATCGACCTCGGCGTGATGGTCCCGGCGCAGCGCATCCTCGACACGGCCATGCAGGAGGGCGCCGACCTCATCGGGCTCTCGGGCCTCATCACGCCGTCGCTGGACGAGATGGTCCACGTCGCCCGGGAGATGGAGCGGTCGGGCTTCGAGATGCCGCTCTTGATCGGCGGG
>DATFHN010000140.1:0-7386 GCA_035248365.1 Pseudonocardiaceae bacterium | reverse complement strand
CGTGCCGCCGTCGCTGTTGACCTGGCCCATGTAGGTGCCCGCGGTGGGCGGCGAGCCGTGGTAGTTCTCCATGACGTAGTACTCGACCAGCGGGTTGGTCGACCAGCCGTAGAGCGAGACCAGCGCGGTGCCGCCGGAGGCGTTGAGGCTGCCCGAGAAGTTCACCGTGTGGTTGCTGCCCGGGTTCCAGCCGACCCCGGCGACGAAGTCGCCGATACCGCTCCAGTTCGTGGAATAGCTGTTGGCCGAGTTCTGCGTGATGCAGGCCGACCCGGAACCCGCGGTCCACATCTGGTAGTAATAGCCGCCATTGTTGCCGGTCTGGTTCGAGCAGGTTGTTGCCGCGCTCGCCGTGCCCGGTAGCATCGCCATGACAGCGGCCAGCATCATGGTGAGCAGCGCGGCCACCAGGGTCCGATGTCGGCCTCCTCTGGGTTTTCCGTTGAAATACGGGGAATCTTTCATGTGATTCTCCTCTGTGGACATAATTATCCATGGGTATTAGTAGTGTGAGTTTTCCGCTTCCGGCAGTCAACCGGTTTCGAACGTTTCGAAAATGAGAATTGATGTAACGAGGGTCGGAATTGAACAATGTAATTTACAAATTCCTGAAGATGTTTTCGAAAATATCCTGCGGACCACGGCGAGATGTGATGGTTGACACATCAGGGTCCCTGCCCCTACCGTGCTGTCGGTCGAACCGGTTCGACTCACAGCACGATCACGTACCCGAAGAAGCTATGCAACCGACTTGATTCCGATCGAACCGGTTCGCATTGGAGGCCCGGTGAACATCGGAGAGATCGCCCAGCGAGCCAACGTCTCGCGGAGCACGGTGTCCTACGCGCTCAGCGGCAAGCGCCCGGTGTCCGAGGCGACCCGGCAGAAGATCCAGCAGGTGATCGCCGAACTTGGCTACCGCCCCAACGCGAGCGCGCGGGCCCTGGCCAACGGCCGTACCCGCACGCTGGGCGTGGTGTTCCCGCCGGCCGGTGCGCACTACACCGGCATGCAGCTGGACTTCCTGGGCAGCCTGGTCGAGGCGGCCGCCGCGCTTGACCACGACGTGCTGATGTCGGCCAGCGCGATGGACAGCGACCAGTCCTTCCAGCGGCTGCTGGGCGAGCGGCGGGTCGACGGGGCGATCCTGATGGAGATCAGGCTGACCGACGACCGGGTCGAGCACCTGACCGAGGTCGGCTTCCCGTTCGTCACCATCGGCCGCACCGCACAGCCCGGGAACACCTGCTGGGTCGCGGTGGATCACGGTGCGCTGGTCGCCGCGTGCGTCGATCACCTCGCCGACCTCGGCCACCGCCGGATCGCACTGGTCAACCGGCCGGATCGGCTGTTGGAGGTCGGTTACGAGTCCGCGCACCGGGGCCTGGAGGGATTCCGAACGGCGATGGCCGCACGGGGTCTCAGCGGGCAGCACTACCCGTGCGGCGACGATGCCGCGTCCGGCGAGGCGTGCATCGCGCGGATCCTGCGCGAGGACCCCGCGACCACCGCGCTGGTCACGCTCAACGAGGCGGCGCTGGGCGGGCTGTACCGGGGACTGGCCTCGGCGGGTCGGAGCGTGCCGGGCGATTTCTCGATGACCGGTGTCGCGCTGACGCACTGGGCGGAGACGGTGACCCCGCAGCTCACCGCCGCTGACGTGCCCGCGACCCGGCTGGGCCAGCTCGCCGTGGAGCTGCTCGTCGAACGACTCGCCGATCCGGCTAAACCGCCGCACCACCACCTGCTCGCCCCGCCGATCTCGCTGCGCGCCAGTACCGGCCCGGCGCCGGCCGGCTCCTGATCGCAATCCGCGGACCAACGAAGGGACATCGCGATGCACACGTCCGTCCTGCGGTGGCTGGCCACCGCCGCTGCCGTCGCCACCGTATCGGTCGGCCTCGCCGCCTGCGGCTCGTCGAGCGGCAACGGCGCCTCCGGCAACAGCTACACGATCTGGGACCCCTACCCGCAGTTCGACAACGGATCGGCCTGGGTGAAGCTGCTCCAGTCCTGCGGGACCAAAGCGGGCGTGACGGTCAAGCGCACCGGGTTCGACACCACCGACCTGACCAACAAGGCCTTGCTCGCCGCCCAGCAGGGCAACTCGCCGGACGTGCTGGTGGTGGACAACCCCGTGGTGTCCACCCTGGCCGAAGCGGGCGTGCTCACCACCACCGCCGACACCAAGATCGACACGTCGGGAGTATCGCCGAACCTGCTGGCGGCAGGCCAGCTCGACGGCAAGACCTACGGCACCCCGATCGGCGCGAACACGCTGGCACTGTTCTACAACAAGGCCATCCTGAAGGCTGCGGGCGTTGATCCGAACTCGGTCACGGACTGGGCGTCGCTGACCTCCGCGCTCGGGAAGGTCGCCGGGGCAGGCAAGAAGGGCATCACGTTCTCGGCGATCGGCACCGAGGAAGGCAGTTTCCAGTTCCTGCCGTGGTTCTGGGGCGCGCACGCGAACCTCACCCAGCTCGACTCGGCGCAGGGCATCGCGGCGCTGTCACTGTGGACGAACTGGCTGAAGTCCGGCTATGCGCCCAACTCGGTGCTCAACAACACCCAGACCACCAGCTGGCAGGAGTTCGCGACCGGCCAGTTCGCCTTCGCCGAGAACGGCACCTGGCAGCTCGCCAACGTCGCCAAGCTCGGCTTCGACTACGGGATCATGCCGGTCCCCGCGCAGAACGGCGGCCCGGCCCCGGTGCCGACCGGCGGTGAGTTCGTGACCGTTCCCGTGCAGCACGACAGCTCCCGGTACCAGACCGACCAGAAGCTCGTCACCTGCCTGGGCAGCCCGGAGAACATCCAGGCCACCGACGGCACACTGTCCTACGTCGGGCCGAGCCCGGCGGTGCAGGACAAGCAGGTCGCGGCCGATCCGACGCTGAAGGTGTGGGTCGACGCCGTGCACGCCGCCAAGGGCCGGACCAGCGACAACCTGGGCACCAAGTATCCGAAGATCTCCGAGCAGCTGTGGACCGCGGTGCAGGCCGCTCTGTCCGGCTCAAAGACGCCGGATGCGGCCCTGCACACGGCGCAGGCGGCCGTCGGACACTCGGGCTGAGTCAATGACCAAGCCGCTCACCCTGACCCACGATTCCGCTGGGGCCAGAGGCGGCGCGCCGGCCGGCACCAGGCCGGCGCGCCGGCGGCCCCGGTTGGCCGGTCACCTGGCCGCCTGGGGATTTCTGCTGCCGGTGACCGCCTATCTGGCCGTCTTCTACGCCTATCCGCTCTACCGCAACCTCGACCTGAGCCTGCGGGACTACACGGTCCGCTCGTTCGTGCAGGGTGACGCGCCGTTCATCGGGTTGGGCAACTACGCGGCGGTGATCCACGATCCCACGTTCCTGCCCGCGTTGCTGCACACCGTGGTGTTCGTGGCGGCGTCGCTGGTCGTCCAGTACACGGCCGGCCTCGCCCTCGCGGTCTTCTTCCGCCAGCACTTCCGGCTCTCGGTCACGCTGCGCGCGCTGTTCCTGGTGCCGTGGCTGCTTCCGTTGATCGTGTCCGCGTCGACCTGGTCGTGGATGTTCAACAGCGACTCCGGGATCGTCAACTCGGTGCTGCACGCCGCCGGGCTCGGGCCGGTCCACTGGCTCACCTCGCCGCAGTGGTCGCTGATCTCAGTGATCATCGCCAACATCTGGATCGGCATCCCGTTCAACCTCGTCATCCTCTACAGCGGACTCCAGACCATCCCGGCCGACCTGTACGAGGTGGCGGCACTGGACGGGGCGAACGGCTGGCAGCGGTTCTGGCGGATCACCTTCCCGCTGCTGCGCCCGGTTTCCGCGATCACCCTGCTGCTCGGCCTGATCTACACGCTGAAGGTGTTCGACGTCATCTGGATCATGACCAGGGGTGGCCCGATCGACTCCTCGACCACCTTCGCCACCTGGTCCTACAAGCTCGGCTTCGGGGTTCTGGTGCCCTCCTTCGGTCCGGGTGCCGCGGTCGGGAACCTGCTGGTCGTCGCCGCGCTCGTGTTCGGCTTGGTCTACATCCGGTTCCAGCGGAGGTTGATGGCGACATGAACACCCGAACGTGGAAGACCGCGCTGGCGCTGGTGCTGACCGCGCTCATGCTGTTCCCGGTGTACTGGATGATCAACGTGTCCTTCACCCGCGAGCAGGACATGCGCAAATCGCCGCCGAACCTGTTTCCGGTGCACGGCACGCTGGAGGGCTACCGTGCCGTCCTGCAACAGCAACTGCCTTATCTGGGCACCAGCCTCATCGTCGGGCTCGGCACCGTCGCACTGACCCTGGCACTGTCCGCGCCGGCCGGCTACGCGCTGGCGAAACTGCGTCCGCGCGGTGGCGGTGTGCTCAGCTTCCTTCTGCTGGCCGCGCAGATGATCCCCGCGATCATCATGGCGATGGGCTTCTACGCCATCTATCTCGGCATCGGCCTGCTCCAGTCCGTACCGGGCCTGATCGTCGCCGACTCGACGCTGGCCGTGCCGTTCGCCGTGTTCATCTTCAGCGCGTTCATGTCGACCGTCCCGGAGCAGTTGCTCCAGGCGGCCAGGACCGACGGGGCCGGACGGTTCCGCACCTTCTGGTCGATCGTGCTGCCGATGAGCCGCAACGCGACGGTGACCGTGTCGGTGTTCACCTTCCTGTGGGCCTGGTCGGACTTCGTCTTCGCCAGCACCCTGGACAACGGCGGCGGACAGGAGCCGATCACGCTGGGCATCTACCACTACATCGGCAACAACGACCAGCAGTGGAACGCGATCATGGCGACCGCCGTGGTGGCCTCGATCCCCGCCGCCATCCTGCTCGTCCTCGCGCAGCGCTACGTCGCGGCCGGGGTCACCGCGGGCGCCGTCAAAGACTGAGAGGTGCTAACACAATGCCTGTTCGGCTCGCGACGCTCCCTGATCGAACAACATTGTGTTAGCACCTCTGAATCCTCCCCCAACAACACCGAAATGAGTGCCGCTCGATGACCGATGCCCGACGCGGAATCGATTTCTCCGTCCACGACATCCCGTTCTCCAGCTCCGGCTCCTGGTTCTGCATCTCCCCTGTGCTGAGCCAGAAGGTCCGCGCGGACGATCTGCACCTGGTCTCGCACCGCACCGGCATGCACGGCGTGCTCCGTCTGGTCCCGGTCAACCCGGTGACCGGACGCCGCATCGACGCCGAGGTGCGCGCCACCCCGGGTCTGTTGAGCTGGACGCACTCACTCGGCCGGATCGAACTCGCCTACGACACACCGGACGCCGTGCGGGTACGCGGCACCGGTCCGGCGCTGCGGATCGAAGCGGCACAACGAGAACTGACCCCGTTCACCGGCGAGTACTTCTACCCCGACCCGGCCGACGGCGGTTACACGTTCACCTCCTACGAAACCGGCAGGCGCTACCGGGTCACCGTGCTGAAAGGCCACGTGTCCAGTGTGGTCGGCGAGCAGGCTCTCGCCGAGTCCGATCGCGCGGTCACGGTGACCGGGCACGGGGCCCAGCCCTGGGAGATCGCGATCGAGGAGCGTAGCGGGACCGGCCGCCCCTATCGGAGCACCCGGACCTTCGACGAGGTCGTCACCGCCGAGCAGGATGCCTTCGCCGGATTCGTCGACGCGGTCGCGCCCTGGCGCTCGCCGGACACACCGGCGGCGGAGCTGGCGTGCTACGTGCTGTGGTCGGCCACGGTGCGCGCGGAGGGTTTCCTGACCCGGCCGGCGGTGTTGATGTCCAAGCACTGGATGGACAAGGTGTGGAGCTGGGACCACTGCTTCAACGCGCTCGCCCTGGCACCGGGCGCCCCGGAACTCGCCTGGGACCAGTTCTCGGTGATCTTCGACCACCAGGACGAAACGGGAGTGCTGCCGGATTCGGTCACGCACTCCGAGGTGCTCTACAACTACACGAAGCCGCCCATCCACGGCTGGGCGCTGCGCTGGCTGCGACGGCTGCTGCCCGCACCGCTGACGCCGGATCAGCTCGCCGAGATCTACCAACGGCTCGCCGCCTGGACGGACTTCTGGCTGAGCTGCCGGCGCGCGCCGGGCAGCGCGCTGCCGCACTACCAGCACGGCAACGACAGCGGCTGGGACAACGCCACCACGTTCGACCCGCAGCGGGTCGTGGTCACCGCCGACCTGGCCGGGTTCCTGGTTCTGCAACTGCATGAACTGGCCGGGCTGGCCGGCGAACTCGGCCGGACCGACGACGCCGCGAAGTGGACCGGTCTCGCGGTCGCCACCCGCACGGCGCTGCTCGACGAGCTGTGGGCCGGCGACCGGTTCAGCAGCTTCGGCGTCCACAACGGACAGAAATGGTCGACCGACAGCCTGCTCGACCTGATGCCGATCACCCTCGGCGAACACCTGCCGGAGCACATCGCAGGCGCGCTCGCCGAGCGGATCACTCCCCACCTCACCCAGTACGGGCTGGCCAGCGAAGCGCCCACCTCACCGCACTACCAGCCGGACGGGTATTGGCGCGGCCCCATCTGGGCGCCGTCCACCGTGCTCGTCATCGACGGCCTGCGCCGCGCCGGGCATGGCGAACTCGCCCGCCAGATTTCCGACCGGTTCCGTGCGCTGTGCGAGACATCGGGCTTCGCGGAGAACTTCGACGCGCTCACCGGCGCCGGCCTGCGCGACCGCGCCTACACCTGGACGGCGAGCGCCTACCTCATCCTTGCCAGGGCGCACGCGCTGGGAGAGGACTCCCGATGACGCGCACGCCCTGGCCGGCATTCCTCAGGCCGCGGTGATCGTGTACTCGTTGTTGGTGCTGGAGTTCGGCGTCCACAGCACGGTGGGCGAGCCAGCGGTGGCATTGCCCGCGCCGTCGAGCGCGGTGCCGGTGCCCCGGTTGACGATGTGATACCGGCCGTTGCCCGCGTCCTGCAGGCTCCACTGCTGGTTGTTGCCACCGTTCCAGGCCGACTGGAGGCAGGTCGCGCCGTTGCTCGTGTTGCCCCAGCTGTCGGCGACCATGCCGTTGGTGTTGTTGACGATCTTGTACCACCCGCCGCCCAGCGACACGAACTGCCACTGGAGGTTGGTGCTGCCGTTGTAGTTCCACTGCTTGAGCGGTGACCCGGACGCCACGCTCCCGCCACTGTCGAGGACGAGGCCGGTGGCGGCGTTGGCGACCTTCACCCAACCGGTCGGGACCGGGCCGCCGCCTCCGCCGGGCGTGGGGATCTGGCCGGTGAAGGTGAGTTTGAAGACGTAGGCCAGCGCGTTGAACGGCGGGTTCGAGGACGGCAGGGTGATGTGCAGTCCGCCGCCGTCCTGGTTGTAGGTCAGGTTCGTGTACTGGCCCGCCGCGTTGTTGATCAGTTGGACGGAGGCCAGGTTGCCCAGGTTGATCTGGTTGGAGCCCAGCGTGGTGATCGTGGTGGTGCCGCC
>DATFHN010000139.1:0-10224 GCA_035248365.1 Pseudonocardiaceae bacterium | reverse complement strand
CCGCGCCGGTGGCCTGCGCGCGGTGCTCAACCAGGTCAAGGACCTGCTCGACCCGACAGCGATCACCGTCACCGGCAACCCGCTCGTCGACGAACTCGCCGACAGCCCGATCGTCGACGAGGACGTGATCCGCCCGCGCGCCAACCCGCTGCTGCCCGACGCCGGCATCGCCGTGCTGCGCGGCAACCTCGCCCCCAACGGCGCGGTCATCAAACCGGCCGCCGCCTCCGCCGAACTGCTGAGCCATCGCGGCCGGGCCGTCGTGTTCGACAGCGTCGAGGACCTGCACGCCCGCCTCGACGACCCCGACCTGGACGTCGACGAAACCTCCGTGCTCGTGCTGCGCGGCTGCGGACCCAAGGGCTATCCGGGCATGCCCGAGGTCGGCAACCTGCCGCTGCCGGCGAAACTGCTGGCCAAGGGCGTGCGCGACATGGTCCGGATCAGCGACGCTCGGATGAGCGGCACCGCCTACGGCACCGTCGTACTGCACGTCGCGCCCGAGGCGGCGGCGGGCGGCCCGCTCGCGCTCGTCCGCGACGGCGACCCGATCGTGCTCGACGTGGCCGCCCGCCGCATCGACATCGACCTGCCCGAAGCCGAACTCGCCGCCCGGCAGGACTCCGCCGAGGCCGCCGCCGCGTACGCCGCACCGGTCGGCGGCTGGTCGCAGCTCTACATCGACCACGTGCTGCAGGCCGACCGCGGCGCCGACCTCGACTTCCTGGTCGGCAGGCGCGGTTCTGAGGTCAAGCGCGAGTCCCACTAGGCCCAATACCGGTGACTTAAGTGATCTTGGCTGGTAGGTTGATCATCCAGGAGGTGCCCGGATGCCACGACCCGGCCAGACCAAGCCGGACACGGACGCGCGGTTATCCGATCGGATCGCGATCGGTCTGCTGACACGGACGTTTCCTCCGGAACTGGTCGATCAGGTGATCACCCAGACCGGCAAGACCGGGGAACGCAACCGGCTGCTCCCGCCCCGGGTGGTGGTGTATTTCGTGCTGGCGATGTGCCTGTTCACCGGACAGGGCTATGAAGAAGTCGCCCGATTGTTGACCGAAGGGCTGGCCTGGGCAGCGCGCTGGTCGCGGCCGTGGCAAGTGCCCACCACGGCGGCGATCTCGCGGGCCCGGGTCAAGCTGGGTGCCGAACCATTGAAGGTCCTGTTCGAGCAGGTCGCGAGACCGTTGGCGCGTCCCGCGACGGCGGGCGCGTGGTATCGGCGCTGGCATGTCCTGGCCATCGATGGCACCACCTTCGACGTGCCCGACACAGACGAGAACATCGAACGGTTCGGTCGTCCGGGCAGTGGCCGGGCGGCGGAGCGGGGTGATCGGGCGGCGTTTCCGCAGGTCCGGGTCGTCGCGATCGCCGAGTGCGGGACGCACGCGATCACCGCGGCAGCGATCGGGCCGTGCACTGTCGCTGAAGCGACCCTCGCGCCGCAGGTGTTCGCTGGCCTGGGCCGAGAGGATCTGCTGATTGCCGACCGTGGATTCGCCGGGTTGGCGTTGTGGCGGGCCGCGTCGGCCGGTGGCGCGGATTTGTTGTGGCGGGTGCGGGCCAACATTGTGCTGCCGATGCGCAAAGAACTGCCGGATGGGTCGTATCTATCGGAGATCGTGGCCAGCGGCGACTATTACCGGCGGGCGGATCCGCAAGTGGTACGGGTGATCGAGTACACCCTGGACGATCATGGAGACGATCCCGGTCGAGACGTGCCGGATGCGCCCTACCGGTTGATCACCACGATCCTGGATCACCGCAAGGCCCCGGCCACCGAACTGGCTGGCTTGTATTGCCAGCGATGGGAGATCGAGACCGCGCTGGATGAGTTGAAGACGCATCAGCGCGGGCCTGGTGAGGTGTTGCGGTCCCGCTCGCCGGACGGGGTGGAGCAGGAGATCTGGGGTCATCTATTGGTGCATTACGCGATCCGCTCGCTCATGCACACCGCTGCTACGCCCGAGTATCTGGACGCCGACCGGCTCTCGTTCACCCGCACGCTGCGCCTGGCGCGCAGGCAGGTGAGCGCGCAGGCGGGCTTTTCCCCCTGATCGATTAGCGAGCGCGTTGACCACGGGAATAGCCGAGATCCTGGCCCGACTGCTCCCGGTCCGTCGGCGGCGCAGCAATCCTCGCGTGGTGAAACGGAAGATGTCGAACTTCGCGCTGAAGCGCGGTGGTCACCAGAGTTGGCCGCAGCCCGTCCGTGATCCGGTCGAGGCGGCCCGGATCGTTGCGCACTACCGCACCACGTCAGCCAACAAGGCCCTCCGCAGAGACTAAGTCACTGGTATTGCCACTAGGCCCTGTTTTACGTGTCCCTCCGAGCGAGCGGGGTCCAGGTGCGTGAGATGCAAGGCGAAGGAGGGAGCCATGACGGAGTCATGGTGACTGACGACAACGCCGCAGATCGCGTGCCTGGGCGTCGCGCAGCCGGTACGCGGATATGTGAAACAGGGCCTTAAGGCCTCCGGTCAGCGCAACGGCGGCACCACACCCGCCGTGCCAGGCTGGTCGCATGACCAATCGCCCGTTCCGGTTCGGCGTCAGCCTCGTCAACATCACCACCCGCGCCGAATGGCGGGACCGCGCCCGGCAGGTGGAAGACCTCGGGTTCGACGTCCTCCAGGTGCCCGACCACATCGGACTGCCCGCGCCGTTCCCCGCGCTGGTGGCCGCCGCCGACGCGACGACGAGCATCCGGCTGGGCACCTACGTGCTCAACGCCGGCATCCTCAACCCCACCTACCTGGCCCGCGACGTCGCCGACGTGCACCGTCTCACCGACGGCCGGTTCGAACTGGGCCTTGGCGCCGGCTACATGCCGGCCGAGTTCGAGGCGGTGGGCGTGCCGTTCGGCACCGGCGGCGAGCGCGTGCGCAAGCTGACCGACCTCCTGACCGCGACCCGAGCCCGGCTCGCCGAGCTGCCCGACCGGCCCATCCCGCCGATCATGCTCTCCGGTGCCGGCGACCGCATGCTGGCCCTGGCCGGTCGCGAGGCGGACATCTTCAGCTTCTCGATCATGGCCGGCATCACCCCCGGTCTCACGCCCGAGGAGGCGCTCGCCCGCCGAGTCCAGGCCCTGCGCGAGGCCGCCGGCGACCGCGACGTCGAGCTGAACCTGTTCGTGGCTGCCGTTGCCGAGAGCCTCGACACGCTCGACCTCACGATCATCCGCAACGCCAGCGGCTTCGACGACGAGGCCTTGGTCCAGCTGCCCGGTGTGCAGGTCGGCGCGCCGCAGGAGATCGCGGAGCGGCTGCTGCGCTACCGCGAGGAGTTCGGACTCAACTACATCAGCGTGCTCGAACCGCACCTGGCGACCTTCGCCAAGGTCATCAAGCACCTCCGCTGACCGAGCGGGCCGGGCACTCCCGAGCGGGCCGGGCACTCCTGAGTGGGCCGTGCACACCCGAGCGGGCCGGGGCACACCCGTGCGGGCCATGCACACCCGAGCGGGCCGGGGCACACCCGTGCACGGCCCGCTCGGCCCTGTCATCCCGTGATGCCGAAGTGATCGAAATCGGCCTCACCGGTGACATGTGCGCTGTGCGAGGTCATCGCGATGCCGACATCCTGCTTCGCCGCCGCGCTCGGCACGGTCGTCGAGCCGACCTCGATCCAGTTCACGTCGTCGGTCGAGTAGTAGCCGGTGTAGGTCGTGCCCGAGCGCACCAGCTTCAACCAACTCGGATACCCCGACGCCGTGCCCGCGCCGGACTGCGTGTCCAGCTGGCCATTGCCGTCCACATCGGAGTCCAGGATGTAGGCGTTGCCCGGCGTCGCCGCCAGCAGCACATAGCCCGGTGAGGTGTTCGCGCCGGTCACGTCGTTGCGGATGATGATCCCGGCCTTGGCCCACTGGTCCGTGTTCTGCTGCGCGGTCAGCTCGACCGTGGCCACCGTGCCGTCGTGCGCCGCTCCCGGCAGGTAGACGGTGCTGTACTCGTTGACGCTGCCCCAGATGTCCGCGCCCTGGCCCGCGATGCCGAGCCTGCTGCCGGACTGCGCGTACAGCCCCTGCGTCGAACTGTAGGCCTGGTACGGCGCCTGGAGCCGCGAATACGTCGTCAGCGGGTAGTTGAACGAGTAATGTCTCGACCCTTGCGTCTCGGTCGCGGTGAACGAGGCGTTGGCGAACAGCGTGGTCGGCGGCGTGGTCACGCTGAACGTCGCGGTCACCGTCTGTCCACCTCGGACAATCGGATAGTCGGTCCGCGAGGTCGCCGTGACCGTGTAGCCGGCCGGCGGTCGCAGGCCGAGGTCGATGTCGGCCACCGGCGTCGTGCCGTAATCGGTGAACGTCTCGGCCGCGGTGAACGACTGCCCGGCCGGCGCGCCCGCGTCGAACCCGGTCAGCCCGAACGAGGTGGCCGGCGGCGCGAACACCGGCCCACGCCGCGGCGTCACCCGGTACAGCACGACGCCGTGCGGCGGCACGGTCGCGCCGACCCCGCCGACCGAGTCGTAGGTCTGGTGCGTCCACAGCTCGTCCAACCGGTAGTCGCGAGTCTTCGGCAGACCCAGCGCGGCCGCGGTGGTGGACACGGCCTCGGCGTGATCACCGGTGTTGAACAGCCCGACGACCGCGTCGCCGTTCGCCTCGACCTTGCCGAACACCTGTGCCGTCGCGGTGTTCACCAGCCGCTTGGCGTCGATCGCGTCCTGGTCGACGCCGAGCACGTCGGTGTTGCGCAGCAGCCCGAGATCGGTCGGGTCGAGATGGGTGAGGTCGGTGCCCAGGATCAGCGGCGACGAGGCCAGCGCCCACAAGCTGAACTGGGTCTTCCGCTCGTCCAGGGTGAGGCCGTCGTTGGCGCCGTTGCCGATCTCCAGCGAGTCGTAGTCGTTGAACGCGCCCGGTCCACCGTCGGGCTGCCAGGCCGCGACCTGGTCGAACCGGGTCGCCACGCTGCCGTAGGTGGTCAGCGGGTAGCTCGCCCCGTTCGCGCCGCAGTAGCACTCCACGTCGCCGCCGGTGCGCCAGCCGTTCGAGTACTGCCGCCAGGTCGCCGCGTTGTTGATGTCCAGGTTGTTGGACAGCTCAAGATGGATCGGCCGACCGGTGCCGCGCAGCGCGTCCGACCAGGCTCGCACGTCCGGAATGTCGGTGGTGCCGACGCCGTCGATCTTGACGTAGTCGACGCCCCAGGAGGCGAACTGCTTGGCCCACGAGTCGACGAAGGCCTGCGCGCCCGGCTTGGTGTAGTCGATGCCGACCATGCCGCCGCAGTTGTAGTTGGCCTCGCTCGTCTTCGGCTCGGCGATGTCGTCGGCGTGATAGGGCGTGCCCTCGATCGCGGTGTTCCGCGCGACCGCCTGGGCCGAGATGCCGGGCGTCACGTAGAGCCCGAACTTCAGCCCGTCCGCGTGCACGTGATCGGCGACCGCCTGGATGCCGCTCTCCGAACCGGAGGCCGGGAACTTCGCCGGGTCGATCACCCAGCGCCCGTAGGCGTCCACGTCCGGCCCCTGGCTGCCGGGGCACTGGTACCAGAAGTCGTCCAGGTTTATGTAGCCGAAGCCTTCCTTCCGCAGTCCGCTGGAGACCATCGCGTCCGCCTGCGCGTCGATCAGCGCGGCGGTCGGGTTCTTGCGGACGAAGCTCCAACTGCTCCACCCCAGCGCGGGCGTGGCGCCCACACCGTTGTTCTCCGCGTTTGCCGGGATTGTAGTCGCGACAACAAACAGCCCGACCACGGGTAACACCGCGACCGCGGCCGAGAGCGCACGCAATGTCCTCTTCACCGGTCCTCCTTGACGGCTACTCGCACAGCATCGCGCATCAATTCGTCATGCTTCAACAGAACACAACACACTCGAACCACTTACGTCAAGACCTGAACGAAGTCGGCGAGCGTCGAATTCAGTCAGACCTGATCGATAGCCTGTTCGCATGCCATGGACGCCGGCCGACGCGATCGCCTATGTCGATCACCACGTCGAAGTGTGGAACCGCCACGACCTCGACGAGATCCTCGCCCTGTACGCCGAGGACGTGGAACTGACCTCGCCACTGGCCCGCGACGTGGTCGGCTCGGCCGTGGTGCGCGGCCGGGACGGGCTGCGTGAGTACTTCGGCACCGCCCTCAGAGCCAACCCCGGCCTGCGGTTCGAGGTGCACGACGTGCTGCGCGGTGAGGACACCATCACCTTCTACATGAAAAGCCTCGGCGGTCGGATGGTCGCCGAGGTTCTGTTCATCAACCCGGACGGCCTGATCGGCAAGGTCTTCGCCCACTACAGCTGCGCCTGAAGGCCCCGAGGGTGGGCAGCGGCCTGGCGGGCGTGACGGCAGCCGCTCGGCTAGCCTGATTCGCGATCCCCGTCCGATATCGCTGGAGCGGCCCCGATGTCCCGAACCGCCGCGGCCCTGGCCGCGTTCGTCGCCGTGCTGGCCCTCGCCGGCTGCTCGACCGGCACCAGTTCGACAACGGGCGGCACGTCCACGTCGGCGACGCCGACCACCTCGGTGTCGGACGGCAGCGCCCAGAAACTGCCGCAGTTCCCGACCGCGCCCTCGACCCCCTCCCTGCCGCAGTCCAGCGGGCTCAGCCAGGTGCAGCAGTTCATCGGCGCGGTGTTCACCGACGCGCAGAACGAGTGGAGCAAGGTGTTCGCCTCGGCAGGCGTCCAGTACCAGCCCGCGCGGCTGGTGCTGTTCAGCTCGGCGGTCAACACCGCCTGCGGCGCGGAATCCGCGAAGGTCGGCCCGTTCTACTGCCCGGCCGACCGCACCGTGTACCTGGACACGTCGTTCTTCGACGAGATGCAGCAGCGCTACGGCGTCGGCGGCGACTTCGCCCAGGCCTACGTGGTCGCCCACGAACTCGGCCACCACGTGCAGAACCTGACCGGCGTCGCCGCGCAGGTCGCCGCGCTGCGCCAACGTTTCCCGGCCGACTCCAACAACCTCTCCGTGCTCACCGAGTTGCAGGCCGACTGCTACGCCGGCGTGTGGGCCTACTCGACCTACCGCCGCGGCCTGCTCGAACCCGGCGACCTCCAGGAGGCGCTGACCGCGGCCGCCGCCGTCGGCGACGACTTCCTGCAGAAGTCGGCAACCGGCTCGGTGCAACCCGAAGCGTGGACGCACGGCTCGTCCGCGCAACGCCAACAGTGGCTCGCGGTCGGCTACGACTCCGGTAAACCCGCGTCCTGCAACACTTTCGCCTCCTGATCGTTGTGATCGGCTGGTCGCGGGCCGGGCAGCGGAACCCGCCACCCGACCCGCTGGAAAAACCCGTCGCGACGGGTCCTGTCGTACCCGACTTCCGCAAGCTGCGTGTCAATCAGAGGTGGCCCGGCGCCTTGGACAGGCCCCAATCAGCACGGAACTCGTCGACTCGCCGCCAGGCGAGCAACGGATGCGCGCCGAGTTCTCGTTTCGCCAGGGCTAGCGCATCGAACGAGCCAGGATGGGTGGTGAGGTTCTGGCGTCGCCGGTCCACGTTCTGTTTGGTCATCCGGTCCGGGGTGAATACCTCGAGCAGCGTGGCACAGTGATAGACATACGTTGCTGCCTGCCAGCGCAGTCTGGACAGTTCCGGTGCGCTATCCGGATCGCTGTCTGGAGCCAGCGTGGGCAACACGGCCAGCAGCGTGCTGACATCGGCGCGCAGCCCGCGCAGCGTCACGATGAACTCCGTTGCTGCTGTGGTGTTGTCCAGACGGTCCATCGCCGTCCCCAACCCGTGCGCTTTACGGTCAAGATCGGCGCTGATCAGGCCGACGCAGATCTCCTCCAACCTCCGTTCGGTGCCCAGCGACATCGCCCAGATCGATCGCAATGCCCGGATGAGATCCCGTGCCAGGCCACCGGCGAAGCAGTGTGCCAAGCATACGAAAGGCGGCGGTACGCCAATCACCTTGCTGTGGCAGATCCGGACGCTGGCGTCGATATTCAGGTGATCGATCCGGATGATCTCATCGAACGCGCTGTCAAAGGCGTCCCGTATTGGCGCACTACCGCCTCGCTCGAACGATGCCAGGGCGTCGTCGGACACCGAGACGAGGAACTGGCCATGGTCGGCCCCGAAGAGACCCTTGATCTCATTGACCAACTGTTGAGCCTGCTCGGCGTTGTCGATCTTGTCCAGCTCGTCGATGGCCACGACCACAGGCAGGCTGTTGGTCGCTTCGCCCACCCGACCAATGAACTCGCGCAGTTCGGCGACGATCTCCGGATAGGTCAAGGGCTGTTGGGCATGCTGCACCGAACTGGTAAAGCCGACCTCACCGCGCATCGGCACCGTGAGTTTGCCGGACCATCCTGTCGTCCTGGTCTGGAGAAGCCGGATCCGCCGCAGGCGCTGCTCGGCCAGTTCCAGCGCAATGGTGACCTTCGGATCGACGCGACGGGTGGTTTTGCCTGCCAACCACCGCACCGCACGGACAAGCCAAGGCGCCACTGTTCGCAGCAGGCCCATCAGGGCGAGGAGAGCGAGCAGTAGCGCGACATACGCGGGAATGAGCCACGGGTCGCCCATCGTGGCGACCAGCGCCGTGGGTGAGCCGAACAGGATTCCCGGTCCGACCACCGGCATCGCCAACAACCCGGCGACTACCACCGCGAGCAGAATCAGTACCAGGTAACGCCCCGCTGCTGGTCGGCGTATCGCCCATGGGATCGGCTCCCGGCGAAGTGCCAGCCTGTCGATGGTTGCCCGACACAGCTCCGCGTACAGGTACAGCACGAATTCCCGCGCTTCGTAGTGCACGGGCGCGGACACCCGCACGGTGACCTGACCGCTCGCGCCGTTGGTGTGATGCTCGATCAGCGCTGTCTTGCCGACGCCACGCGGTCCGGCGATGCCGATTGCGCCGGCCGGTATCTGCCGCATGATCTGGTCGAATCGCTCAGTGGAGTTGGTTGGCACGAACGCGTACATGCGCGTCCAGTTCAGTCCAGGTGCATCCGCCAAGGTAATGGTGTTCCACGGTGGTTCGGGAATCTCCTCCTGCTGTTCGCCGGGTGGCTGCGTGGAGGTTGGCCGACCCTCATCCAGCCGTTCGTTGATCAACCGACGCAGGGATGGGAGGATGCCCTCCTCGATGACCGTGGTCTGCCAGCTCCGCAGGGCCCGTTCGGCCTCACTGCGGACCTCGTCCATGTCGACGACGCCAAATTCGGCGTCGGTCACGATCCAGGTGACGATACCCGTCATCGCGCCGAACATCGTGGGGTACAGCCAGGGATAGGCCGATCCGGTCAGCACCATGAGAACAGCGAACGCCCCACCAGGCACGATGCCACCGATCGCCGCTATGACCAGGTGACCAGGGCCGCGCCGCAGCCATTGCGGCAGCCGGACGCGTTGTGGCCCGGTCCGTTTCAGCTCCGTCTCGCGCACTGCCGAGTTCAGTCCGCGTTGCGCGTCGATCAACTGATTTAATCGAGTGTTGGCCGGTGCGACCACGTCGACTCGGGCGCCCAGTACTCGATTACGCAGCTCTGTGCGGTTCAGTTTGGCGGCGCGCCGCCCGTCGACGATCTCTGACGAGTCCAGTGCCCGGTCGACAAGCTCAGGGAGATATTGATCGATCAGCTCGGTTCGATCTTCTTCTCTCCCCTGCGCGATGATCAACTCGGCGAACGGTGCTCCCGACGGGTATGACACGTCGCTATCCTTCCCCATCCTGATTGTTCGGTCTATCGACGCTGGCCATCCAGGAACCCCGATGAGCGCGGCGGTCCCGCGGATGTTGTGGTCGCGGTTGCGGAACAATGCCAGGGTGGGGGGCCTCATCGGTCAGGCGGTGGAGAGGGCTTCTACGGGGGTGAGGCGGCCCGCTCGGGAGGCGGGGTAGATGCCGACCACGGCGCCGACCACGATCGACGCGGCGACGCCGCCGGCCAGGACGCCGGCCGGCAATGCCGTTGGCCAGTCGCGGAAAGCCGCGTAGCCGGTGGTGATCGCGATGCCGAGCAGCAGGCCGCCGAGGCCGCCTAGTCCGGACAGGACGGTGGACTCGACCAGGAACTGGGTGCGGATCTGGCCTCGGGACGCGCCGAGCGCGCGCCGCAGGCCGATTTCCTGGCGGCGTTCCAGCACCGAGATCACCATCGTGTTGGCCACCCCGACGCCGCCGACCAGCAGCGCCACCGCACCCAGCCCCAGCAGCAGCCCGGTGAACGCCTTGTCGACCGCGTTCGCCGCCGCGAGCGCGTCGGAGGGACGGGAGACCTTGACCTCGTTCGGCGCCTTC
>DATFHN010000138.1:0-81939 GCA_035248365.1 Pseudonocardiaceae bacterium | reverse complement strand
GGCAGGCCGCCCGCGCGCATGGCGGTGTCGGCCAGCAGCACCGTGACTTCCGCGTGGTCGACGACCCACTGCCTGCGCTCGGCCGGGTAGTCCTCGTGCACCGGGACGTAGACGCCACCCGCCTTGACGGTCGCCAGGATCGCCACCACCAGGTCGATCGAGCGCTCCAGCAGCACCGCCACCCGATCGTCCTGGCGGACGCCGAGCCCGATGAGCCGGTGGGCGAGCCGGTTGGCTCGCTCATCCAGCTCCCGGTAGGTCAGCGTGGCCGCACCGGCGGACACCGCCACCGCGTCCGGCGTGCGCGCCACCTGTTCGGCGAATCGCTCGGGAATGACAAACGATTCCATTTCCGCGTTCCTTTTCTCTAGCTCGCGAGGGTGTCCGGCAGGCCCTGTGCGTCGCTGTCGCGGAAGGCGCGCAGCGCCAGTGGCCCGTCGAAGATGTCGCGCATGCCGGACACGCCGGACAGCATCCGGGCGAAGTCGATCTTGCGCGGGCGCAGGCGCTTCGGGTCGATGGTGTTCTGCGCCGCCTCGAAGTAGTCCTCTTTGGACTTCGTGCGGTCGTAGAAGAACCGGATGAACTCCAGCAGCGACTCCAGGAACTCGCGGTAGTTGCGCTCGTAACGCTCGTAGAGTGCGTGTTCCTGCTCCGGGTTGCGCAGCGCGAGGTTGACCGTCTCGAACAGGCCGAGCGCGCCGCGCATGGTCAGGCCGACGCCGGTGGACAGCAGCGGGTCGATGAACGCCGCCGCGTCGCCGACCAGGGCCCAGCCGGGACCGTAGAAGTTCTTGCAGGTGTAGGACCAGTCCTTGATCGTGCGGTAGCCGCTGACCCGGGTGGCCGGCGCGGTCAGCGAGGTGATCTCGTCGGCCGCGGCCAGTTCGCTGGCGTGCAGCTCCTCCAGCGACTTGCCCGCTTCCTTGTACTTGTCCATGGGCGTCACGTACCCGATGCTCACCGTCGAGTCCGAGAGCGGGATGAACCAGAACCAGCCGTTCGGGCGGTTCTCGGTGAGCGTGTCGCCCCACCGCGTTCCGCTGTAGCGGTTGCAGTTCTGGAAGTACGCCCAGACCGCGATGTTGCGCAGGTCGCTGTGGTACTCGATGAGGTCGAGCTTGCGGGGGATCAGGTGCTGCTGGCCGGACGCGTCGATCACCAGCGTCGAGCCGACGATCGTCGCTTCCGCGTCGCCCTTGCGCTGGTAGCGCACGCCGACGGCGCGTTCCCCTTCGAAGATCACGTCCTGGACGGTGGCCTCCTCGATGACCAGCGCGCCGAGTTCGCGAGCCCGGGCCATCAGCACCGAGTCGAAGTCGGCCCGGCGGACCTGGAAGGTGTACTCGTACTCCGAGGCCTCGGTGAACCGGAAGTCCCACGCGCCCTGGTTGCGCCCCCACATCAGCGTGCCACCGTACTTGCGGACGTAGCCCATCCGGTCCAGCCGCTCGCGCAGGCCGAGCGCCTCGATCGTCGGCATCGAACCGGTGATCAGCGACTCGCCGACGTGATAGCGCGGAAACTTCTCCTTCTCCAGCACGAGCACCTTGTGCCCCTGCTGCGCCAGCAGGCCTGCGGTCGCGCAACCGCCGGGACCACCACCGATGACGACAACGTCGAAGTCTTCCTTGTCAGCCATTACCGTGCTTCCTCCGCTGGGTTTCGACCGCTTCGTACAGGGATTTGATGCTGGAGCTGCCAAACGTCCTCGCTAGCGTCAGCCGTAGCCGCCCACCAGCCACTCGACGTGGTCGACGGCCATGTTCTCGAACATGAGGTCCACACTGACCCCACGGCGCGTAGGGCCGCATCTCCCGGATTGTCGAGCTGCGGCCCGCCCACTCTCTCAAGTGGACCGTTCGCCGCACGCGATGAGATGACACCCCGCACCCCGGATGTCAGTCTCGGCACAGAAACCAAGCGCTCCGACCTCGACAGGAGCCGAGGATGCGCCGCACCCGTGAGGAGCAGCAGCTGTGACGTTGCACCTGGACCGTGACACCGATCAGACGTCGCAGGAGCTTGCCAAGGCTCCCGCGCGCAAGCCGTTCTGGAAACGCCCGTGGATCATTCCGCTGGCCGTTCTCGTCGTCTACTACATCTACACGCAGGCCAGCCCGTACGTCGGGGTTCCCGAGGACCAGGCGCCACTGCAACCGCACCAGGGCTTCCCGGCCTACTACCCGCTGCTGTTCGTGCACATCGGCGCGGGCACGGTGGCCATGCTGACGATGATCCTGCAGGTGTGGCCGTGGCTGCGCCAGCACCACCCGAGGATCCACCGGTGGAGCGGCCGGTCCTACGTCTTCGCCTCGGTCGTCGGCAGCTGCGTCGCGCTCACCATCGTCTGGTACGCACCGAAGCCCGGCAAGGTCGGAGCGCTGTGCCTGGCCATCGCCTGGCTCGTCACCACCGTCGCCGGTTACCGCGCCGCCCGCCGCAGGGACTTCGAGAAACACCGCAGGTTCATGCTGTACAGCTTCGGCATCGCCGCCAACAACATGTGGGCCGCCTACGCGGCCATGATCATCCAGGACTTCAACATCCCCATCGACGTCGCCTACTACCAGGAGGCTGCCCGCTGGATTCCCTGGGTCGGCAACCTGATGCTGGTGCAGTGGTGGCTCTACCGCACCGCCCGCCGCCGCAAGGCGCAGGCAGTCGCCCCGCTGGCCGCCATCGAGAGTGGCACCGTGGTCAACCCGGAACAAAAAGCGGCCTGAGCGCGCGAGCCATAGAGAGCGGGTTCAGATGAAATTCAGTCCCGTCGAATACGCCAAGTCGCATGTTCCATCGCCAGGACCCCAGCGAGCCTACGTCGTTGGCTACGGCATGGGCATGATGGCCAATGGCGTCTTCCTGCCGATTTACGTGCTGTACTGCACCCAGATCGCCGGAATCTCGTATTCGAGTACCGCGCTGGCGATCGCGATCGGCGGGCTGCTCGGCCTTCCGCTGACGACGTTCGCGGGAGACCTGGCCGACCGCCTCGGCCCACGCCGGGTGGTGCTGTTCGGGCTGGCCGGCATGGCCGCAGGCATGGGCAGCTACGTTTTCATCCACGGTTTCTGGTCGCTGCTGGGCGTCATCCTGGGCATGAACATTTTCGCGTTCACCTACATGGCTTCCGAGGGCGCGCTGATGCGCCGGATCGGCGGCGACAACACGGTCACCTTCCGCAGCCAGGTCCAGACGATCGGAAATGTCGGCCTCACCGTCGGGGCGCTCCTGTCCGGCATTGGCATCTCGATCGGCACGCTCTGGGCCTACCGCGCCATGTTCCTGTTCACCGCGGCGGCCTATGTGGTGGACATCTTCATCACGCTGAAGATCCCCAACTACCAGCCGCTGCCCAAGCCGGCCAGCACCGAGAAGGTCAAGGCCCGCCGCTTCATCGTGTTCCGGGACAGGCCGTTCATCGCCTACGCGCTGGTCTCCGGCGCATTGTCGATGGCGACCCTGGTCGACAACCTGCTGCTGCCGGTGTGGATCGTGGTCTACACCCGCGCCCCGCACTGGACGGTCGCCCTGGTCTACATGCTCAACACCGCGATCGCGATCCTGCTGCAGATGCGGCTGAGCCGCAACATCAAGTCCATGCGCCAAGGCGGCCGAGCGCTGCTTCGTTGCGGCGTAACACTGATCCTCGGCTACCTGCTGATGGCGTTGATGCCGGGACTGCCCGCCGCACCGGCAACGATCCTGCTGATCGTCGGAGTCGTGGTGGTCGCGATCGCCCAGATCTGGCTGATCTCCGGCCGGTTCGTCTTCGAGTTCAACCTGCCGCCCGCGCACGCCCAGGGCCAGTACGACGGATTCCTCAACACGGTCACCACCTTGAGCCTCACGGTGGCGCCGCTGGTGCTGCTCGGGGTCGTGGTCGGCCACGGCTTCGCGGGCTGGATCGGCCTCGGCGCGTTCTTCCTGGTGCTGGGGCTGATCAGTCCGGCCATCGCGGCCTGGGGAATCCGCACCCGCCCACCGGTTGTGACGCCGGAGGAGACGGTGGCCGAGTCCGACGAGATCATGGCAAGCGCCGGAATGGACAGTCAATGACCACCGAAGCGCAACTCCCGCAGACCGGCAACGCATTGGCCAGCCGCCCGCTGTCGGCCAACGAGGAATTCCTGTACGCCTTCGACCGGGGTAACGACCTGGGCGTGTTCGGCCCGAGGGGGATCGTCGTCGGCAGCTGGCGCCTGCACGGGCCGCTGGACCCGGCGGCCGTGCAGCTCGCGCTCAACGACGTCGTCGCGCGGCACGAGGTGCTCCGTACCTGGATCATCAGGGACAAGGACGCTCCCCACGCCTGCGTCTACCCGCCGAGTCCGGTGGACCTCACCGTCGTCGGCATTCCGCCTGCGGCCGACCGAGAGCGCCGGGCCTACGAGTTCCTGGACGAGGTCGACCGGGCGGCCAGGCTGGCCGCGACGCGAATGCCGTTGCTGCAAGCCACCCTGGGCCGATTCGACGACAACGACGCGGTGCTCGTGCTGATCACCCATCATACGGTCAGCGACGGCTGGTCGATGCAGGTGATCATGCGCGACTTCGGCATCTGCTACGCGAAACGTCGCGGGCTGCCCGCCCCCGAGCTGCCGCCGATGCGCCAGTACGGCGAATACGCCAGCTGGCAGCAGCAGGCCCGGCATGGCAAGTCCGCCGCGATCGCGCGCGAATACTGGCAGACCAAGCTGGCCGGCGGGAAGATCCTGACCACTCCGACCGACCGGACACGCCATCTCGATGTTCCGCCGGTCTATTCGGTGTACCGGTACCTGTTCGAGCGCGAGCTGGTCAGCGCGACCAACGCGCTGGCCAAGTCGCTGCACAGCTCGTCGTTCATGGTGCTCTACGCCGGTTTCAACCTGTTCCTGCACCGCAGGACCGGAGTGAGCGACATCGTCTCGCCGATCATCACCTCCGGTCGTACCGAGGAGCCCGAGTTCGAGCACACGGTGGGGCCGTTGTTCAACTTCCTGCCGATCCGGACCGACCTGTCCGGCTGCGCCAACTTCGCCGAGCTGGTCCACCGGACCAGGGCCGCGTTGCTGGAGGCGTACTCCTACGAGCTGCCCTTCGGCGACATCATCGGAGTGTCCGAACCGGAACTGATGCAGGGCCCGACCAACGATCTCAACGGCGTCGTCACCGCCTTCCAGATCTCCCAGTTCCCGGAGGAACTGGAAGCCAAGGGCGTCGGCGATATTCGTTACACGACACTGCGCCAGCGCCTGACCTCATCAGAGGACACCTCGGAAATCCCGGACGGCAATCTGTGGGACTTCGACCTGGACCCGGCCGGGAACGTCGTCGGTGTCGTGGTGAAGTTCAACAGTCTTGATTTCGATCAGTCGACCATCATCGCGATGATCGACGAGTATCGGCAACTGCTGCACGCATCGCTGAAGTCGCCGGATTCGGAGTTGCCGCGGTAGGAACTGGATACAACGAGAACCCCGGCTCAAGAGAAGGGCCGGGGTTGTCGTTATGGTGTTCAATTCAGGGCATCAGCCGACCTTCTTGAGGATCAAAACATACCAATCCGTGCGCTTGCGCGAGATCGGCGACGTCCTTGGCTGTTTGCTCGGCCTGGTGGCGCATCAGGTTCAGGCAGATAATCGGTCCGCTCGCGTCCTCGGCCAAGGGGACCGCCGCCCAGAGGCGGCCCAGTTCGCTGTTCGGCCAACGCGCCAACAAAGCATCGAGGTAGCGGACGATCTTCGGGCCTGGCGGTGTCGGGTCATCTTCCAGGTACGTCTCGATGAGACTGATGTAGCTGGTTAGTGCCTCGTCATCGGTGGCAGGTCGCTGGCCGTCCCAGACGACCAAGTCGTAGCTCATACCGCAGATTGTGCTCGGTTACGGTCATGCTGACTCAGTAGCTGTCGATCTGTTCCAGCACCGCCTTGGCCAGCTCCGGCGTAACGGCGTCGGGCCGCGCCGCGGGCGGCGGCGGGGTGATCCGGCACCGACCGGCGACGGTGCCGGGCACGACGAAGCCGGGGTCGTCGGTCAGCACCGATACCGTGACCGCGTCGCTAGGCTCCTTCGCGGTCTGGTCGTTGCGGCAGGCCAGCAGGAAAGCCAGCCAGGTTCGGTAGGACACCAGCAGCTCGGAGAAGGCCAGCGGGGCCTTGGTCAGGCCGAGCCGCTTGGCCAGCCCGGCAAGGCCCTCGCTCATCAGCGCTTCCATGCCCGCGATGCAGGACCACGGATCGCCGTCCAGGTCGGGACAGGGCAGGTCGGCCACGCCCAGTTTTCCCTGGAACTCGGCGAAGCGCTCGGTGACGTGCTCCGTTCCGGGCCAGGTCGGCTGGACCAGGATCGCGGTGACCTCCCGGTCGGCGGACAGGCGGTTGGCGATCTGCAGGGCCAGCGCCGATGCGCTGCAGTGGCCCACCACGAACACGCGGGTTATCGCCGCACTGGATTCGGCGCGGAAGACGGTGGCGGCCTCGTCGGCCAGCTCCGGCACGGCGGCGTAGAGCCGGTCGCCGGCCAGCGCGCCACGCGGATCCACCTGGTAGACGGGCTGGCCGACGCCCGCGTCGCGCAGCAGCTCGCTCAGCCGGGGCGCCGCGGTCAGCGGCTGGAAGTCGGCAACCAGGATCGCCGCCCCGTCTCCGGAGCTGAGCCGGCTGCAGATCGGTCTGGTATCAACGACGGCCCGCATCGATGTTCCCTCCCTGTGGACGTGTCAGCCGTTCAGCAGCAGCGGGACTTCGGCGTACCCGTTGAAGATGAACGTCGGCGCGGGCTTCAGCTCGGTGGCCGGAACGGCCAGCTTCAGGTTGGGGAACCGCTCGAACAGCGCGGGTAGCGCGACCATGGCCTCCATGGTGGCCAGGGCCGGGCCGAGGCAGCGGTGCCGACCGTAACCGAAGCTGAGGTTGCTCTTGTCCTCGCGGTGGATGTCGAACTCCGCCGCCGTGTCGCCGTACTTCTCAGGGTCCCGGCCTGCCGCCAGGTAGTTCATCAGCACCAGGTCGCCCTTGGCGATGGTCACCCCGCCGATCTCGATGTCGTCGACCGCGCACCGGAAGGGCATCGAGCCGACCGCGCCGTCCTTGCGGACCTCCTCCTCCCAGGCCGCTTCCCAGCGTGCCTCGCCGGAGCGGATCATGGCCAGCTGTTCCGGGTGCGTGAGCAGGTCGACGACCGTGTGGCACAGCACGTTGGCGGTGGTTTCCGTGCCACCGCCGATGAGCAGGTGGACCGAGCCTATGACCTCGTCGTCGGTGAGCGGCGACTGCTCGTCCTCGGTCGCCTTCATGATCAGCGTGGTCAGGTCGTCGCCCGGCTCGCGGCGCTTGGTCTCCACCAGCCTGCCGAGTGCGGTCTGCCACTGGTGCAGGTTGGCCTCGGACTCCTCGGCGGTGTTGTCGGTCTTGGCGTTCACGGCGGCGCCGTGCAGCATGGCCTCCTGGTCCTCGTCCCGGATACCCAGCAGGTCGCACACCAGGATGGTGGAGAGCGGGTAGAAGTACCTGGCCTTGATGTCCACCACCTCGTCGGCGGGCACCGTGGCCAGGTCGTCGAGGAGCCGGTTGACGATGCCCTCGATGATCGGCCGGGACTTCGCCACCTGGCGGCTGGTGAACGCCTGCGCGACGAGCTTGCGCAGCCGGTCGTGTTCCTGCCCGTCCCTGGTCTGCATGTTGTCCATGGCGACCCAGGTGAACAGCTCCCAGTCCTGCGGCACCCGGCCTTCGCGGAACTCGGGCCAGTTGTCCTTGGTGTTCTTGGCGATCCGGGGATCGACGAGCAGCTGCTTGGCGACCTCGTAACCGGTCACGGACCAGGCGGTGTATCCGCCGTGCAGTTCCACGCGGGTGACCGGGCCGCGAGCGCGCAGGTTCTCGTTCTCCTGGTGGAGGTCACTGCCGCTACGGTCCAGTACGTACGGGCATTCATCCATTGTCTTACTCCACAGTCCAGGAATGGGACGCGCTTTTATCATCTGCATTGTCCGGCGCGGCGACATCTTGAATTCTGCTGCGAATTAACGCAATTCTGGATACGCGGGCACGGGGGAGGGGCTGGTTGACTCGGTGCTGTCGCTTGTATTTGTGAGCCCGTGAGGAGAGTGCTGAGCCTTGTTCACCACCAATGCTTTTGCCGCGCCCGCCGAAGGCGCCCCGCTCGAGGCGGCGACGATCGCCCGGCGCGAGGTCGGGCCGCAGGACGTGCTGATCGACGTCGCGTACTGCGGGATCTGCCACACCGACATCCACATCGTGCGCGGGGAATGGGGTCCGCAGCCTTACCCGCTGGTGCCCGGCCACGAGATCATCGGGACGGTCGCCGCCGTCGGGTCTGACGTGACCCGCTTCGCGCCCGGGGACCGGGTCGGGGTCGGCTGCATGATCAGGTCCTGCGGGGAGTGCGCGAGCTGCCAGGCCGGGCAGGAGCAGGACTGCGCGGGGATGGTCGGCACCTACGGCGGCACCGACGCCGACGGCACCGTCACCCAGGGCGGGTACTCGGCCAAGATCGTGGTCGGCCAGAACTTCGTGCTCCGCGTCCCGGAAAACCTCGACCCGGCCGGGGCCGCGCCGCTGCTGTGCGCCGGTATCACCATGTACTCGCCGCTGCGCCGCTACGGCGCGGGTCCCGGCAAGAAGGTCGCGGTGATCGGGCTTGGCGGCCTCGGCCACCTCGGCGTCAAGATCGCTGCCGCGATGGGTGCCGAGGTCACCGTGCTGTCGCAGACCCTCAAGAAGCTTGAGGACGGTCTGCGGTTCGGCGCCGCCCAGTACAAGGCGACCAGCGACCCGGAGACGTTCGCCGACCTCGCCGGTCAGTTCGACCTCATGATCAGCACCCTGAGCGCGCCGCCCGACCTGCCCACCCTGCTGTCCTTACTGGCCCCCGGCGGCACCCTGGTCAACGTCGGCATCCCTGCCCAGCCACTGACGCTGCCCGCCTTCTCCCTCGTGATGGGCCGCAAGACCCTGGCCGGCTCGCTGTTCGGTGGCATCGCCGAGACCCAGGAAATGCTCGACTTCTGCGCCGCCAACGACATCACCGCGGACATCGAGGTCATCGCACCGGAGGCCATCAACACCGCCTACGACCGGGTCCTGGCCTCCGACGTCCGCTACCGCTTCGTCATCGACACCAAGGCCCTCTCCGGAGATTGAGCACGTTCGGAAAAGACGTGAGCCCGGTTTGCCGGGAAACTGTCGCTGTCCGTTCGCCGACGACGTAGAAGGGAAAACCGTTCCTCATGACTACCTTGACGGAGCCGGATGCGGATACCGCACCTCGCTCCAGTCGCCTGATGTGGGCGATCCTGGTGCTGGTGCTGCTTGCCGACGCCCTCGACGTGATCGACGCGAGTGTCACGAACATCGCCGCCCCGACCATCGCCCACGATCTCAACGGCGGCGAGGGTCTGATCAAGTGGTTGGGAACGGCGTACATGCTCGCCATGGGCGTCCTGCTCGTGGTCGGCGGACGGCTCGGTGACAAGTTCGGCCAGCGCAGGCTTTTCCTGATCGGCATCGGCGGGTTCGCCGTGGCCTCGGCGGTCGCCGGGTTCTCGCCCGACCCGGCCCTGCTCATCGTCGCCCGGGTCGCGCAGGGCGCGTTCGGGGCGCTGCTCACCCCGCAGGGCATGGCGATCATGGTGAAGGCGTTCAGCCCCAAGTTCCTCGGCAAGGCCTTCGGCCTGTTCGGGCCGACGCTGGGCACCGCGTCGGTCGTCGGCCCGGTGCTGGCCGGGTTCATCATCAGCGCCAACTGGTTCGGTCTGTCCTGGCGTCCGATCTTCCTCATCAACCTGATTCTCGGCGCCATCGGTATGGTCGTCGCGGTCAAGATCCTGCCGCGCGACGACGGCGACCGGTCCACGGTCATCGACGGCTGGGGCTCGGGCCTGCTCGCGGTCACCATGTTCGGGCTGCTCTACGGCCTGATCGACGGCTCGACCAACGGCTGGGGCGCCGTCCCGATCGCCTCGATCGTCGTCGGCGTCGTGTTCTTCGGTGCTTTCGCCTACCGTCAGCGCACCGCGGCCAACCCGCTCATCAAGCCCTCGCTGCTGCGCAACAAGGGTTTCACGTCCGGCTTGATCGTGGGCCTGGTCATCATCGCCGCCACCACCGGCCTGATCTACGTGCTGTCGCTGTTCATCCAGGAGGGACTGCACGCCAGCGCGCGGGGCGCCTCGCTGGCGCTGATCCCGCTCACCGCGGGCATCATCGCCTCGGCGTTCGCCGCCATGGGTGGCCTGGTGGCCAAGCTCGGCCGCACCCTGATCTTCATCGGCCTCGGCATCGCGATCGTCGGCTGCGGCTGGATCCTGGCTCTGGTCGCTGCCTCCGGGACGGGTGTCAGCCTGTGGCTGCTCGCCCCGGCGCTGTTCGTCAGCGGCATCGGCATGGGCTTGTGCTTCGCCACGATCTACAACGTCGCTCTCGGCGACACGAACCCGGAGGAGGCAGGCAGCGCCAGCGGCTCGCTCAGCGCGATCCAACAGCTCGCCAGCGGGATCGGCTCGGCCGCGGTCACCTCGATCTTCTTCTCGGCCACCCGCTCCGGACTGGGCCACGCCATGACCGTCACGCTCATCGTCGTGCTGGTCGCCAGCGTCCTGAGCATCCCGGTCGTCGCCCTGATGCCCCGCAAGGCACCGGCCGAACCCGACCACTGAGGTGCGACAGGAAAGAACCCCCGGTCCGCGCGGACCGGGGGTTCTTGGTATCGGTTCAGGCTCGCTCGTAGTCGGCGAAGATGACGCCGGTGGGCGTGGCCTGGGTGCCGACCAGCCGGAGAGCGCCGGGCCGGGCGCCGTCCCGGAACAGCTTCTTGCCCGAGCCCAGGTGCACCGGGAAGTAGACCAGGTGGTACTCGTCGACGAGGTCGTGCTCGATCAGGGTCTGGGCCAGCGCGCCGCTGCCGTGCACCTGTAGCTCGTCGCCCGGCAGTTCCTTCAGCTTGGCGACCTCGGTGGCGACGTCCCCGCTCAGCAGCGACGAGTTGTGCCAGTCCACCGAGGACAGCGTGGTGGAAGCGACGTACTTGGGCAGCGAGTTGAGCTGGTTGGCGATGGGGTGGTCGCCCGCGTCCGGCCAGGTTCCGGTGAACAGCTCATAGGTCCTGCGGCCCAGCAGGAACGCGCTGGCCTTGCCGAACCAGCCGGCCACGATGGCACCGCCCTCCCGGCTGCGGTAAGGGACGTCCCAGCCGCCGAGTTCGAACCCGCCGTCCCGGTCGTCGTCCTTGCCGCCAGTTCCCTGGTAGACACCGTCGAGGGTGAGGAACTGGTGCAGGGTCAGCTTCATTCGTCGTCTCCTCGGCTGTTTATGGGCTGGTGAAACCAGGATAGGGCGATCACCCGGCCCTGAGCACGTCCGGGGTCACCGGCGGGTAGGCGAGGGCGGCCGCGTTGTAACGGTCGAGCACCAGCTGCGCTTCCTCGTTGGCCGCGCGGAATCGGGCCGTGGGCTCCGCCCCGCGCAACAGGACGTCCTCCATCGCGTCGGTGATGGCGATGTTGATGCCGTTGAGGTTGCCGACCACCGGGCCTGCCGCTGCCGGGGTTCGCTCCGCCGAGGTCACCTGGGCCAGCGCGCTGCTGAAGCCGGTGAACGGTTCGGCCCAGTCCGCCGCCGTCGTCCGCTGGTAGGCCGTCTGAGTGATCGGTAGCGAGGTCAGCGGATTGCCGGGGACGCGGATGCGCGCCACCGCGTGCTCCGGGTTGAGCTGGTGCTGGAGGAAGGCGAGCGCGCCGTCCTGTTTGTCCTTGGGCAGGCCCGCGGTCAGGAACAGCGACTGGCCGCCGAGCGGACCGCCGGGGGAGTGCTGCTCGACCGGGCGCGGCAACTGGCCCGCGGTCAGTTCGAAGCCGCCCTCGGCGGCCATGCCGCTCATCATCTGGCCAACCGCCGACGACGTGACCACGAACGCGATCTCCTGCTTGGCGAAGGCCTGCATGCAGGTGAAGTAGTGGAGTTCCTCGGTCGGCAGGTAGTAGCCGCTCGCCAGCATCTCCTGCCACCAGCCCACGTAGTTGAGCATCTCGGGCGAGTCGAGGAAGACTCGGGTGGCCCGGCCGGTCCTTCCGTTGCCGCCGTTGCTGAGCAGCGCACCCTGGCCGGCGAGTTCCTGGTGGAACACCCAGCCGTAGTTGGGCCAGCTGACGCCGTGTCCCGGACCGCCGGGGAGTTCGGCGATGGCGGCACACGCGGCCGTGAGGTCCTTCCACGTCACCGGCAGCTGCACGATCCCGGCGCGGTCGAGCACGGTCTTGTTGGCGTACAGGATGTTGGTGGTGACGAAGCTCGGAATGGAGACCAGCTCGCCGCCGACGCTGTAGTAGCTGCGCACGTTGGGCAAGAGGTCGTCGATGACGACCGGCTCGCCGAGGATCTCGCCGCGGCCCGCGACCGCGCGCTGGATCGGGACGAACAGCGGATCACCGTTGGCGGCGCGCGTGTCCAGGGCGGTCTGCACCGACGAGTACGTGTACTCCGCGATGTCCGGCGGATTTCCCCGCGCGACCGCTTCGGCGACCGCCTCGGGCAGCAGGTGCAGCTCGATCTTGCGGATGCGCACCTCGTACTCGGGGTGGGCCCGGTTGAACGATTCGGCGGCGTTCGCCAGTGGGTCGCCGGTGCCGGGAAGCGTGCCGCCGGGGGCTTCCACGAACCAGGCGTTGATGACGGTCGTCATGAGAATCCTCCGCTAGCGGTTCCAGACCTGGTCCGGCCGGTCGGCGATGGCCAGGATCGTCTCGATGAACTCGGTGCCCCAGCGATCGACCGTGCTCGCGTCCACCGCGTCGGGTTCGTACTCGACGACACAGCGGAATTCGCCGCCCGGCACGACCAGGAAGGTCCAGATGAACGCGCCCCGGCGAAACGAGGCAGGCTGTTCCTCCGGCGGGGTCACCGGTTCGACGCTGGTGGTGAACTCGTTGTCCTCATGGTCGGCCGGTGAACTGATGTAGTTGAACCCGGCGGGCAGGGCCAGCGGATCACCGGAACCGTTCATCAGGTCGGGGAACATTTCCAGGATCGCCCCGAACGGAATCTGGTGCTGCTGGGCGTTCGCGCTGGCCTTGCGGGCCAGCAGCATCAGGTCGAGGAAGGTCGCGCAGTCGTCGAACTCCAGGCGAACGGGTACCAGATTGGCGAAGAACCCGATGGTGTTGTAGAACTCCCGGGACGGCCTGCCGCTGTTCACGGTCAGCAGGGTGATGTCGGACTGGCCGGTGATCTTTTCCTCCAGCGCCATGAACGCGGCCAGGAAGACATGCCAGACGCTGCACCGATGGCGGGCCGCGCTAGCGGTGACCTTGGCGAGGGTGTCCGGGTCGATGGAGAAGTTGCGCACCGCGCTGCGCGGCAGCGCAGTCTCGGGGCTGTGCGGCCGATCGGTCGGCATCGTGCACATCCGAGCGCCGGCCAGGTTCTGCTGCCAGAAGCGACGGGCCGCCGCGGCCCTTTCGCCTTGCAGGAACTCCTGTTCCCAGGTGGCGAAGTCGCGGTAGGGGATCGGGCTGGGCAGCGTGTGCGGGATCCCGGTCACCCTGGCCCGGTAGCAGGCGGCGATCTCGCGGCGGAGGATGCCGACCGACCAGCCGTCGCTGAACAGGTGATGGGACAGCAGGGTCAGCACGGCGTCGTGCTCGTCGAACCGGTGCAGGGTGGCGTGCAGCGACGGCGTGATCAAAAAGGACAGTGGCTCGTCGTTCAACGCAGTGAGCAGCTCGACGGCGATCTCGTCACGAGACTGGCCAGGAGGAACTGGAATGTCGTGCACGGCGAGTGGGACCGGCAGCGGCGGCAGCACCTCCTGATAGCCGAGGGTGCCGTCCGTCTCGTCGTAGTTGAGGCGGGTGCGCAGGGCCTCCTGCCGTTCGACCACGTCGTCGAGTGCGCCCTTGAGGGCATCGATGCGCAGTTCTCCCTTGATCCGAAGAGCGAGCCCGGCCACGTGCCGTGGCGCACGGGCCAGGCCATCCGGGTCCATCTGCCGAGAACTCAGCGGGTACAGCTCCACAGTGCGGCTCCGTAACTTATCGGGCGAGGTCGGGTGCCTGCCAGCCGTCCAGGTCGTACTCGGCGAGGCATCGGTCCACGAGTTCGCGGTAGCCGTCCAGTTTTCCGTCGCCGATCTGGCCGCGCAGCAGCTCGATTCTGGTGTTCTCGTGGTTTCCGGAGTAGTTCAGCTCGTAGAGTTCGTGCCTGCCACCGAATTCGGTGCCGACCGCGTCCCAGAGCAGCTTCATCACCTTCACCCGCTCGACCGCGCCGACGCCGTGCGAGCCGCGCAGATAGGTGTCCAGGTAGGGCCGGATGTCGGCGTTGTGGAAGTCCTGGGCGCTGGACGGCAGGTAGATCAGTCCACTTGCGACGTCCTGCAGCACGATCTCCTTGACCCGGGCGTAGCCGACCTGGGAGAACCACCGGTAGGCCATGATGTAGTCCGGGTTGGGCAGTACCGCGTCGCCCCGCCACCGCACCGGGTTTCGCGCCGCCGCGTCGGACAGGCCCCAGAACAGGTTGCGCCAGGCGAGCACCTCGCCCAGCCTGGTCTGCACGCCGTGGAAGTCGGCCGCCCCGGTGATGTCCAGGGCCTTGGCCAGCAGCCCGGCGATGAACTCCAGCTTCACCGCGAGCCGGGTGCAGCCGTGGAACATGCCCCGCTCGAAGAACCCGGAATGCCCGCTGAACATGCCGACCTTGACGACGTCGCCGTAGATGAACACGTTCTCCCACGGGATCAGCACCTTGTCCAGCACCAGGATGGCGTCGTTCTCGTCCATCCGGGACGACAGCGGGTAGTCGAACGGGCTGCCGGTCGCCTCGGCCGCCGCCGAGTACGACTGACGGCAGATCAGCTTCAACCCGGCCGCGTTCATCGGCACGGTGGCCACGATGGCGAACTTGCGGTCCTTGATCGGCAGGCCGGTGTGGGCGATGAAGTTGTAGTGGGTGAGCGCGGAGTTGGTCGCGACCACCTTCGCCCCACTCACGATCACGCCGCTGTCGGTCTCCCGCTCGACCCGCACGAACACGTCGCCGACCTGATCCGGCGGGAGATGCCGGTCCACCGGCGGATTGACGATGGCGTGGTTCCAGTAGAGAACCTTCTCCTGCGACTCCCGGTACCAGCGCCGCGCGTTGTCGGCGAACGGGTTGTAGAAATCGGCGTTCGCGCCGAGCGTGCCGAGCAGCGAGGCCTTGTAGTCCGGGCTGCGCCCCATCCAGCCGTAGGTCAGCCGGGACCAGGTCGCGATGGCCTGCTGGTCGGCGACCAGGTCGGCGGCGCTGTGCGGCGTGGTGAAGAAGCGGTGCGTGTAGCTGCCGGGGCCGCCCGCGTCGGTGGCGGTGGTCAGCACGTCCCGGTACTGCGGGTCGTGCAGCGCGTTGTAGAGCCGGGCGATCATCCGGGCCGGGTTGCGGAACGCGGGATGCTCGGTGACGTCGTCGACCCGTTTGCCGTAGAGGTAGATCTCGCGTTCGTCGCGGATGCTCTCGAGGTACTCCTCGCCGTTCAGCGGCCGGGTCGGCTTAGCCATCAGAATTCTCCGTATAGCTCGGCATATTCGGCTGTCATCTGGAAACGAAGCATGCTCCTGGCCTGCGTTTTGGTCATCTTCATCGTTGCTCGGAGTGGCCGTCGAGCTAGGCAACCTGGAGGACGTTGCCCGGCGCTTGGCGCGGCAATCATGGTTTTCCCAACATCGAATTCTGGGAGGACCCGGTGCCGACAGTCGAGATCCCGACGCGGGAACAGTTGGTGCGGCGAGCGGCGGACCTCGCTCCGGTGCTGCGCGCCAACGCGGTGTGGCAGGAGCAGAACGGGCGCCTGCACGACGAGACGATCGAGGCGGTCGCCGAGGCCGGCATCTTCCGCCTGCGCGTGCCCAAGCGCTACGGCGGCTACGAGGCCGACACCCGGACCCTGGTCGACGTGGCCGCCGAGATCGGCCGGATCGACGGCTCATCGGCCTGGGCCACCTCGGTGTACTGGATCCCGGGCTGGATGGCCTGCCTGTTCCCCGACGAGGTCCAGGACGAGGTGTTCGCCACCGACAACGTGCGGGTGTGCGGGACGCTGAGCCCGAGCGCGTTCGCCAGGTCGGTCAAGGGCGGCGTCGTGCTCAACGGCAAGTGGGGCTTCATCAGTGGCGCGCCGCACGCCCACTGGCAGGTCACCATCTCGGTGCTGGTCCCCGACGATGGCGAGCCGTACCCGATCATGGCGCTGGTGCCGATGTCGGAGCTGCACATCATCGACGACTGGGCGACGGCGGGTCTGCGCGGCACCGGCAGCGTGAGCACGGTGGCCAAGGACGTGTTCGTGCCGGACGCGCGCATCATCCCGCTGCCCGCGGTGTTGCAGGGCCAGTACGCGTCGAAGAAGAACGCGGACGCGCCGATCTACCGAGGACCGCTGCTCCCCGTCGCCTCCGCGTCGTCGGTCGGCACCGCGCTCGGGATGGCCATGGGCGCGCGGGACATCTTCCTCAAGCGGCTGCCCAACCGGAAGATCACCTACACCGGCTACGAGTCGCAGCGAGAGGCACCGCTGACCCATCTTGAGGTCGCCGAGGCGACGCTCAAGATCGACCAGGCCGAGTTCCACGCCCACCGGCTCGCCACCCAGGTCGATACCAAGGGCGTCGAGGGATCCCAGTGGAAGCTCGACGAGCGGGTGCGGGCGCGCGCGGACATGGGTGCGGTGGTCCGGCTGGCCAAGGAAGCCGTGGACATCCTGGCCGGGGCCAGCGGCGGCTCGTCGATCTACCTCGACGTGCCGATCCAGCGGTTCGTGCGGGACATCCAGGCGATCAACCTGCACGCGCTCATGCACCCCAACACGAACTTCGAACTGTACGGGAGAGTCCTGTGTGGACTCGAACCCGACACCCTCTACATCTGACCCGGGAGCAAGCAGACATGACCTCGACCATCGCCCAGCCGACCAAGAACGACATGGCCGCGATCGCCTCTCTGCTGCAGCGCATGATCGCGGCATGGGCCATCGCCGACGCCGAGTCGATCGCGAACCTGTTCGTCGATGACGGCACGCTGATCATCGCGGGCACGTACTGCGCGGGCCGCGCCGCGATCAAGGACTACTTCACCCAGGCATTCCAGGGCGAGTACAAGAACTCCCAGGTGACCGGCAAGCCGGTGTCCAGCCGCTTCTTCGGTCCCGACGCCGGCGTGCTGGTCAGCGTCGGCGGGGTGCTCGAACCCGGTGAGACCGAGGTGTCGAGCAAGCAGGCCATCCGTGCCTCGTGGACGGTCGTGCGGCAGGACGGCGAGTGGCGGCTGGCCGCCTACCAGAACACCCCGCGTGACCGCGTCTTCTGACCGAAACCGCAGGAGTGACGGATGAACGACAACGACTCCCGGACCGCGCCCGGCCGGCTGTCCGTGGCGGTGCTCGGCGCAGGCCTCATCGGCATCGACCTGATGACCAAGATCATCCGCTCGGACCACCTCGACCTGCGGCTCGTCGCAGGGCGGGACGAGACCACGTCCGGACTGCGCCGGGCGGCCGCGCTCGGCGTGCCGGTCGCGTCGGGCGGCGCCCAGTCCCTTGTGGACTCCGGGCACCGGTTCGACGTGGTGTTCGACGCCACCAGCGCGTCCGCTCATGCCGAGCACGTTGCCACGCTCTCGCCGCTGGGCACCACGCTCATCGACCTGACGCCGAGTTCGGCCGGGCAGATGATCATCCCGACCGTCAACCGGGCCGACATCTCCGCGCACTCCGACCTGAGCATGGTCAGCTGTGGCGGGCAGGCGTCGGTGCCGGTCCTGCACGCGATCGCCGAGGCCCACCAGATCGACTACATCGAGGTGGTGACCACCTGCGCCACCCTGAGCATCGGCCACGGAACGCGGGTGAACCTCGACGAGTACGTGGAGACCACCCAGAAAGCGGTCCGTGCCTTCACCGGGGTCGATGACGTCAAGGTGATGCTCAACATCAGCCCGGCGCGGCCGCCCGCGACCTTCCGGGTCGCCATGTCCTTGCTGGGCAACGATCTCACCGCCGAATCGGTGCGTTCGCTGGTGACCGCGGCCGCGGCGGAAGTCCGTTCCTACGCCAAGGGATTCGAGGTGAAGGCGTGCGGCGTTGACGACGGGAAGGCTTTCGTCTCGGTCGAGGTCACGTCGGTGGGAGACCGCATCCCCCGCTACGCGGGGAACCTGGACATCATCAATTCCGCCGCGATCCTGGTCGCGGAGAGCTACGCGGCGGACCGGCTCTCGATGGCAGGCGTGGGGAACTCATGACAAGCAAGCCGATCCAGATCCACGACCCGAGCTTGCGCGACGGCCACCACGCCGTCCGGCACAGCCTCGGCCCGGACCAGCTGCGCGCCTACGCGCTGGCCGCCGACGCGGCCGGAATTCCGGTGGTCGAGGTCGGCCACGGCAACGGGCTGGGCGCGTCATCGCTTCAGGTCGGCCGGGCCCGGCTCAGCGACGACGAGATGCTCTCGATCACCAGAGCGGCCCTCACGCACAGCAAGCTCGGCGTGTTCCTGCTGCCGGGCTGGGGCACGATCTCCGACATCCGCAACGCCATCGCGCACGAGGTGGACCTGGTGCGCATCGGCACCCACTGCACCGAGGCCAGCCTGGCCGAACGGCACCTCGGTTTCCTGCGCGAGCAGGGAGTCGAGGCGCACGCCGTGCTCCTGATGAGCCACATGGCGACTCCCGCCCAGCTCGCCGAGGAATGCGCGAGCCTGGTCGAGTTCGGTGCCACCGGGGTCGGCATCATGGATTCCTCGGGCTACTACCTGCCCGCCGATGTCACCGAACGCATCCAGGCCATGAAGGCCGCAGTCGACGTGCCGGTGATGTTCCACGGCCACAACAACCTCGGCATGGCCGTCGCGAACTCCATCGCGGCAGCCGACGCGGGCGCCGACATCCTGGACGCGTGCGCCAGGGGCTTCGGCGCGGGCGCTGGCAACACCCAGCTGGAAGCCCTGGTGCCGGTGCTCGAACGGGTCGGCTACCGGACCGGCATCGACCTGTACCGGTTGCTGGACGCCGCCGACATCGCCGAACGCGAGCTGATGCCCGCGCCGCCCACCATCGACTCGCTCTCGATCGTCAGCGGACTGGCCGGGGTGTTCTCCGGGTTCAAGACCCGGGTGCTGGACATCGCCGCCCGCGAGGGCGTCGATCCGCGCGACATCTTCTTCGAACTCGGCAGGCGCCAGGCCGTCGCGGGTCAGGAGGATCTCATCGTCGATGTCGCGCTGGCCCTGCGGGGCGAGTCGTGACCGAGCGCGCGGTCGTCTGCGGGGTCGGGTACTGGCTGCCCGGGCGGGTCGTCACCAACGCGGAGTTCAGCGAGCGGCTGGACACCTCGGACGAGTGGATCGTGCAGCGGACCGGGATCTCCCGGCGCCGCTGGGTCGAACCGGGCGAGGCAACCTCCGACCTCGCGGTCGAAGCGGGCCGGGCCGCGCTCAAGTCGGCGGGCAGCGGGCACGTCGATGCCGTCGTGCTGGCGACGACGACCCCGGACTACCGCTGCCCGGCCACCGCGCCCGAGGTGGCCGCGCGCCTTGGCCTCAGCGGCGTCGCCGCCTTCGACATTTCCGCCGTGTGCACCGGTTTCCTCTACGGCCTGGCCACCGCGGCAGGCTTCATCGCGGCAGGCATGGCCGAGCGCGTCCTGCTGATCGCCGCCGAAGCGTTCTCCACCCTGCTCAACCCGCACGACCGGACGACCGCGCCGATCTTCGGTGACGGGGCGGGTGCGGTGGTGCTGCGGCGCGGCCAGGCCGACGAGCCGGGCGCCATCGGCCCGCTGATCCTGGGCAGCGACGGCGATCTCAGCGAGCTGATCACGGTCAAGGCGGGCGGTTCGCGGCAGCCACTCCAGGAGTCGGCTCCCGGCGACGGGTCGCAGTATTTCCAGATGCGCGGCCGCGAGGTGTTCCGCCAGTCCGTCGAGCGGATGAGCGCAGCGGGAACCGACGCGCTCAACGCGGCCGGCTGGCGGCTCGGCGATGTCGACCGGATGGTCGCGCACCAGGCCAACGCACGCGTCAACACCGCACTGGCCGCGCGGCTCGGCCTGCCCCCTGAGGTGGTGGCCCGCAACATCGCCGATGTCGGCAACACCGCCGCCGCCTCGATCCCGGTCCTGCTCGCCCAGGCGGCGTCGAACGGGACCCTCGAACCGGGCCACCGGGTGCTGCTCCTGGCCTTCGGCGGCGGCCTGACCTGGGGCGCCACCACGCTGACCTGGCCCGAACTCGACGTCCACGACGCGTAGGAGGAAGCGATGTACGAGCTGCTGAAGGCAATCCTGATCGACAAGCTGCTGCTGGACGCCGATGGTGTGCGTCCGGACGCGAGCCGAGAGGACGCCGGCCTCGACTCGCTCGCCGTCGTCGAGCTGTCCATGGTGCTCAGCCAGCACCACGGCATCCAGATCAGCGACGACGAGCTACTCGAACTCGGCACGGTGGCCGAGATCGCCGCACTCATGGAGCAGCGGACCGCCGATCAGGTCCGCAGGTAGGAGGCGCCGTTCAGGTCGAGGATGGTGCCGCTGGCCCACTCGGCCTGAGCGGAGGCCAGGTAGAACACGCCCGCCGCGATCTCCTCCGGCTGGGCGACCCGGCCGAACGGGCTCTGCGCCCTGATCGCGTCGCCGCCCGGCGGCTTGAGCCAGTCGGTGGTCATGTCGGTGGCGACGAATCCGGGCGCCACGGCGGAAACCGCGATCCCGTACGGCGCCAGCGCGATCGCCAGCGACTGGGTCAACGAGTTCACGCCCGCCTTGCTGGCTCCGTAAGCAGGCACCTCCGGCTCACCGCGAAACGCGCCCCGCGACGAGACGTTCACGATCCGCCCACCGCGCCCCTGCTTCTTCAGATGCCGGACCGCGCACCAGGTCACGTTGGCCGCGCCGATCAGGTTGACCCCCAGCGTCGCGTGCCAGTGCTCCTGCCAGGTCGCGTAGTCGACCTCGGTGATCGGGTGCGCGTTGAAGATCCCGGCGTTGTTCACCACGACGTCCAGGCCGCCCAGCTGCTCCACCGCCGAGTCCACCGCCCTCAGCACGGCCGCGCTGTCGGTCAGGTCGGCCTCGACGACCACATGCCCGCTGCCGTCCAGCCCGGCCACCAGCTTCTCGGCGACCTCACCCGACACCCGGTCCAGGATCGCCACCCGGTCACCGGCCGCCGCGAACCGCCGCGCGATCGCCAAACCGATACCGCGCGCCGCCCCGGTCACCAGAACCGCGCGCCCGCCAACCGAATCACTCATGCGTCAGACCCCGTTCGTCAGCTTCTCGACTGCTTCGGCTATGACCTCGTCCGGAAGGGAGAAACAGACCCGGACGTACGGACGATCCGGCCGGCTCAGGTAGAACGCCTCGCCGGGCACGGTCGCGACAAGGCTTCGCTCCAACAGGATCTCGGCCGCTTCCGTCCCGGTCGCCACGCCCAGCCGCGAGCAGTCGACGAACAGGTAGTAGGAGCCCTCCGGTTGGTTGGGCGACAACCCGGCGGCGGCAAAACCGTCCGCCAGGGTCCGGCGTTTCCGGTCGTACATCGCCCGGAAATCGCGGTAGTAGTCCTCGCCCAGCCGCAGCGCTCGCGCGCCGAGTTCCTGCAGCGGTGCGGGCGCGCAGACCACCAGCGATTCGGCCGCGACCCTGATCGGGGCCATCAGCCGGGCGGGGCCGCAGGCGTAACCGAGCCGCCAGCCGGGAATGCTGAACGATTTGCCCAGCGACGAGATCGTCACCGTCCGGTCACCGAGGTCGCCGACGGTCGCCGGCGCGAGGTGCGGGTCCGGGCCGAAGTAGATGTCCTCGTAGACCTCGTCGGTGAGCACCAGCAGATCGCGTTGCTCGGCAACGGCCGAGATGGTCAGGAGTTCCGCTTCGGTGAGCCGTCGCCCGCTCGGGTTGTTCGGCGTGCAGATGATCACCGCCCGGGTCCGGCCGGTGATGGCCGCCCGCAAGGATTCCTCGGTGACCTCGAACTCCGGTCCGGTCAGCGCGACCGGTTCCGGGCACAGGTCCAGCACCTTCAGCGCGGCCAGGTAGTTGGTGTAGAACGGCTCGAACAGGAGCACGCCGTCGCCCGGGTCGAGCAGCGCGGTCAGCGTCGCCATCAGCGCGCCGGTCGCACCGGCCGTGGCCAGGATCTGGGTGGCGGGCTCGACGCTGAGTCCGCTGTGGAGCTTCCGCTTGTCGGCGACGGCTTCGCGGAAGACGGCAAGGCCCTCGGGTGGGCTGTACGAATGGCCGAGACCGGCGAAATCCCGCCCACTCTCCGCCAGGAGCGAAGCGGGCGGCGGCACCTGTGACAAGCCCTGCGCCAGGTTGATGGCACCGATCTCCTGGCAGCGCACCGTCATCGCGCCGATCGGGGATTCCCGCAAACCCCGCATTCTGTTGGCGACCATCGTCAGCCTTCGACGCTGAGCTGGTCCAGCAACTGATCCAGCTCCGCGACCGTGGGCGCGTCGAACAGTTCGTTCATCGAGATCTCAAGGCCGACCGCGGGGCCGACCCGGCTGGCGATCAGCATGGCGTCGATCGATTCGCCGCCCATGGTGAAGAAGTCGTCGTCGACGCCGCACCGGGTCCTGGCCAGCACTTCGGCGAAGATCGTGCACAGCGCTTCCTGGCGGGGCGTCTGCGGTGACCGGTAGGGGACCAGGCCACGCAGGTCGGGCGCGGGAAGGGCCTGCGAGTCCGCCGGGATGGCGTCGACCACGACGATGGCGGCGGGAACCGCGGAGCCGGGCAGCGCCTGCCGGACGTAGCGGTGCAGCGCGGGCAGGTCGAGACTGGGGCTGCCGGGCACGACGTAGGCGACCAGGACCTGGCCGATGGGTTCCTGTTCGTGGGGCAGGACCGCGACGTCGGCGAGTTCGGGGTAGGCGGCCAGTACGTCTCGCACGTCCTGGATCGCAGCAACAGCCATCAGCCGCTCACCTTCCATTCAGGCTCCGGGAGTTCCCGAACAACCTTGGCAGGCCGTGGTTTTTCCGGAACCTCCTACATTGCTCAGATCCGCGCACGACGAGAGATGCTGCCGGGCGGGTGCGCGGCGATGCTGCTGTCACGCAGTCGCCCTTCGAAAGGTGAACCGATGGAAAGCCGTTGCCCAGTCCTGGACACGACGGGACGTGACATCCACGGGGAGGCCGCGCGCTTGCGAGCGATGGGCCCCGCGACCCAGGTAGAGCTGCCCGGTGGGGTGCTCGCCTGGTCGGTCACCCGCGCGGAGGTGATCAAGAAGCTGCTCGGCCACCCGAAGGTCACCAAGAACGCGCGCAACTACTGGCCGAAGTTCATCAACGGCGAGATCCCGCCCGACTGGGAGATGATCAGCTGGATCGCGATGGACAACATGGTCACCGCGACCGGCAAGGACCAGGTCCGGCTGCGCCGCCTGGTCGGAAAGGCCTTCACCCCCAAGCGAACCGAAGCCATCCGCCCCCGGATCGAGGCGCTGACCACCATGCTGCTCGACGCGCTCGACGCAGGCGCCCCGGACGAGGTGGTCGACCTGCGCGAGCGGTTCGCCTACCCGCTGCCGGCCATGCTGGTCGCCGAACTGATCGGGATGGACGAGCAGGCCCGCGCGGCCACCGCCAAGGTGATCGACATGATGGTGGACACCACCGTCACCCCCGAGCAAGCCCAGGCCACCCTGGCCGGCTGGCGCGGCGCGATGGACGAGTTGATCGCCGCCAAGCGCGCCAACCCGGCCGAGGACATCACCAGCGACCTGATCGCCTCCCGCGACGAGGACGGCTCGCGACTGTCCGAACAGGAACTCGCCGACACCATCTTCGCGATCCTCGGCGCCGGCTCGGAGACCACGATCAACTTCTTCGACAACGCGATCACCGCGCTGCTCACCCACCCCGACCAGCTGAAGCTGGTCAAGTCCGGGGAGGCCACCTGGAGCGACGTCATCGACGAGACGCTGCGCGTCGAGTCCCCGCTGGCCTCGCTCCCGCTGCGCTACGCGATGGAGGATCTCGACATCGGCGAGGGCGTCGTCATCCCCAAGGGCGACGCGATCCTGGTCAACTACGCCGCCATCGGGCGCGACCCGGCGATGCACGGCGAATCGGCCTGCGAGTTCGACATCACCCGCGCCGACAAGGAGCATCTGTCCTTCGGCTACGGCCCGCACTTCTGCCTCGGGGCCAGCATCGCCCGCCTGGTCGCCACCATCGGCCTGTCCGCCCTGTTCGACCGCTTCCCCGACCTGGCCCTGGCCGTCGACAGCGACGACCTCGAACCGCTGCCCACCTTCATCATGAACGGCCACCGCGCGCTGCCCGTGCGACTGCACGCCGCCGCCGAGTAATGCTTGGCTCGGGAAAAGGCGGCTTCTGCCTTGAAGCCGCCTTTTCTTTGTCTTCACCGTTCAGACGATCGACCAGGACTTGACGGCCGCCTCGGGCACGGTCGCCGCAATGGCGCGGCGCTGGGTGCGGTCGGTCCAGTTCATCAGCGGACCGGTGGCGCTGGTCGTCACCAGTGCCATCACGAGACAGACCAGGAACATCGGCGCGGTCAGGATGCCGGCGTGGAACCCGGCCTGGAGCGCGACGATCTCGGTCAGGCCACGCGTGTTGAGCAGCGCGCCGACCCGGGCCGAGGTGATCTTCGAGTACCCGCCGAGCCGCGCCCCCGCATAGCCACCGCCGAGCTTGCCCGCCATGCCCAGCACGATCACCACGACGATCGCCACCCACGGGATGCTCGGGAACGGCTTGGCGAACACCTCAAGGCCGGTCTCCACGAAGAACACCGGCACAAAAGCCAGGCCGAGCAGGGTAACCCAGCGCACCGACAGCGCCCAGCCCTCCGGACGCTCAACGACGGGCAGGTCGGTCGCCTTGGCCGGCGGGATGTTGCCGGGCACGGCCAGACCGACCAGAAAGGCACCGAACACGGAGGACAGACCAAGCGACGTGACCAGCATGGCCGAGGCGATCGCGGCGGCACCGATCAGCACGGCGATCACGGCCGGGTAGCTGTGCGCGAACCGTCCGGCGACCTCGGTGCGCAGCACCTGGCGCACGGCAACGCTGATCGCGGCGCCGGCCAGGAGAGTCAGCAACGCGACGCCTGCATTGCTCAGCTTGCCGCTGGCCAGGCCGATCGCCACCGCGAGCAGCGGCCAGGCGATCGCGTCGACGACCGCGGCCGCGCTCAGCGAGAGCCGGCCGGGCAGCGAGGTGGTGAGCTTGCGAGCACTGAGGATCCGGGCCAGCACCGGCACCGCCGTGATGGCCAGCGACACCGCGATGACCATGATGAACGCGGCCACCGGCGCGTTGCCGCGCAGCGCCGGGTCGTTCTCGGCGATCAGCCAGCCGGCCACCACCACGCCGGACGCGAGCGGCGGCACCAGCGCGCCGACCGTCACCCAGCTCAGCGAGGAAAAGCGGGTGCCGATCAGCGAACCACGTAGTTCGTGCGCGACGCCGACCAGAAACAGCGCCAAGCCCGCGTTGCCGATAATGCCCAAGTTCGACACCACTTTGGCCGGAAGCAGGTCGTCGAGCACACCTCGGTTGGTCGCGGCGAGCAGGATCGGTACGGCGGCCAGGCCCGCCGCCAGTTCGCCCATGACGGTCGGCTGACGTAACAGCCGGGCCAGCATCCGGCCCAGCCAGCCGATCAGTAGTACGACGGCCACGACCACTGTGGTCTGCGCGATGATTCCGGCGCTCATTCGACGCACCTCCTGTCTCAGGTGCCCCACACTTTATGAATACGTGCTTTAAATGGGGTTCAGAGACGGTTAACCGGTGATGCGTTGGTAATTCCGCCGGAGAATTCGGCATTTCCAGAGAATTCGTTTTTCAGGTCGCGTTGCCGAGCACCTCGGCGAGTGAGCGCACGGCCGGTTCGGCGTCCGGGCCGTCGGCGGTGATGGTGACGGCCGTGCCCGCGGTGGCGCCCAATCCCATCACCGCGAGCACGCCGGTCGGGTTGATGGTCTTGCCCGCGTGTTCGATGGTGATCGTGCTGGTGAACTCGGCCGCGACCCGCGCGAGCCGGCCCGCGGGCCGGGCATGCAGGTTGGCGGGCAGGACCACCGTGGCGGTCGCGCTGGTGGCGGTCGCGCTGGTGGCGGTCGCTTCAGAACTTGCTGACATGGCGGGCCTCCTGGGCGGCGGTGACGACGGCATCGAGATCGCCGCCCGCGGCCGCGGTGACCGCGGCGGCGACGGCGCCTTCGACGAAGGGGGCGTCGACGATGGTGACGTCGAGACGTGGGCTGTCCTCCAGGACTGTGCGCGCGGTGAGCACCGAGCTGCCGATGTCCGGGAGGACGACAACGCCGTCGCCGCGATCGGCCGACTCGATGGCCTTGGCGACGAGTTCGTAGCTGGTGCCGATACGGCCGTCGTCGGTGCCGCCCGCGGCGACCACCGGGGCGGTCTCCGAGCCGATCTGGGCGAGGAGGCCGCGCAGCCCGGCGGCCAGTTCGGCACTGTGCGACACGAGTACGATCCCTACGGCGTTGGTCATGAACAGGTAGCTTAGATATCGGAACGCCATTCAGCAATACCGAAAGGATGACGCGATGCTGGTACAGTCGGTTCAGCGGGCGGCGCGGATACTGCGGGTGCTGGCCGCCAGCGGTCCCCGCCTGGGCGTCACCGAACTGTCCGACCTGACCGGGCTGACCAAGCCGACCGTGCACGCGCTGCTGCGCACGCTGGAGGCGGAGGGCCTGGTCGCGCAGGACGCGGAGACCGGCAAATACCTGCTCGGCGCCGACCTGCTGCGCCTTGGCAACGCCTACCTGGACAGTCACGAACTCCGCGCCCGCTCGCTGACCTGGGCGGATTCCCTGGCCGGGCGCACCAGCGAGGCGGTCTGGGTGGCAGTGCTCGACGGGGACCACGTGCTGGTCGTGCACCACGCGTTCCGGCCGCAGGGCGCGGTGCAGATCCTGGAGGTCGGCGCCAGCATCCCGTGGAACACCAGCGCGCTGGGCAAGGCGATCGCCGCGCACCTGCCCGAACCGGACCGGGACCGGTTGCTGGCCGCCGAGCTGCCGGTGCTGACCGGCGCCAGCATCACCGACCGGGACGAACTGCTCAGCCAGCTCCACCAGGCGCAGCGCAACGGCTACGCGCTGGAGGACCAGGAGTCGACCATCGGCGACGCGGGCATCGCCGCGCCGGTGTTCGGTCGCTCCGGCGAGGTCGCGGGCGCGATCGGGGTGATCGGCCCGGTCGAGCGCCTGCTGATCGAACCGGCCCGGCAGGCGCATGCTGTCGCGGTACGGGAGACCGCGCGCAACCTCTCCCGCGATCTCGGGGCACCGAGGGCGGGTGTGCGGCGCGGCGCCTGATCGATATCGAAACAGTGGTTGACAGTGCCCTGGCTCACGCTTAGATTTCCGGAATCCAGTTCAGCGATGCTGAACAAAATTCCAGATCCGTCGGTTGGCGGAGGAGGTGAGACGCCCGGCCCATCGAGGCGCCGGGCGGGGTCATGGACGACTACCGCTTTTCACAGAAGCTGCTCGCTGAGGTTCTCGGCACTGCCGCGCTCGTCTTCATCGGCGTCGGTTCGGTGCCCGCGACGAAGATCCTCGGCGGTTCCGCGCCGTTCACCATGGCCGAGCTGGGAGTGATCTCCTTCGCGTTCGCCATGGCCGTGGTCATGATGGTCTACGCGATCGGGCACATTTCGGGCTGCCAGATCAATCCCGCCGTCACGCTGACCCTGGCCGCGACCGGGCGGATGCCGTGGCGCCAGGTGCCCGGTTACTTAGCGGCCCAACTGACCGGGGCCACCATCGGGGCACTCGCGATCGTCGGCGTGCTCGGGCACAAGGCCGTGGACGTCGGCTTGGGGATCGCCGCGTATGGCACGAACGTCGGCGCCGGGCAGGCGTTTTTCGCCGAGGCGGTCGGCACGTTCCTGCTGGTGCTGGTGGTGATCGGCGCGATCGACAAGAAGGCGCCGGCCGGTTTCGCCGGTTTGGCCATCGGGCTGGCCGTGTTCGCGATCATCATCCCGATCGGACCGGCTACCAGCGCGTCCATCAACCCGGCGCGCACGTTCGGCCCGATGCTGGTCGGCCAGTTGTTCGGCGGCACCGTGCACTGGTCGCAGTTCCCCGTCTACGTGCTGGCCGAGATCGGTGGCGGGTTGCTGGCCGGGCTGGTCTACGCCGGTATCACCGCGCGCAGGCGGGTCGCGGCGGAATCGTCCATTAGCGACACTAAGGTGGCCGCGCTGTCCGGAGGAGACCTGTGATGAAGAAGTTCCTCAACACCGCCGAGGGGTATCTGCACGACACCCTGACCGGTATCGCCGCCGCCCACCCCGAACTCGCGGTCGACCTGGACCGCCGGATCATCGTCCGCGCGGACGCGCCCAAGCCGGGCAAGGTCGGCCTGGTCTCCGGGGGCGGTTCCGGCCACGAGCCGTTGCACGGCGGGTTCGTCGGCCCCGGCATGCTCGACGCCGCCTGCCCCGGCGAGGTGTTCACCTCCCCGGTGCCCGACCAGATCCTCGCCGCGACCAAGGCCGTCGACGGCGGCGCGGGCGTCGTGCACATCGTGAAGAACTACACCGGCGACGTGATGAACTTCCAGATGGCCGCCGAACTGGCCGGCGACGACAACGTCGCGGTCGAGACCGTGCTGGTCGACGACGACGTGGCCGTGCAGGACTCCACCTGGACGGCGGGGCGGCGCGGCACCGGCGCGACCGTGTTCGTGGAGAAGATCGCGGGCGCGGCCGCCGAACGCGGCGCGAGCCTGGCCGAGGTCGTCGAGATCGGCCGACGGGTCAACGCCGCCTCGCGATCCTTCGCGGTCGCGCTCACCTCGTGCACCACGCCCGCCGCCGGCACACCCGGGTTCGACCTGCCCGCCGACGAGATCGAGGTCGGGGTGGGCATCCACGGCGAACCGGGCCGCAGCCGCGAGAAACTCAGCCCGGCCAAGGACATCGTGGCCACCGCGCTGGACGCCATCCTGACCGATCGGCCGCTCGCCCCTGGCGACAACGCGATCGTCATGGTCAACGGCCTCGGCGGCACGCCGCTGTCCGAGCTGTACCTGTTGTTCGGCGAAGCGGCCGCGATCCTGTCCGGCAAGGGCATCGGCATCGCGCGCTCGCTGGTCGGCAACTATGTGACCAGCCTGGACATGGCGGGTGCGTCGATCACCGTCTGCCAGGCCGATGACGCGTTGCTGGACCTGTGGGACGCGCCCGTGCACACGGCCGCCCTGCGCTGGTGAAGCTGAGAACGATGAGGAGAGCACTGGTGGACACCGCCCTCACCCAGGCCTGGTTGCAGGCCACCGCATCGGCGATGACCGAGCACGCCGACTACCTGATCCAGCTCGATTCGGCCATCGGCGATGCCGACCACGGCACCAACATGCGCCGCGGCTTCACCGCCGTGCTCGACGCACTGGCCGACGCCGAGCCGGCCACCGTGGGCGATGTGCTGCTGCGCGCCGGTAACACGCTGGTGTCCAGTGTGGGCGGTGCCGCCGGACCGTTGTACGGCAGCGCGTTCCGCGCGATGGGCAAAGTCCTGACCGAGCCGGAGGTCGACGCCAAGCAGCTGCTGACCGCGTTGACCGACGGCCTGGCCGCGATCCAGCGGCTCGGCACCGCCCAACCCGGCGACAAAACCATGGTGGACGCCTACGCCCCGGCGGTCGAAGCCTGGGAACGGGCCATGTCCTCGGGCACCGACCTGGCCGGCATCGCCACGGCCGCCGCCGACGCCGCGGAAGACGGAATGCGCGCCACGACGGCATTGCAGGCCCGCAAGGGTCGCGCTTCCTACCTCGGCGCGCGCAGCGTCGGTCATCAGGATCCGGGCGCGACCTCGACCGCGCTGATCTTCCGTGCCCTCGCGGACACGGTGGCCGCCACATGAGCCCAACAGTATTCGCCGGGCGCGTGGCGGCTCCCGGCACCGCGCTCGGGTTCGCCTACCGGACCGATCGCGCGCACCGGGAAGTCCTGCCCCGGCGCAACCTCGGCGACCCCCGCACCCAGATCACCGAAGCCTTCGACGCGGTCAGCAACGCCATGCGTGAACTCGCCGAATCGCTGCGCGCCCGGGGACAAGCCGAGCAGGCCGACATCATGGAGACCGCGAGCTATCTCGCCGACGACCGCGATCTGCGCGACACCGCGATCGATCACGCTCGCAACGGCGATCCGGTCACCGTCGCGATCGGCAAGGCAGTCGACTGGCACGCCACCGCACTGTCCTTACTGGACGATCCGATGCTGGCCGAACGCGCCACCGACGTGCGCCAGGTCGGCAAGCGCGCGCTGGCTTTCCTGCACCGCGATCCCGGTGCCGAACCGGGCGCGGGCCAGGAGGGGCCGCTGGTTCTGCTCGGACACGAGATCGGCGCCGCCGACCTGCTCGAAGCGCACGCGCCGGTGGTCGCCGCCGCCTCGGTCACCGGCGGTCCCAACTCGCACGCCGCGATCGTGGCCCGATCCCTTGGTATCCCGCTGATTCTCGGCATCGAACCGGCCGCGCTGGAGGGCCCGGACGGCGTGGAGATCCTGATCGACGGCGACACCCTCACCATCCGGCCGGAGCCGGACCGGCGCGACGCCGCGCTCGAAGCGATGGCCGCCGCGCACGCCCGGCGCACCGCGCTGCTGGCCGGGCGCGACCTGCCCAGCGAAACCACCGACGGCCATCCGGTCGTGCTCCGCGCCAACATCGCGACCCCGGCCGATGCTGCCAACGCGCTGGCCGCCCATGCCGACGGGGTCGGGCTGCTGCGGACCGAACTCCCGTTCCTGGACGCGACGACGTGGCCCAGCCGGCTGCAACACCTGGCCGTGCTGACGCCGATCCTGCGCCGCCTCGAAGGCAAACCGGTCACGGTCCGGACGCTCGACTATGCCGACGACAAACTCCCGCCGTTCCTGGCTGCCGGCCGCGAAGGCGGGCGGCTCGGTCGTGGCCTGCCGCTGATGCTGGCCGAGCCCGGGGCGTTCGCCGAGCAGTTCCGGGCGATCCTGACCGCGGGCGCCGCGACGGAGCTGCGGATCATGATCCCGATGGTCGCGAACGTGGAAGAACTGCGCGCCTGCCGCAAACTCCTCGATGAGGCGGCCGTCGAGGTCGGGGTCGAGCCGGTGCCGCTCGGCGCGATGATCGAACTTCGCGAGGCGGTCGAGGACATCGAGGCGATCGCCGCCGAAGCCGACTTCTGCTCCATCGGCAGCAACGACCTGACCTGCCAGCTGCTCGGCCTCGACCGCCGCGATCCGGCGGCCAGCCCCGCGATGGCCGCGGATCCGCGAGTGCTGCAAGCGATTTCCGACGTGGTTGTCGCCGCACACCGGCACCGGCGTCCGGTGTCGGTGTGCGGCGACGCCGCCGCGCACCCGCAGGTCGTTCCGTTGCTGATCGGCCTCGGCGTGGACATCCTGTCCGTCGCCCCGGCCGCGCTCGACGAAACCCGGGCGGGAATTCGCGGCCTCGATTACCTCAACTGCGTTGAGCTTGCCGCTGCCGCGATCACCCGTTCGGGAGACCCATGTCAGCGCCGAGAGTGTTGAGTGCCTTGGTGACCAGAGCCTGAGCATTGCCGTTCAGCTGGGAGTTGCTGCCGTTGACGACCCAGCTCGAGCCGGAGAAGATCACCACGGTCACGCCGTTGTCGACACCGCCGGTGGTGCCGCTGCTGGGAATGCCGAGCAGCGAAGCCGCCTTCACCGACGCCTCACCCAGTTCGCGGGAGTCGTTTTCCGAGGTGGTCTGGTTGTTCCCGGTCTGCGTGTCGCCGAAGATCGCGCCGATCACCTTGCTCTTGTAGAACATCAACGCGAACTGCCTGCCGTGGATGTTGTGTTCCTTGTAGAAGAAGTGCGGGCAGGGGGACTTGCGGTCCCAGCAGTCGTCGCCCAGCACGTAGAACGGCACGTGGTGCGCTGCCAGCTGCTTGCCGTTGCTGTCCTGGAACGTCGTCTGGTTCTGGTGGTCGGGATCGGGATCGGGGTCGCTGCCGTCGTCGTCGACGGCCAGGCTGGAGCTGTAGGCGTAGACGCCGGTCGCCACCTGGTACACGTTGACGTTCATGGCTCGCGTCATGGTGTTGATGTGAGGCTTGGTGTTGACCTTGTTCGCGGTCGTGCTGTTCTTCTTGACGCCGGCCAGCACTTCGGCGGCCGTGTACGACGGGGAGGCCGGGGACTGTGCTGATGCGACAGTCGCGGGGGCGGTGTTGTCCGTGGCGGCGCCTGCGGACTTGAGAGCGAGGGGAGTGGCGAGCGCTAGAGCCGCAGCGGCAACCACAGCGAAGCGCGTGCGGGGGGATGACATGACTGGGCGGCCCTCCATCGATAGTTAGTCAAACTGGCTAACAGATTGAAGCACCGGTGACCGGCGTCACGTAACCCCATTGACGTCATTAACTTTTACGAAAGAGTGAGTTAACGGTTCAGGGCCTGTCCGCGCGAGTAGCGTCGATCGACGGTTGATGCCTGACGGGGAGGTCGGCTCATGAAGATCGCGGTCATCGGCACCGGACTCATCGGCTCCCAGGTGGTGAGCGATCTGGTCGCGGCAGGTCACGACGCGGCCGGGTATTCGCGGTCCACCGGAGTGGACATTCTCAGCGGCGACGGGCTCGGCGCGGCGGTCGAGGGCGCCGAGGTGGTCGTGGACGTCACCAACTCGCCCACCTTCGACGACGCCTCGATCGACTTCTTCGGCACCTCGGTACCCAATCTGCTGGATGCCGCCCAGGCCGCCGGCGCGCGGCATTTCGTCGCGTTGTCGATCGTGGGTACCGACCGGGTACCGGACCTTGCCTACTACCGCGCCAAGATGCTGCAGGAAGAACTGGTCAAGGCCGGGCCGATCCCGTATTCGATCGTGCGCGCCACCCAATTCATGGAGTTCGTCGAGCCGACGATGAGCTGGACCACCGAGGGCGATGTGGTGCGGCTGCCGGCAACGCCGATCCAGCCGATCCGCGCCGCCGAGGTCGCCGCGGCGGTTGCCAGGACCGCGGCCGGTACGCCGCTGCGCGGCACCCGCGAAGTTGCCGGGCCGGACGTGTTCACGCTGGACGATCTGGGCCGCATCACGCTGGCCGCGAACGGTGATTCGCGTCATGTCGTCACCGACCCCGACGCGGGCTTTTTCGCCGCGATCAAGGGCGATGAGCTGCTCGCTTCTCCCGGCGCCGAGTTGGCGCCGACCCACTATCGGGACTGGCTGAGTTCGCAGTGACTCGTGGTCGGGCGTAGTCTCGACACTATGGAAACCGAAAACGGCTCTGGAGTTTCCAAGCTGGTCGAACCGGACGTGGCCGGCCTGGTGGTCGACGCGGCCGAGCGGCTGTTCTTCACCGCCGGGTTCAGCGTCACCAGCATGGACGACCTCGCCCGCGAACTCCGGATCAGCAAGAAGACCATCTACCGGCACTTCCCCGGCAAGCGCAGCCTGCTCGCCGCCGTGCTCGACCGGCAGTTCGGCCGGATCGAGCAGGCGCTCGCCAACGCGACCGAGGCCGCCGCCGACGAGCCGTTCGAGCGGCAGGTCGAGCGCTTCCTGGTCGCGGCGGGCAGCGAGCTGGCCCGGATCGGCGCGCCGCAACTGCTCTGGGGGCGCGGCGATCCGATGCTGCGTCCGTATGTCGAGCAGCGGGTGGAAGCCGTGGTGTACCGGCGGATCGACGAGCTGTTCCAGACCGGGCACGAGGCGGGGGTGCTGCGCACGGCACCGGAACTGCTCGCCGTCATCACGCGCGGCGCGGTGGAACGGCTGCTCAACTCGGAACTACCGCACACGCTCGACCGCACCGCAGCCGATCTGCTGCGCGAGACGGTCGATGTCGTGCTGCGCGGAGCACTGGTAACTGATCAGGGGAGGTCGGAATGACGAACAGCAACGAGAGTGGCCGGGTTGCCCTGGTCACCGGTGGCAGCAGAGGGATCGGCGCGGCCGTGTCGCGGCTGCTGGCCGCGCGCGGGATGCGGGTCGTGGTCAACTACCGCAGTAGCGCCGAGGAAGCCGACGCGGTCGTCGAATCCATCAAGTCCGCCGGTGGCCATGCCATGGCCGTGCGCGCCGACGTGCGGGACGAGGCCGCGGTCCGGGACATGATCGAGCAGGTTCGCGGCGCGCTGGGCGAGGTGGACGTGCTCGTCCACAACGCGCTGATTCCTTACGCCATCAAGCCTTTCGACGAGATGTCGTGGGAGGAACTGGGTGGCAAGATCGATCAGGAGATGCACGCGGCGTTCGTGGTGACCAAGGCGGTCATCCCGGGCATGACCGCGCACGGCTACGGGCGGATCGTCTACCTCGGCACCGTGCTGGCGCGGCAACCGCGCGAACGGATGATCGCGCTCGGCACGTCGAAGGCGGCGCTGAGCCAGTTCGCCCGCTACGTCGCGCTGGAAATGGGGCCGCGCGGGATCACCGTGAACGTGGTCGCGCCGGGCCCGGTGGGGGAGACCACCATCGCCAATGCCGCGCTGGACGCGGAAACCCAGCGGCGCCAGGCCGCGCAGACCGCCCTCGGGCGCATCGCAACGCCGGACGACGTCGCGCGCACCGTCGCCTTCTACGCGAGCGAGGACAGCGGCTTCATCACCGGCACGACCGCGCCGGTCAACGGCGGACTGTCGATGGACTGAGGGAGGGCGAATACATGGACACGATCGACCTGACCTTTGTCGGGCAAGGGATTCACGAAGAACTGGTCGCCTACGTCGCCGACCAGGAGGACTACAACGCGCAGGAAGGGGTGCACGTCGCGCTGCGCGATGGCTGCACCTGGCCGGACGAACGGGTCCGGCGCACCGCGACGATCGGCCTCGGCCGGGCGGTGCTGGCCAGGGTGACCGACGGCGTGCCGTGGACGGTGTTGTCGGTCAACACCCACCAGCCGCTGTTCTGGCTGCTCGCGCGGGAGGAATACAGCTCGGTCGAGGAGTTGAAGGGGCGCCGGATCGGCATTCACGGCCCGAGGACCGCGCCCGGCTGCTTCGCCCGCATCGTGCTGCGGCAGCACGGGCTCGACCCGGATCACGACGTGGAATCCGTGGTGCTGCGGCCGGGCAACTACGAGCAGCATCTTCGCCGGCTGGCCGAGGGGTCGCTGGACGCGTCGTTCGTCGGCAGCACGCTGGCGCCGGAGGTGACCGCGGAGCAGAACGGCTTGCGGCTGCTGGCTTTCGTCGGTGACGAGTTCCGGATCCCGACCGTCGGCGTTGCCGTCGATCCGACCCACATCGCGCCGGACGATCCCGCGGTGCTGGCCCTGGTGCGGGCTCAGCGGAGGGCGTTGCGCACGATTCACGACGAGCCGGAGCTTGCCGCGCGCTACGTCAACGCCCTGCTGCCGGGCCTCACCGGCGAACAGGCGCGGGGCGTCTACGACCGTTACGTGGCACCGTATTTCACCGTCGACGGGCGGCACGATCCGGCCATCGCCGCGAGCGCGGTGGCGAGTGTCGCCGCTGAACTGGGCGTGTCCGAGGTGCCGGACGCCGCCCAGGTCTACCGAACCGAGGCGTGAGCCAGCGGCGCGAGTGCCGCTTCGGCGGCCTCGCGCAGGCGTTGCGGGTCGGTCTCGACGCGGGCCAGCAGGTGCAGGCCCTGCATCAGCGCGACCAGCATGCGCGCGGAGGCGGTGGGGTCGATCGCGGGCGCGACCTCGCCGTCGCGCTGCGCGCGGGCCAGGGCCGTGGCGATCGAGGTTTCCAGCTCGGTGAAGGCGTTCCGGACCGTGGCGGCGATGGCCGGGTCATCGTGGGCGAGTTCGGTGGCGGTGTTGCCCAGCATGCAGCCGTGCGGATGCGCGGTGCCTGCCGCGCTCGCGATGCCGTCGAACGCCTCGCGCAGCCGGGGGAGCACCGGGCGCCCATCCTGGAGCGCGGCGCCGAAGTCGCGCTGGCCCTGGACGTAGCGCTCCAGCGCGCGTACGAACAGGGCGTGTTTGTCGCCGAATGCCGCATGGAGGCTGCCCGGCAGCACGCCTGCGCTCTTGCCGAGGCGGTTCATGCTCGTCGCGCCGTAGCCGTGCTGCCAGAACAGGTCGGTCGCGATGTCGACGACGGAGTCCTCGGTGAACGTGCGCGGGCGGCCGGTGCGGGTCATGGGACGACTGTACCCGACTTATTGACTGCTCGACCAACAAGTCCTAGATTGCCTTCTTGAACGGCCAGCCAAAAAGTGCCGGCCGTGACAAGGAGGAGATCGTCATGGCCCTGTGGTACGAGGAGTCCGGCGCCGGTGAACCACTGGTCCTGCTGCACCCCGGCGGCGCCGGAGTCGACTCGCGAGCGCTGGAACCGCAGGTCACGGCGTTGCGGAACCAGTTCCACGTCTACACCCCGGAACAGCGTGGCCACGGCCGCACCCCCGATGCGGCCGGCCCGCTGAGCTACGAGCAGATGGCCGCCGACACCATCGAGTTCCTCGACACCGTCGTGGGCCGGCCGGTGCGCCTGCTCGGCGTGAGTGACGGCGCGGTTGTCGCGCTCACTGTCGCGTTGCGACGGCCGGACCTGGTCCAGCGGCTGGTGCTGGCCGCGGGCATCTTTCACCGGGACGGCTGGCACGACGGGGTCCTGGACGGCGCGCCGCCGGAGTTCCTCCGCGATTCCTACGTCGAACTGAGTCCCGACGGCCCCGAGCATTACCCGATCGTCGTCGACAAGCTGGCCACGATGCACGCCGAACAGCCGGCCTTCACCCCGGACGATCTCGGCGCGGTGGTGGCCAGGACCCTGGTTCTGGTCGCCGACGACGACGAAGTCCGCCTTGAGCACGCGGTCGCCATGTATCGCGCGATCCCCGACGCCGAGCTTGCCGTCATCCCCGGCACCTCACACGGCCTGCTGGTCGAGAAGCCCGACCTGTGCAACCAGGTCATCCTGGCGTTCCTGACCACGGACGCGGTCCCGACCCTGGCGCCCATCCGGCGCGCCGCCGGTCATCCTCTGGGATGACAACCTTTCCTCCCGTCAGGTCATCTACTTCCATGTGATGCAAACACAGGACGCCGAGACCGGCCGCGACGCCGAATTTCGCGAGTTCGTGCGGAGCCGGGGCACACCACTGCACCAGAGCGCCTACCTGCTCGTCGGTGACTGGCACGTCGCGGACGACGTGGTCCAGGACACCTTGATCAAGGCGTACACGCACTGGAAACGGGTGCGGCAGGCCGACAACCCGGAGGCCTACGTCCGTCGCATTCTGATCAACGAGGTGCGCGGGCGCTGGCGGCGCAAGGAGCGGACCGTGCCGGTCGCCGAGTTCCCCAACGAACCATCGGTCGCCGACCACTCCGACGCGCTGGCCCGCCGGGAAGGCCTGCTGCAGGCGCTGATGACGCTGCCACTGCGGCAGCGGGCGACCATCGTGCTGCGCTACCTGGAGGGCCTTTCCGAGCGCGAGACCGCCACCGCGCTGGGGTGCAGTGAGGGCACGGTGAAAAGCCAGAGTTCGCGCGCCCTGAACAGCCTGAAATCGTTCTTCGACAAGACGGGATCATTGCTATGAACGCGGAACAGGAGATCCAGCTCAGTGACGACCTCCGGCACCTGGTCGCCGGCCACAGTTTCCAGGGCGACCCGGATGCGCTGCTGCAGCGGGCCCAGCGAGTGCGGCGCCGCAATCTCGCCACCAGGGGCGTCGCGGGCATCGGCGTGCTCGCCGTCGCGGCGACCGGCACCGCCCTCGGCCTCCACGGTGGCGGCAACAGCGGCGCGCCTGCCGTTGCCGATGCGGCCTTCGTGGCCAAGCAGGTCTCGGCGGCACTGGACGCCGACGCCAGCAACATCCTGCGGATCACCGACCTCGGCGCGGGGACGGTCACCTACATCGACCAGACCACCCAGAACCAGCACTACGTCAGCGGCACCGGCGACAACCGGGTCATGTTCTGGGACAGCTTCCCGGTGATCGACCACCAGGCCCACCTCCGGGACACCGCGGTCAACTACAAGGACCACACCTACTCGACCGACGACGAGGTGACCGGCCAGGTCCAGGGCACGGAAGCGACGCCGCTGTCCTTCACGACCCGGGTCAAGCAGAATCTCAAGAACGGCAGCGACAAGGTCATCGGCACTGGCGAGTACCAGGGCCACACGGTGATCAAGCTGGCCTTCGCCAAGGGCAGGTCCGGCTACGAGCTGTGGGTCGACTCGACCACCTACCAGCCGGTGCACGAGATCGTGCCGGACGCGGACGGCCAGCCGGACGCCGTGGACGTCGCGTTCCTGCCCAGGACGCCCGACCAGGTGAAGCAGGTCGGCACCCCGCAGATCCCGGCCGGTTTCACCAAGGTCGCCGACGCGTCGGGCGATGTCGGCCACGGCGGCTGACCAGCGACAACAGCGCAACTGCGTCCCAGGTCCGGACTGGGGCGCATTGCCATGGGCGTTGACATTTGTCATGGCCGGCCGGTGACGGAGCATCACTACCGAGCGTGGTCCCCGGGCGGGAGCCTGGTCGGCATGGGAACGACACAGGCGGTGCTCGCGGTCGAAGACCTGCGACACCGATATGGGGAGACGGTCGCGCTGGACGGCGTTGACCTGCGGGTCGATCCGGGGGAGTGCGTCGCGCTGCTCGGGCCGAACGGGGCCGGGAAATCCACGCTGGTGACGATCGCGGTCGGCTTGCTCGCGCCGCAGCAGGGGAGCGTGCGCATCCTGGACGGCGACCCGCGCCGCGCGGCAACGCGCAGGCGCCTCGGCGTTTCCCAGCAGGCGCTTGGTTTTCCGCACACGCTGACCGTGCACGAGCTGGTCACCGGGGCCGCGATCCGAGGTGGGCTGCGGGCGGCAGCGGCCGGGCCGATCCTGGCCGAACTGGGCCTGACCGAACTGGCGCGCAGGCGGGTCGCGAAGCTCTCCGGCGGCCAGAAGCAACGCGTGCAGCTGGCGATGGCGCTGGTCACCGAGCCTGCCCTGCTGGTGCTGGACGAACCCACGGTCGGCCTGGACACGCAGGCCCGGCGGCAGTTCTGGGAGATCCTGGCTCGCCGCCGCGCGCAGGGCACCGCCGTGCTGGTGACGACCCACCTGATCGAGGAATCTGCCGCGGTCGCCGACCGGGTCGCGGTGCTGGATCACGGCCGGATCCTGGCCGACGCCGCCCCGGAAACGCTCATATCGCGGCTGCCGGACCGCACGGTCACCGCGAAAACCGGCCTTGACCTGGGCGAACTGGAGCGGTTGCCGGGTGTGCTCTCGGTACGCCACGAGCACGACCTCGTGCACCTCCAGACCCGCTCACCGGAAGACCTGCTCCGCGTGCTGCTGAGCCGCGATCCCGCGCTGTCGGACCTGCGCGTGCGGGACGCGGGCCTGGAAGAGGCCGTGCTGGCGCTGACCGAGAGCGTGGAGGTCGCGGCATGAACGCCATGACGGGCCGGATCTTCGCGGTCGAACTGCGCGACGAGCTGCGGGCGATCGTGCGGGAACCGACGTCGTTGTTCTTCGGCATCCTCATGCCGGTCGGCTTCTTCGTCCTGTTCAACCTGATCTTCGGGCACCAGACGGCGCAGGGCCTCTCGGCGGGCACCGCGATGGTGGCCACGTTCGGCAGCTACGGCGTGATCATGGTGGCCGCGTTGCAGCCGGGCATCAGCGTCGCCTCCGACCGGGATCTGGGCTGGCTGCGGATGAAGCGCGTCTCGGCCGTGCCGATCGGCATCAGCCTGGCCGCGAAGGCGGGCGCCGCGCTGCTGTACGGCGTGGGCGTGCTGGCGTTGATGGGCGTCGCGGCCGCCGCGTTCGGCACCCTGCACGCCTCGGCGTTCGCGCTGATCCGGGTGGCGATCGTGCTGCTGCTCGGCACCGTTCCGTTCACGCTGTTCAGCGTCGCGGTCGGGCTGCGGTTCCGCTCCGGCGCGGCGACCGCGATCCTCAACGCGATCCTGCTCCCGCTCTCGGTCCTGTCCGGACTGTGGATCCCGGTCCAGTTCCTGCCCTCGGTCGTCGGCCAGATCGCCACATTCCTGCCGACCTATCACCTCGCCCAGCTCGGGCTGGCGCAACTGGGCGAGGGCGCCGCCATGATCCACGTGCTCGCCCTGCTGATCACCACGGTCGTCGCGGCCGGGATCGCCGGATTGTCCTATCGTCATGCGCGGATATGAGTGACGACGACGCTTCCGATTCCAGGTCCGTGGCCCAGCGGCTGCGGACCTGGGAGTGGATCTACCTCGGCTACCTGCTGTTCGTGCTGGCCCAGCCGTACTTCTCGCCGGACCGGTCCTGGTGGGAGTGGCCCCTGGCCATCACGATCTGCGTGCTCACCGCGGTGATCTATGGGGTGGCGCTGCTGCGCGGGCCGGAGGCGCGGCACGTCTGGTCCTCGATCGTGCCGCTGACCGCGATCGGCGTGCTGGCCGCCCCGTTCAACACCGGCGCGAGCACGCTGTTGATCTACGCGGCGGCCGCGGCGGGCAACACGCAGACGCGGCGAGTCGCGGTGCGCTGGTTCGTCGCGCTGACCGTCCTGGGCGGGATCACGGCGGTGGTGTCGCAGGTGCCGATGCCCTACCGGCTCTGGGGCGTGGTCCCGGCGGCCGTGCTGATCTGGGTGATCGGGCTGGTCGAGCTGCGGCAGCGCGACCGGTGGCAGGAGCTGGAGAACGAGCGACTGCGGATCTCCCAGATCGAACTGCTGGCCACGATCTCCGAACGCGAACGGATCGCCCGCGACCTGCACGACCTGCTCGGCCATTCGCTGACCGCGGTGGTGATGCGCGCGCAGCTGACCAAGGAACTGGTGCTGTCCGACCCGCAGCGGGCCAGGACCGAGGCCCAGGAGATCGAACGCAACGCGCGGGAAGCCTTGGCCGCCGTCCGCAACACCGTCACCGGCTGGCGGCAGACCAACCTCGGCACCGAACTGGAGGCGGCCCGGCGTGCGTTGGCCGGCACCGGGATCACGCTGCGAGTCGACTACGACGATCGGTTGCTTCTGCTCGCGTCGGCCGAACACGAACTCGCCCTGGCGCTGCGGGAAGCGGTGACCAACGTGGCGCGGCACGCGCGGGCCAGCACCTGCCACATCGGACTGGACGCGGACGAGGAACGAGTGCGGCTGGTGATCGCGGACGACGGGATCGGCGGCGACGCGCCGGAAGGCACCGGGCTGACCGGGCTGCGCGAGCGGATCGCCAAACTCGGCGGCGCCGTGCAGCGCACCGGCAGCGCGGGCACCACGCTGACCATCACCGTGCCGACCCGGGTGGCGACATGATCCGGGTGGTGCTGGCCGAGGACCAGGGCATGGTGCTCGGCGCGTTCGCCTCCCTTTTGGACCTCCAGCCGGACATCACCGTTGTCGCCACCGCAACCAACGGCGACGACGCGCTGGCCGCGGTCCGCGCCAACCGGCCCGACGTGCTGGTCACCGACATCGAGATGCCCGGCCGCACCGGTCTGGACCTGGCCGTCGAACTGCGCCGCATCGGCGATCCGGTCCGGGTGCTGATCGTGACCACCTTCGCGCGCAGCGGTTACCTGCGCCGCGCGATCGACGCGGGCGTCGCCGGTTACGTCCTCAAGGACGCGCCGATCGGCGAACTGGCCGCCGCGCTGCGCCGGGTCCACGCGGGGGAGCGAGTGGTGGCGCCGGAACTGGCGGTCGCCGCCTGGGACGCGGCCGACCCGCTGACCGACCGGGAACGCGAACTGCTGCGCGCGGTCGCCGACGGCGCGAGCAACGCGCAGATCGCGGCGCGGCTGTTCCTGGCCGAAGGCACCGTGCGCAACTACCTCTCCAGTGCCATGGCCAAGCTCGGCGCCCGCAACCGCACCGAGGCGGCGCGCACCGCGCAGTCGCGCGGCTGGCTCTGATCTCACACCAGGCCGGAGCGCCGAGTGCGCTGGTTGATACGGCGGTCTTACCTGGGGGCCATATGTCTGTTGTGGCCGGGATCTGTACTGGACCGACTCCGCCGGACGCCCCAGCGGACCTCACCCGGAAGGACCACATCGTGCCCATCCCCGTGCCAGCGGCGCTGTCCGATCAGGGCCAGGTCGCCGCCACCAAGATCGCCGAGCTACGCAGCCCGGGCCGCTACCTGGTCAGCTCCATGCTGGCCGGGGCCTACATCGGCGTCGCGGTGGTGTTGATGTTCTCGGTCACCGGCCCGCTGCTGGCCGCCGCGTCACCGTGGACGAAACTCGTGCAGGGCCTCGTCTTCGCCGTCGCCCTGACCCTGGTCGTCTTCGCCGGAGCCGAACTGTCCACCGGCAACATGATGACCGGCATCCAGGGCATGGTCACCGGCCAGGGCAGCGTCGGCGGCGGCATCGCGATCATCCTCGGTTCGTTCGTCGGCAACCTGGTCGGCTCGATCGCGTTCGCCTGGCTGGTGCACGCCAGCGGCGTGCTCGCGGTCGGTGGCACGCCCGGTCACGTCGCGCCGGGACTGGCGATCCTGACCAGCGTGGTGAAAGCCAAGGCGGCCGAGTCCGGCTCGGCGTTGTTCTTCCGTGGCGTGCTGTGCAACTTCCTGGTCTGCCTGGCGGTCTGGATGGCCGCCCGGACGAAGTCCGACGGCGCCAAGCTGGCCCTGATCTTCTGGTGCCTGCTGGCCTTCGTCGGGTCCGGTTTCGAGCACGTGGTCGCCAACATGACCGTGTTCTCGCTGGGCCTGTTCGAGGGCGTCAAGCAGGCGACGATCGGCGCGTTCGCAGGCAACCTGCTGCTGGTCGGGCTGGGCAACCTGGTCGGTGGCGGCCTGCTGGTCGGCGCCAGCTACGGCTACCTCGGCCGCCGCAAGACCGCCACGCCATCGGCCACCGTCGCCACCGAGGACACTCAGGTCGCCGTGCCCGCCTGAGAGATCAGCTCGATCACCTGGCCGGCAGCGGGAAGGCTCCGGGAGACGCTCGGTACGCAGGAACAGCTGCGACCGGGCGTCCTCCGCGCACCCCGCAAGATCAGGCCTCCTGATTTGTAAGCGACGGGTGATCGCGGTACAACCAGAGGGTGTCCGAACGGGTTGCGCGCCCTGGGCCACACACCGCGGTCACCCGCGAGGTGCTGGTGCGCTACCTCGATGCGTGGACGCCGATCGTGCTGCGCTCGCACCGCCGCGCCACCTACCTCGATGCCAGCCGGGGCACCTTCGCCGCGGCCGCGCTGCGGGTGTTCGGCGAGTTCGCCGACCGGATCGCCGGTCACGAACTGGACGTCGTGATCCTCGGCGAGCCGACCGAAACGCCGGCGACCGGCACGCCACCCGGGTTGTCGCTGAGCTCGGTTCACGAACCCGGGGAGCTGGCGGTGACCGGGCCGCTGCTCGCGCACCTGGACATCGTCGCGAGCGACGTGCTCGACGAGCCCGGGATGTGGCAGCTGGTCACCCGGCTGGCGCCGGGCAAGGCGCGTGAAGTGCTGCTCACGTTGCCGCAGGCCGGCGCCGAGCAGGTCAGCGGCTACCGGGAACGCCTGCATGACGCCGGGCTGACCTTCGCGGTCGCGGTCGAACTGGCCGATGCCGAGGGGCAGGTGCAGTTGCTGCTGTTCGCGACCAGGGACGCCAAGCACCTGAGCCGGTTCAAGGACGAACTGTGGGCGGCCGACGAGTTCGCCGGTATCCGCTATCGCGATCCGCGCGATCCCGACCACACGCCGATCGACATCTCGCTGAGCCCCCAGGTGCATCCGCTGCGCGAAGCGTTGCTGGCCGAACTGGCCCGGCGCGGCCGGTGCACCGTCGCCGACCTGCAGCAGCACACCGAACGCGAGACCATCTACCGCCCGGCCGACACCGTGCGCGTGCTGACCTCGGCGGCCGCGGCGGGCGCCATCGCGCGGGAGCCGCAGAAGGGCCGGATATCTCCGCGCACGATCGTGTCGAAACCGGGCGATGCCGTTCGTGTAGAGGCTGACAGTGCCATCCAGCCTTGAGGAGAACGTCATGACCACCATGATCACCGGCATCCGGACCGTCGGCGTGCCCGTCACCGACCAGGACCAGGCCGTCGACTTCTATGTCGGCCTGCTCGGTTTCGACAAGCGGCTGGACGTCCCGCTGGACGGCTTCGGCGGACGCTGGATCGAGGTCGGCGTGCCGGGCACCGGCACGACGCTGGCGCTGGTGCCCGCCAAGCCGGACGCACCGGCCGGCGAGGAGACCGGCATCCGCCTGACCACCCCCGATGCCGACGCCGCGCACACCGAACTGGCGGGGCACGGCGTCGGCGTCGACGAGGTACTGCGCTGGCCGGGCGCGCCCGCGATGTTCGCGTTCCGCGACCCGTTCGGCAATCGCCTTGAGATCGTCGAAGGCTGATTCAGTCGATCAGGGTGAGTGAGTAGGGCGGTAGCTGGAACTGGGTCGTGCCAACGGTTCCCCGGGCCGGTGCGCTCGCTGTCGCGCGCGGGTCGGTCGGGTTGCCGGTGACTTCCTGGTAGGACGCGCCCGATGGAACGGCGCCGCCGACCGGCACGGTCTGCGCCGTTCCGGAAAGGTTGACCAGCACGGTGGCCGTCGGCAGGCCGGGACCGGTGAAGGTCTGTCCGGTCACCGCCGGATAGCCGCCGGGCAGGGTGGGTGCGCCGGCGATGGTGACCTGGGCCGACGACGTGGCGCCGTGTGCGGCCTTGCCGATCATGGCGATGGCCTGGCCGCTGGGCGACATCATCGGGTCCAGCGGGTTGATCCAGGCACCGAACATCGAGCCGCCGACGCCGGTGAAGTAGTCGACCAGGTTGACGTGCGCGACGCGGGGAAGCATCATCGCCAGTTCCGCCACGTACAGCTCACGCGCGTAGCTACCGTCGACCGGATTGGGTTTGGTCGGTTTGTGAGGCGAATAGGGGCCACGGAAGTTGAATTCGGTGAGCCACACCGGCTTGCCGCCCAACTTCCGCACGGCCTGACTGAGTTCGTCGATGCCGCTGTACGCGTTGGCGAACAACGGCGGCACGTCCGCGGCGGTGAACGGGTCGTCGGTCAGGCCGGGATAGCTGTGCAGGATGATCGCGTCGGGAGAGCCGGCTCCGGTCGCGGTCGTCAGCAGCTCGTTGTTCCAGTTCTGCTCGCGTGCGGTGAACGGGTGCAGGCAGCCGTCGGCCGCGACCTGCACGCCCGGGAACTTCGCGTGCAGAGCCCGCACGTACAGCGCGACGGTCTGGCCGTATTTCTTGCCGTCCGCGAAAGTGTTCGCGAATTCGCCGTTCGGGCCGCCGCCGTAGAGTTCGTTCCCGATTTCGACGTACTTGATCGGCATGCCCATGCTTTCTGCGGTGCTGAGCATGGCGAGCTGGTCGGCGGTGTCGGTCGGATGGGCCAGGACGTTCAGGTCGAACATCGGGGTCGCGCCGGTCGACTTGTAGGCGTTGTCCAGGTCGGCCAGGGTGAAGGTGAAGTTGTCCTGGCCGTTCTTGCCGGTCGGTTTGCCGCTGCGCCAGTCGAAGTAGTCGGCCGAGGTCCCGCCCGGCCAGCGCAGCGTGCCCGGATCGAGTTGGCCCAACAGCGAATCGACGTTGGTCGTCCGCGCGAACTGCGCCGCGCTCGGGTAATCCCAGTTGATTCCGTAGAAGCCGGTGGGAAAGCTGGTTGTCTGCGGCACGGTGTCACTGACCGGCCGCACGCCGGTCGTCGCCAAACTGCCGCAGGCGGCAAGGCTCAGTGCCGAGACCATCGCCGCGATGCCCACCAACGGTGCCTTTGCCAGGTTCATGAGGCGAGCGTGGACCGCGACCCTGAAGGCGACCTGAGCATCAGCTTCCCTAGTGGCGTGTGCCATCGTGGCGTGGCATTGGCATTGATCTGGCGGAAATTTTGTGCCATGGTTGTGCCATGAGCGATTTTCCCACATTGCCCGTTGACCGGCCGGCCGGCTGTCCGTTCGACCCACCAGCACAACTGCGCGAACGGCCCGGGTTGAGCAGGCTCAGTTATCCGGACGGGCACGTCGGCTGGCTTGGCACAACCCGCGACGTGGTCCGTGCCGTCCTCGCCGACCCCCGGTTCAGCATCCGCTACGAGCTGCAGCACGTACCGCTGCCGAGCGCGTTCGGCGCTGCGCTGCCGCCGGCCGAGCCGGGCGACTTCACCGGCATGGACGCCCCGCAACACACCAGGTACCGGCGGCTGCTCGTCGGCCAGTTCACCGTGCGCAGGATGCGCCAGCTGACCGAACGCATCGAGCAGGTCACCGCGGCCCAGCTCGACGAGATGGCGCGGACCGGCCCGCCCGCCGACCTGGTGACGGCCTTCGCACAGCCGGTGCCGACCATGTTGATCTGCGAACTGCTCGGCGTCCCCTACACGGAACGGGAAATGTTCCAGCGCAACGCGATCCTGCTCACCAGCGGTTCGGGTCCGGAAGCGGGTGAGGAGTTCGGGAAAGCGGTAGCCGAGTTGCAGGCCTACGTCGGCGAACTCGTCGCGGCCAAGCGCGCCAACCCCACCGATGACCTGCTCAGCGGCCTGACCGCCAGCGACCTGACCGACCAGGAACTGACGATGATCGGCATCCTGCTGCTCGGCGCGGGCCTGGAAACCACCGCGAGCATGATCTCGCTCGGCACCTGGACGCTGCTCAGCAACCCGGACCAGCTCGCCGCGCTGCGCGCCGATCCCGGCAGGACCGACGCCGCCATCGAGGAACTGCTGCGCTATCTGAGCATCGTGCCGATGACCATGCGCACCGCGCTGGAGGACGTCGAGATCGACGGCACCCCGATCAGCAAAGGCGAAACCGTCGTGCTCTACCTGCACGAGGCGAACCGCGACCGGAAGTACTACCCGGCGCCGGACACCGTGGACATCGGGCGCGACGCCGCGACCCAGGTGGCCTTCAGCCACGGCGTGCACCAGTGCCTCGGGCAGCAGCTGGCCCGGGTCGAGCTGCGGATCGCGATTCCCGCGTTGCTCAACCGCTTCCCGGACCTGCGGCTGGCGATCCCGTCCGGGGACGTCCCGTTGCGCGGCAACGCGGCCGTTGCCGGCGTCACCAGTCTCCCGGTCACCTGGTGAGCCGGGTGTTCAGGCTGCCTGTTCCAGCGGCTCTGGTTGCGCGGGCACGATCTGTTCCAGCCTGCGGCCTCGGGTGTTCGGCGCGGTCAGTCCGAACAGGACGGTCGCGCCGAGCAGCGGGATGGCGCCGAGCAACGCGGTCTCGGTGATCGACGGCGTGGTCACCGCGGCCACCACGAGGGCCAGGATCAGCACCCCGCCCGCCTTGCTCATCCCGGCCACCCAGCCGGTGCCACGCGAACGCACCTTGGTCGGGTAGACCTCGGAGCCGTAGGCGATCACCGCGGCGACCAGCGAGCTGATCCCGGACAACGGCACGATCAGCAGCACCGACAACAGGAACTTGTCGTGCACGGCCGCATCGCCGAGGGTCGCGAACACCAGCACCGACAGGCCGGTCAGCCCGGCCAGGATCACCACGGTGCGCCTGCTGTTCCAGAACCCGTAGAGCAGCGCGGTCAACGCGGTCAGCGGCAGCCCGAGCAGGGCGGAGTCGCGCAGCACGTAGTCGGAGGTGACCGCCGCCATGCCCAGGTGCTGCAGGTTGGTCGGCACCCAGAACTGGAAGCCGTAGGTGAGCAGGCCGACCGCGATCGCCAGCCCGGTGACACCGACGCTGATACCGAGGAACGGCCTGCGGAACAGGTCGCGGAAACCGGTGGCGCCGGCCGGGGCGGACGGTTCGGGCACGACCTGCGGGACGATCCGGGCGCCGAAGCGGCGCATCACCGCCTCGGCCGCCGCTCGCCGTCCGGTGGCCAGCAGGAAACGCGGCGATTCGGGAATCCAGCGGTTCATCGCGATCAACAGCAAACCCGTTGGCAGCCCGATCAGCCACAGGATGCGCCAGCTGAACTCCGGCGTGAGCGCGCCGGCCAGCCAACTGGTCAGCGCGTAGGCCGAGGCCGCGTTGCCGCCGATCAGCACGATCAGCCAGCCCCGATGGCGAGCCGGGATGGTCTCGGCGATCAGCGCGAACGCGATCGGCAGCATCCCGCCCGCGCCGATGCCCATCAGCGCGCACATCAGCACGTTCCAGCCGAAGCCCGGCATCGCACCACAGATCGACGTCGAGATGAACAGGATCCCCGCGTAGAGGATGGAGGCCCGCCTGCCGATCCGGTCGCCGAGCGCGCCCCACAGGAACGAGCCGACCATGGTGCCCGCGATGCCCACCAGTGGCAGCCAGGCGACCGGGATCGCGGCGTGCGGATTGGCCACCGACTTCAGTCCGTACTCGGCGGCGACGCCGGGGGAGACGAAGGTGAGCGCGGTCGGCTTCATCACGTCGATGGTGACCGCGATCGACATGGCCACCAGCAGTGCGACATGCCGCAGCCGCAACGGGGTGTCGTCGAGCACGTCCACCCGCAACCGCTGGTACTTACGACCGATCGCGCTCGCCTTCGCCGGAATGAGGCCGTACAACGAGAGCACGAGACCGACGCCGATGGCGAGCATGCCGACGATCATCGACGCGTCCGGCGCCATACCCGCCATCCGGTAGCCCATGCTCCGCGTGGACAGGTACATCGGCAGGTGCAGGCCCACGCCTGCGGCGCACAACAACACGCCTGCCCAGAAGGCCACCGGATGCCGGAAACTGATCGCTCGTTCGGAGGCGTTGACCATGGTCGGTTTTCCTTCCGTTCCGCAAGCGCGGATTCGCAACATAAAGGGCTGCGCCCGTGACCGGAAGATCACGGGCGCAGGTCATGACGTTTTCACTGGTGCGTTCATGCGGCCATACCGACGGCGCTGCGCCGGATGGTGGCCAGTACCGCCTGCCACGGGGTGAGATCGCGGCGCGGCAACGGCGCGACCACCCACCGCTCGTCCCGGCCGTGCAGATCCTCCGGGAGCGTGATCGGCCGGCCCGGGGCGACGACGAACACGCCGACCTCGGCCAGTCCGGTGAGCAGGTCCGGGCGGGAATCCTGGATCGGCGTGCTCAGGAACAGCCAGTTGCCCTCGTCCGGTTCGGCCAGGACCGGGCCGGCCAGCATCGCGATGCGCAAGCTGCGCAACACCCGCCTGCCCAGGCCTTCCGGCATGCCGATCGCGCCGGCCTGGCTGCTGGTCAGCATGACCGGCGTGCCGGACGCGGAGTGGCAGGCAGGCAGACCGCACTGGAGCCGGTAACAGTTGATCGTCGCCGCGACCACTCCGGAACGGGTCATCAGATGTGCGGTCATGCCTGCCTCCGGACGTGCGTTACGCGGCCTTGGGTGCGTCGACCGGAGCTGGTTCGATCCGGCCGCTGATCGGTGCGGGCAGGCTCGCCGGGGCGCTACCTTCCGCGTTCCGCTTGGCGCGGTGCTGCTTGATCAGGTGCGCCACCCACCAGCCGACGCCGCGGCCAAGACACACGATGCAGGTCGCGAAGAACAGCGTGTACACCACGTTGAACTGCATCAGGATCGCGTAGACGACGGCGACCGCCGAACCGAACATGAACTGTGGCCGGGCCTTGAACGGGGTGGTGCCCGGGTCGGTGATCATGTAGTTGGTGAACAACACGAACGCGATGCCGGTCATCGGGCCCAGCGCGGAATACAGGGCTACGCCGAAGATCCAGTGCCGGACGAACGCCTGGATGGCGAACGCGCCCATCCAGCCGACGATCAGCGGGATCTTCTTGGTCAGCATGCCGTTGAGCACGGTGCCCGCGGTCGCGATCACCAGCGGCACCAGCACCCGGAAGAAGGTGTTCGCGTTCTCGCTGAACTCGTACGGCGGGGCAATGCTGCACCATGCCGGGAAACACAGCAGCACCGCGGTGATGCCCAGGTTCGACGGGTTCATGAAGTGCCGCATCCGGCCGGCGATCGGCGCCCTGAGCACGTGCTTGGCGCCGACCGCGACCACGACGCCGAAGGCGACCGGCCAGAACTGGTTGTTGGCGTAGGTCAGCATGTTCACCGCGATCGCGGTGATGTGCGAGGGCAGCAGGAACTCCATGAACCCACGCGGGCCGCGGTCCAGGAAGCCCGGACGCCGCCGGCCCGACCAGGCGCTGATCAGCTCGAAGGTGATCTCCGACGTGTAGCCGATCAGCACCGCGAAGATCGGCCACGACCACGGCTGCTCGAAACCGAGCAACGTGTAGCCGAAGATGTTGAACGCCGTGATGGACATCGCGAAGTTGCGCAGCGCGAGGTAACGCGGGTCCGGTTTGGGTTTGCTCGCTGGGACTCTCGCGGCCGCCGGAGCCGGCCGATCTGCGACGGCGGTCATGACGCCATTACCTCCTCGATGTGGTTACTCAGCTCAAGGCAGTGCACTCCGGGCGCGATCGTGACGCTCTGCTGGTGCAGTTGCCCGTCGGCAGTGCGCCAGTGCAGGGCAACCGAGACCGGGCCACCGTAGCTGCCGAGTCCGAAGTGGACTTCGAAGCTGCGGAAGCCGCCGTGCCCGCCGCCGCCGTCGAGCTCGGCGATCTGGGTGCCCTGCGGGGTGGTGATCCGCGCGGTCGCGCCGTAGGCCGGGACGCCGAGATTGGCCAGGCCGGTGCCCGGGGTGCTGCCTTTGGCCGGCGTGTACAGGTGCAGGTCGAGGAACTGGCCTCGGTCGGGAGAGACGTTGGCGTAGAAGGCGGGCGGGCCCCACTGCCGGGCCACCGCGAAGTCCAGCGCGCCGTCGCCAGTGGTGTCGGCGGTGGCCAGGCCGCGGGTCGGCGTCTGCACGGCCAGGCCGAGCTGCTGGCTGATGTTGACGTAGCGGCCGTCCGGCCCCTTGGCGTAGAAGGCCAGCGCCTGGTGACCGGCGACGTCGTCACCGGGGTTGATGTTGGGCCACATCGCCGGGTTGGACAGCAGGTCGTCGTTGGTCATGGCCATTTCCTGCAGCCAGTTCCACCGGTCGACGGTGCCCTTGACGAACCCGTCGGTCTGCACCACCGAGAGGTTGCCGTTGTTCAGGAAGTCGCCCATCTTGACGTCCCACGACCATCCGGTCCAGGCCATCCCGTACTGCTGCGCCTCCTGGGTGAACGGCGCGATCCCGTTGGCCAGGTCCTGCTTCATCTCGGCGTCGCTGGTGGCCTGGTTGATCCAGACGAAGTTGCTCTCCTGCAGGCCCCACTGGGTGGTGATGTTGCTGACCGTGATGTCGAATTTGCCGTTGTGGTTGAGGTCGCCGAAGTCCACGCCCATGCCCTTGAACGATCCGTTGCCCATCACGAAGGACTTCGGCGTGGTCGGCGTGCGCTGTCCGGTCGCCTCCATGAACGAGATGTGGCCCGGGGTCGACTCGTTGTAGAGCAGGTGCCCGTGCCCGAAGTCGTTGCCGATGTAGAGGTCGGGCAGCCCGTTGCCGGTCAGGTCGGCGCCGGAGATGGCCAGCGTCCAGCCGGTCGAGTCGGCGAACGGGATCGCGTCCTTGGCCTCGACGTAGTTCGCGGCCGGCGTGTTGCCCGAGGCGGCCGAGTACCAGCGCAGCACGTGGTCGCCGCCGCCGTTGCCGGCCGAGGACAGCGAGTCGTTCATGACCACGTTGTTCTCGCCCTTGGGGTCGAGCACGTCGGAGTCGGGGAAGTAGTTGCCGATGATGATGTCCGGGTGCCCGGTGCCGTCCAGGTCGCCGACGTAGGCGGCGTCGGTGTTCCACCTCGGGCCGTGGTACTTGCCGTCGATCGAGGCGTTCGGCACCAGCTCGACCGGCTGGTAGGCGCTCGGCGAGAGCGTGCTCGCAGAGGATTTGGCCAGGTACAGGATGGGGGTGCGGCCCCAGTAGGTGACCAGCAGGTCCATCCGGCCATCGCCGTTGAAGTCACCGGGCGTGCAGCCGGTCGGCGCCATGGCGTCGTCGGTCGGCAGCGGCGCCGGGTTCAGCACGAACGGGGTGAACCGGTCGGCGGCAGGTGCGGTCGGCGTGTAGGTCACCACCACGTCGTTGGTTCGAGTGTCCACAATGCACATGCCGTCCGAGCGCCCGTGCCCGGTCAGGTCGTTCATCGCGATGCTCGCGCCGACCGAGGAGATCCACGCGGCGATGTGCTGATAGGCCGGGTTGACCTGGCGGATCGTGTTCATGTGCTGGTCGTTGTAGCCGGGCGGCAGCGCGATGGGCATCTCCTGGAACTTGTACTGCCCGGCAACCTCGGCCGCGCCCGCCACCGACACCTGTGACTGCCCGACCAGGAACAGCGACACCAGGACGAGCACGGCGGCGACGCCAGGCGCCATCATGCGCACCCGTTTGCGGAAGAATGCCATCATCTACCCTTTCCTGCTGCGTTGACCTCGGTCGTTCACTACGGGCGGTTCTCAGCATCCAGACCGGGCCGACCTGCGTCTTCTCGATCGTTGCTGCCGCGGGCGGATGTGCCGGTCGGGGAGAAGAGACGGCAATGCGTAATTAGTCGAATGCGAACGGTGATTGCATATGAAATCTGCACACCGGCACGATGACCCGGGCACTGGTGACCACGCATACCGCGAATGCAGGATTTTGATGTCCCCAAAACCCGGGCACCACGATAGGGAGCAAATCATGTCTGACGGTGTGGCGAAGTTGTTGGCCGGTCTCGGTTACGACGCGAACCGGCTCGCGGAGGAAAGCGGACGGATCGAATTGACGGTCGAGTCTTTCGACCCGTGGAGCCGCAGACCCGGCATGGCCATCACGACCACCTGCGGGGTAGCGATGAGTATTCGTCCGGATGCGCTCCGTTAATTCGGCAAACACTGGTTGAACTGCGGTTTTGCCAGACCGGGACCGGACTGGCCGGTGCCGAACGATTGCAGCGGGACCGGTGAGCGGAATGACCGGTTCCCCGCTGCCACCAATCGGCTGAACGGCCCATATTCATGATAACTCGGTAACATTCGTGGTGTTATCGCCGATTGCTTTCGGTGATCGGCTGAATGAGTCTTATCTCTCTCGATCGAATTGCTGCCGCCGGCTACGGATCGGTCCGTACGATCCGTGGCCGACGACACGGTTGGTCGATTGTTTGGGTGCCGGTACAGTGTCGATGGGGGTCAGTGGGGTTCGTAGCCTGCGGCGGCTCGGGGGCGTTGGGAGGCCACAGGGTGATCAAGGTGATGATCGCCGAGGACGTACACATGGTCCGCGGCGCGCTGATCGCATTGCTGCACCTGGAATCCGATATCGAGGTCGTCGGCGAGGTCGCGGACGGCGACGAGATCCTGCCGACCGCCCGCCGGGCCCGCCCGGACGTCGCGGTCATCGACATCGACCTGCCCGGTAAGGATGGCCTCACCGCAGCCGCTGAGCTGCACGAACAGCTCCCCGAGATCCGCACTTTGATCCTGACCAGCCTGGGTCGCCCCGGCACGCTGCGCAGGGCACTGGCCGCCAAGGTCGGTGGTTTCCTGCTCAAGGACGCGCCTCCGGACAAGCTGGCCAGCGCGATCCGCGAGGTTTCGGTGGGGCGCAGGGTGGTGGACGGTGAACTGGCGCTCGCCGCCTGGGACAGCGCGGAATGCCCGCTGACCGGTCGCGAAATCGAAGTGCTGCGGATGGCCGCGAACGGCGCGAACGTCGTCGACATCGCCGCGAGCCTGTATTTGTCGGCCGGTACCGTGCGCAATTACCTCACCACCACCGTCACCAAGCTGAACGCCCGCAACCGGGTGGACGCGATCCGGATCGCCAAAGAAGTGGGCTGGCTGTAATCACGGCCGCCCGTCGCTTCACTCTTTTGGATTAACGCGTCAGTCTTCAACGACCGGAATGGTCGCGCGCAGCCGGAACCAGCCCTGGTCGGTCCGGCCGGTGCTCAGCTCGCCGTTGACCCGCCGCAGCCGCAACGCCAGCGCGCCCAGCCCGCCCGCACCGCTGACCGCGCCCGCGTCGACGTTGTCGGTCACGCCATCGTTGACGATCTCCAGGCCGGCCTGACCGTGCTCGCGGACGATGGTGATCTTGCAGTGCAGCGCCTTGCTGTGCCGCAGCACGTTGGTCACGCCCTCACGCAGCACGACCGCGAGCACCGTGCGTACCAGCACCGGCAGCCCCTCGTAGTGCACGTTCATCCGGACCTCGACGTCCGCGGCGCTGAGCACCGAGCGGGCCGAGCGCGACTCGTCCTCCAGCGACAGCTCGCGATAACCGGTGGCGACCGAGCGCACGTCGGACAGCGCCTGCCGGGCCAGCCGCAGGATCTCGGTCAGCTCGTGCATGGCCCGTTCCGGGTGGCCGTCCATCAGCCGCCGGGTCACCTCGGTGTTGATCGAGATCGCCGAGAGGCTGTTGCCCAGCAGCTGGTGCAGGTCCTGGGTGAACATCAGCCGCTCCTTGGCGATGGCCATCTTCGCCAGTTCGGTGCGGGCCGCGTTGAGCGCCTCGACCAGCCTGCTCAGCGAGGTCAGGCCGAACACCACCAGACCGGTGATGATCACGTTCGCCGCGCTGGCCGCGACGTCGGCCGGTGCGGCCAGCGCGAAGTGCCAGGCGGTGACCCCGACCGACAGCGCCAGCACGGTCCAGCCCGCCACCGGCGGCAGCACCAGCAACGCCGACCCGACCAGGAATCCGGGCAGGCTGACCCACGCGTCGCCCAGTTGCAGCATCGGCAGGAAGATCAGCGCGGCCTGCACGAACAGCAGGGCGTAGGCCTGCCCGGAGCGGCGCAGCGCGTTCGGCCGGTTGGCGTAGGCCAGCTGCAGGGCGAGCAGCGCCGCCAGGTAGCCAAGACCGGTCGCGGTCATCAGCCCGTTGTGGGTGACCGCGACCAGGTGGATGCCGGCCGAGACGGTCATGCCCACGAACACCAGCGCGATCATGGTGCGGATCGGCCACCCGTTGACCGACGATTCCGGATCCGGGTAGTCCTCGGCGCGGGTGTCGCCGTCGTCGACCGGGCGGATGATCGAGACCCGCTTCGGTCTCGGCGGGGGAGCGGGCGCCTCGGCGGGCAGCGGAATCGTCACATGCAGCCGGTAGTGCCTGCCGTCCTCGTCGACCCCGGAGGCGACCGACCCGTTTAGCGCGGCGACTCGCTCGGACACGTTGAGCGTGCCCGACCCGCCCTGCCGCGTCGCGGCCGGTGTCTCGTCGGCGAGACCATCGTTGACGATGTCCAGCGTTACCGTGTCGGCGGAGCGGGCGATCAGGATGTCGCATTGTTCGGCTTTGCTGTGCCGCAGCACGTTTGTCGCGCCTTCCCGCAACACCGCGCCGAGCACGGTGCGCACGGCGGCGGGCAGATCCTCGTAGTCGGCGGAGAGCCGGACCGCGATGTTGGACGCGGAGAGCACCGACTCGGCCGAGCGGCACTCCTCCTCCAGCGACAGTTCCTGATAGCCGCCGGCAACCGAACGGACATCGGCCAGTGCGCGTCGCGCGATGTCCACGATCTCACTGAGTTCGGTACGGGCCTGGGCCGGATACTTGTACAGCAACCGATGCGCCAGTTCACCCTTGAGAGTGATCGCGGAGAGGCTGAGTCCGAGCAGGTCGTGCAGATCGCGGGCGAACCGCAGCCGTTCCTGCGCTACCGCGAGTTGAGCCAGTTCGGTGCTGGCCTCGTCGAGTTCGCCGACCAGGCCGGCCAGCCTGGTCAACAGGTAGATCTCCAGGCCGAACGTGGCCACCGTGACGGAGATGTACGGGACGTCGAAAACGGTGCCGGGCTGCCAGGCCTGGATCAGCGCGACACCGGCGACCGTGGCGGCGAAACCGGTCGCGGCCGGGATCGCGGGCAGCGCCAGCAACAACGAACCGGCCAGGAAACTCGGCACCCCGTCCCAGTACTGGCCGTAGAGCAGGAACGGCAGATAGGCAAGGCACACCTGCCCACCCAGCAACGTATAACTGAGCGGCGATCTCAGTCGCGCGCCCCGCCGGCTGAAATGGAACAGTTGGACGGAGAGCATCGCGGCCAGCAGCACGACGGCAAGACCGTAGCGGGCAGGCGGAGTGTGCGCATTCCACAGGTTGACGAGAACGACCGCGCCGTCCCCGCAAATCACCACGCTCACGACCGCTCGGGCCAAACTCCAGGCAATACCGGGATTCGGCCGTGCGCTCGCCGACTCCTCGGCTGGAGCGGCGCCAGACGGGGCCGCCGACCCGTTGCGCAACATGCTCATCCTGCCCCCAGCCGCAGGCTCGCCCAGTGCGGACTTGGGCAGATGTTATCAGCCAAGCAGGTATCACCCAACGACGAACTCGCCGACACCTACCTCCGCGGGCGAGTCCAGGCGCAGCGCGTTGTCAACGATGTCACCGGGATCGATGGCGGGCGCGCAGGCCGCGAGGCCCATCGCGTTGGCCACCAAGCTGAGCGTCTGCTGCAGCGCGCCAACATGGGCCAGCGTCAAGGAATATCCGATGCCGGCGTACATCCAGGACGCCCTGGCGATGCGCGCGGTCACCGTGATCACCATCGGCGGCTGCGTCGTGATCCGCGCGGCAACCCTGGCGCCGTCGAGCAGTTCGTCCAGTTCCCGGTCGGAGTCGTTGACCATTGTGAGCGCATGTTCCACCGGATCGTAGTGGAAAATTCCCCTTGGCAGATCGGCGCAGTTGTGCAAGCACACGTACAGCTCCAGCTCGTAGAGCCCACTTGTGCTCAAATATGGCCGATCCGACACGTCGTAGCGCACGTCGGAACCGGCCCGTTCGGAACCGATCGCGCGCACCCGCGCCGCGCGGTAGAGCAACTCGCCGACCTGCTCCGCGCTCAGCTGCCTGCCGGTCAGGTCCGAGCACAGCCGCGCGTTCTCCAGTACCTGGGTCAGCGGTGGATCGCTGAGCATCAGCTCGCTCAGATCCGGGCGGTACAACGGCACCTTGTCCCCGGTCCGCACGACCTTTACCAGACCGGGGGACGGAAATCTTTCCGCGTGCGGGAAGACCGCCCCAGACGGCCCGCCGTACCGGCCCATCCTGCTGCGCACGTGGAACAGCAGTTCGTGGTGCGACCACCGGGCCAGGATCGGGTCGCGGTCCTCGGCGAAGCTCGGTTTGCCGCCCGGCTCCAGTTCGTCGCCGGTCACCACGATGCCCGCCGCGACCAGATACCCCACCAGATCCGCGACCGCGCCGGGTATCGCGTGCAGCCCGGCCGCGAGCGTCGCGATCGTCGCCGGGGCGGCCAGACCGGTGATCACCCGCATGGCCAGCGGCCGGTGCAGCACGATGTCGTACTGCGCCAGCGGCGACTCGACCAGCAGGTCGGTACCGGAGGTGCGGATCGCCGCGAAACGGGACAGTCGCACCGGCCGGTCGTGCCCGATCTCGTACAGGTCGAGAAAAGCGTTGCGGGACACCGGAACCGCCGACAGCAGCGGCCGTTCGCCGTCACTCAGCGCCAGCGACCGCACCACCGAGCCGCTGAGCATGTCCAGCACCCGGCGCACGTTGGTCCAATGGCTGGTGCCGTCGTCGTCACCGTGCGCGAGCGCGTTGGCCAGCGACACCGGCCCGAGTGTCATGCGGCGCAAGGATTCCAGCACCGCGTCGTCCGCCTCGTCGATCTCGACCTCGGCCCACTTGGTGATCACCAGCGTGCGGCCGGCGGCCGAACCCTCCTCGACGAGCACATCCTCGGACAGCGACCACAAGTGGATCCGTGCCGTCGCCCGGCGATCGGAATCCATAGACACTTCGCTCTCCTCGGCATATCACAAGAACATGGGAATGGGATTCAGCTCGGCGCGCGTCGGTGCGACCGCGCGGCGGCCGAGTCGAACGGGAACGTCGAAAAGTCGTCCGGGAGCCAGCCTGCGCCAGAAATGCCGCAGCCCGGGCACGATCACCTTCACCACGGGCAGGCCGACATCCGGCCGGGTCTGATCGAGCACCAGCATTTCCATGTGGCGTGCTTCCAGGCGATGGCGAATCATTTCGATTTCGGCGAAGATATCCTCGCCCCGCGCATAACTGTAGTCCGAGGGGCCGAGTAAGCGGCGCGCGGGGTCGGCGCTCAGATACGGTTGGTTGGCCACGTTCGCAGTATCGAACCAGCGGGTCGCGTCGGCGTCCTCGCACGGCGGGCAACCGTCTTGTTCGGCGGCGAGCAACGCGGGCATCAACTGGTTCAACTCGGTGACGGCACGCCGCAACGCGATCGCCGGATCGACGTGCGCGCCGAACCCGAACAGCACATGCGAACCGTCCGCGCGAGCCGAACAGGCTGCCATGACCGGCACCCCCAGATCCGAGGTGAGGTCCAGAACCCACAGCGAACGGCCCAGATCCGCGTACACCGCGAGCATCTCGGCCAGCCACGGATCGCCGAACGAAGCCAGGTCGACCCCGGGAACCCGGTCGCGGCAGTACCACCACAACGCGACCGCGTCCCGCTCGATCACCTCCAGCAACCCTTGCAGCACCGCGTCTTCCAGGCTCGCGCCCGCCGCGTTGCCGTTGGAGTCCGCACTGAGCAACGACTGCGCCGGACTGCCGAAATACAGCAGTTCGGTCGGCAGCAGCCGGTGACGCCGCTTCGTCAGCGACCACACCGGTGTCCAGCCGATCACCGCGTCCTCGTCGAAAACCGGCGGCACATACTGAAACGTGGAATGCTCGCGATTCCACGCGTCGCGATCACGGAGTTGATCCTGCGCGAACAACTGGCACCGGTTCGGGTGCACGGCATCCGCACCGAGGGAACGGAAACTCGCCGAGACGATTTCCTCGTCGCCGTGGAAACTGCCGCAGTAGCGTTCCACCGCCTCGCCGAGCGCGCTCATCCGCGCCTGTACCGGCGTGATGCCCTTGCCGCCGTTCTCGATCCGCAGTGCGGCGCGCAGGCTACCGAGATCATGGCCACGGGCCGCCACGTTCGGGCCGGAGCGGAACGAGTTGAAACAGGACGGTCCGTACTCGGCGCGCCGGATGTCCGGCACGATACCGGTGATCGGGCTGATCAGGTGCTCGTAGGCGGCCAGCGTGTCCTCGGCCGATCGCGCCCGGTGCCCGGCGCTCGCGTCCCGCGATGCCGGCCGCGCGGTCAGCACCACCGGTTGCCGTGCCCTGGTGCGCATCAACTCCGGATCGCCGCAATGCCCGCACTGCGGCGCCACCGGCAACCGGTGCGCCCGGCTGGACAGGTCCAGGCTGTCGAAGGTGCGGATGTCGCGCTGGGCCGGGCTGCGGTAACCGGCCAGCCACTTGGTCGCCTCCAGCGCGATCAGGTGCGCCGCCGCCGAGCTGAGCGCCGGGACCGAAACCCTCGGCCGCTGCGCGGGTCCGTGCCGCCCGAGTTCCTGTTGCGCGCACGACTCCACGCTGCGATGCCGCCACAGCCGTTGCGCGACACAGTGCCAGCAACCCGAGCGCTCCGGCAGGAACACCGGACCCAGCCAGGTGACCGCGCCGGTCGGCTTGGCCAGCAGCCACGGCGTGCCCGCCGCGCGGTGCGCCGCGTCGATCTCGGCCAGGCCCGGATGCAGATAGTCCGCGCACAACACGATCGACAGCTGCGCGGCAGCCGGATCGGCGGTCGGGTTCACGGTCAGCCCGGCGGCCCGCAGCGCGGCCGCGATCGGGGCCGGATCGAGATCGCCGACCGCGCGCAGCGCCAGCCTGCCGGTCGCGGTGCCCTCCACCGCCGCGCCCGCGTCCAGCCCGGCGCTCTCCCAGTAGCCCAGCGCGGGCTCGTCCCGCCCGCTGCCGATCGCCTTGGTGCGCAGGGTGACGATGCCGGCCTCGGCCAGCCGGGCGATGACCGCGGCCATCTGCCCGGCCGTCAGCCCGGCGGGCGGGCTGGCCAGCAGGTCGCTGAGATCACGGGAACCGTCGAGCGCGCCGGCCACCGCAACGGTCGACTCGCCGCGCAGCGCGGTCACGCCCCGTTCGGAGAAGACGTAGACCGCACCGCGGCCGGCGAACTCGACGTGCAGATCCCTGCGAAAGCCGATCAGTGACGCCCCAGCGGTAGCCGGCATGCGTGTCCCCCCGTCGAGGTGGTCCGCGATCTGTCATCGTCCGACGTGAGCGCCATCCGGACCAGTGATCGATTCACGGCTGGGCATGTGCGTTTTTCATGCCGGGCGCACGTCGATCGACTCGTTGGGCCCGATGTAGAGCACGCCGAAGGTGTCGAAGGGCTGGATGCTGACCTTCACCACCAGGTTCTCCCTGGCCAGCACGAAGAACTCACCGGCCCGCTGCACGTCGTCGAGCACGACGTGGCTGCGGAACACGGTGCCGTCGGAGACCGCGAACAACACGTCGTAGACGGCGTTCTTGTCGATCTGGCTCGCGGTCGCCGCCCAGTCCTCCAGCCGGCCAACGCCCAGGTTGAGCCTGCGCTTCTTACGCTCCTGGGTCACGGTGGCCCGCCTCGATTCCGGCGATCACGTCGGCGAGGTCGCGGGGTTCGCCCGGAACCTCCGGTTCGGCGCAGGCCAGCAGGTACGCCTCGTCCCGTTCCATGTACGCGGTCATCAGCAGACTGCGCAGATAGTGTTCGAGCAGGGTCGGGTCGCCGGTGCGCTCGTGCTGCGCGATGACCGTCATCAGGTTGCGCAGCGCCGCGTCCCGGCCCCACTCGGGCAGCATCCGCAGCGTGTCCAGGAACTCCCGGGCGATCTCGGGAGTCTCCTCCGCCTCGATCAACCGGCCGTCCGCCAAATCCAACGCCGATGACATGGCCCCGCTCCGTCCTTGGGGAAAGTAGACCTCAGAAGTGGAACAGCTCGGTGAACGTGGTGAGCAGCGCGGGATCGCCGGTGATGCTCACCCGGCCGCTGGCCAGCGCCTCGGCCGGGTCCAGCGTGCGGGACAGCAGCGACTTGAGCGCGGTACCGGGTCGCAGCAACAGATCCGCGTCCGGCAGTGGCTCGTCGGTGGCGCGCAGCACGCCGTTCTCGACGCGCAGCTGGCAGAACTCGTCGGCCATCCGGATCTCGAAACTCGCGGTCACCCCGCGCGCGGCCACCGGATCGAACGTCGCCCGCAACGCGGTCACCACCCCCGCGGCGGTGACGATCTCCCCGGGCCGGGGCACGTCGAGCAGCCGCGCGCCCCAGCGGCCGAACGCCAGCAGGACCTCGTCCAACTCGCGCCCGTACGCGGTCAGGTGGTACTCGACTTCGCCGTCCGGACCGTCCTGTTCGGACACGATCCCGTACCGCACGAACTCGTGCAGCCGGGTGCCGAGCACCCCGGACGGGATACGCGGCAGTCCGTGCCGCAAGTCTGCCCGCGTCCTGGGCCCGACGAACAGATCGCGCAGGATCAGCGGCCCCCAGCGCTCCGCGACCACCTCCATCGCCCTGGCCAGCCCGCAGAACTGGCCATACCCGCGTTCGGTGATCGACCGGAACTCGGCGATGATCGAGTCCAGTTCGACAGCCGCCTCGGTCATGACATGCTCCTCTCTCAGAGCTGCTAACACGATGTTGTTCGATCAGGTGCGTGAGATGTCTTCCAGGGGGCGGCACCGAGAGCGCGTGCCTGGGCGCCGCGAGCCGAACAGGCATTGTGTTAGCAGCTCTAGGGATCAGTGCACCGCGAGGCCCTGCTCGGGCACCGGGGCTGGCCCGACGTGGAACAGCCGGGTGAACAGGTCCAGGTGTTCCGGCGACCCCTCGATCTTCACCGAACCCGCGCGCAGCGCTTCGGCCGCGCTGATCTGGCCGGTCAGCATGCCGTACATGACGCTGGCCTCCTGCGGCCGGATCACGATGTCGGCGTCGGTGTGCGGGCCTTCCGCCGCCTTGAGCGCGCCATCGTCGACCAGCGCGTGCACCACCAGATCGTCGTCGTCGTAGTGCAGCTCGAAGTTGACGTGCACGCCGACCGCGAACTCGGCGCGGAAGGTCGCGTACATGGACAGCACGGCCGAGTCGATGGTGAACAGGTCCTGTGGCCCCGGCTTGAGCGAACGGGCGCCCCACAACCCGAGTTGCAGCACCACCTGGTCCAGTTCGGCGCCGTACTCGGTCAGTTCGTAGACCACCGCCGCGTCCAGCTGGGGCAGCACCCGGCGCCGGACCACTCCGGCCGCCTCCATCTCGTTGAGCCGCGAGGACAAGATGCTCGCCGGCATCTTGGGCAGGCCGCGCATCAGGTCGGTGAACCGCTTCGGGCCAAGCAACAGGTCGCGCACGACCAGCATTGACCACCGCTCACCGACGAGTTCGAGAGCGCGCGCCAGGCCACAGATCTGGCCGTAGGTTCGCAGTGTCATCCTGTCCTCACATTCGCGTTGTGGTGGCACCTGTTTCTTCTTTTCGGTCTGCTCAGGGGTTCTCGCCGTTGAGCAGCAAGTCCCGGTGCAGCTGGCGCAGCTCGTCGCACGGCTCGACGCCGAGTTCGCGGTTGAGCCTGGTACGCAGTTCCCGGTAGGCGGCCATGGCCTCGGAGCGCCTGCCGCAGTGGTGCAGCACCTGGATCAGCTGGCCGGTGCAGCCCTCGTCGAGCGGGTCGGCGGCGACCAGGCCGCGCAGTTCGCCGACCAGCTCACCGGCCATGCCCAGGTTGATCTCGGCCTCGATGCGCAACTGCTGGGTGCTGCGGCGCTGCTCGCGCAACTCCAGCGCGTACGCGGACAGCACCGGCCCGCACCGCACGTTGGCCAGCGGCGGGCCCGCCCACAGTTCCAGCGCCGACCGCAGCGAGTCGGCCGCGGCCGGATAGTCCTTGCCGCGCAACTGCACCCGGCCTTGTTCGCGCAGGGCGCGGAACTGGGTGACGTCCACCTGCGCCGGGTCGATCCACAGCAGGTAACCGGGAGACTTGGTGACCAGAATGGACTCGCGCCCCTCCGGCCTGCCCAGCGCGTCGAGGCTGCGGCGCAGATGGTGGATGTAGATGTGCAGGGTCTTGCGCACGCTGCGCGGCGGTTCGCTGGCCCACAGCTCGCGGATGATCGCGTCGGTGGGCACGATCTGCCGGGGACAGCTCAGCAGCATCGCCAGCAGTTGCAACACCTTCGGCGCGGTCGGCGCCAGGTCTTCTCCGTTGCTGCTGACCTCGACCGGGCCGAGCAACGTGAACCGGACGGCGGTACCGGACCCCTCGCCAAGCCGGATCGCGGCCTCGCTGCGACCTTTTGTCGTCATCGCCTCGGCGTACGTCACGGCGTTTTCCCCGTTCCTTCGCATTGCGCCCCAGTGCTCTCCCCGGTGCTCGACACTGTCACAGACGCCGGAATCGACGATAGTGCGGCGACCATCGGCGGGGATCTGTATTTTTCCTTTGCTGGCATGACAAACGCACGTTCAGGTTGTGATGATCGGGATTTCTGCTGCTCAGGCCGCAACTGCGCAACCGTCGCACAGGCACGGGTAAACCGTTGCGGGATTCGCTTGTAGCACAACCATGCGAGAAGGAGTGTGGGAGGTTCGACATGGTGCGCTTATATGCCGTTCCCGGCCTTGCCGGCTCCGGCGTCGACGAACTCGACCGGGACCCCGAGCCGGTACCCGCGTTGCGTCCCGCCATCCTAGAGGCGATCGAGGCGATGCGGACGCGGTACTTCGACTCGATCACATTGTCGGCGCTGTCGTCCGAAGTCTTCGTCAGCCCGTTCCACTTCTCCCGGATCTTCACTCGCGCGACCGGGGTGACGCCGGGCCGCTACCTGACCGCGGTGCGGTTGTTCGAGGCCAAACGGCTGCTGCTGACCACCTCGCTGACCGTGTCCGATGTGGTCTGCAGCGTCGGCTACAGCAGCGTCGGCACGTTCACCAGCCGCTTCAGCCGCGCGGTCGGCCTGACCCCGACCCAATACCGTGAGCCCGAGGTGGGCGAGCTGCTGGTCGCGCTGGCACCCAACTTCCGCAGGCTGCCCCCGCTGTCCCAGCTGCGCGCGGCCGGCCGGGCCTGTGGCTCGGTCAACGCGGGCAACGGAACCATCCGCACCCGGGTGGAGTTCCCCCGTGGCGCGGCACCGGCCAACCTGCTGATCGGCGTGTTCGCCGACCCGGTGCCGCAGTGCGGTCCGGTGGCGTTCAGCGGCAAGGTGCTGACCGGCTCGACCGATCTGGAGATCAACGGCGTGCCGGACGGGGAGTGGACGGTCATCGCGGTCGCCGAGCATCCCGGCGCGGCCCCGGCCCAGCGGTTCACCGTGGCCATGCTGCGCCAGCCGATCCGGGTCAACGCGAACCGCCCGGTGTACCTGCCGCTGGTGATGCGCACGCCGCAGCCGATCGACCCACCGATCGCGATCACCCTGGCCACCCGCCCGACCTTGATCGGCGGGCGTCAACTGGCGGCCTGATCCGGCAACCACCGGCCCCTGGGGTTAGGCCGGTGGTCGCCGGTGCGCCGGTCAGCCGACCAGGCGCAGTTCGGTGCTCAGGTGCTGCTCGGGGGGCAGCTCGATGAGTACCGGCGGGTCGAAAACGCGTTCCGGGCGCAGCCAGATGTCGGCCATCCGCACCGTGGTGTTCGGGCGGATCCGCACCGAACTCTGGCAGCCGACGTAACCGGGTTCGCCGGTCTCGGACCGGTCCGCGTCCAGGCAGTGCGCGAGCAGTTGCCAGTCGCCCTCCGGCACGCCGGGCAGGCTGAACGGGCCCGGCTCGGGCAGCATCGCGCAGCTCACCGGCGTGCCCTCGCAGATCCGGCCACGGAACAACCCGACGAACACCGGACCACGCACCGCATCCGGCGCCAGCACGCGGCCCCGAACCATCGCACCAGGCTCGGGTTCCGGCTTTTCTTCGGCCAGTGTGGACGGACGGACGCCGCCGAAGCGGCGGAAGTGATCCGGCGCGATGCCGACCCGCTGGGCGAACACCGTGCTGAACGTACTGACGCTGTGATAGCCGACCTGGTGGCTGATGGTCGTCACGGTTTTCGGCGTCGACCGGAGCAGGCGCTTGGCTTCGGCAAGGCGGACGGCCGAGAGGAAACGACCCGGCGATACCCCGGTCACTTCGCGGAAAACCCGCGAGAAGTGATATTTGCTGAACATCGCCGAGCGGGCCAGATCGTCCATGGCCAGAGGTTCCCCGATGTCCAGCCGCATGGTGGTGATCGCGCGTTCTACCGCTCGACGGACTGTTTCGTCCATGGGCCGACCTTTCGTTCAGCAAGTCGCGATGCGATTTTGCGCAACGTGGAAGAGGCTACGGCGGTGGCCAATAGTGAAGGTAGTGCGCTGATCACCGGCAGGCATGAATAAAAAACATGCGCGGAATATGAGAAATTCATACGCCCGAATGGAGAAGACCGGCGGACCCCGGCGGGCTGACACTCGTGCACAGGATCGATCGCGAGGCAAGAGACCGGAGGTCCAGATGACGACTCAGACGATCGCGGCACCGCGCAGTCAGCCGACCGCTGGTGACCAGGCCGCCGTCGCGTTCATACCGCGCCGGGTCGCCGCCGCCTGGGAGGCGAAATCCGCGGCCGCGTTCGCTGACGTCTTCACCGACACCGGGGTGCTGATCCTGCCCAACGCCTTTGCCAAGGGACCGGACCAGATCCGGCCGGTCATGGCCGCGGCCTTCGCGGGCCCGTTCCGCGACACCCGGCTCACGCTGCTGCCGGTGAGCATCGAGTTCCTCTCCTCGACCGCCGCGCTGTTCGTCACCGAGGGCACGCTGGCCACGCCCGACCAGGACGAACTGGCCCAGGGCACCGGCATCCGGGTGTCCTGGCTGATGGTCAAACAGCACGGCCAGTGGCTGGTCAACGCCTACCACCAGTAAGTCCTCGCATCCTCGGAAAGGAACCGAACCATGTCGACCCTGCTGGGCATGTTGCGCAGGCGCGTGATGGCGCCGTCGCTGGAATCCGTCGGCTTCGCCGGACGCGGATTCCCGGTCACGCCGACTGCGGCGACCGGGCGATTGGAAACCGTGCCGCAGGCGGTGGTGTGCGGGTTCGAATGGGGGATCGAGGCGCCGAAACTGTGGGAGATCGAACGGCGGCTGGCGATGATCGAGCCGGAGCAGCGCGGCTTCGGCTACGAGGGCGCGACCATGGCGTTCACCATTCTGGACGTGATGCCCGGCGGCCGTCGCGACCGCACCAGCGAACTGCTGCTCGGTCCGGGCGCGCCGCACATCTTCCTGGCCTACATCGGCATCGGCTTCGCCATGGCGCGGCTGCCGCGCCCGTTGTGGGCGAAGGTGCTGCCCGACCTGGACGGTTGCCGGTACCACCCGACGATGAGCTGGCTCGCGGTGGACGGCTACGGCTTCGACCGCGCCTACTTCGACACCACCAAGTGGGTCGACCAGCAGTACCGGCCCGAGCCGTATCCGTGGCAGGGCAACCCGGACTACTTCCTGCGTGCCGTGGACCAGGGCATCGGCCGCGCGCTCTGGTTCATCAACGGCGGAGACCCAGGCAAAGTCGCTGACGCGGTCGCGAAGTTCGACGCCGAACGCCAACCCGACCTGTGGAGCGGCGTCGGCCTGGCCGCGACCTTCGCAGGCGGCACCACCGCCGAGGGACTGACCCGGCTGCGCGCCTCCTCCGGCGAGCACGCCGCCGAACTCGGGCTCGGCTCGATCTTCGCGATCAAGGCCCGCACCTACTCTGACCACGTCCCGGACCACACCCACACCGCAGCGTCCGTCCTCACCGGACATTCGATCGACGACGCCCTCGCGCTCGCGGACCGCACCGAGGCCGCGGCGGAACCGGGCAACCCGGCCCCGGCCTACGAACTGTGGCGCGCCAACATCCGCGCCGCGCTGCACCCTCTGGCAATCGTGAGGTAGCTCAGCGTAAGACGCCCATGACAGCCTTGTTATTCAGGAAATTCGTGTTACCCGATGAGGGGGAGAGTGCAATGGGTTCAGGTTTTCGGGCGCTGCGGCGCCGGATTCTCACCCCGGACGTCTCGGAGACCTCGTTGGCGAAACGCGGTTTCCACCAGAAGAACGACCAGAGCACCGCGGTGCTGGAGAAGATCGGCGAGACCTTCCTGACCGGCTACGGCGACGCCGTCGAGTCCAGGACCGCGCAGGAGACCGAGGACCGGCTCGCCCGGATTCCCGAGCGCTTCCGCGGTTTCTCCTACGAGGGTGCCGGCATGGGCCTGGCGATGCTCGACGGCCTGCCCTTCGGCCACCGCCACCACGTCGCCGATTTCCTGGCCGGTCCGGGCGATCCGCACAACTACCTTGTCTACGTCGGCGTCGGCTGGGCGATGGCGCGGCTGCCGCGCTTCGCCTGGCCCGCCTCCGAAGCCTTCGACCCGCTGCTGCGCTGGCTGGTGCTCGACGGCTACGGCTTCCACCAGGCCTACTTCCACACCCGCAAGTACGTCCAGGAGCAGTACCAGGCGCCGCGCTTCTCCTGGCCGCGCGGCAACGGCGGTTACGCCAACCGCGTGATCGACCAGGGCATCGGCCGGGCGCTGTGGTTCGTCTGCGGCACCGACGCCGACCTGGTCACCCGCACGCTCGCGAAGTTCGCCCCGCACCGCCGCGGCGACCTCTACGCGGGCGTCGGCCTGGCCGCCACCTACGCGGGCGGCGTCGAAGCCGACGAGCTGCGGCTGCTCGTCGAGCGGGCCGGCGAACACGGCGGCCAGCTCGCCCAGGGCAGCGCGTTCGCCGCCGAGGCCCGGGTGCGGGCCGGTCTCGTCGTCCCGCACATCGGACTGGCCACCGAGATCCTCTGTGGACTGCCGGTCGAAGACGCCGCCCGGATCACCCAGGACGTGCGGCCCAGCGGCCCCAACGGCGACGCGATCGTCTACGACACCTGGCGCGAGGACATCGCGCGGCAGATCGTCGCGGTGGGGAGCCGGGGATGACCAGCACCCTGCCCCGCGTCGAGCGGCTGACCCCGCCGGGGCCGCCGCGCACCGCGACCTTGCGCCTGCTGCGCTGGCTGGTCTCCGACCGGCTGCGGCTGATGTCCTCGGCGGCCGAGAACTACGGCGACGCGGTGCGGATGGCGATCGGCCCGAAGACCCTCTACTTCTTCAACCACCCCGAGCTGGCCAAGCACGTGCTGGCCGACAACGCGGCCAACTACCACAAGGGCATCGGCCTGGTGCAGGCCAAGCGCGCGCTCGGCGATGGCCTGCTGACCAGCGAGGGCGAGCTGTGGCGCAAGCAGCGCAAGACCATCGCGCCGACCTTCCAGCGCAAGCGCGTCGCCGACCAGGCCAAGGTGGTCACCCAGGAAGCGCACGCGCTGATCGGCAGGCTGCGCGCCAGCGTCGGCACCGGCCCCGCGCTGCTCACCGACGAGCTGACCACCTTCACCCTCGGCGTGCTCGGTCGCACCCTGCTCGACGCCGACCTGGCCGCGTTCGACAGCATCGGCCACTCCTTCGAAGCCGTGCAGGACCAGGCCATGTTCGAGATGGTCACGCTGTCGATGGTGCCGCTGTGGTCGCCGCTGCCCAAACAGCGCCGCTTCCGCAAAGCCCGCCGCGACCTCGAACAGATCGTCCGCACGCTGGTCGCCGAACGCGACGCCCGGCCCGGACCGGCCAGCGACGACGTGCTCACCCGGCTGATCGAGTCGACTCGCGCGGAAACCGACCCCGAGGTCGGCCGGGTGCGGTTGCGCGACGAGCTGGTCACGCTGCTGCTGGCCGGGCACGAGACCACCGCGAGCACGCTGAGCTGGACGCATCACCTGCTCGGCGAGCACCCCGAGGTCGCGGCCCGGGTGCGCGAGGAAGCGCTGCGCGTGCTCGGCGACCGCGACCCCACCTTCGAGGACCTGCACCAGCTCAGCTACACCACGCAGGTCGTCCAGGAGGCCATGCGCCTCTACCCGCCGGTCTGGATGCTGCCCCGGCTCTCGCTGAACGAGGACAACGTCGGCGGCTACCACGTCCCGTCCAATGTGGACGTCGTGGTGTGCCCGTACACCATGCACCGGCACCCGGACTTCTGGGCCAACCCGACCGCGTTCGACCCGGACCGCTTCCACCCGGACAACGTCGCGAACCGCTCGCGTTACGCCTATATCCCCTTCGGCGCCGGTCCGCGGTTCTGCGTCGGCAACAGCCTCGGCATGATGGAGGCGGTCTTCGTCACCGCCATGATCTCCCGTGAGCTGAGCCTGCGCACCCAGCCGGGTTACGCGGTCGTTCCCGAACCCATGTTGTCGCTGCGCGTGCGCGGCGGCCTCCCGATGACCATCCGCACCGCCGATTGAGGAGGTGGTCCCGGTGGAACCGGGAACCCTAGACCAGGACCAGATCGCCACTCTGGAAGCGTTCGCGGACACCATCGTGCCCGGCGAGAAGCGTCACCCCGGCGACCGCGCCATCGCGGGCGCGGCGGAGGGTCCCGGCGCGGTCGAGGCTGGTGCGCTCGCGCTGCTGAACACTCCGGCCACCGGCGTCACCATCGGCCTGCCCTACCTGGCCGCCGCGCTCAACGGCCACGCCATCAACTACGCCGACCAGCACGGCATCACCCTCGACGAGACCGTGCCCGCCTTCGTCGCGCTGGGCTTCGCCGACCGCACCACGCTGGTCCGCTCGCTGGTCGCGCCCGGCCACCCGGAGAAGGAAGGCTGGGTCGGGCTCGCCCTGTTCTGCAACATGTCCTACGACTCGGCCGCGCACATGCACACCGTGGATGCCATCGCCGCCGGGCATCCCGGCCTGATCGCGATGGGGTGGAAGCTGCCCGATCCGGACGGGCTGTGGAGGTTCCCGAACTACGGCTACGGCCGCAAGCTGGCCGACGTGCACCCGAACACCACGCCTTCAGGGAGCCCCGCATGAGCAGCAGTGACAGCACCGACGTCCTGATCGTCGGCTCCGGTTTCGGCGGCTCCATCACCGCCTACCACCTCGCGGCCGGCGGCGCCAAGGTCACCGTGCTGGAGCGCGGGCCCTGGCTCAAGCAGGACGAGTTCGAGCACGACTTCCTGCTCGGCGCCTCCTACACGCGCATCTTCGACTTCGTGATCGGCGATGGTATGAGCGTGCTCGGCGGCAACTGCGTCGGTGGCGGCAGCGTGGTGTACTTCGCCGCGATGCCCCGGGCGCCGAAGTTCATCTTCGACCGCCAGGGCAGCATCGGCCGCCGCCTCTGGCCCGCCGAACTGACCCGCTCCGCGCTCGACCCGTGGTACGACCGGGTCGCCGAGGCGATCCCGGTGTCCACACAGGACTGGAACGACGTTTCCTACGCCGGAGGCCTGTGGGCCGCGCTGTGCAACCACTCCGGTCGCACCGCCAACCCGGCCCCGGTCGCGGTGGACAACGCGGTCTGCACCAACTGCAACTGGATGATGGCGGGCTGCCGGTTCGGCGCCAAGCGCTCGATGCTCACCAACTACCTGCCCGCCGCCCTCTCGCACGGCGCCACCATCCGCCCGCTGCACGAGGTCCAGCACCTGGAGCGCCTCGACGATGGCAGCTACCGCGTGCACTACAACGTGATCGACGCCGAGGACTACCGGGTCACCGTCGAGTCGGGCAGCATCGACGCCAAGATCGTCATCCTGGCCGCCGGTGCCGGCGCCACACCGGTCATCCTGCAACGCTCCGAGCAGGCGCTGGGCCCGATGCCACACGGCGTCGGCCGCTACTTCTCCGGCAACGGCGAACGCCTCAACACCGCCATCCTCAACGAGGACAAGGTGCGCGACGTGCTCGGCCTGACCCGCGAGGACGGTAAAGCCTACGAGGCCAACCAGATCGGCAAAGGCCCGACCGTGGCCAACTGGGACAAGCTGGACGGCTCGCTGCCCGAGTTCGAGCGGTACTCCCTTGAGCAGCTCTACTTCCCGCCCGGCCTGGGCACCATCCTCGCCCAGGTCCCCGGCGGCGCCGACCCGACCTGGTTCGGCGTCGAGAAGAAGAAGCTGCTCAGCCAGTGGAAGTCGTGGCTGACCATCTTCCAGATGATCGAGGACGACAACGAGGGCGTGTTCGGCGCGCCGCCGCCAACCGGCAACGCGATCCGGATCTCCCAGCAGATGCTCGGCCGCGGCGCGCTGCGCTACGACCCGCAACCCAGCACCCTGCGCGCCTGGGATCTGGCCGACGCGGAGTGCAAGGAGATCATGGAGAAGGACGGCATCGCCACGGTCGCGCCGTGGACCAACGACGTCGTCGGCGCCTACACCGTGCACCCGCTGTCCTCCTGCCGCATCGGCGACGACGCGGCCACCTCCGCCCTGCACCCCAGCCACGAACTGCGCGAGCACCCCGGCATCTTCGTCACCGACGGCTCGGCCGTGCCCACCGCGCTCACCGTGAACCCGGCCATGACCATCGCTGCGCTGGCCGAACGCGCCGTGCCCGGCATCGTCCGCGCCGCGCAGGCTCGGGGCGTCGACGTCACCTACGGCGCACCGTCGCCGGACGGCGCGACCAGCGGCCGCAACGGCGTGCGCCACCTGCCGGTCACCGTCGCGGGCCGATGAGGAGGAACCGGCGATGACGCCAACCCCGGTCCGGCTGGCGTTGCGCCGGTCGTTGCACGAGATCCGTTACACCCACGCCGTCCCAGCACGGCAGGCGCGCGGCGTGGTCGCGTCGGTCTACCGCCAGCTGGAGCGCGAATTCGGTTTGCTCGCCCCGCCCATCGCGCTGCACTCGGCGGCACCGGCGGTGCTCGCCGCGGCCTGGCTCATGTTGCGTGAGTCGCTGGTCGCGGCGGGCACCGCGACCCGCGCCGACAAGGAAGCGGTGGCGACCGCGATCTCGGCCGCGAACGCCTGCCCGTACTGCGTCGAGGTGCACAGCATGACCCTCGACTCCCTCGGTCAGGCGGTGGCCGAGCCGCTCGCCGCCTGGGCCACCGGCACGCTCGGCTCGGCGCCCATCGACCGCGACGAAACCGAACTCGCCGAACTCGTCGGCGTCGCCGTGACCTTCCACTATCTCAACAGGATGGTCAACGTCTTCCTCGGCCCGTCGCCGCTGCCCGCGCGCGTGCCCGAGTCGGCCCGGCCCATGGTGCGCAAGGTGCTCGGCCGCTTCCTGCGCCCTTCCGCCGCACCGGAGCCCGGACAGTCGCTGGACCTGTTGCCCGCCGTCCCGATCCCGCCCGCCGACCTCGGCTGGGCCCGGGGCAACCCGACCGTCCGCGACGCCTTCGCCCGCGCGGGCGCGGCCCTGGACGTGATACCCGATCACAGCGTGCCCGAATCCGTGCGCCAACTGGTATTGGCCGAACTGGTCGGCTGGGATGGCACCCCCATGGGCCTGAGCCGATCCTGGGTGGCGCCGCTGCTGGCCGGCCTGCGCCGGGCCGACCGCGCGACCGCGCGACTCGCCCTGCTCACCGCGTTCTCCTCCGCACAGGTGGATGCGGGCGTGATCGCGGAGTTCCGTGAACACAACCCGTCCGACCGCGCGCTCATCGAAGTGACCGGTTGGGCAAGCCTCGCCGCCGCCCGCGCACTCGGTGCGCGCATTCCGCTATCGGGCGAGGCCAGAGCCGCCTAAGAGCTACTAACCCAATAACTGCTCGGCTCGCGACGCCCAGGCACGCGATCTCCCGCGTTGTCGTCGGTCACCATGACTCCGTCATGGCTCCCTCCTTCGCCTTGGATCTCACGCACCTGGACGCCGCTCCCTGATCGAGCGTTATTGAGTTAGCAGCTCCAAACTCGCGGCAGAACGTGAGAAGACCCGTCCGTGTGCACTCGGTCATCCTGGGGACACGGCTTCTTGACGACCTATTGGGAGCGCGGTGGCATGGGTGTAGAGCGAATTTCTATTGTGGGTATCGGCCTTCGTTACCCGGACGCAGGTACGCCGGAGGAGCTGTGGCAGAACGTGCTCGCCGGCAGGCGGGCATTTCGCAGGCTGCCGGACGAGCGGATGAACCGCGAGGACTACTTCTCGCCGGATCCCAAGGCACCGGACCGGTTCTACGCGCGCAAAGCCGCCGTGCTGCGCGACTACGAGTTCGACCGGATCCGGTTCAAGATCGCCGGCAGCACCTACCGGTCGACCGACCTGACCCACTGGCTGGCCCTGGACGTCGCGTCGCAAGCGCTTGCCGACGCGGGTTTCGCCGAAGGCGAGGGCCTGCCGCGTTCCACCACGGGCGTGGTGATCGGCAACAGCCTCACCGGTGAGTTCTCCCGCGCCAACATCATGCGCCTGCGCTGGCCCTACGTGCGCCGCACGGTGGCCGCCGCGCTGGCCGGTCAGGGCTGGTCGGACGAGCAGACCGCCGAGTTCCTGCGCGACCTGGAAGTCCAGTACAAGGCCCCGTTCCCGGAGATCAACGAGGACAGCCTGGCCGGCGGCCTGGCCAACACCATCGCGGGCCGCGTCTGCAACCACTACGACCTGGCCGGTGGCGGGTTCACTGTGGACGGTGCCTGTTCCTCATCGCTGCTGTCCGTGGTGACCGCCGCGAACGCGTTGTGCGACGGCGATCTCGACGTGGCCATCGCCGGTGGCGTCGACCTGTCGATCGACCCGTTCGAGGTCATCGGCTTCGCCAAGACCGGCGCGCTGGCCAAGGGGGAGATGAAGGTCTACGACCGCGACTCCAACGGCTTCTGGCCCGGCGAAGGCTCCGGCATGCTGGTGCTGATGCGCGAACGCGACGCGATCGCGCAGGGCAAGCGCATCTACGCCTCGATCAGCGGCTGGGGCGTGTCCTCGGACGGCAAGGGCGGCATCACCCGGCCCGAGGCCGCCGGTCACCAGCTCGCCATCAGCCGCGCCTACGCTCGCGCCGGCTACGGCGTCGAGACCGTGTCCTACTTCGAAGGCCACGGCACCGGCACCGCGCTCGGCGACGCCACCGAGATCGAAGCTCTCTCCGGCGCGCGCCGCCTCGCCGACCCGGCCGCCGCACCGGCCGCCCTGGGCACCATCAAGGGCAACATCGGCCACACCAAGGCCGCCGCAGGCGTCGCCGGCCTGATCAAGGCGACCCTGGCCGTCTACCACCAGGTGATCCCGCCGGGCACCGGCCAGCAGCAGCCGCACGAGCTGCTGACCGACGAGGGCGCGACCATGCACGTGCCCACGTCGGCCCAGGTCTGGCCGGCCGAGCTGGAGATCCGCGCCGGAGTGTCCGCGATGGGCTTCGGCGGCATCAACTCGCACGTGGCCATCGCGCAGGGCCCCGGCGTCACCCGTAAGTCCGAAGTGGACGAACAGGCCCGCGCCATCGTCACCGGCCGCCAAGACGCCGAAATCCTGCTGCTCGACGCACCCGACACCGCCGCACTGATCGAGCGGATCGACACCATCCTCACCGCCCTGCCCGCCCTGTCCTTCGCCGAACTCAGCGACCTGGCAGGCACCCTCGCCGCCGAACTGGCAGGCCGGCCCGTGCGCGCGGCCGTGGTCGCAGGCAACCCCGAGGACGCCGTCCGCAGGCTCACCCAGCTGCGCACCGCCCTCGAAGCGGGCGAAACCACGATCATCCGCCCGGACGACGGCATCTTCGCCGCCGACCGGGCAACCGCACCCAGCATCGGTTTCCTGTTCCCCGGCCAGGGTTCCGGCCGGGGCACCGTCGGCGCCATCCGCCGCCGCTTCCCGGTCGCCGAAGAGATCTTCGGCATCGCCGACCTGCCCGTCGGCGGCGACCAGGTAGCCACCGAGGTCGCCCAGCCGCGCATCGTCACCGGCTCGCTGGCCGCGCTGCGCGTGCTCCGCTCGCTGCGCATCGAGGCCAGCACCGTCGCCGGGCACAGCCTCGGCGAACTGACCGCGCTGCACTGGGGCGGCGCCATGGACGAGGCGCAGGTGCTGCGCCTGGCCCGGATCCGCGGCAAGGTGATGGCCACCGCGAGCGCGGGCGGCGGCGCCATGGCCGGTCTGGTCGCATCGCCCAGCCGTGCCGAGGAACTCTCCCGAGGCGAAGACGTGGTCATCGCCGGGTACAACTCGCCGACCCAGACCGTGATCTCCGGCCCGGCGCAAGCGGTCGACCGGGTGTGCGCGCGGGCTCGCGCCGACGGTGTCACCGCGACCAGGATCAACGTCTCGCACGCCTTCCACTCGCCCTCGGTCGAACCGGCCGCCGCCGCGCTGACCGAACACCTCAGCGGCTTCGACTTCGCCCGTCTTGACCGGCCGGTCGTCTCCACGGTCACCGGCGACCTCCTCTACGCGGCCGAAAACCTCACCGAACTGCTCCGCGATCAGGTCGTCCTCCCGGTCCGCTTCCGCGAAGCGGCCGCGAAAGTAGCCGAGCGCAGCGATCTCGTCATCGAAGTCGGCCCCGGCCGGGTCCTCGGCAACCTGTTCACCGACATCGCCCCGACCGTCCCGGTCCTGTCGATCGACACGGACAGCACCTCGCTCGATCCGCTGTTGCGCATCGTCGGCGCCGCCTTCGCCCTCGGTACACCGGTGGACACCAAGGCCCTCTTCACCGGCCGCGTGATCCGCCCGCTGGACCTGGCCCAGCCGTTCACCTTCCTGGCCAGCCCGTGCGAAGCGGCCCCCGCGATCGACGCCGACCTCCTGCTCGACACCGCGGAAGCACCCGAGGCAGCGACGGCAACCGAGGCCGCGGCGGCAGGCGGCAGCTCCACCCTCGACCTGCTCCGCAAACTCGCCGCCGAACGCGTCGAACTCCCGCTCGACACGGTCACCGCCGACACCCACCCACTGGACGACCTGCACCTCAGCTCGATCACGGTCGGCCAGCTGGTCAACGACGTCACCAGGGCGCTCGGCTACCCGCCGTTCGAGGCCCAGCCCAACTTCGCCACGGTCTGCCTCGGCGAACTCGCCGACATGATCGACGAACTCGCGGTCGCGCCCAAGACCGACGAACCGCCCAGCCGCGGCGAAGTCCCCGGGGTCGGCGCCTGGGTGCGTCCCTTCGCGCTCGACTACCGTCCCGCGCCCCGGCCCGCCGTCGACCTCGTGGTCGGCTCGGCTCTGGGCGAGAGCACCTGGTCGCTGCACGCCCCGGCCGGTCACCCGCTGGCCGAACCGCTCCGCACCGCACTGGCCACGGCAGGCGTCGGCGACGGCGTCCTGCTCTGCCTCCCCGAGGACTGCGACTCGCGCCAGGTCGGCCTCCTGCTCGCGGCCGGTCGCGCCGCCCTGGCCGCCCCCAACGGCACGCGATTCGTGGTCGTCCAGCACGGCTACGGCGCCTCCGGCCTGGCCAAGACCCTGCGACTGGAAGACCCCTCGGTCCGCACCACCATCGTCGACCTGGCCGACGTCACCCCGACCAGCGAAGCCAAGATCGCCGAAGCCGTCCGCAACGTCACCGCCGAAGTCGCCGCGACAACCGACTTCAGCGAAGTGCGCTACCGCGCCGACGGCACCAGGACCGTGCCGACGCTGACCGTCGTCCCGCCCGCCGAACCCGGACCGGCCCCGCTCGGCGCGTCCGACGTGCTGCTGGTCACCGGCGGCGGCAAGGGAATCACCGCGGAAAGCGCGATCGCGCTGGCCCAGGACTCCGGCGCTGCCCTCGGCCTGCTCGGCCGCAGCGACCCGGAAAACGACGACGAACTGGCTGCCAACCTGTCCAGAATGGACGAACTGGGCCTGCGCTACCGCTACGAACGCGCCGACGTCACCTCGGCCGATGCGGTGGCGACCGCGATCGGCGCGATCGAACAAGACCTTGGCACGGTCACCGCGATCCTGCACGGCGCGGGCCGCAACGAGCCGGCCGGCCTGTTCAGCCTCGCCGAGCAGACCTTCCTGGACACGTTGGCCCCCAAGGTCGACGGCCTCGCCGCCGTGCTGGCCGCGGTCGACGAGGACCGGATCAAGCTGCTCGTCACGTTCGGCAGCATCATCGGCCGCGCCGGTCTGCGTGGTGAAGCGCACTACGCCACCGCCAACGACTGGATGACCGAAGCGACCGAGCGGTTCGGCCGCGCCCACCCGAACGCCCGCGCCGTCGCGCTGGAATGGTCGGTCTGGTCCGGCACCGGCATGGGCGAAAAACTGGGCGTCGTCAACGCGTTGCTGCGCGATGGCATCACCCCGATCCCGACCGAGACCGGCATCGCCGTGCTCCGCCAGGTCGTCAGCGACGCCAACGGACCGAGCACGCTGGTCGTCTGCGGCCGCACCGGCGGCCTGCCGACCTTGCCGGTGCCGCGCCAGGAACTCCCGCTGACCCGCTTCGTCGACCGCGTCGTCGTGCACTACCCGGGCATCGAACTGGTCACCGAGGCCGACCTGTCGGCAGGCTCCGACCCCTACCTGTCCGACCACTACCTCGACGGCGACCTGCTGTTCCCCGCCGTGCTCGGCATGGAGGCCATGACCCAGGCCGCGGCCGCCGTGCTCGGCACCGAGACCGAGGGCGTCCCCCTGCTCGAAGGCGTCGAATTCCTGCGCCCGATCATCGTTTCCCCGCAAAGCTCGACCACAATCAGGCTGGCGGCGCTGGTCATCGACCAGAACACCGTCGACGTCGTCATCCGCAGCGGCGAAACCGGCTTCAGCGCCGACCACTTCCGCGCCCGCCTGATCTTCCCGAGGCCGGCACCACCCGGCGAGAACGCCCCCGGCGCGGCGCACCTGCCGCTCGTCCCGGTCGACCCGGTCACCGAGCTGTACGGCACGGTCCTGTTCCAGGGCAAGCGATTCCAGCGCGTCACCGCCTACCGCCGCGCCAGCGCGCGGCACGCGGTAGCCGAAATCGCCACGTCGACCAACATGTCCTGGTTCGCCCCCTTCCTGCCCCAGCAACGACTCCTGGCCGACCCGGGCACCCGGGACGCGATGATGCACGCCATCCAGTGCTGCGTCCCCGACGCGACCCTGCTCCCGCAAGGCATCGAACGCCTCTACCTCGCCGAACCCGCCGACCAGGCCGGCGACTACGTGGTGCTCGACGCCCGCGAACGCTCCCAGGACGGCGACAGCTACCTCTACGACCTGGACGTCCGCGACCAGGACGGCCGGGTGGTCGAGCGCTGGGAAGGCCTGAGCCTGCGCGCGGTCCGCAAGCGCGACGGTGAAGGCCCGTGGGTGCCGACCATGCTCGGCTCGTACCTGGAGCGCTCGCTGGAACGCGTGCTCGGCGGCTCCCGCGCCGTCGTGCTCGAACCCGACCCGGTCGACGAACCGGTCGGCGACACCACCCAGCGCAGAGCCCGCACCGCGCTCGCCGCCAGCCGCGCGGTCAACCGCCCGATCCAGGTCCGCTACCGCCCAGACGGCAAACCCGAAACCGACGACATCGAGATCTCCGCATCCCACTCCGCACAGCTGACGCTGGTCGTAGCAGGCGACGGCCAGCTCACCTGCGACCTGGAAACGGTCGTCGAACGCACCGAAGAGGACTGGGCGGGCTTGCTCGGCGAAGACCTGCTCGCCGTAGCCGAACTCCTCGCCGCCGACACCGGTGAGGACCGGGCGGTCGCCAACACCAGGGTGTGGAGCGCGATGGAGTGCGTGCGCAAGACCGGCGCCATGACGCAGTCGATGACCGTGCGCCGGATCGACCGGGACGGCTGGGCGTTGCTGGCCAACGGCGAGCACCGGATCGCCACCTGGACCACCACCATCGACGGAAAGCCGGACCCCGTGGTGTTCGCCGTGCTGCACCGAGAGGAGAACTGACATGTCGGGCTACTACGAGATCCGGCACACCGTCGGCTTCGAGGAGACCAACCTGGTCGGCAACGTCTACTACGTGAACTACCTGCGCTGGCAGGGGCGTTGCCGGGAGATGTTCCTCAAGGAGAAGGCGCCCGCCGTGCTGGCCGACGTGCGCGAGGACCTGAAACTGTTCACCCTCAAAGTAGAGTGCGAGTTCTTCGCCGAGATCACCGCGTTCGACGAGCTGTCCGTCCGAATGCGACTGGAGGAGCTGACCCAGACCCAGGTCCAGTTCGCCTTCGACTACGTGCACCTGGCCGCCGACGGCGAACGCCTTGTCGCCAAGGGCCGTCAGCGCATCGCGTGCATGCGCGGCCCCAACACGGCCACCGTGCCCACGCGCGTCCCCGAGTCGCTGCGCGAGGCACTGGCCCCTTATTCCGACGGCGCGAAGATCGTGACCAGCAGCAGGGGAGCCTGAGGTGGCCGCACGCAACGAACCGCCCGAGAACCCGGTGCTCAAACGGCTGCCGACCCGGGGACCGGTGCGGCTGACCGAGCAGAGCAACCTGCGCACGGTCATGTCCCGCTTCGGCACCGGAATCACGGTGCTCACCGCGCCCGGCGAACGCGGCCACGGCATGACGGCCAACGCCTTCAGTTCGGTCTCGCTCGAACCGCCCCTGGTCCTGTGCTGTGTCGCCCGTGCCGCGCGCATGCACAGCGCCATCACCGAAACCGGCGCCTTCGGCGTGTCGATCCTCGGCGGTGAACAGCAGGACCTGGCCCGGTACTTCGCCGACTGGCGCAGGCCAAGCGGCGCCGCCCAGTTCGACGCGGTCAACTGGACCCCCGGCCCGTACACCGGCACGCCGCTGCTGGCCGGTGCCCTGGCCTGGCTCGAATGCAACCTCGCGCACGCCTACGAAGGCGGCGACCACTCGATCTTCGTCGGCGAGGTGGTGTCGAGCGTGTGCAGCACCGGCACCGAGGCGCTGCTGTTCTACAGCGGCAGCTACCACCGCCTGGGCGAACAGATCCGCGCCACGGCATGACAAACCCGATCGGAAAAGGACCGACCACTTCGGAAAAGGACCGACGACCATGATGAACAGGCCCGACGTGACCCGCCCCGCCCTGGCCAGCGTGCCCGCGCCCGCCGAGGACGAGGAAGAGTACGTCTTCCCGAGGCCGACCTCGCTGCCCCGGCTCGGCCGGGGCATCGTGTGGGCGAACATCCTCGCGGACATCGAGCAAGACCACGAACGACGGGAAGCGGCGTGACCGCCCCCGACACCCCACCCGAACCCCCGCACAAACGGCCCCACCAACAGCCGCCCCCACAAGCTCACGAGCAGTCCCACAGGCAGCCCTACCGGCAGCCCCACGAGCAGGCTCACGAACGGTTGCCCCAACAGGCTCACGAGCAGGCTCACGAACGGTCGCCCCAACAGGCTCACGAACAGGGTCACGAACGGCCCGCACCAGTGGAACGGCCCGGCGAAGCCCGGGTCATCCCCTTCTCCCGCAACCCCGACCGACAGCGCCAGACACCCGCCCCAAAAACCATGCCCGCCGTCCGCGCCGCCACCGAACAACTCCGCGCCCAGATCGTCGCGGGCCGCGCGGACGGTATGGCCCGCCAGCACGCCCTCGGCAAGCGCACCGCCCGCGAACGCATCGACGCCCTGCTCGACCCGGACTCGTTCACCGAGGTACAGCTCTATAGGCGGCACCGAGCCAGCGCCTTCGGCCTGGCAGGCAACCGCCCGCACACCGACGGCGTGGTGGCCGGCTCCGGCACGATCGAAGGCAGGCGGGTGTTCGTCTACGCCCAGGACTTCACCATTTTCGGTGGCTCCCTGGGCGAAGCGCACGCCGCCAAGATCCACAAGGTGATGGACCTGGCCATCACGACCGGCTCCCCATTGATCGGCCTCAACGACAGCGGGGGAGCGCGGTTGCAGGAAGGCGTGCTGTCCCTGCACGGCTACGGCGGCATCTTTCGCCGTCAGGTCGCCGCGTCCGGAGTCATCCCGCAGATCAGCGTCGTCCTCGGCCCGTGCGCGGGCGGTGCGGCCTATTCGCCCGCCCTCGCCGACGTCGTGTTCATGGTGCGCGACACCGCCAAGATGTACCTCACCGGCCCCGACGTGGTCGCGGCCGTGTGCGGTCAGCGCGTCACCCATGAAGAACTCGGCGGCGCCGACGTCCACGGCAGCAAGTCCGGCGTCGCCACGGTCGTCTGCGACGACGAGGACTCCTGCCTGGACGACGTCCGCACGCTCGTAGCCATGCTCCCCGCCAACTACCTCGACCTCCCGCCGCAACGCCCCGCGCGCGACGCCGAGCACGACGACGACCGTCCCTTCGCCGACCTGGTCCCGATCGACGCCAAACACCCGTACGACATGCGCGACGTCCTCGCCGAACTGGTCGACGACGGCGATTTCTTCGAGTTCCACGAGGGTTGGTCCGGCAACGTCATCTGCGCGCTCGCGCACATCGATGGTCACCTGACCGGCATCGTCGGCAACCAGCCCATCGTGCTCGCCGGTGTCCTGGACAGCGAGGCCTCCCAGAAAGCCGCGAGGTTCGTGCGCTTCTGCGACGCCTTCGGCATCCCGCTGGTCACCCTCGTCGACGTGCCCGGCTTCATGCCCGGCGTTGACCAGGAACACGCGGGCGTGATCCGACACGGCGCCCAGTTGCTGCACGCCTACTGCGAGGCGACGGTGCCGCGCGTGCAGGTCATCCTGCGCAAGGCCTACGGCGGCGCGTACATCGTGATGGACTCGCGCTCGATTGGTTCGGACATCTGCCTGGCCTGGCCCACCAACGAAATCGCCGTCCTGGGCGCCGAGCCCGCCGTCAACGTCCTGTACCGCAAGGACCTCGCCGCAGCAGCCGACCCCGGCCCGCTGCGCGAGGAATTGATCGCCCAGTACACGCAGGAATTCCTGCACCCCAGCTATGCCGCCGAACGCGGCCTGATCGACGACGTCATCGACCCCGCCCAGACCCGCAGCGCGGTGGCCCGAGCGCTGGCGATGCTGCGCGGTAAGCGCGTGACGCTGCCCAACCGCAAACACGGCAACCAGCCCGGCTAAGAGAACCCCGATGCCCGCAACCGCCCGCCAAGCCCACTTGTGTATCGATACACACCTCCACCGCACCGGCGCCTGTGTATCGATACACAACCGCCGGGAACAGGCGTCTGGGTCCACTAACCCCCACCGGCTCAGCTGAGGGAGCCCCGATGCCCGTCCCCGTCAACTCCTCCTCGTGTGTATCGATACACACGGCGCATGCACCCGAGCGCTGTGTATCGATACACACGTCCGATGTATCTGAGGCCTGTGTATCGATACACAAGCGTGGGGGAGGGGCGGTTGGCGCGAGCGCGGTGAGTTGGCGGATTGTGCGCGGGGACGCGGATGACGTCGAGCTGGCGGCGCTGTGCATGGCGCTGTCCGCGGTCGCCAAGGCGGCGGTTGCCGGGACCGAGGCTGCCAGGACCAGGGTTGTCGGGGCGGCGGCTGTCAGGACGAGGGTTGCCGGGGCGGCGGCTGTCGGGACAGGGGTTGCGACGGCGGC
>DATFHN010000137.1:0-7463 GCA_035248365.1 Pseudonocardiaceae bacterium | reverse complement strand
ACGGCGGTCAGCCCGCGTTCGACAAGCTGCTGACGGCGGCGCACGAACGCGGCCTGCGGGTGCTGATGGACCTGGTGCCGAACCACTGCTCCGATCAGCATCCCTGGTTCCAGGCCGCGCTCGCCGCCGCGCCCGGCTCGCCCGAGCGGGCCCGGTTCCACTTCCGTGACGGGCGCGGTCCGGACGGCGCGCTACCGCCGAACAACTGGCGTTCCACGTTCTCCGGCTCGGCGTGGACGCGGGTCGCGGGCGAGCAGTGGTACCTGCACAGCTTCGATTCCAGCCAGCCCGACTTCAACTGGGCCAACGAAGACGTGCGCGAACTGTTCGACGACGTGCTGCGCACCTGGTTCGACCGGGATGTCGACGGTTTCCGCATCGACGTCGCCTACGCCATGGTCAAACACCCGGACCTGCCGGATCTGCTCGACCCGCGCGAGAACCCGTATTCGTGGAACCAGCCCGGCGTGCACGAGATCTTCGCGCGCTGGCGCGCGATCGCCGAGTCCTACCAGCGCGACATCCCGCTGATCGGCGAAGTCTGGCTGTCACCGGAACAAGCAGGCGAGTACATCAAACCGGGCCGGTTGAACCAGGTGTTCTTCTTCGACCTGATGATCCAATCCTGGGACCCGGCCGCGTTCCGCGCCTCCATCGACGCCACCGTGGCCAGTGTGCCCGAAGGCGGGGGAGGCCCGGCGTGGACGTTGAACAATCACGACGTGCACCGCTCGGTCAGCCGCTACGGCCTGACCGACCCCGAACCGATGGACACCGACGATGCTCACGCGCGCAAGACCCGCGCGCGCGGCACCGTCGACGTCCAACTGGGCCTGACCCGCGCCCGCGCCGCCGCGTTGCTGCTGCTCGCGTTGCCCGGTTCGGCCTACCTCTACCAAGGCGAGGAACTGGGCCTGCCCGAAGTCATGGACCTGCCGGACGACGCCCGCCGCGACCCGATCTGGTTCCGTTCTCACGGTCACGAACACGGCCGCGACGGCAGCCGCGTCCCGCTGCCCTGGACCGCGAACCGGCCCAGCTTCGGTTTCTCCCCAGCCGACCCCTGGCTTCCGCAACCGGACTGGTTCGCCGACTACGCGGTGTCCACTGAGGACGGATCGGAAGACTCGACCCTCAGCCTCTACCGCGCCGCGCTCCCGCTCCGCCGAACCCTGTTCGCGGATGATGGTTTCCAGTGGCTCGATGCGGGCCGTGCGGACGTCCTCGCCTTCCGGCACGGCACCGGCATCAGCGTCACCAACCTGGGCGACGCGCCGTTCACCGTCCCGGGGGAGTGGGGCGAGATCGTGCTGCGCAGTGTGCGCGGCGAGGGCCGCGATCTCGCCCCCGGCACCGGAGCCTGGGTGCGTTAGTAGGCCCGGGCGAACAGGACGCGCTTGCCGTAGGCCGACGTCGTGCCGCAGCGCACGCACACGCCGGTCTCGGCGGGCGCGTCCAGCGGAATGCAGCGCGGCGTGGCCGCCGTCTCGGCCTTGATGTCGTCCTCGCACTCCTTCCGCCCGCAATGCAACGCGTTGGCCCAACCCGTACCGACCGCTTCGGCGAATTCCCGCCAGGCCGCAACCGAAACCGTGCGCGATTCGCGGAACTCGATAGCCCGGCGCAGCAGGAACTCCTGAAACTCGGCCAATTCCGCGATCAGTGTCTCGGGCGCGGCGGCGAGGCTGATCGCGGTCTTGCCCGCAGCGCCACAGCGGCGCACCAGCAATGCCGTCCGGGCGGCGAGGTCGCGCGGACCGACTTCCAGCCGGAGCGGGGCGCCGCGCAACTCCCACTCGTTGAACTTGAACCCGGGCGACACCTGCGGCCGGTCGTCAACGTGCACGCGAATCCCCGCCGCCTTCAGCCGCCCGGCCAACTCGCGCACCGCGACCAGCACCGAATCGTCGCCACGCGCGATCGGCACGATCACCACCTGGTAGGGCGCGAGTTTCGGGGGAAGGACGAGGCCCTTGTCGTCGCCGTGGGTCATCACGACCGCGCCGATCATGCGCGTCGTCATGCCCCAGGACGTGGTGTGGCACAGTTCGAGACGGCCCTCGTGGTTCGAGTACTGGATGCGGAACGCCTTGGCGAAGTTCGTGCCGAGATAGTGCGACGTCCCGCACTGCAAGGCTTTGCCGTCGCGCATCATCCCCTCGATGGTGTAGGTCTGCACCGCGCCCGCGAACCGTTCCCCGGGCGTCTTCTCCCCGGGCACGACCGGCATCGCGGCGAAGTCGCGGGCGAGGTCGGCGTAGACGTCGAGCATCTGCCGGGTTTCCCGCATCGCGTCGGTTTCGTCGGCGTGCGCGGTGTGGCCCTCCTGCCAGAGAAATTCGGTGGTGCGCAGGAACATGCGCGGCCGCAGCTCCCAGCGCACCGCGTTCGCCCACTGGTTGAGCAGCAGCGGCAGGTCGCGGTGCGAGGAGATCCACTTGGCCATCATCTCGCCGATGACCGTCTCGGAGGTGGGGCGGACGACCAGCGGCTCCTCCAGTTCCTTGCCGCCCGCGTGGGTGACAACGGCGAGTTCGGGGGAGAAGCCTTCGACGTGTTCGGCTTCGCGCTTGAGAAACGATTCCGGGATGAACAGAGGGAAGTAGGCGTTCTCGTGGCCGGTGTCCTTGATCTTCCCGTCCAGTTCGGACTGGATCAGTTCCCAGATCCGGTACCCGTACGGTCGGATCACCATGGTGCCCTTGGCCGGGCCGCGCTCGACCAGCCCGGCCTTGGTGATCGTCTCGTTGTACCAGGAGGAGCTCTGCTTTTTTGAAAAGCAGGCCTCGCTCTGGGGAGTGACTGCCATGCCGCCCGAGGTTAACCGATCCGGTCGGAACCGGCGCGCCAATTTCGGTGGCGACGCGAAGGCCTACCTGCCAGGCTCCTGCCGTGGATCGCGACCAGATATCCCGCCTCGCCCACGCCGATCACCCGATCGCCGCGCCGCTCGACGACGAGGCGGTCGGCCGGTTGCTCGATCGCGCCGTCCCGCGACCGGACGCGCGTGTGCTCGACCTCGGCTGCGGCGGCGGGGAGTGGCTGCTGCGCGCCCTGGCCAGGCACCCCGAACTGCGCACTGACGGCGTCGATCTTTCCGAGCGCTCGCTCGACCGAGCACGCCAGGCCGCACTCGACGCGGGCATCGCCGACCGCCTCACCCTGCACCAGACCGATGCTGCCGCGTTCACCGCCACGCAGCCGTTCGACCTGGTCCTCAGCGTCGGTGCCGCCGCACGCAAGCAGCTGGCACTGGGCGGGCGAGTGCTGATCGGCGACGGTTTCTGGACGCGCGAACCATCCACGGACGCGATCGAGATGCTGGGCGAACTCGCCGATCTACCGACCACAGTGGACCGGGTGACCGCCGATGGCTGGACGCCGGTCTACGGACACGTCAGCACCCGGGCCGAACTGGACGACTACGAATGGTCCTGGACCGGTTCGCTCGCCGCCTGGGCGCTCGACCATCCCGATGATCAGGACAGCGCGCAGGCGTTGGCAACGGCAACCAGGCACCGCGACGGCTGGCTGCGCACCTACCGCGAATCCTTCGGCTTCCTCTGCCTGGTGCTGCGCCAGAACTAGCGGCTGGCGCCGAGGCAGATGAACGGGCGGCGGAACGGATCGACGGCGATCGCGTCGGCCAGGGCGGTCGCGGGGGCGGCGCCCGCGGCGAGTCGGCGGTGGTAGTCGGCCATGGCGGAGGCCGCGGCGTGGTCACCGACGCGGGTGACGGCCGCGGTCACGGTGCGGCCACCCGCGGCGAGCAGGGCGCCGGCGAAGCCGAGGGCTTCGTCGCCCGGGCGGATCCGGGACAGCGCCAGTTCGCAGGCGGCCAGCACGACGTGCTGGGGTGGGCGGCGCAGCCGGGTGATCTCGTGCGCGAACAGCGCGCCGTCGAGCAGGTCGAGGTGGGAGAACAGGGCGTTCTCGGGTTCGTGGGTGCCGTGCGCGGCGACGTGCGCGAGGGCGGCGCCGTCGAGCGCGTCCAGGACGCCTTGCACGGTGGCGCCGTCGCTGCCGATCACCCGGGCGTCCGGGTGGTGTTCGCGCAGGCTGCCGACCTCGCCGACGGCCGCGCTCAGGTGCGGGCCGCCGACCAGCACGGTGTGGCCGTCCCGGTTGTCGGCGCGGGCAGCCGCCAGCCACGCGGTCGCGGAGGGCGCGACCGACACCGGCCTGCCGCGCAGCGAGGGCAACGCGCCCCAGCCCGCCGCGTAGAGGGCGCCGGTCGGCACCAGCACGAGTTCGCGGTCGCCGATCAGCTTGTCCAGTGGCCGGATCAGCCTGCTGTCCAGGCGTTCGGCGCGGCGGGCGGCCGAGGTGGAGACGGCGGTGGCGAGTTGCGGCGGTAGCCAGTCGGGGGCGAGCGCGTCCAGGTCGGCGTGCAGTTCCTGGGCGGCGACCGCGACCGCGGACACGTCGCCCAGCGGGATCAGCCGCACTCGCCCGTCACACACCACCAGCGCGGAGATCTCGTTGTTGGAGTTGAGGAAACTCACCATCGCGCGCTCGCCGAGTTCGGCCATCACCTCGGTGATGCCCGCGACCGGGCGCGGCGCGCCCCAGGGGCTGTCCTGCCAGCCGAGCCGGATCATCTCCCGGCCGAGCGATGCGTGCCGGGACACCAGTTCGCGGCTGGGCGCGCCGGTCAGCCGGGCCTGCTGCACGGCGCGGCCGAGATACCGGTACTCGCGCACCTTGTCGGCCACCACGGGATCTTCCGGTGGGGGGAGGGGCTGGTAGCGGTAGACCTGCGCCCTGGTGCGTTCCAGCCAGCCGAACAACTGGCGCGCTGGCGAACGCGAATGCTCGATGACCAGCCGCACCGCGAGCCGCCCGAGTTCGCGGCCGTGCACGGCGGTGCCGGACACCAGTTCGGCGCCGCCCATCCGGTCGCGCACCCGGTTCAACTCGGCCAGCCCGGCCCTGGCCTGGCCGAACGCGCGCCGCCGATCCCCGCTGGCCACCGCGAACTCGGCCAGGCAGAGCCTGCGCAGCATCCGGTGATCGACCGGGGTGACCCTGCGCGGCCGGGGCACCAGCGCGAACTGCTCGGTCGCGGTGGCCAGCAGGCCCCGGCGCAACTGCAACCGGACCGCGAGCATCCGGGCGACCGCGGACTCGTCGAGCAGCTTCAACTCGGCCAGTTCGGCGGCGAGTTCCACGGCACGCTCGGACAGTTTGGCCGGGACCTTGTCGCGGGCCAGCGCGTCGTTGACGTCCGCGCGCAACCGGATCAGCGACACGATCGCGGCCCAGGCGCGGTCGCCGTGCCGGTGGAACCGGCGCCGCGCCGAGCTCGCGTAGCGGTGGGTGGCGTCCAGATCGCCTTGGAGGACCGCGGCTGCCGCCCGCAGCAGTTCGGCTTCGGCCAGGTGCCGGTAGTCGCGCTGGGCGTGCAGTTGCGGGAGGACGTCGTCGAGCAGGGTGGCCGCGTCGTCGGCCAGACCGGCGGTCAGCAGGATCTCGGCCTGGTCGGTGCGCAGCTTCGGCAGCGCGCTGGGCTCCCGCTCGCGGTAGGTGTCGCCTGCTTTCTCCTGGTGCAGCAGGGCCTGCGGGATGTCGCCGATCCGCCAGGCCAGCGAGCCGTGCGCGTGATGCGCCTTGGCCCGCAGGATCACCAGGTCGTCCGCGTCCGGCCGGTCCGGCTCGGCCAGACCGGAGTCGACCACCTGCTCAAGGCGGCGCAGATCGCGATCGGCCGGTCCGGGATGGCCCGCCGCGATGTGCGCGAGGCCGCGGTTGAGCAGATTGGTGGCGAGGCTGTAGTAGTCGGGGTTGGCCTGCGCGCGGACGAACGCGCGCTCGCCGATCGCGATGCCCTCGTCAAGGGCCGCGATGCCGTCGCCGAGCCGGTTGGAGCGCAGGAACAGCAGTCCCCGCTGGCCGTAGACCTTGGCCGCGAGATCGTCGCGCAGCTGCTGGTCGCCGATTTCGGTAAGCCCTTTCTCCGCCGCCGTGAGCCAGCGCAGGCCCGCGTCGAGCCCGTGGATCTCGCAGTCGGCGGAGGACAGGGTGATCATGATCCGGGCGCGCAGCTCAGCGGCGCCGGTCGGCTCGGTGCCGGTCAGCAGTTTCAGCGCCCGATGCAGCAATCGCGCGGCGTCGTGTGGACGCCACGCATTGCCCGCGGCACGGCCACGGCGGTACAGCTCATCGGCCTTCCTGCGTCGACCCGGGTCATCGTCAGATGAGCGCGCTTGAGCCGCGCGGGTCGACTGGGCCACCGCGCCATGCTAGCCGGGGATCAACTACCGCATGATCGTCGGCGTCACCACCGTCCGGGGCCGCTGCCCCTCGGGAACCGCCAGGTGCACCAGGAGCTGGGTGCAGCCGAGCGGGACGTTGGTCAGGACGAACCGGCCACCGTCATCCGCTGCGGTGGTCTGCGAATCGTGTCCTTCGACCCGCACCTCGACGGTGTGCGGCCCGGAGGGCACCAGCCAGCCGTCGAAACGATGGCCACCCGCCGCGGGCGCGATGCTGACCATGACGGTCAGATCCTCGACGGTGAAGGTCATGGTGCTGGGTCCGGCTTGACTGCGCACCCCGGCCAGTTCGGCGGCCGGTGACCGTTGAGCGATCTCGATGAATTCCGGATTCTCCAGTTCGAGCGCGAACTGGATCCGTGCCACCAGGTCCGGCGGCATGGGATCGGCTAGCACAAGCAGGTCCCCCAGCTCGTTGAGCAACTCGGTGTCTTCGGGTGACAGGCCGAGGGCTGACAGTCCTTCCCCCGCCCTCCCGGACCCCGTGGGGTCTTCGGGTGGGTTCACGACGAACCTCCTTCGGTCTCATTGGTGAGTGCCCCGCGCAGCGTGGTCAGGCATCGGTTGCGCGTTGGACCGATGCTGCCGCGCGGGATCTGCAGTGTTTCGGCGACCACGTTGTACTCGGCCCGGCCGGCCAGCACGGTCAGTCGCAGGATTTCCTGGCAGCGTTTCGACAGGTTCCGGAACGCCGTCCACAGTGCGATATTGCGATCGCGCTTCAGGGCTTCCTGTTCGGGCAGGCCGTCCTGGGCGCGCAGCTTGTCGAGGACCTCGTCGACAAGCGGTGCTTCGTTGTCGGTACTGCGCACGACGCGCAGCGCCTCACGCCGGGTCGTGGTGATCAACCAGCGGGCTAGCGCTCTCGGTTCGGCAACCGAGTCGAGCTTGCGCAGCAGCGTCAGCCAGACGGTCTGTACCACGTCTTCGGCCTGGGTCCGCTCGATCCCCTGTGCTCGAGCGACGTGCCAGACCAGCGGTGAGAGATCTTGGACGAGGGCATCGAGAGCCTGGCGATCGCCTTCGCGGGCCGCGATCAAGCACGCGGCGTGTCGTTGGTACCCGCTCAGCTCCCACCAGGGCGCGTCCGCCATGTTCGCGTCCTCCAAGCTCGGGTCCGCACCCGACGTTGCCGCATCGACCCGGGTATCACCCCGTTTGCCGGTCATAACCATGCGGTGATCCTCC
>DATFHN010000136.1:0-3848 GCA_035248365.1 Pseudonocardiaceae bacterium | reverse complement strand
TTCGCCCGGCGCAGGACTGGACCGCATGCTGTGTGCGCGTGCACAGTCGATGCGCACGCGTGAAGGGTCCGCGACGGACTACTCGAGCGCGCGAAACGCCGATCCGACTACCGCCTTGTCCGCAGGTGGCCGGTACGGGCGGGCGAAGCGTTCGGCGGTCGCCGCGCTCGCGGTCGTGGCACTGGCGGCGACGGCCTGCACGGAAGGCCACCGAGGCGCAGCAAGGATCGCCGCGGGAGCAGTGTCGCCGCTGGTCGCCCGCTCGACCCGGATCGCGCCGCTGCCGGCCACGCAGCGGCTGTCGGTGCAGGTGCTGCTACCGCCCGGGACGAACCCGCAACCAGCGCAGTCATACCTGCGAGGCCAGCACCTGCAGATCAACGCCATGCCGGCGATCGGGTTACTACTGGCCACCGGCACCGTCCACAACATCGACACCGCCTTCGGCGTGCAGCTCGACCAGTGGGCCTACCGGCCGACCGGCGAACACTTCTACGCCAACGCGCAGCGGCCGACACTGCCGTTCCCGACGGCCGGCATCTTCGGACTGGACAACGCCGTCCGGCCGCGTCCGGCATCGCTGCCGTGCCGGCTGGTGTTCTGCCCCGGCATCACCGCAGCCCAACTACGCACCGCGTACAACGCCACCAAACCAGGGATCGACGGAACCGGACAGCGGGTAGCGATCTTCGCCGGCAGCGGCGTGAACATGGACGACATCCACGCCTTCGACCAGTACAACGGCCTGTCCGACCCGCAGATCAACGTCAATAGCTTCACCGGGACCCTGGTACTACCGCCGACACCATCGACCAGCTACAAGGCGCCGGTGCCGTTCGCCGGCCCCGACATCGGACCGCAAGGCGGCGGTTCGGAACAGGAAGCCGATCTGGACATCGAGGCCGTGCACGCCATGGCACCCGGTGCGGTGATCGACCTGTACGAGTTCAACACCAACGCCGCGCCGGACGCCAGCATCGGCCTGTTCCTCATCGCGGCCGCCTGGTACCACGAGCAGACCGCCTCGATCAGCTACGGCTTCTGCGAGTCCGACCTGGGCGCCGCGGCCGGCCAGTACGCCGATCTCACCGCCCGGATCGTCACCCAGTACCACCTGTCGGTGTTCGCCGCGACCGGCGACACCGGCCGCTCCTGCGTCAGCAACACCGGCAGCAACCACGTCGGCGTGAACTACCCCGCGAGCGACCCATCGGTCACCGCGGTCGGCGGCACCCATCTGGACCTCACCACGAGTAACACGCTGAACTCCGAGCAGGCCTGGGATCAGCCCGGCCAGGACTGGAACAACACCGGGCTGCCCATCGCCTCCGGCGGCGGAAGCAGCTCGTTTGCCCGCCCGGCGTGGCAGGCCGGCCCAGGTGTGCCGACCGGCACCGGGCGAATGATCCCCGACGTGGCCGCCGACGCCGACGCCGACAGCGGCCTGAGCACCCACGAGACCGGCGCCTGGACCACCGGCAACGGCACCAGCCAGGCCACCCCGATCTGGGCTGCCGTGGCCGCCCGGTACGACCAAGCCGCCGCAGCCGCGCACGCCCCTTCCCTCGGGTTCGCCAACCCGCTGCTCTACAAGATCGCGACCCGAACCGACCAGCCGGTCTTCGATGTCACCACCGACCAGAACGGCGGCCCCGACCTCGCCGCCCACGCCGGCCCCGGCTGGGACGCCGCCACCGGGCTCGGCTCGCCCAACGCCGACCAATTCATCACGGACGGGCTGCAACTCACGACGCCACCCGCGCCAGTCGCCTACACCAACCTGCACACCATCGACTGGAGCGCCGTCACCCTGCCCGCCGGCACCTGCGGCGCGCAGGCCCCGTTCGCCCTGCACGGCTCCCAGGCCACCGTCGACAGCAAGTCCTTCCCCGGCTTCCCCCGCGTACACGTGTTCGCGATCGTGCACGACGCCGACCCGGGCGCACCAGCCGGCTACTTCAGCGGCCTCGCCTTCGGCGACCTCGAGGGCAGCGGCCATGACGACGCCGTCCTGCGGGTCACCTGCATGACGACCGGCATCGGCGCCACCGGCAGCAGCGCGCTCGCCGACCTCCTCGTCGTGTTCAGCGGCACCGGCGGTACCCACCCGCTCGGCTGGCTCGCCACCACCGCCCCCACCACCTACGGGACCCCGTACTTCACCCAGGCCCGGCTCACCCACGACGTTGTTACCGCCACCGAGCAGTACTACAACCAAGGCGATACGACCGCCGCCCCCAGCGGTCGACGCACCGACACCTGGACCTGGACCGGCACACGGTTCCAACTCGTCCACTGACAAGCACCAACGCCGGAATCGCACCGATGCATCTGGTCATCGGCGACGAGCGCACATAATCGGCTCTCCTGATCTTTCCGTGGGTCAGTTCCGTCCTGGCAGGACAGGTGGGTATGCGCCCAGTGCTAGTAGGGCTAGGGCGATCAGGGGCCCGGGGCCGTGGAAGCCGAAGGCGATCCGGGTGAGGAGTCTGATCTTGGTGTTGGTCGCCTCGATGAGTCCTTGGTTGAGGTGGTGTTCCAGGGTGGCCTCGATCGCGGCTCGGTGCGTAAGGATGCGGCGGCGCAGCTGGACGAAGGACGGGAGGCGACAACGCTGGGCCCAGCTCAGCCATCGGTCGAGGGCCTGTTTGCCTTCGTCGCCTTTGACGGCGAAGACGTAGCGCAGGGCTTCTTTGAGCAGGTAGGCGCGCCACAGGCGCGGGTCGCTGGTGGCGATCCAGTCGAGCTGGTGGCGTTGGCGCTCGGTGAGATCTGCGGGGTTCTTCCACAGCGCGTAACGAGACCGGGCGATGCTCAGGGCCTCACCGTTGGTGCGGGGCCGCCGCAACGAGGGGCTGGTCCGGTGTCGGCCTCGTGCCTGGTTCCAGGCTCGGCGGCGCTCGACGTCGAGAGCCTCGATAGCCCAGGCCACGACGTGGAAGGGGTCGGCGCAGCGGATGGCGTTGGGAGCACGGGCCGCCACGACCCGGGCGATCCAGTCGGCCATGTCGGCCGAGACATGGGTGATCTTGGCTGATCGCTGTGGGCCCAGCTCGTCGAAGAACCGGTGCAGGACTGCGTCCTCTCGCCCCGGAGCGGCCCACACCAGCCGCCCGGTGTCGTGGTCGACCACCACCACCAAGAAGCGATGACCGCGCTTGTAGGAGATCTCGTCGATCCCGATCCGGCGGAGATTGGCCAGCCGATCCACCCGGGCATCGATGTCCGCTTCTACCCTCGCGACGATCGCGCCAACGGTCCGCCACGCCACCCTCAACAGCTGGGTGACGGCGGTCTTCGATGTCCGCACCGCCAGCCAGGCAGCTTGGTCGTCGAAGTCGCGAGTATGGCCGGCGTTGTGGCGGGCCCAGGGCACCTGAGCGACCGTCGGGCCATGCTCACGACAGGCAACCCGGGGCGCGTCTGCCTCCAGGTAAACCTTCGTCGAGCCCAGATCCAACGCCCGCCAGCGGCGGCGACCCTCGCCCCGGTCATAGCCAGGACTGCGCCGGCCGCACCGACCGCAGCGGCCCAGCGCCCGAACAGACGGGCGCACCGACACGATCACCGCCGCGGCGACCTCGTCGAAATCGACCGACTCGACCACCGTTTGCTGCAGCCCACAGGCTCGTCGCCATACGCTCTCATTTCGCACCCCGTCTTGTCCCTCCGTTTGGACCGTCAGACAGTCCGAAACCTAGGGATCAGGCGGGGTGCGCCCGCGACCGGTGACTCAACCCGCCCACGGAAGAGTCAGGAGAGCCACATATCACTCAGCCAACAGCGGCGCTCGATATGCGCGAGATTCGGCGATCACATGATCAAGGCATCGTGAGCCGCAGCACGCA
>DATFHN010000135.1:0-73358 GCA_035248365.1 Pseudonocardiaceae bacterium | reverse complement strand
CCCGGTTGCAGCGGTATCGCGGCGTAGTAGACGCTCACCGCCTGGTTCTCCTTGCCGCCGGCGTTGTTGAGGTAGGGCACCGTGGTGACGATGTCGCCTCCGGTCGCCGAGTTGGACCACCAGTCCGCGAAGGTGACGGTGGAGGACTCGGTGGTGCCGTCGGTGTAGGTCACCGTCGCCGTCCCGGTCGGGCTGCCGTAGTCGCCCGCGCCGATCAGGCCGAGGGTGTTGCCCGATCCGGAGATCGCGATGGTCTGCCCGCCGGCCACTCCGCCCGCCACCACGTTGTCCTGGGCGCCTGGTTGCGCGGCAGGCCAGGTGAAGGTCAGGCCGTCATGGGTGAACGTGGCACCGGGGGTGAGGCTGGGCGTCGCCGCGGCCAGTGCCTGCGCGGAATAGCTGGCATTGCCGCCGTCGAAGTTGCCCGTGCCGGGGCTGGCGTCGTCACTGATGGCGACGTTGTTGAAGGCCGCCGACAGCGACGGGTACGGCGCGTGCGGCAACAACAGCGTCGCGTCGGCCGTCGAGTTGCCCGGACCGTTGGCCGAGGTGAACGTGGCCTCGGCCGACAGGTCGAACTTGCCGGGCTGGGCCGAGGCGGGCACGGCCACCTGCCAGGTGGTGCTGACCGTCTGCCCGGCGGCCACCGTCGGGAAGGTGGACGGCGTACTCGCACTGACCGTCCAGCCGCTGGGCCCGGTCAGGGCCAGCGTGACGTTACGCAGCGGCTGCGCACCCGCCGGGTTGGGCAGGGTGGTGGTCACGGTGACCGTCGTGCCCGGCTGGACCTGGGCCGGAGCGTCGAGGGTGAACGGCTGCCGGACCACGACCGGAGTCGAGCCGGTGACGCCGTTGACCGTGGCGCTGATCGTCGCGACACCCGGCGCCACCAGGGTGACCTTCCCGGCGGGGCTCACCTGGGCCACGTGCGGGTTGCTGCTGCGGTAGTGCACCGGCGTGCGGGTCAGGTCCACAAAGGACTCGTCGCTGTTCGACGCCTCGACGACGTGGTTGGCAGGCACGTGCTGGGCCGCCTGCGCGGTGTCGTCGGCGATCCACGGGTTCGTGCCGGCCAGGTCGATGCTCTGCCCGGGCGCGAACACCACCTGGTCCGGTTGCACGGTCACGTACTGCGTCTTGGCGGCCAGCGTCCCGGTGACGCGCACCGTGCTGGTGCCGACGAGGTGATCGGCATCGGTGCCAACGCCGAAGCCGTACGGACCGTCGTACACGACGTCGCGGTGTTGCGTGTCGTCCCACAGCGCCAGGTCACTGATCCGCACCGGAATACTCAGGTGCTGGGTCTGGCCGGGCGCCAGTACGTTCGTCTTCTGGAATCCGGCCAGCCGCTCCTTCGGCAGTTCCACGCCGGGTACGGAGAACGGCGTCGAGACGTAGAGCTGAGCCACGGTCGCGCCGGGGGTGCTGCCGGTGTTGGTCACGTCCACCCGCACGGTCACCTGGCCGTTGGCGTTGACCGTGCCGGGGGCGGTGTGCACGTGCGAGTAGCTGAACCCGGTGTAGGACAGGCCATAGCCGAAGGGATAGGTCGGCGTGCCGGTGAAGTACTGGTAGGTGCGGCCCAGTCCACCGGTCTGGGACGGCGTGAGGCCGTAGTTCTTCATCCCGGGCAGCTGCGAGTCGTCGGCGTACCAGGTGAAGTCGAGGTGCCCGCTGGGATTCTGCTTGCCGAACAGCACATCGGCCAGCGCGGTGCCCTGGCTTTCCCCGTTGTACGCGCTGAACACGATGGCCGGGAAGTCGTTCTTGACGTTGTCGATGCCCACCGGGCCATCGGCCTGGATGGCCAGCGCGGTCCTCGGATTGCCGACCGCGTTGACCTGGCTGATCAGCGAGTCGTAGTTGCCCGGCATGGCGATCGTGGTGCGGTCCTTGCCCTCGGTGGCCAGATTCGTGTCGGTCCCGACGAACACCACGACCAGGTCGGCGGTTTTCATCGCGGCCATGGTCTGCGCCGAACAGGCCGCCGCCGTGGTCGTGCTGGTGGAGGTGCCGCACGCGTCGAAGGTGACGGTGGCGTTCGGGTTCGCGGCCTTCATCGCGGCGGTGATGCCCTGCACCGCGTCGACCTGGAGGGCCGGTTGGCCGGAGTAGTCGCCAAGGGTGGTCGTGCCGGCCAGGTCACCGACGATCACCACGTTGTTCAGCGTGGCCGGGTTGGCCGGCAGCAGCGGCTTCTGGGTGTTCTGGACGGCGTCGTTCTTCAGCAGCACCAACGAGTTCGCCGCGACCTTCTCGGCCAGCGCCTGGTGGGCCGGGCTCTGGATCTGGTCCTTGGTGATCTTGGTGTAGGCCACCTGGTTCGGCGGGTCGAACTCGCCGGTCTGCATGCGCATGGTGAACAGGTGCACCAGCGCGTTGTCGATCACGCCCTCGGACAGCACTCCGGCCTTGATCGCCTCTTGGATGTTGGCCAGGGTGTCCTCAGAACCGGTGCAGTTGAGCTGGGTGCCCGCGCGCAGCGCGTACGCCTGGCCGCCCGCGGCCCCGGAAACCTGTTGCCCGGTGGTGGTGTTCGTCCACCGCGTCACGCCGTTGGTGGTGGCCGTGGTCCAGCCCGGTGGCGCCCAGTTGTGGCTGCCCGGCGCGTACACGTCGCCGACGGCGCCACAGTCGGAGGTGGTGTAGCCGTTGAAGCCGTAGGTCCGCTGGGCCAGTTCGTTCGCGGTGTACGTGTCGGCAGGAGACGGTGTGCCGTTGATGGCGTTGTACGAGGTCATCACGCCGGACACGTGCGAGTTCTGGATCAGGTCGCGGAACTGCGCGGTGTAGTAGTCGCGCAGGTTGGCGTCGGTGGTGTCCGAGGAGTCGGCGTGCCGGTTGTTCTCCACGTCGTTGAGGGCGTAGTGCTTGGCCGTGGCCGCGACCTTGAGGTAGGGCGTCATCGGCTGGCCGGTCTGGGTTTCGCCCTGGTAGCCGTCCACGAACGCGCCGGCCATCCGGCCGACCAGATAGGGATCCTCGCCGAACGCCTCGTCGGTGCGGCCCCACCTGGGGTCGCGGTCCAGGTTGACGGTCGGGGCCCAGTAGGTCAGTGAGCCGTAGTCGTTCTGGTCCGGGCCGATGTTGTTCTGCGCGACGCCCCACAGCGATTTGTCCAGCATGCCGCGGGCTTCGTCGGAGATCGCCGTGGTTTCCTGGTAGACAAGGTTCGGGTCCCAGGACATGGTGCTGGCCAGGTTGGTCGGGAAGCTCGTCGCATGCACCCCGCCGCCGACCGTGCCCGCGTTGGTGTTGGCGCCGAGGGTGTTGAGCCCGTGCTGGCCCTCGCTCCAGTAGGTGTACTGCTGCACACCGAGCCGGGGAATGGCCGGTGCGCTGTTGGTGTGCAACTGCAGCACCTTCTCCTCCAGCGTCATCCGGGACACGAGGTCGGCGGCGCGTTCGGCGAAGCTGTAGTGGGTGTCGCGGTAGATCGGGATCGGCGCGGACGACGCGGCTACCGGCGTGGCCGGCGCGGACGCGGCGGACGTTATCGCTGTCACCGCCGCGACGAGCAGCGATGTGGCGACCAGGCGCGCTCGGCCGGCGTTGGCTAAGGACATCACAGACCTCCGTCACGGAGTTTCGGTGGTGGCGCGCCTGACAGCGTCTCGCCACCTTTAGACAGAAGTCAAGGCTGCGAAGGGAGTACAGCGCCCGCTTTCGTGACAAAGTTGGCGTAACCGTGCCGGCGCGACCCCGGGGCGCCGGTTTCTTGGTTCAGCTTTGGCAACTCAGGTTGGTCAAGGGTTGGTCGGCGCCGTTGACGGTCATGCCCCAGCTCGTGCTGCCACCGGCCGCGAGGCTGCCGTTGTAGCCGGCGTTGGCTGCGCTCAGTTGTGCGCCGGACTGGGTGACGGTGGCGTTCCACGAGTTGGCGACGGTCTGGCTGCCCGGAAACGTCCCGGTCACCGTCCAGGACGTGATCGGAGCGGTCCCGGTGTTGGTGACGGTGACGCTGGCCTGGAAACCGCCGGACCAGTTGCTGGTGACCGACTCGGTGGCCGAGCACCCGCCGACCGGTGGCGGGGGAGTGGGCGTGGTGGTGCCTCCGCCATCGCTGGTCGTGTAGCCGACCTGTGTGTACGCCGCGCCGCACTGCGACCCGCAGGACGCGGGCAGCGCGAACGTGTACACCCGGCCGTTGTTGATCAGCGTGTCGGCCGCGTCCAGCACGCGGATCTGGAACTGGGTGCCACCGGTGGTGGTCGGCGACAGGATGTACGCCTGCCCCATGTCGCCGTCCATGGTGGCGTTGTTCCATCCGCCGTTCGCGAAGTACTGCACACCGTGGATGCCATTGGGCAGGTGGGAGATCGCGGTCGCGCCCCACCAGGTCTGCGCGCCCTGCAGGAAACCGATCTGGATGTCGCCGGTGTAGTTCGGTGTCGGCACGAACTGCCAGGAGATCTGCCGGTTGTTCCAGTGATCGGCCAGCCCGGTGCCGACCGGGCTGCCGTTCAGCACGAACCGGTTCAGCGAGTCCTGGTGCAGGTCGAGGTGGTACGGATCGTCCCGGCACCAGGCGTTGGAGTCCGCGCAGCTGTCGGCGACCACCATGGTGAGCGTGGCTCCGTTGTACTGGTCGGCAACCCAGGAACCGTTGCGGCAGAACGGCTGGTTCTGCGCGCCGTCGTTGGTGCCGGTGCAGAAGTCGCCGATGGTGACCTGGACGTACCGGTCGCAGTTGTGGCCGTTGTCGAACATGCCGAGGATGCCTGCCGACGACGGCGGCACCGGTCGCGGGTACGGGCCGTAGTCGCCGGGTGTGTTGAAGACGTTCAGCGCCACGAAGTCCTGACTGTCCAGATTGGACTGTGGCAGTCCGCAGCCGCCGTAGGGCGAGCCGAGGCCGCTGAAATAGGTGGCGTTGCCGGTGACCGGCGACGGCGTGCCGGTGACGTCGAGCGCGGCGGCCGGTAACTGGAACAACAGCAGCGCCACGACGGCGGCGAGCGCGGCCGCCGCCAGCATCGGAGCCCCCAGCACGATTCCCCGCCGCCGTGACCCGCGCATGACGCTCCTTCTCCGATGGTGTCCGTGGGCGTCCATTGCGCGGTGCATCGGCCACGATGTCAACGGAGCGGCATCATTCCCCGGGAGAAACCCTGTAATTTTCAGATTCGCGGGCCCGCGGGCCGGGCGGTGGAGTCGCGCACGATCAGTTCGGTGGCGAGCTCGACGTGGTGCGAGTCGATCGTTTCGCCCTTGGCCAGGCACAGCGCGGTGCGCAGGGCGACGGCGCCCATCTCGCGCAACGGCTGCCGCACGGTCGTCAGCGGCGGAGACGCCATGCGGGCGAGAAGGGTGTCGTCGAAGCCGATCACGCTGAGGTCGTCGGGCACGCGCAGGCCGCGGGTGCGGGCGGTTTCGATGATGCCCAGGGCGATCTCGTCGTTGGCGGCGAAGATCGCGGTCGGTGGTTCGGCCAGGTCCAGCAGTGCGGCGGCACCGCGCAGCCCGGCCTGGAAGCTGAACTCCCCGGAGCGGATGTAGCCGCGCGGGATCGGTACCTTCTCCGCTTCCATTGCGGCCCGGTAGCCGTGTACGCGGGCCTGGTTGCAGGTGGCCACCGCCGGCCCGCCGAGGTAGGCGATGCGCCGGTGACCGAGGGCGAGCAGGTGCTGGGTGGCGGACTGCCCGCCGGCGAAGTTGGTCGCGCCGACGCTGGTGACCCCGGCGTGCGGCAGGTGCAGCGGGTCGAGCACGACCAGGGGAAGCCCGGCCCGCTCCAGAGCATCCAGGTGGGCGGCGGTGTAGATCGTGGTGACCGCGATGAGCGCGCGGCGTCCGGCCAGGACCAGGTCCCTGGCCCAGTGCGGGCCGTGGTCGGGTTTGCTGATGACGATCGAGACGTCCAGTTCGGCGGCGGCGTACATGATGCCCTCGAGCGCTTCGGCCCCGTAGGGCCGGAATTCGCCCTGGAACTGCAATTCGATGGTGGGGCGCTGCGGTATCTCGGTGCGACGCAGCACCGGGGCCACGTAGTCGTGCTGGTGCAGCAGTTCCTGTATCCGCAGGCGAGTGTCTGGCGCGACGTCGTGACGGCCGTTGAGCACTTTGGACACCGTCGCGACGGAGACTCCGGCCGAGCGGGCGACGCTGGCCAGGGTCGCCCGTCTAGACGTGGTTGGCATCGGCGTCCTCTCGCAGCACGTCCACCGGTGTGCTCAGCCGCCGATCGTGGCCGACCACCCGGGCGACGCCCGTCAACCGTACCGTGACCTGCCCGGAAAGGTCGGCGGATGAGGTACCGGCGAGCAGTTCGATCTCTCCGGGTTCGACGATCCGGTGTAGGTCGCGGCCGGTGAACGCGGTCCGGTCGGCGTGCACGTGGAATCGCACACGGGCGGTTTCGCCCGGCTCCAGCCGGACCCGGGCGAAACCGATCAGCTGCAGAACCGGCCGGGCCACCTGGGCGACCGGGTCCCGCAGGTACAGCTGGACGACTTCGGCACCCGGCCTGGTCCCGGTGTTGCGCACCCGAAGCGACACGTCCAGTTCGCCGTCGGTGGGGATTTCGGTGGCGCCGGCTTCCAGATCGTCGAGCTGGAAGGTGGTGTAGGACGCGCCGTAGCCGAAGGGGAACAGCGGCGTGGGGTCGATGCTGCTGATGCCGTGGCTGTTGCCGCCCAGCGGCGGGTGCAGGTAGGTGGCGGGCTGTCCGCCCGGGCGGCGGGGGATCTGCACCGGCAGCTTGCCGCTGGGGTCGACCCGGCCGGACAGCACCCCGGCGACTGCCGCGGACCCCAACTGGCCGGGCATGAACGCCTGGATCAGGCCCGCGACGCGCGGATGCACGTCGCCCAGGGCGTAGGGGCGGCCGGAGACCACCACCACGACCACCGGGGTACCGGTGGCGAGCAGCGCGTCGAGCAGGTCGGCCTGCACGCCCGGCAGTCGCAGGTCCTCGGCATCACAGCCTTCCCCGGAGGTGCCGTTGCCGAACAGTCCCGCGCGATCCCCGACGACCGCGATACACAGATCGGCGTCCCGGGCCGCCTCGGTCGCGGCCGCGAAGCCGCTCCGGTCATCGCCGCGCGTGTCGCAGCCCGGCTGGTGCACGATCTCGGCGTCCGGCAACTCGACCCGCAGCGCGTCGACCAGGGTCGGCGCGTCGACGCCGAGGGCCAGGTCGGGATAACGGGGGAGCACGTGGTTGGGAAACGCGTAGCAGCCCATCAAGGTGTGCGGGTCGGCGGCGCACGGTCCGACCACCGCGATCCGGCCGGGCACCGTCCGTCCGGTCTCGATCAGCGGTAGCGCGCTGCCGGCATCGAGCAGCACGACCGACCGCTCGGCCAGTTCACCGGCCAGGGAGCGGTTGGCGGCCGAGTCCAGGTCGACGCCGGCAGCCGCGCCGACCGAGGCTTCCGGGGTCCAGCCGGGATCGAGCAGCCCCAGCTCGATCTTCTGGGTGAGGACCCGGCGCACCGCCCGATCCAGGATGGACTCGGACAGTTCGCCGTCGCGGACCCGCTGCGCGAGGTGCTGTCCGAAGCCCTCGGTGTCCGGTAGTTCCACGTCGATGCCCGCGGTGAGCGCCTGCACGCCCGCCTCATGGGTGTCGGCGGCGATCCGGTGCATGGTGGCGAGGAACCCGACCGCGTGGTAGTCGGAGACGACCGTGCCGGTGAATCCCCACTCGTCGCGCAGCAGTTCGGTCAGCAGCCAGGAATCGGCGCCCGCCGGTACCCCGTCGACGTCGCAGTACGCGTTCATCACCGACCGGGCCCCGCCCGTCGCGATCGCGGTCTCGAACGGCGGCAGGATCATGTCCATCAGCTCACGACGGCCGATCGGGGCGGGGGCGTGGTTGCGGGCCGCGCGCGATGCCGAGTACCCGGCGAAGTGTTTGAGCGTGGCGACGACACCCGCGCTCTCCAGACCGCTGACGTAGGCGGAGGCGAGCATCGCGACCAGATACGGGTCTTCGCCCATGGTCTCCTCGACCCGGCCCCATCGGTAGTCACGCACCACGTCCAGCACCGGGGCCAGGCCCTGGTGCACACCGAGGGCGCGCAGGTCCGCCCCGATCGTCGCCCCCAGCCTGCGCACCAGCTCCGGATCGAAGGTCGCGGCCCAGGCGATCGGGGCTGGATACACGGTGGCTCCGTAAGCGGTGAACCCCGAGAGACACTCCTCGTGGACCAGGGCGGGGATGCCGAACCGGTTGCCGCGCAGGACCGTGTGCTGCATGTCGACCAGCTGCGCCGCGCCGTCCTCGACGGTCACCGGCCTGCTGCCGTACACGCGGGTCAGATGGCCCAGCCCGTGCCGGCTAGCCTCCTCCAGCGCGGCCTGTCCGGCCGTCCCGAACCATTCCGGCAGCGGTGCGACGGCCAGGCCGTCACCAGGCACGATCTCGTCCCCGGTGTCGTTGCCGATCCACCGGCTGCCCAGTTGCCCGATCTTCTCGGCCAGGGTCATCTCGGCCAGGAGCGCGTCAACCCGGTCCGGTACCGCCAGCTCCGGATCCCGCCAGCGTGGCACGACCCCACCTACCTGCGGCAACAGATCGTTCGTCGTCATCGCGCTCCCTTGTCGAAACGGAGTTTCGAAACATTTTCGGACGCCGGTCGGCGCCATGCTCCGTCCATTGTGGTGTCACAGTAATAAGCAGGAGTTCAGCCAGGCAATGCTGAGCATGACCTTGACAGCGATATTCTCAGAACCATAGCGTGATGCGCGCAACACATTATTCTCGAAAAAGTTTCGAAACGGCGCGGGGGCGCCGGCGTTGCAGCGCGCGGAAGTACTCGACTACGGAGAACCAGCGTGGACAATCACATCTCTCGACGCAGCGCCCTCAAACTGGCCGTCGGCGTTCCGCTCGCGGCGGCGCTGGCCAGCTGCGGCACGGCGGGTCCCGGTACCAGCGGGGGCGGCGGCGCGAAGGTCACCTTCTGGTACCTGAACGGTCAGCCCCAGGAAGGCGTCCGGACCGACGCCGTCGACCGATTCAACAAGGCCAATCCCAATGGGCAGATCACCGGGACAACATTCCAGAACGACGCGTACAAGACGAAAATCAGGACCGCGATCGGCGCCGGACAGGCCCCCACCATCATCTGGGGCTGGGGCGGCGGAACGCTGCGCAGCTACGTCAACGCAGGCCAGGTCGACGACCTCACCTCATGGTTCGATCAGCACCCCGAGGTGAAGAACCGGCTGTTCAAGACCGCGTTCCCGGCCGCCACCGTGAACGGCAAGATCTACGCGATGCCGTGCGAGAACGTCCAGCCGATCGTGCTGTACTACAACAAGAAGATCTTCGACCAGGTCGGCGTGCAGCCGCCGCAGTCCTGGGGCGATCTCATGGCGCTGGTGTCCACATTCAACGCCAGGGGCATCGCACCGCTCTCGCTCGGCGGGCAGTCCCGGTGGACGAACATGATGTGGCTGGAATTCCTGTTCGACCGCATCGGCGGCCCCGAGGTGTTCGAGGCCATCTACAACGGTGAGAAGGACTCCTGGTCCAATCCGGCCGCGATCGACGCACTGGGCAAGGTGCAGGATCTGGTCAAGGCCAACGGGTTCATCAAGGGTTTCTCCTCGATCACCGCCGACTCCAACGCCGACCAGGCACTGCTCTACACCGGCAAGGCCGCGATGATGCTGCACGGCTCCTGGTCCTACGGCATCCAGCAGACCAACGGTGGTGATTTCGTCTCCAGCGGCGGGCTCGGCTTCGTCAACTTCCCGCCGGTCGAGGGCGGCAAGGGCGACCCGAGCAACACGGTGGGCAACCCGGCGCAGTACCTGTCCATCTCCTCGAAGGCCAGCCCAGAGCAGAAGGCGATCGCCAAGCAGTTCTTCGCCAGCGGCGTGCTCACCAACGACGAGATCAAGCAGTGGATCGGCACCGGCGAAGTCCCCATCGTGCTCGGCACCCAGGGCCTGCTGGCCGGTTCCAAGGACGCGTCGTTCCTCCAGTTCGTCTACAACGTCGCCACCAAGGCCAAGTCCTTCGGCCAGTCCTGGGACCAGGCCCTGAGCCCGACCGCGGCGGAGACGTTGCTGGACAACATCGCCAAGCTGTTCCAGCTGTCGATCTCGCCGCAGCAGTTCGCCTCGGCCATGAACGCGGTCATCGGCACGTGAGCAAAGGCAACAAGCTACGGCCGGGCCACGGCGGCATCCTGCCGTGGCTGGCCGTGCCCGCGCTGGTGTTCTTCGCCGGGTTCGCCGTCATTCCGCTGGTCGGTGTGCTCGGACTGAGCTTCACGACCTGGGACGGCATCGGCGCCATCCACCCGTCCGGCCTGACCAGTTGGCGTGCGGTGCTGACCGATCCCGAACTGTTGCACGCCCTGTGGGTGACGTTCCTGGTCATGCTCGTCTCCTGGGCGGTGCAGACCCCGCTGAGCGTGCTGCTCGGCACGTTCCTGGCCGCCCGGCACCGCTACCGGGCAGTGCTGGCGGTGGTCTATTTCGTCCCGCTGCTGCTCAGTTCCGCGGCCATCGCGATCGCCTACAAGGCGTTGCTGGACCCGAACTTCGGGCTCGGCGCCGGGCTGGGCATCTCGTGGCTCAGTCAGGACTGGCTGGGCAAGCCCGGGCTGGCGTTTGGCGTGGTCATCTTCATCGTCTCCTGGCAGTTCATCCCGTTCCACTCGCTGATCTACCAGGCCGGCGTCCGCCAGATCCCGCAGACCATGTACGAGGCGGCGCAGCTGGACGGCGCCGGGCGGGTGCGCCAGTTCTTCAGCGTCACCCTGCCCCAGCTGAAGAACACCATGATCACCTCGTCAACGCTCATGGTGGTCGGGTCGTTGACCTTCTTCGACCTCATCTTCGTGCTGACCCAGGGCGGCCCGGGCGAGGCCACCCAGGTACTCGCGCTGGACATGTACAAGCGGGGCTTCCAGGCCAACCTGATGGGGCCGGCCAGCGCCATCGCCGTCATCCTCGTCCTGGTGGGCCTCGGCCTCGCCCTGCTGCTGCGCAGGCTCGGCGGCCGCAACGCCACGAGCCAGCTGGAAGGCGCCTGACATGAGTGCCACCCTGACCACGCCACCGCAGGTGACAAGGGTCCAACGGCCGCGCCGCACCGGCCGGATCACCCGGCGCCGCAACTGGCCCGGCGGCCTGGCCGGGTGGATCTGGCTGGCCGTCGTCGTCATCCCGCTGTACTGGATCCTCATCACCAGCCTCAAAGCGCAGAGCAGCTACTACTCGACCAATCCGCTCGTGCCGCCCGGCCACCCGACGATCGACAACTACCGGATGGTCCTCGAATCGGACTTCATCCGCTACTTCGTCAACAGCGTGGTGGTCACCGCGGGCGCGGTGATACCCGCGGTCATCGTCTCGTTCATGGCCGCCTACGCCATCGTGCGCGGCTGGTCCCGCCGATTCCTGCGCGCGCTCAACGGACTGTTCCTGATGGGCCTGGCCATCCCGCTCCAGGCCACCATCATCCCGATCTACCTGATCATCATCCGGCTGCACCTCTACGACAGCCTGCTGGCGCTGATCCTGCCCTCGATCGCGTTCGCCATCCCGCTGTCGGTACTGGTGCTGGCCAACTTCATCCGTGACGTCCCCCGGGAGCTGTTCGAGTCGATGCGCATGGACGGCGCCACTGAGTGGACCGCCCTCTGGCGCCTGGCCGCCCCGCTGACCCGGCCCGCCATCCTCACCGTGACCGTCTACAACGCACTGACGATCTGGAATGGCTTCCTGCTGCCGCTGGTCCTCACCCAAAGCCCCAGCCAGCGCACCCTGCCGCTCGCCCTGTGGACCTTCCAGGGCCAGTACAGCGTCAACGTGCCCGCCGTGGTCGCCTCGGTCGTGCTGACCACGCTGCCGATCCTGGTGCTGTACACGATCGGTCGCCGCCAACTGGTCAGCGGCATGACCGCGGGCTTCAGCCGATAGGCCGACCACGATTGACTCTCCGCGTATAGTGGTGTAGACCAACTGTAAACGTTTACAACGTATCGACTCTGCCGGGCATCGTTTTGGCGCATGGCGATACGGCCTGGGCGGGTCACTCAGGTCGCACACATCCACGCGCAAAGGGAGACATCGGCAATGAGGTACAAGCTCATCGCGGCGGCGCTCACGCTGGCCGCCACCCTGGCACCGGCGAGCGTCAGCGCCGCGTCCAGCACAGCCCCCACAGGCTTACCGGCCCCGGCCGCCTGCCCGGACCTGGCGCAGATCCGGCTGGCCGCCGACCACTGGATCGCCGCCAACAAGAGCTTCGGCGACGCGACCTGGTTCAACGCCCTGTTCATCAAGGGCGACCTCGAGGTCTACCGGCTCACCGGCGACCAGAAATACCTGACCTACGCCACCGGCTGGGCCAACCACAACAAGTGGAAGCTCCCCACCAACGCGCCGAACTACGACGGCCCGGAAGCCAGCCAGGAGTACATCGACCTCTACGAACTCGACCCGAGCCACCCGGCGCGCGACATCGCCGACGCGCAGGCCTACGTGACGAGGCAGACCGCCAGGGTCGAAGGCGGCAAGGTGAGCGATCTGTCCTATGTGGACGCTGTCGAACTCGGTGCGCTGTCGGCGTTCGCGCACTTCGGCGTGACCGGCCACAACTCGGCCGATCTCGACGCCATGGCGAAGATGTTCGCCTACACCGAAGGCCACATCTACGACCGGGCGCACTCCCTGTGGTGGCGGGATTCGCGCTGGGCCGGTACCACGACGCACTGGTCCAGGGGCAATGGCTGGATCGTGCTCTCGCTGACCAACACGATCGCGGCCCTGCCCGCGGGCGATCCCAACCGGGCCCACTACATCAGCCTGCTCCAGGCGATGTTCACGAAGCTGGCCGCGGTCCAGCAACCCGGTGGCTACTGGACCGCGGACGTCGACCATCCGGCGGCGTTCCCGGCGCCGGAATCCAGCGGTACCTCGTTGTTCACCTACGGTCTGGCCAAGGGCATCGACGCCGGCTACCTCGACGCGAACACCTACGTACCGGTGCTGCGCAAGGCGTGGAACTGGCTGCGCGGAACGGCCCTGCGCAGCGACGGCGTGGTCGGTTACGTGCAGGGCCCGTCCTCGCAGCCTTCCCAGCACCAGCCGATCAGCCCGACCGCGACGTCGAACTACGGCGTCGGAGACTTCCTGATGGCCGGGGTCGAGGCGGCCAAGTTCTCTCCCGGCTGCTGACCATGCCGATCGGCCGGATTCAGCCGTGGACCCGGATCAGCACGGTGCCGTGGGCGGGCACGCTCGCGCTGATCGGTCCCTTGGTGGTGGTCACCTTCTTCGACCACAGATCGGTCAACTGGTAGCCGCTCGCCGAGGCGATGCCGATCGCTGAAGTGGTGGTGGCGATGGTCGCGGTCGACCCGCTCTCGTTGAAGAGGGCGACCGCGACATCGCCGTTGGCCAAAGGCCTGGCCAGCACGCGCAGCCCGTTCTTGGCGCTGATCTGCTTGCCCTGCCTGCCAAGGCTGTCCTGGTCGACCGCGATCACGTCCGGGTTGCCCAGGATCGCCAGCGTCGCGCTGCTCGCGCCGGCCAGCTTGGTGCCGATCAGCAGCGGCGCGGCCATCTCGGCCCACATGCTGAACTGGGTGCGCGCCTCGGTGGCGGTCAACCCGCTGTTGCCGATCTCCAGCATGTCCGGGTCGTTCCAGGCGCCCGGACCGGCGAACGCGGCCAGCGGAATGTTCTTGTCGATGTTGGAGTCAAGATGGCTCCAGTCCGGGTGCACGTCGCTGGTGGTGCGCCACAGGTTTCCCACCGAGGGGGACCAGTCCTCGGTGTTGATCCCGTTGTCGCCCTTCTGGCAGATGCTGAACACGATCGCCTGGCCGGTGGCCTTCCGCGCGGCCGCAAGGCCGTCTCGCATCGCGGTGTACCGCTTGATGGTGGCGGCCCTGGTGTCCTGGCCTGCTGCCTGTTTGCAGTTGTCGTCCTTGAGGTAGTCGACCCCCCATTTGGCGAACTGAAGGGCATCCTGCGCCTCGTGGCCGAACGAGCCGGGAAACCCGTGGCTGCTACAGGTCATCGTCCCGGAGTCGTTGTACAGGCCCAGTTTCAGGCCGAGGCCGTGCACGTAGGCCGCGGTACCGGCGATGCCGTCCGGAAACTTGCTCGGGTTCGGCACCAGATTGCCCGCCGAATCACGGCTCGGCAGGGCCCAGCAGTCGTCGATGTTGACGTAGCTGTAGCCGTCCTGTTGCAGGGTCTGGCCGTTGATCTGGTGGGTGTGGATGAAGTCGGCGGTCTGTTTGATGAACGACTCGGACACGCCGCACCCCACCGCGTTCCAGTCGTTGAATCCCATCGGTGGGGTCAGCGCCAAGCCGTTGTCCAGCGCGGCCGCGGCGGGTGCGGTGGCCACGGCTGCTGCTGTCCCGGCGAGCGTGAGGGTCACGGCGACCAGGGCGGCCGTGACGGTCCGCGAGCGAAACATGTCGTCTCCTCGGTCGTGGGCGGGAATCGGACAACACTGTCGCACGCCGAACCCCGTCGGACAACGAGTCATCGGAGCAATTGCCCGCCACGCTTTGCGTAACCTTGTTTGCCGATGTTGGCAAAAGCCTTTAATCAAGGGATGAACAAGGTAAATGGGCAGAAGTCACCGTCGCGCCATGGCCACCGTAAGCCGCCCAGACATAGGATGTCAATGCGTCAAAAGTGAGCCCTTGACCCACGCGAAGAACCGTTCCTAGCCTGAGACCCGAATGACTGTAAACGTTTTCATCGAGCCATCGGGATCACACCATGAGCTATCGTTCGCGTCGTTCACGCTGGCAGCTCGCGTTGCTGGTGGCCCTGTTCTTCGCCGCCATCGCCACGCCGGCCGCGGCCGCGACGGCCACCCCCACACCCAATCCCTACGGCGACCCCAACCTGGTGTCCATGTTCGACGGCACCGACCTCAACGGCTGGACCCCGTCGGCGGCAGGCGGATGGACGGTCACCGGCGGCGCCATCCACGGCACCGGAACGGCCGGTCGTGGCTGGATCTACTACAGCACCAAGCAGGTCGGCACGTTCCGCTGGATCTTCAACGTCCGCCAGGTCGCCGGCAATCACGCGCCGACCGTGCTGATCTGGGGCACGGTGGCACCGATCCGCGACGCCCTGTCAGCCATCCAGTTCCAGCCGCCCAACGGAGGCCACTGGGACTACCGGCCGGGCCACAACAACGGCGGTGGAAAGGAGTTCACGACGTTGCGCCATCCAAAGTGGAACGTCAAGCAATGGGCGCAGTGCGAGATCGTCGCCACCCAGGCCACCGGAGTAGCCAGGATGGCCTGTTGCCCGCTGCCCTCGGGTGCCGCCACCTGTAAGGCCACGGAAGTGCTGGACTTCACCGACCGGACCGCGGGCCGCGTCGGACCGCTGGCCATCCAGGTGCACAACGGCGGAATTCAGGACGAGTACCGCAGCCTGTACGTGGAATCCCCGGTGGTGACGAAGCCAGGCCAGTTCATCACCAGTTGACTCGCTACCGAACGCCGAGCACGCCCCGGCCCGGCTCCGGTCCGACCTGGGTGAGGTCCGGCGTTCGGTCCGCGCTGGAGAGCAGCTCGGAGTAGCGCCCGAGCATCCGGTCCGACAGCTGCCGGTAGAACTCGGGCAAGCCGGTGGCCCGCCCCTCGTGGAAGGCGAGGAAGTCGGGGTCGGTGCGGAGTATCCCGAGGATCCGGCGGAAGCTCGCGATGTCGGCCCGGAAGCCTGCCGTCCGGGCCCGGTGCACGTAGCCGATGGCTCGATGCGAGGTGCCGTCCAGGCGGCGCCGCAGCATCTCGGGTGACGCGGCGTGCTCGTACAGCTCGACAAGTTTCTCGTAGTAGGTGATCGGGTCGTAGTTCTTGACCGTGCTCACCAGGTAGGGCGCGTAGTAGAAGCTGAAGGGCATCGCGCTCAGGATGCGGTCGCCGGCCAGAAGTTCGTTGTAGAGAGGAGTGCCACCGAATGGCACCGGAATGTTGATCGTCGGCCAGGTGAACGGGGTCTGGTCCATGAAACGCTTGGTCAGCTCGATCGGCTCGTCGCCCTGGTCGGTGTCGAGCCCGAAGATGAAGTTGGCCTGCAGATAGGGCACGTTCTCGGCGAGTTGCGCGAAGTGTTCGGCGACCTTGTCGACCTTCTCCGCGCCGCTCTTGCGCCCGAGACCGGCCTTGTTCGAGTAGTCGGTCCATGATTCGACGCCCGGCGCGACCATCGCGCAGTTGGTCTCCTTCAGCCGGTGCGGCCGGTCTCCGCGCAACAAGGTGAGTGAGCTTTCAATGATGTACGGCGGTCGCTGGCCTGGTGGCTGGGCCTCCAGCACCTCGAAGACCTGGTCGAACTTGACCGCGAAGTTCGGATCATGAAACACGGTGAGCGTGCCGGGCAGGTGCGTCGCGAGATATCGGAGGTCGGTGGCCAGTTGATCGGACGACAGTGGCCGATAGGTGCTGCTCCAATCGATGCAGAAGTCACACCGATAGGGGCAGCCCATGCTGGCGAGCATGGGCACGGCGGAGAGCCGCAGCGGCTTGCGCCCCCAGAAGAACGCCGAGGCGCGGATCTCCGGCATGCGTTCCTCGACCGTGGGCACCTGGTCGAACGGCTGGTCCGCCGCGATGATGCTGCCCGGATCGAACTGACCGGACACGATGTCGGCCACGAGCGCGGCGTCGCACTCTCGCACGACCAGATCGAAGAACCGCAGGCAGTCCAGGGGAAAGGCCTTGGCGTGCGGACCGCCGATCACGGTACGGACGCCTGCGCGCCGATAGAGCGCCGCCAGCGCGTACGCGAGGTGGCTGACCTGCGTGTAACAGGCGATGAACACCACGTCGAGGTCGTTCGGGAGCCGGCGGTACGGATCGCCCAGACCGTAGTAGGTGGCGTAGAACGTCTCGTGCCCCAGCCGCCGGCACCAGACCGAGATCGCCTGCGGCGTGATGCTGGCGAACTGCTTGGTCATCAGCAGCCGATAGGCCAACTCGGCTGGACGGCGCGTGGGCGGCGCCAGAATGTCGATGATTCCCACCCGCATCGCGTCGCCTCCTCGTGCCGGCGGGGGCGAACTGGCGTCGCCCGAACCGGCCTTCCGGCGCCGGTCGGGTCGATCCCGCCGGCCGGCCGCCCGATGAGAATCAGTTGCCGCGCCTGGCCCGCCACGGGAGCCGGCCGGACGCGACAGGACGAAGCGCCGCCATGAGGTCTCCGAGCGTTGGGGCTGCCCGGTCATGGCCCGTGCCGATCACACTACTCCACAAGTCGCCCGCCGGGTGTTCAGCCAGGCACCGGCCTCGCTCGGTGGCCCTGGAACCGAGCGAGTGAAGATCATCGAATGCCAGGCCGCCTCGTGTCCTGAAAGGACAGTCAGATTCCGGGCGGCAGGCCGCCTCCGGCGACCATAGTGGACACCAAGGAACAGAAGCTGGACGTCCGCAACGCCGCCTACGTCAGCACCCTCGTCTTCGCTTCCCGTCCACACCAGACAGATGACGCCGGGAAAGCGCTTACCAAATCCGGGTCCACGCCGGCAGAACAAACCTCGGCGCGAACGACCCTTGACTTCCGTGTTCCCAGCCACTTACCGTCAGTCTGGTTGGAAAGCGCGTTCCCCGGTGCCGCGGCAGCTCGACGAGCCGATCGGAGTCCCATGAAGCCAGCGCCGAAATACACCGCAGCAGCTCTCCTCTACCGCGTCGGTGCGGAGGGGATCTGGGAGTACGACCTGTTCGACCGATTGTGCCGGGCCTACCCAGCGGGTGAACTACGCGCGCTGCGCGAGGACCTGGTCGGGATGAGCACGGTCGGCTGGCTGGACGTCGTGGCCGAGCGGCAGCACAGCGGGCAGATCCTGCGCCGCTACGCGCTGCGGCCCGAGGTCCGGCCCTTTCTCGAGTTCCAACTCGACCTGGCCCGGTTCGACGACCTGCTCGGCGGTGCGGCATGACCGCCACCCAGACGCCGCTCACCGAACGTTCCCGCCTGGCCGACGGCAAGAAGACCAGGATGGGCATGGTCTACGCGATGCTCGCCGCGCCCGCGCTCGGTCTGTCCTTCGGCCTGCTCGGTGAACTCGTCGGCAAGGCGCCGTTCACCAACCAGCAGCCGACCGGCGGGTTCGCCATCGTCACGCTGCTCCTGGTGCCCTTCGGCTGCGTCAGCGTCGGGATCTTCCTGCTGGTCAGCGGAAACTGGCGGGACACCTACCGGCTGTTCGGTCACCGGGTGAGCTGGTGGAACCTGTTCGTCGCGGTCGGCGGCTTCGTCGGCGACCTGTGTTACGCGATCGCGGCCGGCCTGATCGGCGGCGCGCTGGCCGGCGCCATCGGCGGGCTGACCGGCGTGGTCGGTGCCGTCGTCGCCGGAATCCTGTACCGGGAACGCATCCTGCGCTGGTCCACCCTGATCGGCCTCGGCGGGCTGGGGATCGGCATCTGGCTGGCCCTCTCGGCGGGCAAGGTGGTCTCGCCGACGCACGGCATCTACCTGATCGTCGGCGTTCTGCTGATGATCGGATCGGTGCTGACCTGGGGCTTCGAGAGCTTCGCCATCGCCGCGGGCACCGATCTCATGCCGCCGGAGGGCTTCATGTGGTGGCGGGCGTTCCTGGAACTGTTGATGGGCAACGCTCTGCTGTTCATCCTGTTCCCCGCGGCCCGGAGCATGGCCGCCGCGGTGTGGACGAATCCGCGGCTACTGGCCTATGGCGCGGTGATCGGCCTTGGCTGGGCCATCTGGATGATCATGGGCTACTACATCGGCATCTCCTACGCGGGCGCGGTGCGCGGCGGGGTGCTCGGCAACACGCTGGCGTTCTTCTTCATCTCGTTCTTCTCCAGCACCGTCTACGGCGTCCCGTTCAGCATCGTGGTGATCATCGGTGCCGTGATCATGGGAATCGGCGGGCTGTTCATCGTGTCCGAACCGGGCAGTTACATCGCCCGCAAACGCGGTTAGGAAAGTGCGCATGACATCCGAGGAAGATCGCGTCGCGCGCTATCTGAGCAGCGCGCGACAGTTCAAGCGGCGCAGGCTGACCGGGCTGATCGTGCTGTGTGTGCTGCTCATCGCCGTACTCGTGGTGATCTACGCGCGCGGTTGGTACAACCTGACCGGCACGGCGACCAACGGCTCCGCCTGGATCTTCGTCGGCATCGGGGTCGCGGTCTGCGCGATCGCCGCCGTGATCGCCGACATGCTCTATCGGAGGGAACTGTGAGCACCCCGGAACCGGCCAAGAGCGCACCACCACAACGACCGCTACCGCTGGTGAACGCCCGCACGTGGGCTATCGGGTTCCTGGTGTTCGGCGTCGTGCTGTCCATTGTGCTGTCGCAGACGATGGTTGGCTTTCTGCATGCCGCCTACGCCTCGCACTGAGCCAGGGTGCCGACCGGTGCGCACCCACCGGTCGGCACTCGTTTCACGGCACCAGCACCGCTCGGCCGAGGATGCCGCCCGCGGCGACCTCGGCCAGGACCTCGGCCGCGTCGGCCAGCGGGTGGCAGCTCACGTCCAGCCGCAGCCTGCCCTGCCGATCGAGTTCCATCAGGTCGACGAGATCACGGTGGGAGCCGATCTGGTTGCCCAGCACGGTGAGTTCCCGGTTGATGGCATCAAGGTGCGAGAGCCGCAGTTCGCCGCCGTAGCCGACGATCGAGTACACCCCGCCCTTGCGCAGCATCGCGAGCGCCTGTCGCGGCACCTCACCATCGCCGACCAGATCGAGCACCACGTCCGCGCCCAGCCCGTCGGTTTCGGCGCGGACCCGCCCGACGCCGCCGTCCGAACCGGATTCGACGATGACGTCCGGCGCGAATTCACGCGCCCATTCCAGCCGGGCCGGCGAATTGTCCACGACGACGATTCGCGCCGCGGTGAATATGCGCAGCAGTTGTATCGCGAGATGTCCGAGTCCGCCGAATCCGATCACCACGACAGTGCTGCCCGGAAAGGTGAACGGGGCGAGCCGTTTCACCGCGTGGATCGCGGTCAGCCCGGCGTCCGCGTGCGGGGCGATCCGGCTCGGATCGGCGCTCGGGTCCAGGCGGACCAGCGAGCGTGCCGTGGTGCGCAGCAACTCCGCGTACCCGCCGTGCCAGCCGTCGACACCAGGAAAACGCCAGCTGGCGCAGTGCATGTCAGCGCCAGAGCGGCATGCCGTGCAGAAACCGCAGGTGACCGCCGGATGCACGATGACAGGATCGCCCGGCTCGACCGAGGTCACGGCGGAACCGACGGTGTGCACCCAGCCCGCGTTCTCGTGCCCGAGCGTGTAGGGGAGGGCCGGATGGAAGGCCGCGTCCAGCCTGCCGTCCAGAATGTGCAGGTCGGTACGGCAGATACCGGCGCCCGCGATGCGCACAATGACGTCCAGTGGATCGGTGACGACCGGCTCCGCGATATTCACCAATCGCGCCCCGGACCCGTACTCGGACACCTGAACCGCGCGCATCTCTGCCTCCCGTCAGTTGAGCGAAATGTGTCACCATGAATTCTTACAGATATCTCGTCCGCCCGGTATTGTTTCGCACGAATCCGGAGTGGACACACGATACCTCGATCCGGGTGGCCGAACTGGCCGGCCGGTGGAGTGCCGCACGCAGGCTGCTGGCGGCCCACTACGTTCACCACGATCCGGCCCTGGAGTTGGACGTCGCCGGTGTGCGGTTCGCGTCACCGCTTGGCCTCGCCGCCGGTTACGACAAGAGCGCGAGAGCCTACCCGCTGCTGGCGGCGCTGGGCTTCAGCCATGTCGAGGTAGGCTCGGTGTCGGCGATGCCGTCGGCAGGCAATCCCAGACCGAGGCTGTTCCGGTTGCCGCACCACGATGCGATCGTGGTGCACTACGGCGTACCGAACGACGGCGCGACCCGTGTCGCACAACGACTCATCCGGCGGCCGCCGTCGGTACCGCTGGGTGTCAACGTGGTGAACACCAACCACGGCCCGCACGCCCCACCCGCCACCGACGACGCGGTGATCGAGGACTACGTGACGACCGCGACGCGGCTGGCGCCGCACGCGGACTACCTGTGTCTGAACCTCAGCTGCCCCAACACCGTCCACAGCCAGGGCTTCTTCGCCGACACCGCCCGGCTCCGGACGCTGCTGACCAAACTGTCCGAACCAGATCTCGGCACCCCTGTATTTCTGAAAGTGGCGCCATTCGAGGATCTCGACGCCCTGGAACGATTCCTCGCCGCCGTCGATGGTTTCGGCATCGTGTCCGGCTTCGCGGTGAACCTGCCGAGTAGCACGCCCGCCGGTGTGACCCTCCCGTCCGGGATGACCGGCGCCGTGTCCGGCCCTCCGGTCGAAACGCTGGTCAACGCGACGATCCGCGAGTTGTACCGCAGGATGCCCAGGAATCGTTATGCCATCATCGGCGCGGGTGGCGTGCGCAGCGCCGAGGACGCGTACCGCAAGATCCGGCTCGGCGCCTCACTGGTTCAGCTTCTCACCGCGCTGATCTACCACGGTCCTGGTGTTGCCAGCCAGATCGCGCGAAACCTGCCAGCGCTGCTGGCGCGCGATGGTGTCACCCGGATCTGCGAAGTCATTGGTGTTGACGGCAACTGTTAAGGGATTCGGTCGGATGGTTCCACCGCTACTCTGGTTAAGAAAGGTTCCTAACTAATCCAATTCGGTCTTGGGGGTTTCGCAATGGCACGCAGACAGCTCCTGATCGGGATGGTCGGCGCACTCGTGGCGGCGACCATCTGCACCGGCATGGCCGGCCCCGTTTCCGCCACCCAGCTCGCTTCCAGCGTGATCTGGAGCGCGGACACCAGCCTGGCCCCGGCAAAGAATTTCGGCGACCTCGAACAAGCGCCAGGAACGATCACGGTCGCCACCGACCCGTTGAACCGCTACGGCGCGTCGTTCCGGTACGAGACCTGGCAGAACTCGGACGGGACAAAGGCTCGCTGCGAGAGCAGCGGCCTGCGCCAGCCGAACGGCAGCGTCGTCGCACTGGACGACAGTATGGCCGGCCAGACGGTGTATCTGGGCTGGCGGGCGCTGTGGGATCCGATGCCGATCCAGAAGGGAGCATGGATTTCCCTGTTCCAGCTGCACATCGACGGTGAGAGCAGCAGCCAGCCGCAGTCAGGCCCGTTCGTGCTGCGGACGCTGGGCGACGGTCTGCTGCACTTCCAGCTCACCCGGCCGAACGGCACCAGCACCGACATCTGGACCGCGCCGCTCTCGCTCAACGCGTGGCACAGTTTCGTCATCGGCTGGAAGATGTCCCGCACCGCCACCGGCGCTTCGGCCGGCTGGGTGTCGTTCTGGTACAACGGCGTCGAGCAGAAGCTGACCAACGGCTCGATGAGCTACCCAGCCGCGACCTTGTGGGGCAAGGACGATCACGTCAAGTGGGGCGTGTACCGGTCCGGCGCCAACCACACCGGCCACGCGGTGGCCTACATGAACGCGGGCAAGCTCGGCACGACCTACGCGGCGGTCGCACCGGTCGGCTGAGGATCGGGGCGCAACGAACGCGGGCAGTGGTGGCGTTGGCCGATGCGCCAACGCCACCCGGCGCGATCGTGGTGATCAGCTCAGTCCGCCAACTTCTGCCCACGGAGCAGGAACCAGGCCGCGACGGCCGTCGCGAACAGCACCACGGCGCCGACACCCGTGGCCGCCTGGAAGCCGCCGGTGAAAGAGGACCGCGCCGCCGCCAGCAGCGCCGCCGCCTGGTCGTGCGGAAGTTTCGCCGCGGCTGCGATGGCGCCGCCGAGCGAGTCGTGCGCGGCGTTGGCGACGCCGGCCGGGGCGGTGAACCCGCGGTACACGCCGGTCACGACCGAGCCGAGCAGGGCAATGCCCAGCGCCGCACCAAGTTCGTATGCGGTTTCGGCGACCGCGGAGGCCGCACCCGCCTGGTCCTTCGGGACACTGGACAGGATCACATCAGAGGTGACGGTGAAGGTCAGGCCCGAGCCGAGGCCGACCAGGAACAGCGTCAGGCCCAGCACGACGAAACCGGTGCCCTCGTTGATCGCCAGGCACGCGGCGAGCGCGACACCGACGGCGACCAGGCCGCCGCACACCGCCCCGCGCACCGAGACCCGCCGGGCCACGACACCGGCCACCAGTCCCATCCCCACCGCGCCGATGGCGGTAGGCACCGAGAACAGTCCCGCCTGCAACGGCGAACGTTGTTGCACCAGTTGCAGGAACTGGGACAGGAAGAACACGAGCCCGGTCAGACCGAGGATGGTGAGCAGGTTGGCCAGGATCGCGCCGGAGAAGCCGCGATGCTGGAACAGCCGCATGTCCAGCAACGGTGACGACCGCGTCACCTGCCGCCGCCCGAACCAGAACAGCGCCGCGACCCCGAGCACGGCCGCTGCTGCGATGTCCCACCCAAAGCCGTGGACCGCAGCCTCCTTGATCGCGTACACGACCGCGACCATGCCGGCCAGCGACAGCCCGACACTGACCAGGTCCCACGGTCCCGGGTGGGGATCACGCGACTCGGGCAGCAGCACGATGCCGACGACGACGAGCACCGCCGTCACCGGCACGTTGATCAGGAAGACCGATCCCCACCAGAAGTGTTGCAGGAGAAAGCCACCGAGCACCGGGCCGACCGCTTCGCCCGCCGACGCTGCCGAAGCCCAGATACCGACGGCGAGACTGCGCTGTCTGGCATCGGGGAAGATATTGCGGATCAGCGCGAGCGTGGACGGCATCAGCGTCGCGCCCGTCGCGCCGAGCAGGGCCCGAGCCAGGATCATCATCGCCGGGCTGCTCGCGTAGGCGCAGAGCACCGAGGCGGCGCCGAACGCGACGGCGCCCGTGAGCAGCAGCTTCTTGCGGCCGATACGGTCACCGAGGCTGCCCATCGACACCAGGAAGCCCGCGATGACGAACGAGTAGATGTCGCCGATCCACAGCAGCTGAGTGCCGGTCGGTCTGAGGTTCTCGCTGAGGTAGGGCGTGGCGACGACGAGCACGGTCACGTCGACGGCGACCAGGAGCACCGCGAGCACCAGGACGCCGAGGGCGAGCCAGCGCGCGACGGCCCCCAGCTCAGCGTCGGTGTCGGCGGTCCGCTGACCGCTGCGTGTCATGCGTCCACTCTCCGTCATCAGCCGCCGGTCAGCAGCTCGGACGGTTCAGCACGCGCCGATCGTGGCCAGAAACAGCTCGACGCACTCGTGCAGGAGCTGTTCACGCGAGCAGGCGCTCCGCTGGTCTGAGTGGCGTTTGACCACCCGCCTCCGACCGGCGAGAATCGACCGCACGGAGGTTCTTCGCCATGACGAGACCGCGTCTGCCAAGGATCACGTCCTACCTTGCCATTGCCGTGCTGAGCTTGAGCCTGCTGGCGCCGGTGAGCATCGCGTCCGCGCAGAGCAGCGCAGGCTGGCGCGGTGCCGAGTGCGCGGCTGACTGGCACGGCGACCACGGTCAGTGGCAGTCCCCGAACGGCGACCTCTGCAACACGCGGGTCGGGTCCTCCGGTATCTCATCGGCCAATGTCTCGGCCCTGCGGGTGGCGTGGACGCTTCCGCTGACCGGCGTGGGCGGCAGCGGTTTTGACGTTGCCAACCCGGTCGTCGCCGATGGCGTCGCCTACCTCCAGGACGGAGCGTCGAATGTCACGGCCGTCCGGGTCGCGACCGGTCAGGTTCTGTGGACGCATCCCTTCAACTCTCCCGACTACGGTCCCAATGGCGTGACGTTCAGCAACGGCAGGATCTACGGTGTCACCGATACCGGGGTCTTCGGCCTGGACGCCAGAACGGGACGGCAGTTGTGGTATGACACCCAGTTGCTGCCCGGCAAGGCGGCGTTCGACATCGCACCGCAGGTGGCGGGCGGCCGGGTCTTCGTCGCGTCCGCGTTGGCGGTCGGCGGTGGAAAGGTCTATGCCCTCGACGCCAGGACCGGCGCTCTGGCCTGGAGCTTCCAGACCGTCGCCGACCCGATCGGCCAGTCCCTTCCGGTGCCCACCGGAGGCGCCTGGGATCCGGTCCTGATAGGACCGGACCACTCCGTCTATGTCGGCACCGGCAACCCCTACCTCTCGACGCAGGCAGCGGAAACGACGCCCAGCCGGGAGCTGTACACGGACAGCATCGTCAAACTGGACCAGGCGACCGGCCGGCTGGAGTGGTACTACCAGGCCTTCCCTGACGATTTCCACGACTGGGATCTCCAGGTCTCGCCGATCTTCACGGTCGCCGACGGGCGCCCGATCGTTGTCGCTTCCGGCAAGGGCGGCTACGTCTTCGCCTTCGACGCCATCGACAACCGCCTGTTGTGGAGCACCGCAGTAGGAATCCACAATGGACACGACAACGACGATCAGCTGGCCCTGGAAGGAAAACTCAATCTCCAGTTCCCCTACACGTTGGAGCCGGGAGAAGCGGGCGGCGTCGAGACCGACATGGCGGCCGCCGACGGCGTCGTCTACGTACCCGTCGACGACCTGGCCACGGCCTACACGTCGGCAACGCAAGTGGTGGGGACGTCCAACTTCGGCCAGGGGACCGGCGAGCTGGTCGCCATCTCGCTGGCCACCGGCAAGCCGTTGTGGACGACGAAGCTTCCGCAGTTGCCGCTCGGTGGCGCCACGGTCACCAACGACCTGGTGTTCACCGTGATCCTCACTGGGGAGATCGTCGCGCTCTCCCGCCGCACCGGTGCGATCGTCTGGACGGCCCAGCTACCCGCCGGCTCCAATTCGACACCTGCGATCGTCGGAAAGACCCTGATCGCAGGCGCCGGACTGGCCCGCAGCACCCAGCATGGGGTGGTCGTCGCCTATCAACTGGGTGACGCGGGCCAGCTCCCTTCGAATCACGGAACGTAGCGCTCGATCAGGGTCTCGTTCGACGAGGAGGCGGTGCGGTAGGCACCGACCGCCCACACCGTTGCGTTCGGTGCGGCCGCGATACCACCGAAACCGTTGTCGCCGCCCGCGCCGCCGGGGTTGGGCGTGGGCTGGACGGTCCACCGGCCGTTGACCAGTGACTCGATCAGCGTCACGTGATTCTGCACGTTCGGGTCGCTGTCGGTGGACCGGCCGGCTGCCCAGGCCATGCCGCCGAGGCTGGTGACCCCGTAGAAGTCGTTCTCCGAGGTGCCCACCGTAGGCGGTTCGGCCGCAGTGGCGGTCCGGCCGGTGACGGTGATCGCGAGAGTCCGTTGTGGACTCTTGTCGTTCTCCCGGTCACCGGCGACGAGAACGCGATCACCCATGGCGGTGGCGGCGTACGGGTCGTAGGTCTCGGTTCCCGAAGCCGGAATCACCGACCAGGCATGGCCGTCCCACCGCTCGATCAGGGCCTTGCCGGGGAAACCGGTGTTCTGCTGCTGGCCGACCGCCCACATCTGCGAGCCGGCGAGCGTGACACCGAACAGCTCGTTGCCCTTCGGTCCGGGGTTCGGGCTGGGCAACACCGACCAGGCGTGTCCGTCCCAGTGCTCGACGAGCGTGTGGAACGTCCCTTCTGGGGCGTCCTGGCTGCCACCGACGGCCCACACGTCGTTGTCGGCGCGTGCCGAGATGGCGAACAGCATGTCCCGCTCGGCGCCCGGGTTCAGGCTCGGCACGACCGTCCAACTGGAACCGTCGTAGTGCTCGATCAGCGTCCTGATGTGATAGTTGGCGTCCGCGTAGTAGCCGGCCGCCCACGCCTGACCGGTGGGCAGCGCCGACACGCCGAACAGCGTGTTCTCCTGGATGCCGACGTTGGGCGGGGCGATGGCGGTCCACCGCGTGCCGTCCCAGTGCAGCGCCAGATTACGGAACACGTTGGGGTTGGCGTCGGTGTAGTAGTTGCCGACCGCCCAGGCGTTGTTCGCGGCCGGTGCGGAGACGGCGGCGAGATTGTTGTCGTTGCCGCTGAGGTTCGGGCTGGGGATCACCTGCCAGTGTCCGGAACCGCCGGGTGCCGGTGCTGGCGCGCTCACCGGGGCCACCGTGCCCTGGTCCGAGCCGGTCACCGGCGGCGGAGGCTGGTCGCCGTCGAGCAGCGAAGCGGGCACCGGCTGGGCCGGCTGGTTCGGATCGACGGCGAACAGCGGCGTGATCGGCTTGATGTCGGCCGTGTCGCAGGTCGCCGCCAGGCAACCGAGACCGAACACGTGCTGCAAGCCGGACAGCAGCGAATAGTGGTTGTACGGCGTGGCGTCGACCTGGTGGCGCTGCCCGTGGTTGGTGATCACCACGGTGAGCGCGCGGCCACCGCCCTGGGTGCTGCCACAGCAGCCGGAGTTGTCGCCGCCGTCACCCTCGTCGAAGGTGATCACGATCGCGTTGTTTCCGGAGGCCCACACCCGGGAGGAACTGATCTGGGCGACGGTCTTCGCGATGAACGTGTCGGCGGTGGTGACCAGCCAGTTGTCATTGACATCGCCCGGATCGCCGGAGTCGACGCACACCGGTGGCGCCCCGTGCATGTCGGTGCATTCGTCCGGCATGATGTAGCTGAAGTTCGGCACGTTGCCGCTGTTCAGGTCGGTGGTCAACTGGCCGAGCGGCTGCATTTTGGCCATTTCCGACGGGTTGTTACGGATTCCGTTGAAGTAGGCGAGCCCGTTGTGCTTGGCGATGTAGAGCGTGTCGCTGTCCGGCACGCCGAGACAGCGCACCGGGTAGCAGTAGCCCCGGTAACCGGGATAGGGCATGCCCTGGAGGTAGCCACGCCAGGACTTGCCCGCGGCGTCCAACTGGCTCATCAGGCTGGGCTGGTTGATGTTGAACAGCCAGTAGGCGTTGTCGCTGGTGACGCCGAACGTGCCACCGCCGAGCATCGCGACGTAGTTGGGGCCGCTGGGGTGCGTCACGCCGTAGTAGTGGCTGGCGTAACCATAGGCGTCGGCCAACCGGTTCAGCGTGGGCGCGGCCGGATTGCCGATGATCTGGTCGAACCCATGGTTTTCTTCGACCAGTTCGAAGACGTGATCATAGTGCGGCGCTCCGGCCTGCGGTGCCGCCGCGGCCGGTAGGACCAGGCCACCGAGCAGCACGGCCAGTATGGCGAACAGGGGTGGGCGGATGATTCGGCGCACGTGCGGCTCCCGGGAGGTTGGGTGTCACGGACCACCGGAAACCTTCATCCCGTTGGTGGTCCGTACCGCCACGGCCACGTGAACTCCAGCCGCCGAAAACGTGTCGGGCCGGCGCCGCCTAGGCCCCGACGAGGACGGGGATGATCAGGGCGATGACGATGTTCAGCACCCACAGGGCGGGCGCCGCGCCGAGGGTCTGATCCTTGCGCTTGGCGGCACGGTCGGTTTCGGCCGCGTTGCGGGTCATCCACCAGGGATTGGTGCGGGTTTCCAGCCAGTAGTAGACGGCGCCCAGCGCGGCACCGTAGGCGAGGTGCCCGACCAGCGAAGGGAACTGGCCCGCGATGCTCGCCGCGTCCCACCCCACCACCTGACCGTCCAATGTGGGCAGTAGGGTCAGGTCGCCGAGGACCCACCAGAAGAATCCGTAGCTCACGCCCCATCCGATGCCGGACAGCACGTCGAACGCGGCCCGGCGGAACACGATCGCGTAGGAGATGCCGATCGCCGCCGAGATCAGCAGATGCAGGGTCAGGCCGACGGCGGGCGCGTGCGAGCCGACGATTCCGGCCACTCTCGGCAAGGCGCCGACCGCGACCATGACGACGGTGAACAGCAGGCCGCCGACCACTCCGGCGACGATGCCGTAGCCGGTGGCGCGCAGGCCGCGCGGGCCGGGTGGTTCGAGTGGGAGGGCGCGGACGTCGTCGGTGAACAGGCGCCTGCGGGCCGCGCCCAGCCAGGTGAACAGGACGGCCAGCAGGCCACCGAGCAACACGCAGGCAGGCAGCTGCGACACGCGCTCACTGGCTGACGACGCCGACCAGGCCAGCGTGCCGCTCTGCGCGAGGGGACGGGCGATCAGGTCGACGACCAGCCACACCACGAACCCGTAGACGCTGCCCCTGGCCAGCGCCGGCCCGGTGCCTTCCGGGTGCGGCGTGAACAGCAGCGGATAGGCGACTCCGGCGAGCACACCGACGACGACACCGGTGCCGAGGCTGCCCGCGGCCCCGCCGGCGAGTGCGTGCGTGAGCAGTGCGGCCAGCGCACCGGCCACGGCGCCTCGGACGGTCGGCCCGACCAGCGGTTCGGACGCGGCAGCGGCATGGTCCCGGCGGATCAGCACGAACACCGCGGCAACGACCAGCCCGTAGACCAGGTGCCCGATGAGGCTGGGCAGCAGCGCCCGCGCCCCGGCCAGCGTCCAGGCGACAGGCAGGCCTCGGAACAGGGGGAGCAGCGTCTGCGGGCCGAGGAACCACCAGAACGCGCCGTAGATCAGGCCCCAGAACATCGTCTCGCCGACCCGGATGCGTTGCCGCACGGCGAAGACACCGAATCCGGCGCCGATCACGACGGCGAAGACCATGTGCACGACGAACCCGGCGACCACCGAATCGGTGTGCACGATGGAGGCGACGGTAGGCAGCATGCCGAACACCGCCATGGACGCCCCGAACACCAAGCCGCCGACGAAACCGGCGATGGCGCCCGCGCCCGTCCCGGCCAGCGGTCCGGTCATGGCCCTGGGGGCGGCGACGGTCGAGGTCGTCATCGGCGCTCCGCAACGGGTTCGGTCGACTTGGGGGTGGTGACCACGATGTCGCGGGAGAACACCAGGTCCAGCAGCCAGTCCAGCAGTACCCGCAACCGTTTCTCCATTCCGGGCAGTTTCGACAGGTAGACGCCGCGCCAGATCAGCCAGGCGGCCAGGCCGGCGAACTGGCGGCCGCGGATGTCGCCGACCGCGGTGTGCCTGCCGAGCGCGACGAGCACACCGATCGTGGTGAAGGAGAACGGACGCGGTTCGCGTCCGGTCACGGCGGCGACGATGTTGTCCGCTGCGGCCTTGCCCTCGCGGATGGCGTGCTGCGCGGTCGGCGGGTAGAAGCCTCGGTCGGCGTCGGGGATGCGGGCGCAGTCGCCCGCCGCCCACACCCGGTCGATGTGCTGGACCCGCAGGGTCGCGTCCGTGGTCAGCGTCGGTTCGCCGGAGGTCGACGCGAGATCGCCCGCGAGCGGGCTGGGCCGGTTGCCTGCCGTCCACACGAGCGTGCGAGTGGCGATCCATTCGCCGTTGCCGAGCCGCACGCCGTCCTCGGCGGCCTCGGTCACGCGGACGCCGAGCCGGCAGTCGATACCGCGCGCGGCCAGCCGTTTGTGCGCGTACTGAGCGAGTTCAGGCGACAGTTCGGGCAGCACGCGATCACCGGCGTGCACGAGGAGGAATCGCGGTTCGTTCCCCTCGATGGCCGGGTAGAACCGCGTGACGCCGTGCACCAGGTCGAACAGTTCCGCGATCATCTCGGTACCGGCGAATCCCGCGCCCGCGACGACGAAGGTGAGGGCGGCTGCTCTGCGGGCCGGATCGGGTTCGTGTTCGGCGCGTTCGAGCACTTCGAGAACATGGTTGCGCAGGCGGGTGGCATCGCCGAGGTCCTTGAGCGTGAACGCGTATTCGTCCACACCGGACAAACCGAAGGTGTGCGGGACCGAGCCGGTGGCGATCAGCAGGTGATCGTAGGGGATCGGCTCGTTCGCGTTGTCCAGGTGCACGAGTCGCTGTTGTGCGTCGATCCGCTGGACCGACCCGTACCGGAACCGGGTGTGGGCCGCCGCCGATCGCACCGGAACGCTGATGTGCCGGGCATCGAGGGCGCCCGCGGCCGCCTCGGCGAGCATCGGCGTGAACAGCAGGAAGTTCGAGTCGCTGAGCACGGTCACGTCGATCGGCGCACCCCGCACCGCGTGCCGTTCGAGGCGCTGCGCGGCACTGACCCCGGCGAACCCGCCGCCCACGACGACGATGCGGGTACCGCGTTCGGGTGGCCGGTGCCGGTGCGTCCTCGGCCGCAGCACGCCTGCGCTGAGCGCGGCCCACACCAGCACACCGACCAGGCCGCCGTGCAGCACATCGCGGACCAGATCGGGATAGGCGGCGACGGCGGCGGCGATGTTCCAGGCCGGGGCGTGGCCGTTCAGCAGCGGCGCGAGCGTCAACGGGAACAGCAGCCAGCCGATCCCGCCGAGCAGTACCGCTCCGCCGACCACCACAGCGGGCGTGGTCCGCTCCCGAGCCGTGCTCAGCCCGATCGCGATGCCGACCAACGCCGCCTGGATCGCGTAGCCGAGCAGGTCGAGCGCTGAGGTCGCGCCCGCCCCGAGCATGCCGTGGTACGCGGTCACAGCGCCCACGATGATCCCGGCCAGCAGGCCGGCGACCGTCCCGGCCAGGGCGGGCCCGACCGTCACCCGGCGCCGGGACGTCGCGGGTTCGTCGGGCCCGGTGGCGATCAGTTCGCGGGCGACCCGGACGAGATGGGCCGGCTCGGCCAGCGGGACCCGGTCAGTGTCGGGGTGCAGCACCAGCACACCGGCGCTCGCGTCCCATTCGACATCGAGCACGGCGGTCCACGGTGTCCGGGACCAGCCAGTCTCGGTCGGCCGGTAGAAGGCGAGCGAGGACGCGACCGCGCCCAGGGGAGTGCCCGGTCCGGCCGCGAACGCCTGGATCCGCTCGCCCGGCTCGAACAACGCCCGCACCGGTCGCAACCCGGCCCGGATCGGCGCTCCCGCGACGTAGAGCCGGATCGCGTAGACCACCGCGCTGACCACGAACATGGCCGCGCACAGCAGCAGCCAGCGTTGCAGGTACGGCGCCTGCGTCTGGCCGGTCGCGAGCGAGTACTCCGGCTCACCCTGGCGGATGATGCCAGGCAGGAACAGCACCAGGGTCAGTCCGACGCCGAGGCCGGGTATCCGCAGGTAGTTGACCACCGGGACGCGCGGCGTGAGGCCGTCGCGGCGATGGTCGCGCAGCAGACCGAGCAGTGAGGTCGCCGACCGGTCGAGCAGCGCGTACACCGGGAACAGCACGAAGTCGTGGGCGACCACCGCGCCGAGGAACCAGATCAGGATCTTCGGCCACAACGCGTAGGTGGCGACGTGCATCACGACGTACCCGGTCAGCGCGAAACACGCCAGCAGGACGATCAGGTGCAGCGGGTGCTCACCGTAGAAAGTCCGTACACGCGTGACCAGCGTGCGCATCCGCCACCCCGTCCCAGCTCGATCGATTGGCGAAGGAGACGGTAGTGGGCGATCACCGGCTGTGCGGCCCGAGAACGCCGGATGTCACGGAGCCGTAAGCAGCACGCCGGGCAGCTCGGCGAGGCTGGTGATGGTGGCGTCCGGCGGTTCCGCGATCGTGTCGTAGGTCGCGCCGGTGCGGTTCACCCACACGGTGCGCATGCCCGCGGCGTTCGCGCCGACCACGTCGAACGCGTTGCAGGACACCAGCGTCACCGCTTCGATGGGCACGCCGAGCGAGCGCGCCGCGTGCTGGTAGGTGGCCGGTGCCGGTTTGAACTCGCGGACCTCGTCCACACTGATTCGCGTCTCGAGGTGCTCGCCGAGGCCGCTGTGCGCGAGCAGCCGCTCGATCATGTCCGGGCTGCCGTTGGAGAACACCGCGGGGCGGTGGCCGTCGGCGCGGACCGCGGCGAGCGCGGGCAGCGCGTCCGGGAACGCGGGCAGGCGGTCGTAGTGGTCGATGAGGTGCCGGGCAGCCTCGTCGCTCAGCTCGATGCCGGTGCTCGCGGCGGCGAAGCGCAGCGCCCGGTCGGTGACCCAGCGAAAGTCCTGGTAGGCGTGCATGACGGTGAGCCGGAACGAGTACTCCAGCTGTTTGCTGCGCCACAGCGCCGCCAACTCGGCGCCTCGTCCTCCCGGCAGCGTCCGGTCGACCTCCTCCGCGATGCCGATCGGGTCGATCAGCGTGCCGTAGAGGTCGAAGGCCACCACGGTGTCGGCGGTGGCACGGTCCCGATCAGCCATGTCCGATTCCTCCCAGTCTCGCCATCGAGGTCACCACGATCATGCCTCGGAGGTAAGACCACGGCCCGGCCCGACGCAGACAAGGGGTGGCAGATCTGATCGAGGAGGACGGTGTGACCCTGGCGAAGCGGACCGCGCTCGTCACCGGTGCCGGGCGGGGTATCGGCCGAGCGGTCGCACTGGGGCTGGCGCGTGCGGGTGCCCAGGTCGCGGTGCTGGCCCGGACGGCCGAGCAGGTCCAGGAAACGGTCCGGCTCATCGACGACGCTGGAGGCGTCGGCCTCGCCATCGCGGCGGACGTGACGGACGACGGGGCCACCCAGGCAGCGCTGTCCCGGATCGTGGACACCCTCGGCCCGGTGGAGGTGCTGGTCGGCAACGCGGCCGTGGTCCAGCCGCTGGGCGAGAGCCGGACGATCGATCCGGCCGAGTGGGCCGCCGCGATCGCGGTCAACCTCACCGCCGTCGCCCGGTTGAATCTGGCCGTGCTGCCGGCCATGCTCGACCAGGGTTGGGGCCGGATCGTCACGGTGTCCAGCGCCGTGGTCACCCGGCCGGCGAGCATGATCGGCGGCAACGCCTACGTGACGAGCAAAGCCGCGCTGGAGGCCCACACTCTCAACCTCGCGGCCGAGTTGGCCGATACCGGCGTCACGGTCAACGTCTACCGGCCGGGCGCGGTCGACACCGCCATGCAGGCGTGGATCCGTGACCAGGACGGCACCGGCTTTCCCGACCTGCGCGAGCGCTTCCACCGCATGCACCGGGAAGGCAGGCTCCTCGCGCCGGAACAGTCCGCCGCCGCCCTGTTGTCCAGGATCGCGGGCAGCGCGACCGGACAGATCTGGAACGCGGACGACGACCTGCCGCGCTAGTGTGTGGTAACGGAATGGGGAGGTGCTGGCCGTCCACATCGGAGTGAACACCGGGCTCGACGAGGAATCCGAACAGTGGCTGCGCGATCTGTCGGCGCCTGGACCGGCACGCGTCGCCGGACAACGCAAACTGCACGCACTGCTGCTGCGCGTCGCGCGGCACGAACTGCGCAGGCGCGCGCCCCGGACCTTGATCGCAGGCCCGGAAGCCGACGATCTCGCACACCAGGCGGCCGCGGACGCGATGTTCGCCATCCTCAGCAAGCTCCCGACCTTCCGCGGCGAAAGCCGGTTCACGACCTGGGCCTACCGCTTCGCCATCCTGGAAGTCTCCTCGAAACTGGGCAGGCACCACTGGCGCAACCCGGCCCTGCCGCTCACCGACGAGGAATGGGAGCGGCTGCCCGCCCGGTTCGGCATCGGCCCGGCCGAGCTGGCCGAGGCGGATGCGCTGCTCGTCGGAATCCGACGCGCCGTCGATGAGGTGCTCACCGACCATCAGCGGCGGATGTTCGTCGCGATCGTGGTCAACGGCGTGCCCCTCGACGCGCTCGTCGCGCAGCTGGGCGTCAACCGCAACGCCATCTACAAGGCGGTCTTCGACGCCCGCCGTAAGATCCGGGCGTTCCTCGTCGCGAACGGACTGATGGCCGAAACCAGCAGGGAGGAGCGGTCATGACGCAGTGGCCCGCGCTGGATCGCTTTCTGGCCACCGATCCGCGCGATGTCGGTTGCGAACAGGCGATCGCCGTGCTGCACAGCTACGTCGATGCTGTGGCCGATGGCGTGGACGTGAACCGGCGTTTCCCTGGTGTCATAGCGCATCTCGCGTCGTGTGGACCGTGTACCGAGGACTTCGAGGGATTGCTCGCCGCGGTGCGCGAGGTCCTGCGGTAAGAAACGCGCCGCCGGAGTCGCCAACGAGGTGAACGGTCGCGACCGGCGGCCGCGAACCACGAGGAGACCTCGGTCATGTCGTTGCTGCACCCAGGCGAGAAGTTCCCGCAGTTGTCCTTGTCCCTGCTGGACGGGTCGACGTTCACCGTGCCGGACGCGTTCGCGGGCGATTTCGGCGTCGTGCTGTTCTACCGGGGCTCGTGGTGCCCGTACTGCAATGCCCAGCTGCGTGCCTTCGAACGCGCCAAGGACACGCTGGCCGCGCTGAACGTCAGGGTGGCCGCGCTGTCCGTCGACGACGAGGCGACGACCGCCGAGCTGGTGGCCAAGCACAAGCTCACCTTCCCGGTCGGCCACAGCGCCGACGCGCGCGCCGTCGCCGAATTGACCGGTGCGTTCGTCAACGACGACCCGGTCTACCTCCAGTCGACCGGGTTCGTGCTGGCCCCGGACGGCAACGTCGTGGTGAGCGTGTACTCCAGCGGAGCCATCGGCAGGCTGGTGCCCGAGGATGTCGTCGGAATGGTCCGCTACCTCCGGGAGCACGCGGGCGCCTGACACTTCCCGCAGGCTCAAGAAACAGCCGCGAGCGTGCCGTTGGTGGCGCCGACGATGAGCTGCCCGTCGCCCGTCAGAGCCGGGTAGGAATCGATCGGCGCCCCAAGGCCCACGTCGAACAGCACGACACCGGCCGGCGACAGGCCGTAGACGTGACCGTTCTGGCCGCCAAAGTACACGCGATAGTCCTTGTCGACGATCGTGGAGCTCCAGATCTGCGTCTTCGTGACGCGGTAGGTTCCGCGCTCGGTCCCGGTCGCGGTGTCGAGCACGTGCACCGTCCCGCTGTGGTCGGCGACGTAGGCCAAGCCCGTGGCCGTCACGGACGGCGAGGAGTAGGTGATCACCCTGGGCGAGTGCCACAGCGCGCTGCCGTCGGGTCGGTAGGCCCACTCCTGGCTTCCGTTGGTCCCCAGGAGAACGGTGCCGTCCGGGGCGAGGCCGGGGGAGACCTCGGTGTCGCCGTCATGCGGGTCGGCCCGCCAGGCGATCGATGCGCTGGCCCCGTGATCGGCGATCGCCACCAGCGACGTCCCGGAGGTCGTGTACACGGCGCCGGATCCGTTGGTGACAACGGAAGCGTAGGAGGCCGCGCCGGTCGTGACGGTCCAGGCGACCGTGTGCGTGGTGTTGCCCGTGACATCGATCGCGGTCACCGCGCCGGTCTGGTCGCCGACGTAGACCCGGGTTCCGGTGGCGGTGACCGGTGACGTCGGCTGGCCGGGTAGCGACTGGCTCCACAGCTCGTGTCCGGCCGGGGAAAGGGCGACCAGGCTGTCTCCAGGCGTCGGATAGAGGATGTCGCCGCCGGGCAACACCAGCGGCGACACGGAGAGGTCCGCGCCCGGTTGACTGGTGTGGGAGTCGTAGGTCCAGCGGTCGGCCCCGGTGGCGGGATCGATCGCGTGCAGGATGCCCGCGTTGGTCGCGACGTAGATCGTGCCGTCCGCGCCGATGACCGGGCCCGGCGTGACGCCCTTGTCGAGCTTGCGCTGCCAGCGAACCCGGCCGGCGGTTGGCCCGGCGGATGGGCCGGCTCCGCTGTGCCGGGCGTCGTGCAGCGCGGAGGGCCACGGCGACCAGGCAGCCGTGCCCGCCGGCGAGCCGGGTATCGCCGGCGTACGCAGCGCCACATGGTGCCCGGTTGCTGAGGGTACGGCCGGTGCGGTGGTGGTCGGTCCCGCTCCGCAGGCGGCGAGCACTACCGCTGCGCACAGCAGAGAGGACAGGCCAACCGCGCGTCGAGGTGGAACGAACACAGTGGACAGCTTAGGGAGCTTCCAGCCTGATGATCGTTACCGTGTCCTTACGGCAGGCGGCATGACCCGGCGTCCCTCAGCTGGGTTTGCCATCGCGCCAGATGCCAGGTATTCCTGGTAAGCGTGCCGCAAACGATCAACGTTGGTGACGATGTGGTACTGACCGTCAATGCTCAGGACGGTCAGTACCACATCAATGCCGCTGGCCTCCATACCGACCCATGGCCAACGCCCACCGCCACGTTGTTCGGCGGCGATGACAACTGGATCGCCGTACTGTGTGGGACGGAGTACGGCCCGATAACCGTGCGCGTCCGCTACCTCGGCGTCGCGCCGTCCATCACCACCGGGGAACGGTGGGACATGATCGGCGAGCGGGACCTCGTTCAAGATCCTGGCGATCATTCACCCACGCGGTGGGGGCGCGATATCGTGGTCATTACCGAGATTTACAGCGATGTTGTTGCCGTCATCGCGATGCCACCCGGCCGCTACCGGATGCGTGTTCATGTCCGTGGTCGTCAGGAAGCCCATCAGCGCAACGACCCTTTAGCGGCGATCGAGGAACACTCGTTGGTCTTCTGGCGTGTAGACCGCGCAACACCGCCCGAGACCCTGACCGACCTTGACGAATACGGCAACGCGATTCTCGGTGCAGTGTCCCCCAAACGGAACGGGGCGCGTCCGACGCGACCTCGACATCGGTGAACCTGGCCGCTTCCGATGCCCTGGCACAGGTCCGTGCGTCGGGGTGCTCCAGCGCCAGTTCCCACGCGATGGCGAGCTCGCGCCGCTGTGAAACCCGTTGGCTCTGGAACGCGTGCGGCCCGCCCGTTCCGATCGACGCTCTGGTCTTCGAAACGGGAGCGGTCCGCTTCTCTGTCCACGCCCGCAGACACACTCGACCTGAGCCCGACGTAACCACTGCCTTGCGCGGCCAGCATCGGCTGTGGCTGGAGGTCGACGGCATCGAGGGCTCCGCCGTGTTCGACCAGGCGCAATCGAACCTCTAAACCTGCCCGTCGCCTCAGATCGGCGTTAGGCTCACGCCGTGACGAGTGAGCGCGACCACCTACTGGCCCTCTATCGTGCCCGGGTCGCCGCTACGACGAGAACGTTCAGGACGGTTGGAAGAAGTGGTGCCGGACGATCTTGGGCTACGGTGGTGATCTGGTCGTCCCTCCGATCGAGCCCGACCCTGATCTTGATCTACTGCTTGATGATGGCACGCTTCAGGAGGCGCCCGCCAAGTCCCTTGAGCTCGACGGGGACTGTCACGCTCAGGTCGCGAATCTGTGGCTCGACAGTGATATCGATGCCGTCGGCACAGGTTATGCCTTGTCTGACGGGCTTTGGCGACAGCACTCGTGGGGAGTCGGCTGCGACGGCGCGATCTGGGAAACCAAGTGGGCCCACGAGCAGTACCTCGGAGTGACTTTGCCGCCAGGCGAGTCGACCGTACGGTTCGTGCTGAACAACTATGCGGGCGACATCAGGAAGGTCCTGCGACAGGGATCCGCTCGCGCAAGGGAAATCGCCGCCGTACTCCGAGCATCTCGCGAACGGCGGACCGAGTCCGGTCCGCGCAACGAATAGCGGCCCACAACCGGCCGGATCGTTCTGATGTGGAATCCTCCGCCGCTCGGTCGCGCGCTGTCAGGTCTGCCGCGGCGCTGGGCGTCTGCGGTGACCGTTCCGGGCGGTGTGCGCGCGGGCGAGCATGAGGAGGCTGGCGGTGACGCCGGTCCAGCCGAGCACGATCAGTCGCGGGTCGGACTGGTACTGGCCGTAGGCACCCCAGCAGACGAGTTCGCCGAGGATGAGCCACCAGGTGCCGCGCGCGATGCCGGTCGGCCGTTCGGTGCGATATGCGGTCCACACGGACGGAGTCACCTGGAGCACGAAGGATGCGGTCAGCACGGTACCGAGTCCGACCCGTCCGCCGATGGCTCCCGCGATCGCGAGTATGCCGGCCCACGCTGCGGTGATCACTGCCTGGCGGCGTGTGACGCCGGCACGGCGACTGAGCAGACCGGCCAGGACACCGGCGAGCGCGGTCACCGAACCTGCCGGCACCAGCGACGTCCAGAACCCGGACAGTGCGAAATAGGCGATCCAGCCGCCATTGCTGATGCTGGTCAGCGCGGCCCACGACCACGAAACGCCTGCCGCGTCGCCAGTGCGCGACAACCGGACAAGTTGCGGCAGGAACTGCGGTACCGCGAACACCGCGGAGGCGATCGGTAGCCAGTCCAGCATCGCGTTCATCCGGGTTGGCCTCCTCAATACCGCCCTCGCGGCCAGTTCACCAGCGAGACTATGCCGAATCGGGCGATGGTTTCGTGCTAATTGACGCCCTGATTCGGTAGATCGTGGAAGGATCGTGCGCATGGATGCGATCGACAGAAAGATTCTTGCCGAGCTTCAGGTGGCGGGGCGGCTGACGGTCACCGAACTGGCGGAACGAGTCCGGCTCAGTCCCGCGCCGTGCCACCGGCGGCTACGCGAACTGGAGCGAACCGGGACCATCCAGGGATACCGCGCGGTCATCGATCCCGCCGCGGTCGGTCTCGGATTCGAGGTCCTGGTCAACGTCACGATGGACCGCGAGGATGCCGCCACCATCACCGAGTTCGAGACCGCGCTGGCCGCCATCGGCGAGATCCGGCACGCCGAACGACTCTTCGGTGACCCGGACTACCTGCTGCGCGTCGCCGCCACCGACCTCGCCGGATACGTGGCCCTGCGCGACGAGAAACTCGCTGCCCTGCCCGGCGTCCAACGGCTCACCTCGACCATCGTGATGAAACGCGTTGTCGACGATCGGCCGCTGCCCATCAGGCACCTGCCCAAGGACGTCTGACCAGGGGTCGTTACCGCGGTCCGTCGTGCAGTTCATCGCCGAGTGGGCTGCGCCGGTACAGGACCAGCCGGCCGTCGCGCGCCCGGTTGACCAGACCTGTCGCGAACATGACCCGGAGGTGTTGGGACACCGCGCTGGGCGTCACCTGGAGGCGCCGCGCCAGCTCGACCGTGGGCAGCGGCTCGTCCATCAACGACAGCAGCCTGACCCGGGTCTGGCCGAGCAGCGCCACCAGCGCATCGGGAACGATCGCAGGGGGCGCGGACCAGAGAGTGGCGACGCCACGGCACGGATAGGACAACGCCGGTGGCTCGGCCGCGCTGACCGGTGGCGCGGGTTTGTGGGCGAAGACCGACGGCATCAGGAGCAAACCCCGGCCGGCGGCGCTGGCGTGCCAGTTTCCGATCATGTTGCTGATCGACAGAACACCGTCGCGCCAACGCACGTTGGGGTGGATGTCCCCGAACAGCAGGCGGGCGCCACCGGTGGCGAGGCGGCGAGCGCGGTAGGTCATGTCCGCTTCCAGCAGTTGGCGCATCCGCGGCCACGCCGGCTCGATGGCCAGGTGCCAGTAGGCGGCGAGGGTGTCGCAGATGGTGACGAGCAGTTCGTCGACCGCGGTGTCCCCGGCGTCTTCGATCGCCCGGCGCAGGCGCTTCGGCGGCGGCGCGCTCATGCCGGATTGGCTGATCGCCCGCAGATCGCGGCGCACGGTCGGTAGCGGGGTCGCCCGGATTCTGGCCAGTTCCTCGTCGGCGGATGGCACGAACACCGCGGGCCTTGGCGTCAGAAAGTCGGGGAGCGCGTCGCGGTCGCCGACCAGGGACAGCAGCAGTTCGACATCGAGGTCGCCGAGCCGATCCACCACCGAGCGCCGCCACGGCAACAGCAACGCATGCCGGCCCGGGTCGCGCAGGACCCGCAGGCTCAACACGGTCTCGTGCATGGGCGACACCGCGAAGTGTGTGTCAGCGAGGTCCTCGACGCCGAGTTCGTAGCTGAACATTAAGCAATACGCTACATCGATTCGTCGGAGACGTGGGGCGCGGTCGACTGGGTGACGTGATACGAACACTGATCGCCCGCGCGACGACAGCGCGAACCCGTCCGGCGCAACGGTCCGGGGCAGGCGGCCTGCGCAGCCGGGATGTGCTGCTGCTGGCCGTGGTGTGCGGGGTGGGCGTCGGCAATGTCTACTTTCCGCAGGCCATCAGTCCCTTGCTCGCGTCGGGCCTGCACCTCCGGCCGGCGGCGGCGGCCGCCATCGTGACGACGACACAGCTGGGCTATGGGGTCGGACTGTTCGCTCTGGTTCCCCTCGGCGATCGGATCCGGCACCGGCGGCTCATCGTGGGCCTGCTGGTCGTCACCGGCCTGGCGCTGCTCGCGGCGGCGTCGGCGCCGGATGTGGATGTCCTGCTGGCGGCCGGTGCGCTGGTCGGGGTGAGCACCGTGGTTGCGCCGGTGGTCGGGCCGATGGCAGCCGGGCTGGTGAGCGAACGACGCCGCGGCGCGGTCAGCGGCGCGTTGTTGAGCGGTTCGCTCGGCGGGATGCTGCTGTCCCGGGCGCTGGGCGGGCCGCTGAGCCAGTGGTTGGGCTGGCGAGCGGGGTACCTGGCCATGGCGGCGCTGACCATCGCGTGCGCGGCGCTCGCCCTGCGGGTGCTGCCTGCCACCCAGCCGACGACCGGCCAGCGGTATCCGGCCCTGCTCGCGCAGTCCTTCGCCGCGCTGGTCGAAGAACCCGAGCTGCGGCGGTCGATCTGGTACCAGGCCACGGTGTTCGCCGCCTTCAACGTCGTGTGGACCGCCGTCGCGCTGCTGCTGACCGGCCCGGTCTACCGGTTCGGCACCTCGGCGGTCGGCCTGCTGGCGTTGGTCAATGCCGCCACGATGGTGAGCACGCCGATGGCGGGGCGGTGGGCCGACCGCCGAGGACCGGACGCGGTCAACCTGGCGGCCATGCTCGGCGTCCTGGGCGCTGCGACGGTGCTGATGTACGGCGGTCGTGGTGGAGCGGGCGGCGTGGCGGCACTGGTCGCGGGCAGTCTTCTGCTCGATGTGGCGATGCAGGCGGGGATGGCGGCCAACCAGGTGCGGAACTACCGATTGCGGCCGCAGGCGCGCAGCCGACTGAACACCGCCTACATGACCTGCGCCTATGTCGGCGGCGCCGTGGGTTCGTGGCTCGGGGCGCAGACCTATGGACGGTTCGGCTGGATCGGGGCGTGTGTGCTCGCCGCGTTGCTCGCCGGGGCGGCGCTGATCCGCCACCTGCTGTGGCTGCGATCCCGCCGCTGTCGTGGGCTCACCCTGGACCGTTGACCTGGCGCACGTGGTCCAGCAGCAGAGCCAACAGTGGCTCCGGACGGACGTCGTCCACGATCACGTCCGCGACCGCCGCCTCGGTACCTTCGCGGGTGCCGATCTGGATCCGCTCACCAGGCGGGACGATCTCCCGGCGCAGCCAGCCGGCGAACTCCGTTGCCTGGCCTGCGGTTGCCGACTTGATGGACGCGCCCTCGCTTCGGACGCTCGTGATTCCCTCGACGGGCCGGCCGTCCAGGGTGATACCGAAGGACATCGTGACGCCACGCGCGGGGCCATTGCCGGGGTGGTCCCAGATCCGGGTGAACTCTTCGGGGTTGCGGCGGAGCAGGGCCTGCCGGAACGAGCCGAGCGTCAGGCGCCAGCTGCGGCCCGCGACCGGTAGGAAGATCCAGTAGCAACGTTGCTCCTCGACCGGCGGCGGAACCGGGAAGGTCATGGGTGCGGATCCTCCAGTGCTGGCTATGGGACGTAGCGGGCGTAGCCGTTGATACCGTAGGCGGCCATCATGGTCCGCCAGTACGGAACGGAATCGGCATAGTTGGTGTCGATCTCCAGGCCCCGGATCTGGCCGTTGTTCTGCGGATTGTTGATCGCCGCCGCGTACTTCTCCATCTCGTCATGGTCAGCCAGGAACAGGAAGGTGGGCTTGCCGGCCCCGACGTGGTTCGTCAGCAACTCGGTCAGAGTCCGATAGCACGAGTCCGGCTTCTGGACGTACTTGGCCTCGACCGCCATCCCGTCGGTCGGACGCATGCCATCCACCATGAGGTAGTTCCCCGGTCTCAGGCCGGGCGGTATCGGGACCTGGAACTCGGGATAGCCGGAGGTCCTGAGCTGATAGGCATTCGCGGGATCGACGGCCGAGTTGCCATTGGAGTAGTCACCCTCGGGAAGAGTTTTCAACCAGCTGTCGAACGCGTTGCGCTGCACCGTCGTCAACGCTGGGAAACGCGGGTCCGGCGGATTCGGCGGCGCGATCGCGGGCACGGTGGGCTCGCTGGGATTGCGGGGCCGGTAGGCGACCGGCACCAGGATGGGGTCCGGCAGGGGCACTGGGAGCAACGGCGGCAGCGGTATCCCGGGTCCGGACAGGTTCGGAATGGGAACGACGGCCTGGCTCGCGTCGAGGACGTGCGCCACCTCGCCCAGGGCGTGGATGTCGGGATCGCCTTCGACCAGTTTCTTGAGACCACCGTCGACGCCGTTGCCGCCGAAGATCGGATCGTCCCAGATCGGGTGGAACCCGAACCACTCGTCGCTGGACTGCTCGGCCTGCGCCTTCTCGATGTGGTCCGCGTAGTTGGTGCAGGCCGTGGCAATGAGCCGACAGGCCGCGGGCAGGTTCGCGAACAGGGTCTGTCCCTCGGCCGGCTGGGCCGGCGCCGCGTCGTGACCGACGAACTTGGTGAAGTAGGCGTCGACTCCGGCGCAGGCCGGTCCGTCATAGTCCTGGACAGCGGTGGTCCAACTGCCCTGGGCGTCGGAGAGGGAGTTGTCGAGGACGGCGGCGGCCGTGCGCCACGTGTCAGCGACCTGCCGGAGCGCGCCTGGGTCGCCGCGGTACTGATCGTTGCCCAGGAACTGGCGCTCCCAGCTCGTGGTGCCTACGGCGGCGGGCAGCGAATCGCCGAGGCCACGCGGATCGTGCAACTCCTGGCAGGGGTTGGACTGGCTCTGCCACGGCGTTGTCAGGCTGGAGCTGTCGTCCCGGCCTGCGGCGAGCAGGCTGGCCGCTACCGAGGATTCGGTCGCCAGGTAGTTGTTGGCGGTCTCCAGGAGCGCCGCCGCACCCTGGCCGGTGATGACGCAGGCGTTGCCGACCTGGTTGAGGGTGGTCTTCGCGGCAGGCGTGTACACCGATCCGAAGAGCTGTCCAGCCTCGTCCGCGCCCGCGATGCTGCTCTGCTCGGTGAGTTCACTGGCGAGCGCGTTGGCCGCGGCAAGCAGGTCTTCGCTGATCAGGTGCATCCCCCAGGAGGCTGTCACCAGGTCCCCGGCGACAACCTGGAACCCGCCATCCCCGTCATCCACCGGGATCATGTCGTTCGCCCCCTCACCCGGCACGCGATGGGCCCGGCCACGGGCCACGTTGGGGACACGATGCCTGCACCCGTCCTAGATCCGTCCTAATGCGAGGTCAGGACTATTTCCGGAATGGCCGGGGAATACAGCGGTGGTGAAGCGATCTGTGGTGGTCCGATGCGACGAGTGACGCGCAGGCTGGTGCTGGCCGACCAACGGGCGCTGGACTGGCTGGCCAGCCGGACCTCACCGGCCCTGGACACGGTCCTGCCCGCGCTGGGCCGGGCCGCCAACTACGGCAGGCTGTGGCAGGCGGTCGCGCTGGGGCTCAGCGTCGCGGGCAACCAGCGCACCCGGCGAGCGGCGTTGCGCGGCATCGTCGCGCTGTCGATCGCCAGCCTGGCGGCGAATGTGGTCAGCAAGCGCCTGGTCGGCCGGGTTCGGCCGGTGGTCGATGCCATTCCGCTGGCCCGCAAGCTCAGAAGGGCGCCGCTGACGACGTCGTTCCCGTCCGGGCACAGCGCATCGGCGGCGGCCTTCGCCACGGGCGTGGCGATGGAGGCCCCTCCGTTCGTGTCGGTACCGGTGGCCGGGCTGGCGGCGGCGGTCGCGGGCTCCCGGATGGTGACCGGCGCGCACTTCCCGTCCGATGTGCTCGGCGGCTCCGTGCTTGGCGCTGCTGCCGCCGCGTTGACCAACGTCTGGTGGCCACGGCGCCCACCGGGAGCCGCCGACGCCTGCCGGGCACCGTCCGTACCGGCCCGGCCGACCGGGCGCGGCGTGGTCATCGTGGTCAACGGTGCGGCGGGGAGCGCGGACGGGATCGCGGACACGCTGCGGGCCGAACTGCCCGACGCCGAGGTCGTCGAACTCGGTGATGACCCGGAAGAGCAGTTCCGGAAGGCCGCGGACCGCGCCGACGTGCTCGGGGTGGCCGGGGGCGACGGGACCGTCAACACCGCCGCTCGTCACGCGATCGCCGCCGAGGTGCCGCTGCTCGTGCTGCCGGCCGGCACGCTGAACCACTTCGCCCGCGATCTCGGCGTCGAGTCGATCGCCGATGCGGTCCGGGCGCTGCGTGATGGCAGCGCGGTCCGGATCGACGTCGGCCGGGTCGGTGACGAGTTGTTCCTCAACACCTGGTCGATCGGCCTGTACACCGACCTGGTCCGGTTCCGGGCCCGGTGGGAGTCCCGGGTCGGCAAGTGGCCCGCGATGCTGCTCGGGCTCCGCCACGTGCTGCGCAGGGGCGAGCCGATCACGGTGCACGTCAACGGCGAGCCGAGAACGCTGTGGATGGCGTTCGCGGGCAACGGCCGGTACCGGCCGCAGGGTTTCGCGCCCACCTCGCGGCCCCGGTTGGATGACGGCCGCCTGGATCTGCGCCTGGTGGACGCGACCGTGCCGCACGTCCACCTGCGGCTGATGCTCGGCGCGCTGACCAGGACGTTGCCCTGGACGCGCGGTTATGAGGCATCCGCGCCCGACCGCATCCGGATCGCCGCGCCCGGGCCGGGCCGGCTCAATCTGACCGTGGACGGCGAGGTCAAACGGGGACCCGAGGAGGTCGAGGTGCGCGCGGAGCGAGGCGCGCTCGTGGTCTACCGCCCCTGACAGCGTCCACAGTGGACAAACCGGTCGAGGAAAACCGGAGGTCGCGCCATGGTCAGATTCGTGCCGTTGACGAAGAGCACCGCCGACAAGCTGGCGGACAACCCGGCCTTGCAGTGGCTCGGCCGCTTCGGCGACCTGTGCTACGGGGTCGTGCACGTCGTCGTGGCCGTGCTGGCCCTGCGCGTGGCGTTCGGCAAGCCGGCCAGCGAACTCGACCAGCGCGGCGCGATCACCGCGATCGCGGCCGCACCGTTCGGCATCGTGCTGCTGTGGGTGATCGCGGTCGGGCTGTTCGCCTTCGGCGTCTGGCAGGTGCTCGCCGCCGCGGTCAGCTACGGCTGGGTCAGGGGAAAGGGGCGGCGGACCCGCAAACGCATCGGCGTGCTGGCCCGTGCCGCCGCCGTCCTCGCGATCGGTGTGCTGACCCTGCGCCTGATCTTCGCCGCGCCGACGCGGTCGGAATCGAGCAGGCAGCGTGACTGGACCGCCCAGTTGCTGGGTTTGCCGGGCGGGCAGATCCTGGTCGTGGTGGTGGGCTTGGCCGTGATCGTGGGAGCGGTCGTGCTGGGATATCGCGGGGTGAAGCGGTCGTTCCTCGACGACCTGGACCCACTGCGGCTGCACGGCAGGACACGGACCACGGTCGGTTGGCTGGGCGCTTCCGGGTATCTGGCCAAGGCCGTGGCCTTGGCCATCGTGGGGATTCTCGTCGTGGTCGCGGGCAGTCAGGCGAATCCGGCTCGCTCGGGTGGCCTCGATACCGCGCTGCGAGCCCTGGCGGGCCAGCCGTATGGGGACGTGCTGCTCGTGGTTGTCGCGTTAGGACTGATCGGCTATGCCTGCTACCTCGCGGCCGAAGCCCGCTACCGGCGAAACCGGTGACATGACCGACCTATCCCGTTCTCCGGGCCCGCGCGCGTTGGTGTTTCTGGTCATCTCCGGCGTGCTCGTGTTCGGCACGTTGGCGGTGCTGGTCGCGCTGCGGTGGGCACCGTTGATCGATCTCGACACGCGGGCAACGACGGCCGCCTATCGCGATGCGTTCTCCACCGGGTGGCTGCGGGCGGGCGCGCGGGCCGCGACGGCGGTCGGCAGCCCCATCACGGTCGATGTGATCACCGCGGTCGCCGCGCTGGGTTCGGCCTTGGCGCGGCAGTGGCTGCCGGCACTGGCCATCGCCGTGGGCAGGCTGGCCGAACTGGGCATCGAGAGCGCGGTCAAGGTCGTGCTGGACCGGCCGCGACCGGCGTTCACCCCGCCGCTGACCGCCGCGTCGGGCGCGAGTTTCCCGTCCGGCCACGCCGCGGGTTCCTCGGCCGTCTACGTCGTGCTGCTCCTGCTGGCCCTGCCGTGGCTGGCGCGCCGCTGGTCGAGGTTGGTCGTCACGGCCGTGGTGCTGCTGCTGGTGCTGGCGATCGCCGCGTCCCGATTGCTGCTGGGCGTGCACTATCCCAGCGACGTTCTCGGGGGGCTCGGCCTCGGCTGGGCCTGCGCGGCCGCGGCGGTACTGCTGATCCGGGCCGGCCCGCTCCGGCGGATGACCGGCCGCGTGGCGGCGTGAGCCGGTCGCGGTCAGCTCGGGCCGGCGAGTTCGTCGACGACGTCGGTGAGCCGCCGGTCCCGGGCGAACGCGGCGCGCTGGCGTTGCGCTCCGCCACCGGTGGCGCGGAGGCGACCGATCGCGTCCGCGACGAACGCGTCATCTCCGGTCGCCCGCAGCTGCGACCCGAGCCGGCCGACCAGATCGTCCACCACCTGCCAGACCGGTACCAGGCACCCGGAGCGCGGTTCGACGCAGGCTCCGGTCAGGCCATCGCGAGCCGAGCGCCACAACCGCGCCCGCAACACCTCCTGCGTGAGTCCCTTGCCCAGGCTGGTGTCCATCGTGTCGAGGGCCTGGCCGATGAGCGCGCGCACCAGCGCGGCCACCAGGGCGGCGCCCTGCACGTCCGGAGCGACGTCGGCGATCCGCACTTCCACGGTCGGCACGTGCTCGGAGAGCCGGACGTCCCAGTAGATCATGCCGCGATCCACGATGGCGCCGGACTGGAGCAGACCGTCCACACGAGACTCGTAGTCGTCGGTCGAATCGAAGTGCGGCGGTGCGCCCGCCGAGGGCCATCGGGTCCAGAGCAGGTGCCGCCAGCTCGCGTAGCCGGTGTCGGTGCCAGCGTGAAAGGGCGAGTTGGCCGAGAGCGCCAGCAAAACGGGCAGCCACGGCCGCAGCGCGTTGCTGGCCACCATGCCGCTCTCGCGATCCGGAATCGCGACGTGCACATGGCAGGCACAGGTCAGCGACTGGTCGGCCAGCTCACCGAACTCGGTGGCCATCCGCTGGTAGCGGTGGTCGCGGGTGAACCCTGGCTCGCTGCCCAAAGCCAGCACGGTGGTGCCACTGGGAAGCAGCCGAACGCCGTGTTGGGCCGCCCGGTTGATCAGCCGCGTGCGCAACCGGTGCAGGTCCTCGACGAGTTCGGCGACCGAATGGCAGACCTCGGTGGCGGACTCCACCTGGCAGCGTCGCAGTTCGTGCTCTACCTGCCCGTCCGGCGTCTGGCCCAACTCCGCCGACATCTGTGGCCCCACCGTGGCCAGTTGTCCCTCGGTGTCGACGAGCAGGAACTCTTCCTCGACGCCGATGGTCAGCGCACCGTCCGGATTCATTCTCGCGGAATACCCCCGTTGCCTGCCCGTGAGCCCGGTGGCCGGCGAGTTCAGCTGCTGCTCGCCGGCCACCCGGCAGGCTCACGCGGGCACGACGGTGAGCGGCAGGCGCTTCGCGGCCGTGAGCAGCCACGGATTGCGGAACTCGGCGGGTGGTCGCGCGGCGATGGTGATGTCCCGGTAACGGTCGAACAGCGTGTCGAGCACCACCGACGCCTCCAGCCGCGCCAGCGGCGCACCGACGCAGAAATGGATGCCGTGGCCATAGGCGAGGTGCGGGTTCGGTTTGCGATGGATGTCGAACCGGTCCGGGTCGGCGAAGCGGGCCGGGTCCCGGTTGGCCGCGGCCACCCACAGCGTGATCATCGCGTTCGCCGGGATCGTGGTTCCGGCGATCTCCACTTCGGTGGTCGTGCGCCTGCCGATCTGCGGGAACGGCGGACGACAGCGGATCACCTCGTCGAGCGCGCCAGGACGCAGGGCCGGGTCGGCGCGGACCTGCGCCGCGGCATCCCGGTTCGCGTCGAGCAGGACGATCGCGCTGGTCAGCATCGCGGTCATGGTGATGTGACCGGCCGAGAGCACCGCACCGACAAAACCGAGGATCTCGTCGTCGCTCAGCCGCTGCCCGTCGACCTCCGCACCGATCAGCCTGGCAGTCAGATCGTCGCCGGGGTTGGCGCGGCAGCGCCGGATGTGCGCGCGCAGGTACTCGTTGAGTTGACGCACGGTCGGCGCCAGTTCCGCCAGCGCCCGCTCGATGTCCTCCTGCGTGGTGTCGTCGCGCACGTCGTCGGTGCCCAGCATGGTCGCGGCCCAGCCGCGCAGCAGCGGCCAGTCGTCGACCGGGATGCCGAGCATCTCCGCGATCACCATGATCGGCAGCGGATCGGCCAGCGTGTCGACCATCTCGAACTCGTCCGCTCCGTCGAGGGCGTCCAGCAGGGCTTCGGTGCGCGCCCGGATGCGCGGCGCCAGCCCGGCGACCATCCTCGGGGTGAGGGCCTGGCTGACCAGGTTGCGCAGCTTGCGGTGCCGGGGCGGATCGACACCCGTGATGTCGCCCTTGATGAACAGGTCGAAATCCTCCTGGCTGGGCGCGAGCCCGGAGAAGTCCGAGGAGAACGTGGCCGGATCGGACAACACGCGCGACACGTCGGCGTGGTCGTAGAGTTCCCACGCCTGCTGCGCCTCGTTGTAGCGCACCGGCCCGTTTCCGCGCTGCTCGCGGCACCAGGCGATCATGCCGTCGAAGGCCGAGGTTTCCGGCGTGCCGAGATCGGTCAGGCTCATCAGCTCTGCTTCCTCGCGTCGGCGGCCATCTGTTCGCGCAGGCTGCGCGGGCGCATGTCGGTCCACACCTCGTCCACATAGGACATGCACTCGGCCTTCGTGCCCTGCTTGCCGACCGTCGTCCAGCCCGCCGGCACATCCAGCATCACCGGCCACAGCGAGTACTGCTCCTCGTCGTTGCGCAGCACCTGGTAGGTGGTGGTGTCCTCGTCATTCATCGGGAGTGTTCCTTTCCATAGTGGAGTGGCGGGGAAAATGGCGGAGGGTGGGGCTGATGGTGGCGAGCACGGTGAGCAGCGCGATGCCTGCCGAGCAGCACAGCACCGCGGTCACCCCGGACACGGCAGCGGTGAGCGCGCCGCCGAGGGTGGGCCCGATGGCGGCTGCCGCGCCGGCGAGCACGCCGAGCACACCGGAGAGCCTGCCGCGCAGTTCGTCCGGTGTGGACAGCAGCTGCTCGGAGATGATCGCGGTGTTGGCGGCCGGCGGCACCAGCGCCATCGCGGCGAACAGCACACCCATCAGGTAGCCGTTGTGCACGAACACGGCCAGCGGCGTGAGCACTGTCAACGTCCAGAACACGCCTACGATGCACTGGTACGGGCTGAGGATCCTGGTCAGGCGCGGCGCGGCGAGGGCGCCGAGGATGCCGCCCACGCCGAGCATCGCGACCATCACGCCGATCTCGCCTGAGGACATGCCGCGCGAGCGCGCCAGTACCACGATCACGATGTAGAAGGCGCTGAAGAACAGGTTCAGCAGCACCGCGCACAGCGAGGTCACCCTGATGTTGCGGTGTGCCCACATGAACCGCAGGCCATCCAGCATCTCCCGGCCGAGATGGCGCAGTGGCACGGGCGGCGCGGGTTCGCGGTCGGGTAGCCGCAGGAAGGCCAGCGCCAGCAACGACACACCGTGCGCGAGCAGGTTGGCCACGAACGGCAGCGCCCGGCTGATCGCGAACAGGAAACCGCCCGCCGCGGTGCCCGCGAGGTTGCCGAGATAGCCGCGAGCGGCGTTGCCCGCGACCGCGCCGGCCACCTGCTCGCCGGGCACGATGCTGGGCAGGCACGCGGTCTCCGCTGGCCGGAACACCGATTCGCAGGCACCGAGCACCACCGCGACCACCAGCAGCATGGCCGCGTTGGCGAGATGCCACCACAACGCCAGCACGAAAACGGCGGTGGTGACGGCCTGCACGGCCTCGCAGATCAGCATGATCCGCTTGCGGCTCCAGCGGTCGGCGAACGCGCCGGCCGGAATGCCCGCGACGAGTTCGGCGGCCGCGCTAACGCCGAGCACCAGGCCGGACAGGGCTGGTGAGCCGGTCAGCACCAGCACCAGCAGGGGATAGGCGATGTAGGTGGCGTTGGTGCCGAACATGGACAGCGCCTGGCTGCCCCACAGGATCTGGTAGTTCCGGTTCCTGGTCAGCGGCACCACAACCGTGGTGGTCTGGGATTCGGTCACTGCTGCCTCCGGCAGTCGGCCGCGATGCCGTGCAACGCGGCGAGGAAGTCGTCGGCGACCGCGCGGAGCGCGGCCTCACCGACCCGATCCGGCTGGTACAGGAAGGAGAACGCGAGTTCGCCGTCCTGCACGCCGCCCGCGACCTCGATCAGGTGAGCACCGCGATCCGCGTCGGCGTGCTCCCGGCCGATCCCGCCGTGCACGGCGCACAGCAACTCGTCCGGTTCACCGGAGTCGCCGTCCCACTGGCCGAGGTAGTTGAACGCGATCGGCGCCTGTTTGCCGGCCAGCTTGGCCCGGATCTCCGGGGCACCGAGATGGCGCAGCGCGCCGAAGCCGATGCCGTTGTCCGGTATCGCCCGCAACTGGCGACGCACCGCGCGCACCCGCTGCCGCCACGGTTGCTCGCCCTCCGGGACGGTGATCGTCACCGGGTGCACGCTGGTGAACCAGCCGACCGTCCTGGACACGTCGATCTCGTCGAACAGCTCCTCCCGCCCGTGTCCCTCCAGATCGACGGTGATCCGGTCGCCGCCCGTCCACCTGGTCACGGCGCAAGCCAGCGCGGCCAGCAGCACGTCGTTGATCCGGGTGCGGTAGACGGCCGGGGCGCAGCGGAGCAGCGCGTCGGTGTCGTCCCGGCCCAGCCGCACCGACACCTCGGTCTCGCCACTGCCCGGCGACTCCGGCAGTTCCACTGTGGACACGTCAAGCCAGTGGTCGAGTTCGGCGTCGAACCCGCCCGACGCGGTGTACTCGGCCAGCCGCGTCGCCCAGTCCCGGAACGACGTGCCGCGCCGGCCCAGGTCGACCTCCTCGCCGTGCGCGGCCTGGTGATAGGCAGTGGTGAGGTCGGCCAGCAGGATCCGCCAGGACACCGCGTCGACGACCAGATGGTGCGCGGCCAGGAACAGATACCGGGTCGGCCTGCCGCCCGCGTCGAACAGCATCGCGGCGAACAACGGGCCGGTGGCCAGGTCGAACCCGGCGTGCACCCGGTCGGCGACCTCGACCAGTTCCGCGCCATCGGCGAACGCGTGCCGCAGCGGCAGCTCGGTCGCACAAGCAGGCGGATTCTCGGCCTGCCAGACCCCGTCGGTGTACTGGAACCGCAGGCGCAGCGCGTCGTGGTGGTCCAGCAGCGCGTTCAGGGCCGCGCCGAGCGCGGCCTCGTCCACGTCGGCGGGCACCTCGACCAGCATCGACTGGTTGAAGTGCTCCGGTGCCGTGCCGTGGGTCTCGAAGAACCAGTGCTGGATCGGCGTCAGCGGCACCGCGCCGGTCACCGGGGCGTCCTCGGCTTCGTCGTCCTCGGCCAGCGTGACCTGTTCGGCCAGGCTCGCGATGGTCTGATGCAGGAACAGGTCCTTCGACCGCAGCGCCAGCCCACGCCGGCGGGCCAGCGACACGACCTGGATGCTCAAGATCGAGTCCCCGCCCAGTTCGAAGAAGTTGTCCCGCACGCCGACCTGCGCGACACCGAGCACCTCTGCCCACACCTGCGCCAGCACGCTTTCGGTGCGGGTGCGTGGTGCGACGTACTCGGGACCCGACGGTTCGAACTCGGGCGCGGGCAGCGCGGCGCGGTCGAGCTTGCCGCTGGCCCGCAACGGCAACGCGGCCAGCGTGACGAACGCGGCCGGGACCAGGTGCTCGGGCAGCCGATCTCGGAGGAACACCCGCAGCTCGGCGGCGTCCGGTGCGGCCTCACCGGCCACCAGATAACCGACCAGCCGGCGCACGCCGGGCTTGTCCTCGTGCGCGACCACCGCGGCGTCGGCGATCGCCGGATGGGCGCGCAGCGCGGCCTCGATCTCGCCCGGCTCGATGCGGATACCGCGGATCTTGACCTGATCGTCGACTCGCCCGGCGAACTCCAGCTGACCATCGGGCCGCAGGCGAACCACGTCCCCGGTCGCATACATCCGGCTGCCCGGCGGACCGAACGGGTTGGCGACGAACCGTTCCGCGGTCAGTCCGGGCCGATCGTGATAGCCCCGGGCCAGGCCGGCCCCGCTGACATACAGCTCGCCGCGCACCCCGACCGGCACCGGCCGCAGCATGTCGTCCAGCACGTGCAGCCGGGTGTTGTCGATCGGTCCACCCAACGTCGGCGCGCCCGAACCCGGCTTCAGCGGACTGGTCCAGGTAACGGCCACCGTCGCCTCGGTCGGCCCGTACGCGTTGATCATGCACCGATCGGCGGCCCAGCGATCGGCCAGATCGGCCGGGCAGACGTCGCCGCCGACGATCACGGAGCGCAGGTCGGGCAGCCCGCCGTTCTCCGCCGGATCCGGCACGGTCGACAGGGCGAGCGGGGTAATGACGAGGTGGCCGATCCGTTGCGAACGCAGGAAGTCGAACAGCTCCGCGCCGAGCAGCGGCCCGGCGGGCGGGATCACCAGTGTGGCGCCGGCGAGCAGGGTCAGGCCCAGTTCCAGCACGGACGGGTCGAAGGTGGGCGCCACGTTGTGCATGACGCGCTCGCCCGGCCTGATCCCGTAATCGGCGATGCCCGCTCGCGCGAGGTTCACCAGCCCGGAGTGCGTGACCCGCACCGCCTTGGGTGTCCCGGTCGAACCGGACGTGTACATCAGATAGGCGGCGTTCGCGGCGCGCAGCGGGGCCAGCCGGTCGGGATCGGTGATCTCCTCGCCCGGCAGCGTCGCGGCGGTCTGGCTCAACGCGAGGTACTCGTCGGCGGTGATCACCAGCGCGGGCCGGGCATCGTCGAGCATCAGCTGGATGCGCTGCTCCGGATAGCCAGGATCGATCGGGAGATAGGCCGCCCCGGCCGTCTGCACGGCGACCTGCGCGACCGTGTTGGCCACCGACTTGGGCAGCACCAGCGCGACCACATCTTCCGGCCCGATGCCGCGCGAGATCAGCAACCGCGCGAACCGGTTGACCCTGGTGCCGAACTCGGCGTAGCTCACCGTTTCCTCGGCCGAGTCGATCGCGATCGTGTCCGGATGGGCCGCGACCTCGGCGGCGACGAGCGCGGGCAACAACTCCGCGGGCAGCGCGCGTCCGGTGTCGTTCCAGCCGCCGGTCAACCGCGCCCGCTCGTGCTCGGTGAGCAGCGGAAGGTCGCGCACCGCGCAATCGGGGTCGGCGGCGATCGCGGCCAGCAGCACACCGAGATGCTCGGTAAACCGCTGCGCCGTCTCCGGTTCGAACAGGTCGGTGTTGTAGGCGAGCGCGCCGTGCAGCACGCCATCGGACTCGCGGAACTCGACGGTGAGGTCATAGTTCGCGGTCACGGCCGGCAGGCTCAGTTCCTCGACCACGAGCCCGGCCAACCCGGCCGCGCCGGCCGGCGCGTTCTGCAGCACCACGAGCACGTCGAACAATGGCGCGCGACTGGTGTCCCGGACCGGTTTCAGCTCGTCGACGATGCGCTCGAACGGCACGTCCTGGTTGGCGAAGCAGGTCAGCACCGTGTCGCGCACCCGATCGAGCAGCACGCCGAACGGTTCGCCCGGCACGATCCGAGTCCGCAGAGCGACCGTGTTGACCAGGAACCCGACCACCTCGGCCAGTTCGGGACGCTGGCGGCCGGAGGTCGCGGTGCCGACGGTCACGTCGTCCTGACCGGACCAGCGGTGCAGCAGAACCTGGCAGGCGGCCAGCAACGGCACGAACAACGTGGTGTCGTGCCGACCGGCCAGCCCGCGCAGCGCGGACGCGACGTCGGCCGGGATGGTGAAGTCGCACACCGCGCCGTTGCTGGTGTGCACGGCGGGCCGTGGCCGGTCGGTGGGCAGATCGAGCGGGGTCAGGTCGGCGAGTTCGGTGCGCCAGTGGTCGAGCTGCGCGGTGAGTCCCTCGCCGTCCAAGGCGGCCCGCTGCCAGGCCGCGACATCGGCGTACTGCCAGCGCGGTTCCGGCAGCTCCGGCCGGGTACCGCTGCTCAGCGCGGCATACGCGGCCGCGAGATCATCACCGATGATGCCCATCGACCAGCCGTCGGTGACGATGTGGTGCAGCGCGACGGTCAGCACGTGCTCGTCAGCGGCCATCCGCAGCAGCCGCACCCGCAGCAGCGGCCCGTTGCGCAGATCGAACGGAACGGTCGCCTGCGCGTGCAACACCTGCGCCAGCTCGGCGCCGTCGAGCACGGGCAGTTCGACCTCGGCCGGTTCGTGGATCACCTGCACCAGTTCGGTTCCCAGCGGGGCGAACGTGGTGCGCAACGCCTCGTGCCTGGCGACGACCAGCGTGAACGCGCCGCGCAGCGCCTCGATGTCGAGCGGACCGCGCAGCCGCACCGCGTACCCGGTCAGGTAGGCGGTCGAGTCCGGCTCGAAGTCGTCCAGGAACCACAACCGCTGCTGCGCGAACGACGCGAGCGGCGGCGTATCACGCGACACCCGTCGCAGTTGCGGACCGTGATCGGCGGTGTCGCGCAGACCGGCCGCGAACGCGGCCACCGTGGGTCGGTCGAACAGCGCCCGCGGCGACACGTCGACCCCCAGCTCGTCGCGCAGCAACGCGACAACGCGGATGGCCCGGATCGAGTCGCCGCCGAGCGCGAAGTAGTTGTCCAGCCGCCCGATCCGTTCGACCCCGAGCACCTCGCCCCACACCCGGGCGACCGCTTCCTCGGCCGCTGACGCGGGCGGCACGTAGCCGGCGGTCTCGACGTCGAGGGCGGGCAGCGCGGCGCGATCGACCTTCCCGTTGCCGGTCAGCGGAATCCGCTCGATCACGCCGAACGCGGCCGGGACCAGGTGCGCGGGCAGCCGCTCGGCCAGCCACGCCCGCAGGCCCTCCGGCTCGCCCGGCACGAGGTAGGCCACCAGCCGGTCGTCGCGGGTGACCACCACGGCCTCGGCGATATCGGGATGCCCGGCCAGTGCCGCCTCGACCTCGCCCGGTTCGATCCGGAAACCCCGGATCTTGACCTGGTCGTCGACCCGGCCGAGATGTTCCAGCGTGCCGTCCGCCCGCCAGCGGGCCAGGTCGCCGGTGCGATACATCCGGTGTCCCGGCGCACCGAACGGACACGGCACCCACCGCGACGCGGTCAGTCCTGGCCTGCCGGCGTAGCCGCGCGCGAGCAGCTCGCCGGCCAGCCACAGCTCGCCCGCGACCCCGACCGGAACCGGCCGCACCTCGCGGTCCAGCACATACGCGTCGCGCGCGCCGACCGGCCGTCCAATGGCGACATCGCCATCGCGCACCTCGTGCACGGTCGCGGTGATCACCGTCTCGGTCGGACCGTAGGCGTTGAGCAGCGGCACACCGGTCCGCGCGGACCACGTCGCCGCGGCTTGCGGCGCGAGCCGATCGCTGCCCGAGATCATCAGGCGCAACGTGCTCGGTGTCGTACACACGCGGGCCGCGAGTTCGTGGAAGTAGCCGGAAGGCAGGTTCGCCACGGTGATCCGCTCGTCGTCGAACAGCCGCACCATCGCCTCGGCCGACATCAACTCCTCGCCGGGCACGACGAGCCGCGCGCCCGCGCGCAACGCGGACAGCACCTGCTCGATGGCCACGTCCACGGTCGGCCGCGCCAGGTGCAGCACCACATCCTCGGCGCCGATGCCGAACCGCTCGGTGATCGCGTCCAGATGCCCGGCCAACGCGCCGCGTTCGACCCCGACCCCCTTGGGCTTGCCGGTCGAGCCGGACGTGTACACGAGATAGGCAAGGTCGCGCGGCGACGACAGGTCAGCCGGGGCGTTGGTTGGCTGGCCGGGCCATTCGGCCGGATCGTCGAGCACGATCGCCGCGCCCGCATCGGCCCGCAACGCGGCCAGCCGCTCGGCCGGCTGCTCCGGGTCGAGCGCGAGATAGACCGCACCGGCTTTGAGCACGCCGACCAGAGCGACGACCAGATCCGCCGACCGGCGCAAGCACACCGCGACCACCACCTCGGGCCCCGCGCCTCGCGCCCGCAGCCAGCGCGCGACCTGGTTGGCCCGCGCGTCCAGCTCCGCATAGGTCAGCGCACCGACCGCCACCGCATCCGGATCGGCGAAAGGCGGGAGCAGTTCGGCGTCCGACCGCTCCGCATCGGACCGTCCCAGGTCGAGCAGCTGCCGATGCTCGCCCTCGCCGAGCATGGACACCGCGCGCACCGGCTCGTCGAACCCCGCACACAATCCGGTCAGCAGCCGGCCCAGCCGTTGCGCCAGGTTTCCTACCGTCTCGGCCTGGAACAGGTGCGGGTCGTAGCACAGGTCGACATGCAGCCCGGTGCCGAGATCGGCCCGAACGGAGAGCGGGAACGTGGTGGCGTCCATACCCTCGACCCCGGCGACGGCCAGGCCGGAACCGGTGATCGCGGCCTCGTCGACCGGATAGTTCTCGAACGCGATCATGCTCTCGAACATCGGCAGCGCCAGGTCGGCCAGTGCGACGTGCTCGAACCGGCGCGCCTCGCTCTGCTCGGCCTGCACCGCGCGCAGGAACTCCAGCACGGTGGTGTCGTCGCTGGGCAGCGTGATCCTGGTCGGCACCGTGTTGATGAACATGCCGATCATCGACTCGACGCCGGGCAGGTCGGCGGGCCTGCCGGACACGGTGGTGCCGAACACGACGTCGTCGATGCCGCCGTGCCGAGCCAGCAACAACGCCCACGCGCCCTGCACCAGGGTGTTGACCGTGAGGCCGTGTTCGCGAGCCGTCGTGGTCAACGCGGCAGGCAGGTGCAGCGGGACGGACTCGGTGGATTCGGTCCGGTGGGTACCGGCCGGGCGGTGGTCGTAGGGCAACGGAGTAGCCGACGTGGCCCCGGCCAATGCCTCCCGCCAGTACGCCCGGGCTGCCTCTTTGTCCTGAGTGGACAGCCAGTGCAGGTAGTCGCGGAACGGCCGCCTCGGCGTCGGCGCCGCGCCCGCGTAGCGCGCGCAAACCTCGGTGAAGACCTGGCCCAGGCTCCAGCCGTCCAGGATCAGGTGGTGCACGGTCCAGATCAGCACCACCTCGCCCTCGGCGACGCGCACAACGGCCAGGCGCATCAGCGGCGGCCGGTCCAGATCGACGCCTGCCGCGCGTTCGGCCGCGCAGACCTCGGCAAGATCAGCGTCGTACTCGGTGATCGGCAGCGGGGCGTCCGCGTGGATCACCTGCACCGGTTCGGGCACGCCGTGCCAGACGACGGCGCCGCGCAACACCGGCGTGGCTGCGACCACCTCCTGCCAGGCCGCGATCAGCGCGGGGAGGTCGTCGACGCCGGTCAACCGGATCCGCAGCTGATCGACGTAGGCGGTCGAGTCGGCGTCGGCGAGCCGGTGGAACAGCATGCCGGTCTGCAACGGCGTCAGCGGATAGATGTCCACAACGGACCTGCCGTCGCCCGCCAGCCGATCGACCTGCGCCTGATCCAGGCAGATCAACGGGAAGTCGGACGGGGTGCGGCCACCGGCATCGGGTCGCGCGCAGTGGGCCACGATGGCCCGTAGTTCGGTGATCAGTTCGTCGGCCAGGCGGGTGATGGTGGCCTCGTCGTGCACGGCGGTCGAGTAGGTCCAGCCCAGTTCCAGCTCGCCATCGGCGACCGCGCCGGTCACGTCGATCAGGTAGCCGCGCTCCAGTTCCGGGGCCGCGTCGGCGCCGGCCGTCGGCAGCCAGCGCCGGATCAGGCCGTCACCGGCGACCTCGCCCCACTGACCGTGGTAGTTGAACGACACCGGCGGCTGCGGCGCGACCGGCCCATCGGCGAGGTAGCGCAGCGCGCCGTAGCCGATGCCGTGGCTGGGCACCGCGCGGATCTGCTCCTTCACCGACTTCAGCGCCGTCCCGAGGTCCGACGTGGGCGAGACGGTCAGCGCGAGCGGGTACTCGGCGGTGAACCAGCCGATCGTCCGCGACACGTCGACCGCTGGCACGACCTCCTGACGGCCGTGGCCCTCCAATCCGATCAACACCGAATCCGCGCCGGTCCACCGCGCCAGCACCCGGCTCAGCGCGGTCAGCAACACGTCGTTGACCTGCGTCGCGTACACCTCGGGCACCGCGCGCAGCAACGCATCGGTGTCCGCCCGGCCCAACCGAGCCGACACCGTGGCGGCGCTGCCGATCGTGTTCCGGCCCGCTCGATCGACCGGGACCGGCCGGGCGGCGATGCCGGTCCAGTACTCCCGTTCGCCGGCGAAGCTGTGCTCGGCCAGCGCCGTGGCGAAGGTCCGGTATCCGGTGCGCTCGACCGGCAGCGAGACCGGTTCACCCGCCGCGAGCTGCCGATACGCCGTCTCCAGGTCCTCGACCAGGATCCGCCAGGACACGCCGTCGATGACAAGGTGATGCGCGGCCAGCAACAGCCTGGAGCCGTTCAACGCGCAGCGGAACAGCGAACCGACCGAGATGTCCATAGTGGACTGAACGTCCACGTCGCCGACCTGGAGCAGCAGGTTCGGATCGACCTCGGCGACGTCCTGCGTCAGGCCGTCGAAGCGCAACCGCAATGCCTCATGAGCCTCGGTCACCGCGACCAGTGCGGCGCGCAGCAGATCCACGTCCACGTCCTCGTCGAGTCCGGCGAGCAGGGACATGCCGTAGTGGTCGGGCCGGTCGCCGTGCGCGGCGAAGAACCAGCGCTGGATCGGGGTCAACGGCGCGGGCCCGGTCACCTCGGCGCGGAGCGCGCGCTCGTCGGTGCGCACGGCGACCGGGGCCAGCTCGGCGATGGTCTGCCGCAGGAACACGTCCTTGCTGGTCAGCATCAGCCCGGCGGCCCGCGCCCTGGCCACGATCTGAATGGACAGGATCGAATCGCCACCGAGGGAGAAGAAGTTGTCGGTGACGCCGACCTGCTCGAGCCCGAGCACCTCAGCGAAGATGCCGGCCAGTGCGTGCTCGACCGGTGTCCGTGGTGGCACGTGCTCGGCTCGGTGCGTGTCGAGCGCCGGTGCGGGCAGCGCGCGGCGGTCGACCTTGCCGCTCGGGGTGCTCGGCAGTTCGTCCAAGGCCACGAACACGGTCGGCACCAGGTAGTCCGGCAGCGACCGGCGCAATGCCGCGCGCAGTTCGGTCGGCGCAGCGCCGCCCGGCACCAGGTAGCCGACCAGCTTGCCGTCCCGCACGGCGGCCGCGGCGGCGGTGACGCCGGGCAGCCGCTGGAGCGCCGCCTCCACCTCGCCCAGTTCGATCCGGTGACCGCGCACCTTCACCTGGTCGTCGATTCGGCCCAGGTAGTCGAGATTGCCGTCGCCGGTCCAGCGCATCAGGTCGCCGGTGCGGTACATCCGGGAACCAGGCGGGCCGAACGGATCGGCGATGAACCGGTCCGCGGTGAGCCCCGGCCGGTTCAGATACCCGTGCGCCTGCTGAGCCCCGGCGAGGAACAGTTCGCCCGCGACCCCGACCGGCACCGGTCGCAACGCGGGATCCAGCACGTAGGCGCGCAGGTTGCCCAGCGGCCTGCCCACCAGCGGCCGGTCGGCCTGGTCGACTCGGCAAACCAGGGCGTCGATCGTGGTTTCGGTAGGACCGTAGAAGTTGTAGCCGAGGGTGCCCGGTGCCGCCGCGAGTTCACGCCACAGCGGCTCGCTCAACGCCTCGCCGCCGAGCATGAGAATCGCGGGCCGCGCGTCGAGCAGTCCTGCGGGCAGTAGTTGGGCCAGGTAGGACGGGGTCAGGTCGAGGAAGTCGATCCGGTTGGCCGCCACGTATTCGACCAGCGCGTTCGGGTCCAGCCGCAGGTTCTCGTCGATCACGTGCAGTTCGTGGCCGTCCGCCATCAGCAGTGGCCCCTCCAATGACGTGTCGAAGGAGAAGATGGCGGTCAACGCGACCCGCAGCGGCCGCCCACCCGCGTCGGCCACGAACCCGGCTCGGTGGCACCCGAGCAGGTTGGCCAGCGCCCGGTGCGGCACCGCGACGCCCTTCGGACGCCCGGTCGAGCCGGAGGTGTAGATGACGTAGGCGGTGTTCTCCGGCCGCAGGCCGGTCGCCGGCGCGGTGCTGGGCCGGGTGGCCAGTTCCGCCGGGTCGATCGCGTCGATCACCAGGACCGGCTTGGCGTCATCGATGACGAACTCGATGCGTTCGGACGGAAGCTCGGGATCGATCGGCAGGTACACGCCGCCCGCCTTCCACACCGCGACCATCGCGATCACCATGTCCGCCGTGCGCGGCAGTTTCAGCGCGACGATGCGCTCGGGCCCGACGCCGCGTTCGACCAGCAGGTGGGCCAGCCGGTTGGCTTGTTCGTCCAGTTCGGCATAGGTGAGCCTGCGCGGGCCGCAGACCAGCGCGGTGCGATCCGGGGTACGGGCACACTGCGCCGCGAACAGCTCCGGGAACGTCCGCACCGGCACGTCCAGCGCTTCGCCGGACCAGCCGAGCAGCTGCTGTCGTTCGGGAGCGGGGGACAGGTCGAGGGTGCCGAGTGGACGGTCCGGGGCCGCGGTGACGGCGGCACACACGGCGAGCAGGTGCGCGACCATCCGCTGGATCGTCGCCGCCTCGAACAGATCGGTGTTGTAGACGACCGAACCGGCGAGTTCGGTGCCCTGCTCGACGAAGTCGAAGCTGAGGTCGAAGCTGGTGGTCTGCTCCGGCAACGGCAGATCGGACACGGTGACACCCGGCAGCACCGGCACCGGATTGGTCGCGTTCTGCAGCACGATCATGGCCTGGAACAGCGGGGTCCTGCTGGTGTCGCGGTCGGGCGCGAGTTCGTCGACCACCCGCTCGAACGGCACGTCCTGGTGGGCCAAGCCGTCCCGGACCGTGTCCCGGACCGCGCCGAGCAGCTCGGTGAACGAATCGGCGTCGGTGACCTGCGAGCGCAGCACGATCGTGTTGACGAACACGCCGATCAGCCCGGCCAGTTCGGTGCGCTGCCTGCCGGACACCACCGTGCCGACCGCGATGTCGCTCTGCCCGCTCCAGCGACGCAGCAGCAGCGACGTCACCGCGACCAGCGCGCCGAACAGGCTGCCGCCGCCCCGCGCGGCCAACGCCCGCAGCCCGTCGGCAGGCAGCGTGAACTCGGCAACGCCGCCGTTGCTGGTCCGCACCTGCGGGCGGGGATGGTCGGTCGGGAGATCGAGCGGGACCAGACCGGTCAGCTGCTCGCGCCAGTAGTCCAGTTGTGGCGCCATGTCCTGGCCGCGCTGCCAGATCGCGTAGTCCACATAGGTCAGTTCGGGCTCGGGCAGTGGCTTGTGCTGATAGGCCGCGCACAGCTCGTCGATCAGTACGCCCATGGACCAGCCGTCGGTGATGATGTGGTGCATGGCGATGCTCAGGGCGTGGTCCTGGGCGCCGAGCCGAACCAGCCGCACCCGCCACAGTGGCCCGGTGCGCAGGTCGAACGGCGTGCTGTTCTCCTCGGCGAGGACCGAGGCCAGGTCGGCGTCCTCGACGGTGATGCGTACCGGTTCGGGTTCGTGCACGATCTGCGTGCCGTCGTCGAAGGTGGTGCGCAGCGACCCATGCCGGGCGACCAACGTGTTGAAAGCGTCGGTCAGCCTGGTCAGGTCGAGCGGGCCGGTCAGACGCACGCCGTACCAGGTCAGGTATTCGGTGCTGTTCGGCTCGAACTGGTCAAGGAACCACAACCGCTGCTGCGCGAACGACAACGGCGCCGGACCGTGGTGACCACTCGGCACGATCGCGGCCTGCGCCTGCTCGCCCGTGATCGCCGCCGCCTGCGCAGCCACGGTCAGGTGGGTGAACGTCGTGCGCGGCGAGACGTCGACACCGAGCGCGGAGCGCAGCTTGGAGGCCAACCGGATCGAGGCGATCGAGTCGCCGCCCAGCTCGAAGAAGTTGTCCTCGACGCCGACCGAACCCACCCCGAGCAGTTCCGCCCACGCCAGCGCGATCGCCTCTTCCGTTGCCGTACGCGGCGCCACCTGACCTCCGCTGGTCTGCGCGTCAGGTGCGGGTAGCGCGCGCTGGTCGAGCTTGCCGTTGCGGGTCAACGGCAGTTCGCCGAGCGCGACGAACGCGGCAGGCACCATGTGCACGGGCAGGGTCGCGGCCAGCGCGGCACGCACCCCCCGCCGATCGACGGTGTGACCGGCGGCCGGTACCAGGTAGGCCACCAGCCGGTCGTCACGGGCGACGACCACCGCCTGACCGATCTCCGGCAGCGCGAGCAGCGCGGCCTCGATCTCACCCGGCTCGATCCGGAACCCGCGGATCTTCACCTGCGCGTCCGCGCGTCCGGCGAACTCCAACTGGCCCGACGCGGTCCGGCGCACCACGTCCCCGGTGCGGTACATGCGGCCACCGGGCTCGCCGAACGGATCGGCGAGGAACCGATCGGCGGTCAAGCCCGGCCGGCCCAGATAGCCACGAGCCAGACCGGCGCCCGCCACGAACAGCTCGCCCGGCACGCCGACCGGGACCGGTCGCAGGTCGGCGTCGAGCACGTAGCCGCGCAGGTCCGGGATGGGCACACCGATGGCGCCCTGCGCACTCGCGGCGTCCAAGGCCAGGTAGGTGACGTGCACGGTGGTTTCGGTGATGCCGTACATGTTCACCAGGCGCGGTGCGTCCTCGGCGTGCCGCGCGTACCAGGCGCCGAGCCTGCGCACGTCCAGCGCCTCACCGCCGAAGATCACCTGGCGCAGGCTCGTCGGCTGGCCATCGTCGGCCGCCATGAGCTGGTAGAACGCCGACGGTGTCTGGTTGAGGACGGTGACTCCCTCGTCGATCAGCAACTGCCGGAACTCGCCGGGGGAGCGCGACACCGTGTACGGCACCACGACCAGCCGCCCCCCGTGCAGCAACGGTCCCCACAGCTCCCACACCGAGAAGTCGAAGGCGTAGGAGTGGAACAGCGTCCACACATCGGTCTCGTCGAACCCGAACCAGTGCGCGGTCGACGAGAACAGGCGGATCACGTTCGCGTGCGGGATCAACACGCCCTTGGGGCGTCCGGTCGAACCGGAGGTGTAGATGACATAGGCGGTGTTGTCCGGTCGCAGAGTGGTCACCGGATTGGTGCTCGGCCACTCGCCGGTCTTGGACACCGCGTCCAGGACGGCGACGGGCCGCGCGTCGGCGATGGTGGCGTTGATGCGCTCGGCCGGGTAGTCGGGGTCGAGCGGGAGGTAGGCGGCGCCGCTCTTGAGCACGGCGAGAATGGCGATGACGAGGTCGGTCGAACGGGGCAGGATCAGCGCCACCAGCTTCTCCGGGCCTGCGCCGTCGGCGATCAGCCGATGCGCCAACTGGTTCGCTCGCGCGTTCAGCTCCGCGTAGGTCAGGGTGCCGACCGCGATCGCGTCCGGCGTCGCGGCCGCTTGTAGCTGGAAGAGTTCGGGCAGCGTGGCGCTGACCGTGGCTGTCGGACTGCCGTTGGCCTTGGGCAGCTCGGCTGGGTCGAGCATCGGCACATCGAGGAGACAGCCGTCCGGGTCGGCGGCGAGACCGGTGAGCAGCCGAGCCAGGTGGATGGCCATCCGCTGGATGGTGGCCGCGTCGAACAGGGCGGGGTCGTAGGCGAGGTGCAGGTGCAGCCGGTCGTCGGCGTGCACGCGGGCGGACAGCGGGAAGTTGGTGGTCTCGCGAGCGCGCACCTCGCGCACACGCAGGCCCGCGTCCAGCACGGCATTTTCGTCGAACGGGTAGTTCTCGAACACCACCATGCTGTCGAACAGGTTGACGCCCTCGGGCACCTCGCTGCACGCCCGCGTCCGGGACACCGACACGAAGTCGAACCGCCGCGCTTCGGTCTGCGCCTCTTGGAGGGCCAGCAGCCAGTCCGCGACCCGTTCGCCGGCGTGGACGGTGGTTCTGGTCGGCACCGTGTTGATGAACATGCCGATCATGTCCTCGGCGCCGGGAAGGTCGGCGGGCCGGCCGGACACGGTCGTGCCGAACACCACCTCGGCACCGCCGCCGTAACGCGACAGCAGCATTGCCCACGCGCCTTGGACCAGCGTGTTCATCGTCAAACCGCGCCTGCGGGCCATCTCCCGGATCAGCTCGGTGTCCACAACGGACAGCTCGGCATCGACGGCGGCCGCCGACTCGGCGCGGTGCTCCGGTGCGGGACGCCGGTCGAAGGGGAGCGGGGTGGGTGTGTCGAAACCGTCGAGTACCTGCCGCCAGTGCGCGATGGCCCGGTCTTCGTCCTGTGCGGCCAGCCAGCCGATGAACTCCCGGAACGGGCGGCGCGGCAGCGGTTCGAGCCGCTGACCGCCCAGCAACGCCGCGTACTCCCGGCACATGTCGGCGAAGACCTGGCCGAGACTCCAGCCGTCGAGCAGCAGGTGATGCGAGGTGAACACCACGAACGCCTCGTCACCCGGCAGCGCGGCCACGGCCAGGCGCGCCAGCGGCGCACGGGTCAGGTCCAGCCCGGCGGCGAGGTCGGCGGCGAGGAACTCGGCGAGTCGCGCCTCCCAGTCCAGCGCGCGCCAGTCGTGTTCGGTGACCGGTAGCCGAACCGAGGTGTGCACCACCTGCACCGGTTCGGGCACGTCCTGCCAGCAGATCGCACTGCGCAACACCGGGTTCCGGTCCACGACGCGCTGCCACGCGACGCCGATCAGGTCCGGTCGGGCAACCCCGGACAGCCGCAGGCACGCCTGGTCGAGATAGACGCTGCCGCCGGTGTCGACCAGGCTGTGGAACAGCATGCCGGATTGCAGACCGGTCAACGGATAGATGTCCTCGATGGCGCGGCCATTGCCCGCCAACCGGTCGACGGTGGCCTGGTCGAGCCGGGCGAGCGGGAAGTCCGAGGGGGTGCGCCCACCGGCGGCCGGATCGGCACAGTGCGCGATGATCGCGCGCAACGCGTCCAGCATCGCGTCCGCGAGGCGCCGCACGGTCTGCGACTCGTGGACCTGGTCGGAGTAGAACCAGGTGAGTTCGAGTTCGCCGTTGGCGACGAAGCCGGTGATGTCGATCAGCATGGTGCGGGTCGCGCTCGGCGCCAGATCGCTGCCGGGGACCGGCAGCTGCCGGCGGATGAGGCCCTCGCCCGCTGCGTCGTGCCACTGTCCGTGGTAGTTCAGGCTGATCTGCGGATTGGCTGCAAGCGCAGGGCAGCCGATGCCGTGGTGCGGGATGGCGCGCAGCCGCTCCTTGGTCGCCTTGAGGGCCTTGCCCCAGTCCTGGTCGGTCGACACCGCGACCGGGAACATGCTGGTGAACCAGCCCACCGTCCGGGACAGTTCGACCCGGTCCAGCACATCGTCGCGGCCATGCCCCTCGCGTTCGACGAGTACCCGGTCGCGGCCGGTCCACTCGGTGAGCACCCGGCCGAGCGCGGTGAGCAGCACGTCGTCGACCTGTGTCCGGTACACGCCCGGCACGGTGCGCAACAACGCTTCGGTGTCCGATGCGGACAGTCGAACGGTCGTTTTCCGCATCGAGGCCACGGTGTTGGCGCCGTCGTGGTCGACGGGCAGCGCGCCGTCGGCGTCGCCGAGGAGTTCCGCCCAGACCGAGGTGTCGTCGGCGAAGCCGGCCATGCGCTGGGCCCAGCGGGCGAACGACGTGCCGACTGGAGGCAGGTGTGCGCCCTGGTAGGCGGCTTCCAGGTCGCCGAGCAGGATCCGCCAGGACACGCCGTCGACGACCAGGTGGTGCGCGGTCAGCAGCAAGCGCGAGCCGATCAGGGCCGCCGCGAACACCACGCCCGTGGTGGGATCCAGTTCCTCGCGCACGGCGGCGGCCTGCTCCTCGTCGGCGACGACGCGCAGCTCGACCGGACCGGCCGGCTGGACCTCCTGCCGCCATTCGCCGTCCACGTTGACGAACCGGGTCCGCAACGCTTCGTGCGTGGCGACCAGCGCGTTCAGCGCCGCCCGGAGAGCGCTATGGTCGACATCGGGGTCCAGTTCGACCAGCACCGACATGGTGAAGTGGCCCAGTGGACCGTAGGTGTCGAAGAACCATCGCTGGATCGGGCCCAGCGGCGCGACCGCGACCCGCTCTCGATCGATGTCAGTGCCGGTCGCGTGCTGGACGGCGGTGGCGAGATCCGCGACGGTCTGGTGGCGGAACACGTCGCGCGGGCCGATCAGCAGACCGCGCTGCCGCGCACGCGAGACGATCTGAATGCTCAGGATCGAGTCGCCGCCCAGCGTGAAGAAGTTGTCGTGCACGCCGACCCGGTCGAGCCCGAGCACCTCCGCCCAGATCTCGGCGAGCGCCGCTTCGGTGCCGGTGCGCGGGCTCGCTTCGCGCGTGACCGAGCCGAACTCCGGTTCGGGCAGCGCATTCCGGTCGAGTTTGCCGGTGCTGGTGGTGGGCAGGCTGGTCAGCGGGACGAACGCGGCCGGGATCAGGTAGTCGGGCAGCCGCTCGCCGAGGAACGCGCGCAACTCGGCCGGGTCGGGTAACGCCTCGCCGACCAGGTAGGCGACCAGGCGACGCCGTTCGCCATCCGAATGCGCGGTTACCACCGCGACCTCGACCTGAGGATGTTGTTGCAGGGCGGTTTCGATCTCGCCCGGTTCGATCCGGTGGCCGTGCACCTTGATCTGCTGGTCGGTGCGGCCGAGATAGTCGAGTTGACCGTCCGCGCGCCTGCGCACCAGATCGCCGGTGGCATACATGCGACTGCCGGGCGGCCCGAACGGGTCGGCGCGGAAGCGGTCCGCGGTCAGCCCGGGACGGTCGTGGTAACCCCGCGCGAGTTGCGCCCCGGCCAGGTGCAGCTGCCCCGGTACGCCGATCGGTACCGGTCGCAGCCGCTCGTCGAGTACGTAGGCACGCAGGTTGGCCAGTGGATGCCCGATGCCGCTGTCCTCGGTGACCTCGCAGAACGTCGCATCCACAGTGGACTCGGTCGGACCGTAGAAGTTGTAGGCCGTGGTATGCGGTGCTTCGGCCAGGGCGCGGCGGAGTGGTTCGGGGAGGGCTTCGCCGCCGAGCATGAGGATCGCAGGCCGTGCGTCGAGCAGCCCGGCGGGCAGCAGCTGCCGCAGGAAGGTCGGGGTGAGGTCGAGGAAGTCGATGCGGTGCGCGGCGATGTAGTCGACGAGGGCCTGCGGATCGTGCCGGGTCTCGTCGTCGATCAGGTGCAGTTCGTGGCCGCCGGTCATCAGGACCGGGCCCTCCAGCGACGTGTCGAACGACAGCGAGGCCGTCAGCGCCACACGCAGCCGGTCGCGCCCGGCCAGGAATCCGGCCTGGTGTGCGGTGAGCAGGTTGGCCAGCTCGCGATGCTCGACCAGGACACCTTTGGGAGTGCCGGTCGAGCCGGAGGTGTAGATCAGGTAGGCGGCGTTGCCGGGAGTGAGATCGGTGACCGGGTCGGTCTTTGGCTGGTGCGTGAGGGTTTCGAGTGAGGTGAGGACCAGCGCGGGCCGGGCGTCGGCCAACAGCAGCGTGACACGGTCGGCCGGGAGGCCCGGATCGATCGGCAGGTAGACGCCGCCTGCCTTCCAGACCGCCAGCAACGCGACGATCGCGTCCGCTGTGCGCGGCAGCCGCAGCGCCACCACGCGCTCCGGCCCGATTCCGGCGGCGATCAGGTGGTGGGCGAGCTGGTTGGCGCGCTCGTTCAACTCCCTGAAGGTGTAGCGGTCCTGGCCGCAGACCAGCGCGGTCGCGTCCGGTGTCGCGTGCGCCTGTTCCTGGAAGATCTCCGGCATGGTGCGAGCCGCGCTCGGTACCACCGGACCCTGTGCCTGGGTGCGTTCGGCCGGGGCGAGCATGTCCAACTCGGCGAGTGGCCGGTCCGGCTCGGCGGCAACCGCCGCCAGCAGCGTGCCGAGGTGACCGGCCATCCTGCGCACGGTCGCCTCGTCGTAGAGCGCCGTGCTGTACTCGACCGACCCGGTCAGTACCCCGTCGCGCATCTGGAACTCGTAGGTGAGGTCGAAGTTGGAGGTCTCCCGGGCGAGATCCATCGGAGTGGCGGTCAGACCGGCGAACTCGGGAAACGCGGCCGGTGCGTCGTGCAACAGCACCATCACGTCGAACAGCGGGTTGCGGCTCATTTCGCGCTGCACGTGCAGCGCGTCGAGCACCTGCTCGAACGGGGCTTCGTCGTGCGCGACGGCGTCCAGCGCGACGTCCCGGACGACGGCCAGGAACTCGCTGAACGTCCTGTCTTCATCCACAGTGGACCGCAGCACCACCGTGTTCACGAAGAACCCGACGAGGTTGTGCAGCTCGGGCCGGTTCCGGCCGCTGACCACCGAGCCGACCGCGATGTCGTCCTGGTTCGACCAGCGCGCGAACAACACCTGGCAGGCGGCGACGAGTACCGCGAACAACGTGGTCTGCCGTTCTCGCGCCAACGCGGTCAGGGCGGCGGTCACGTCGGCGGGTACCGCGAAGTCGAGCACCGCGCCCTCGGTCCGGTAGACCGACGGGCGTGGCCGGTCGGTGGCCAGCTCCAGCGGTGGCACGCCGGCCAGTTGCCGGGTCCAGTAGTCGAGCTGCTCGCCGACGGCGCCGGAGGCGAGCCGGTCGCGTTGCCACACCGCGAAGTCCGGATATTGCAACGCCAACTCGGGCAGCTCGGCCTTGGCGCCGTCGCTGTACAGCACCGCCAGCTCGCGCACCAGCACGCCCATCGACCAGCCGTCGATCACGATGTGGTGCGCGCCGAGCAGCAACACGTGCTCGTCATCGGCGACCCGCACCAGCGACGCGCGGAACAGCGGGCCTTCGCGCAGATCGAAGGGCCTGGCGTACTCGGCGAGCAGCAGCCGGTCCAGGTCGGCATCGCCCAAATCAACCTCGCGCAGGTCCGGCTGACCGGGCGCGTGCACGACCTGACGGCCGACGCCGTCGACCTCGTCGAACGTGGTGCGCAGCGACTCGTGCCGCGCCTGCAGGGCGTGCAGCGCCCTGGTGAGCGCGGGCACGTCGAGCCTCCCGGTCAGCCGCAGCACGGACCCGCTGTGGTAACTGGCGTCGCCGGACTGGAACTGGTGCAGGAACCACAACCGCTGCTGGGCGGGCGAGAGCGGCAGCGGCGCATCGCGGCCCGCCTTCGGGATCACGTCCGTCCGTGTGCCGGTGCCGGCCAGCCGGGCGCGCAGCTTCTCCCGCAGATGCGCGGGAAGGGCGTCGATCCGGTCCTGTCGTGACGACGTCATCGTGTTGTCCCCTCGTCCGCAACGAGTTGTTCGAGTTCACGCAGGATCTGTTCTTCGACCACGTCGGCTAGCGCGCTGACGGTGCCCGCGGTGAGTACGTCCTTGGGCGTGATGGTCACGTCGAAGGTCTCCTTGGCCCGGGCGGTGATCAGCACGCTGCGCACGGAGTCACCGCCGAGGGAGAAGAAGTTGTCGTGCACGCCGACCGTGTCCACGCCGAGCACCTCGGCCCAGATCCGCACCAGTGCGCGTTCGGTGTCCGTGCTCGGCGGGGTGTGTTCGGTCGTGGTGGCGAACACCGGTTCGGGCAGGGCATCTCGGTCGAGCTTCCCGTTGGGGGTCAACGGGAACGCGTCGATCGGCATGATCAGGGCCGGGACCAGGTACTCGGGCAGCGACCGGCGCAGGAACGCGACCAGCTCGCCGTCGGCCGGTTTCGCGGTGCACACCACGTAACCGACCAGCCGCTGCTGATGCGGCACCACGACCGCCTGCTCGACGAGCTGATGCCGCAGCAGCGCGGTCTCGATCTCGGTGGGTTCGACCCGGTGGCCGCGGATCTTGACCTGGTGATCGGTGCGGCCGAGGTAGTGCAGGCTGCCGTGCTCGTCCCAGCGGGCGAGGTCGCCGGTGCGGTAGAGCCGCGCGCCGGGCGAGCCGAACGGGTCCGGCACGAACCGATCCGCGGTCAGCCCGGGCTGGTTGAGGTAGCCCAGCGCCAAGCCGGGACTCGACACGTACAGCTCGCCGATCGAGCCGATCGGCACCGGCCGCAGGTTCACATCGAGCAGGTGAGCCTTCGTGTTCGCGATGGGCGCGCCGATGGTCGGCGGTTGGCCAGTCGGGTGCAGCGGGTCGCTCCAGGTCGCCACCACGGTCGTCTCGGTCGGCCCGTAGGCGTTGACCAGTTGGCGTCCCGGTGCCCAGCGGCTGACCAGTTCCGCGGAACACGCGTCGCCGCCGACGACCAGGTGCTGGAACGTGGGCAACGCTGTTGTCGGCACCGTGCCGAGCGCTGCGGGCGGGATCAGCGCGTGCGTGATGCGCTGCTCGGCCAGTACCTCGGCGAGCTGTTCGCCCAGCAGCGGCCCCGCCGGCGGGCTGACCAGGGTCGCGCCGGCAGGCAACGCGAGCAGCAGCTCCAAGATCGACGCGTCGAAACTCGGCGACGCGAACTGCAACACCCGGTCGCCCGGTTTCACGCTCAGGTGCTCGATCTCCGCGTGCGCGAAGTTCGCGATGCCGGTGTGCGGCACCAGCACGCCCTTGGGGGTGCCGGTCGATCCGGAGGTGTAGATCACGTAGGCCGGGTGGGCCAGGTGCAGTGGGGTGGTCCGGTCCGTGTCGGCCGGGTTGTGCGTGGGGCCGGTGAGCGGGCCGATCCCGGTGATGGTCAGCAGCGGCTTGCTGTCGGCGAGCATGAACTCGATGCGCTGCGCCGGGTAGGCCGGGTCGATGGGCAGGAACGCGGCGCCGGTCTTGGCGACCGCGAGCGCGGCCAGCACGATGTCCGCCGACCTCGGCATCGCCAGCGCCACGATCTGCCCCGGACCCGCGCCGAGCCCGATCAGCTGGTGGGCCAGTTGGTTCGCGTTGGCGTTCAGTTCCGCGTAGCTGAGTTCGCCGCCGGGCCAGTGCAATGCGGGCAACTCGGGCGTCCGCTCGACCTGCGCCTCGAACAGGGCGGGCAGGGTCAACGCGGGGATCGGGCGGTCGGTCGCGTTCCACGTTGCCAGCCGGGCCCGGTCGGCGTCGCCGAGCAGGTCGAGTGGCTTGGTCGGTGCCGCGACGAACTCGCGCAGGATGCCGGCCAGCTGCTCGGCGAGCCGGCGCACGGTGTCCGGTTCGAACAGGACCGGGTCGTAGCCGAACTCGACGAACAGCCGCCGGTGCGGGGTGACCACGATGGACAGCGGGTAGTTGGTGGTCTCGTTCGCGCGCAGATCCCGCAGGTGCAGGCCCTGGGCCTTGGCGACTTCCTCGTTGATCGGGTAGTTCTCGAAGACCACGATGGACTCGAACGGGTTCGTCCCGGCCGGCAGGTCGCTCCACCGGGCTATGTCGGTCAGCGACACGTAGTCGAACCGGCGCGCGTCGGCCTGCGCCTGCTGGCCCGCGTGCAGCCAGTCGAGCACCGGCTGGCCGTCGGGCACGGCCAACCGGACCGGCAACGTGTTGATGAAGATGCCCGTGATCGCGTCCGCCCCGGGCAGATCGGCCGGCCTGCCGGAGACCGTCGCGCCGAAGCACACGTCGCGACGGCCGCTGTAGCGGGCCAGCGCGAGTGCCCACGAGCCCTGGATGACCGCGTTCACCGTCAGGCGGTGCTGTCGCGCGAACCCGTAGAGCGCGTCAGAGTCCGCATCGGACAGTTCGATCGGCAACCACTCGCTCGACGTGCTGGCGTGACCGGCCGGGGGCTGGTGATCGACGGGCAGCGGGGTTGGCGACTCGAACCCGGCCAGCACGCCTCGCCAGTGCGTCTCGGCCGTGCTCCGGTCCTGCTCGGACAGCCAGCCCAGGTAGTCGCGGAACGGACGCCGGTCCGGCAACGCGCGGCCGACCGGCGAGCCGGTGCGCAACGCGGCGTGCGCGGCGAACACGTCGGACAGCACCGCGAACACACTCCAGCCGTCCAGCAGCACGTGGTGGAACGTCCACAACACCACGACCTCGTCGGCGGCGCACCGCGCGATCGTGACCCGCATCAGCGGCGCGGTGGACAGGTCCATGCCCTGCGCGCGGTCGCGGGCCAGCAACGCGTCCAGTTCTTCGGTCTTCGTCCAGTCCAGGTGCGTGACCGGCACGGTGACGCCGCACCGCACGACCTGCAGCGGCTCGTCGACCCCGGTCCACACCAGCGCGCTGCGCAGCACCGGCGTCCGGTCGAGGACCTGCTGCCAGGCCGCGTGCAGCGTGGCCGGATTGTCCACTCCGGACAGCGTGAAAGAGACCTGTTCGAAGTAGACGGACTGATCCTGTTGCGACAGGCCGTGGAACATCATGCCTGCCTGCATCGGCGTGAGCGGATAGACGTCGTCGACGCCGGCCCCGGCGATCCGGTCGACGGTGGCCTGGTCGAGCCGGGCCAGCGGGAAGTCCGACGGGGTGCGTCCACCCGCGTCCGGCTGGGCGCAGTGGGCGATGATCTCGCGCAGCGCGCCGGTGAGCCCTTCGGCCAGATCGGCGATGGTGCGCTCGTCGTGCGCGTTGGCCGAGTAGTACCAGGTGAAGCTGAGGATGCCGTCCTCGACCGCGCCGACGATGTCCAGCAGATGCGGCCGGCCTGCCGCCTCGCTGATGCCGGATTCGAGCGCGCCCGCCCGCTCGTAGAGGCCGGCCCGTGGCGCCAGGTCGAACTGGCCGAGGTAGTTGAAACTCACGGCCGGAGTGACCGGCAAGGCTGGGCTGAGAATGCCGTGGTGCGGGACGGCGCGCAGGTTCTCCTTTGTCGCCTTTATTGCCTCGCCCCAGTCCTCCGCGCTGGTCAGCGCGACCGGATGGATGCTGGTGAACCAGCCGACGGTGCGTGAGGTGTCGATCGCGGGATCGATCGCTTCGCGGCCGTGCCCCTCCAGGTCGACCAGCACGGCGTCGTGCCCGGTCCAGCCGGTGAGGATCCGGCCAAGGCCGGTGAGCAGCACGTCGTTGATCTGTGTGCGGTACACCGAGGGAACATCGCGGAGCAGCGCGCGGGTGTCCTGTTCAC
>DATFHN010000134.1:0-40304 GCA_035248365.1 Pseudonocardiaceae bacterium | reverse complement strand
CGTTTCATCGGTGCTGTCCTGCTCGGTCAATGAATCCGACTTCGTTGCGGTGTCCACTACGCTCCCTGTCAGATCGGATCGATCGCTCGTGCGGCCCAAGCGGGTCGGCGCACATGCTAGAACACATGTTCGACATCTGTCGCAGCGGCACGCCGTCGCCCGTGCCATCTGCACGGTGCCCGGGATCATAGCCACCCGCCGGTGACGCACTCATGACGCAGGCATCGCACAGTCGGCTGCCATGCGGCTCTATGTCCACCGGTGGGGCAGTGGTCCCAGGATCGTGTTCGTGCACGGCGCCCTGCTCGGCGGCCGGGAAGCCTGGCGCGCTCAGCGCCCGCTGACCGAACGCTGGACCGTGCTCGCCCCCCGACCGGCCCGGCCAGGGCCGATCACCGGCCGCCCGCACCGACTTCGAGCCCGAGTCGAGACTTCTCGCCGAGCAACTCTTCGACGAGCCCACCAGGCAGCCGCCCAGCCCAGCAAACCTCCCCGAGACAGCTCTCCCCGAGACAGCCCCCTCCCAGCCCGGGGGGAGCGCCCCGCGCCAAGCCTATTGTGCGTGATCACGGTGAAACAAACCGGAATCCGGCAACTGTGGACAACTTCGGGCCCTGTGGACAACTGCCGGGAACGCGGGGAGAGGTAGGTCTAGCCCCACGCCGGTTCGGCACCTACTCGGATGGTCGCGGCCGCCCCGCCGCTCGACGATGAATCCGCGCAGTCATCGAAAGTGAAGCGGTGGAGGGGAACCGTGCGAAACCCAATGGGGCTCGGCGCGATCGCGGCCGGCCTGGCATTACTGACCAGCACACTCGCGGCGCCATCGAGCGCCAGCCCGGCAGGCGAGCCGGTGGTGGCGTGTCCGGCCATCGCGGGCATGAACTTCCCGGGAAACAGCGTGATCACTTCGGCGGAGGTGATCACCGACCAGACGACGCAGCACGACTTCTGCGACGTGCACGGCGTGATCGGCGGCACCGAACATTTCGACTTGAAGCTGCCCGCGACCGGCTGGCAGGGGCAGTACGTCCAGGAGGGCTGCGGCGACTTCTGCGGCGTGCTCAACACGACGACCGTGCCGATCGCCGGCTACGTCTGCGCGAACGCGCTCAACGGGCAGATCGCGACCGGCACGGACGACACCGGCCACACCAGCACCGATCCGGTCGACGGTTCGTGGGGCGCGAACGACTTCCGGGCCCGCGTCCAGTTCGGCCGCACCTCGGAGCACGACTTCGCACGCGTCGCCAAGGCCGTGATCGCCGGCTATTACGGCCGTCTGCCGCGCTACTCCTACTTCGACGGCTGCTCGACCGGCGGCCGCCAGGCCATGGTGCTGGCCCAGAACTACCCGGACGACTTCGACGGGATCATCGCCGGTTCCTCGGTCAGCAACGAGACCGGCGTGCAGATGTTCGCCGCCTGGATGGTCGACCATAACACCGGCGCGAACGGCCACCAGGTCCTCACCCAGGAGAAGCTGCCCGCCTTGCACGACGCGGTCATCAACGACTGCGCCAACGCTGACGGCGTCATCCCCGACCCGCGCGCGTGCGGCTTCGACCCGGCCTCGATCCAGTGCCCGCCCGGCACCGACACCGCGGGTTGCCTCACTCCGGCGCAGGTGCGCGCGGTGCGCTCGTTCTACCTCGGGCCGGTCGACGAGCACGGCAACAGCATGATCGGCGGCGGCGAGCCGTACGGCTCGGAACTCGGCTGGGGCGCCAACTTCGTCGAGCCGGCGGCCGACCAGGCCGCACCGGCCGACTCGCCGATGGCGGCGATCGCGCTGAACTACCTGAAATACCTGGCCTACGAACCGAATCCGCCCGCGAGCGCGACCCTGGCCGACGTGAAGTTCACCGACGCCGAGTTCGCCCGGCTCAACATGCTCGGCAATGCCATCTACAACGCGGACAACCCGGATCTGCGCGCGTTCGCCGCCCGCGGCGGCAAACTGATCGTGTACCACGGCTGGGCCGACCAGCTGATCGCACCGATGTCCACTGTGGACTACTACGCCGCGATGGAACGTCACTTGGGCGGATTCCGTGGCAGTCAAACGTTTTCCCGGCTCTACCTGGTGCCCGGCGCGTTCCACTGCCTGTTCAAGTACGACTGGAGCGAGGTGAACACCGCCGACTTCCTGGACGCGATGTTCGACTGGGTGCAGCGTGGCGTCGCACCCGGCTCGCTCGACGCGCCGACCGTCAACATCCATGACTTCAGCCAGATCTCCGACGAGCAGATCAGCCCGGTCGACGCGCTCGCTCGGGTCGCCTCACCACCCGGCGGCCTCAACGCGCCCGAACGGCTCGTTCCGGGCATCTACTAGAAGAGAGACGACGATGGCCGGCGGAAGAGGGGACCGCCGGCCATCGTCGTCTCAGCAGGAAAGAAAATCAGTCCTCGTTCGCGGAACCCTTCTGCAGACCCTCGCTGATCAGGTCCATCACGGACGAGTCGGCCAAGGTGGTCACATCGCCGATGGCGCGGTTCTCGGCGACGTCGCGCAGCAACCGGCGCATGATCTTGCCCGAGCGCGTCTTCGGCAGCTCCGGCACGACCATGATCTGCCTCGGCTTGGCGATCGGGCCGATCTCCTTGGACACGTGGTTGCGCAGCGCCTGGATGGCCTCCTCGCCGGAGGCCTCGTCCTGTGCCACGTTGCCGCGCAGGATCACGAACGCCACGATGCCCTGGCCGGTCGTCGCGTCGCTGGCGCCGACCACCGCGGCCTCCGCCACGGTCGGGTGACTGACCAGCGCCGACTCCACCTCGGTGGTCGAGATCCGGTGCCCGGACACGTTCATCACGTCGTCGACCCGGCCGAGCAGCCACATGTCGCCGTCGTCGTCGTACTTGGCACCGTCACCGGCGAAGTAGTAGCCCTTGTCGGCAAAGCGCGACCAGTAGGTCTCCTTGTACCGCTCGTCGTCGCCCCAGATGCCGCGCAGCATGCCCGGCCACGGTGCGTCGAGCACCAGGTACCCACCGCCGCCGTGTGGCACGTCGTTGCCGCCGTCGTCCACGATCTTCGCCGAGATGCCGGGCAGCGGCCGCTGCGCGGAACCGGGCTTGGTCGAGGTGACGCCGGGCAGCGGGGAGATCATGATGCCGCCGGTCTCGGTCTGCCACCAGGTGTCCACGATCGGTGTCCGCCCGCCGCCGATGTTCTCCCGGTACCAGATCCACGCTTCCGGGTTGATCGGCTCGCCGACGCTGCCGAGCAGGCGCAGCGAGGACAGGTCGTACTTGGCCGGAACGTCCGTGCCCCACTTCATGAAGGTGCGGATCGTGGTCGGCGCGGTGTACAGAATGGACACCTTGTACTTGTTGACGATCTCCCACCAGCGGCCCTGGTGCGGGGTGTCCGGGGTGCCCTCGTAGAGCACCGAGGTCGCGCCGTTGGTCAGCGGGCCGTACACGATGTAGCTGTGTCCGGTCACCCAGCCGACGTCCGCCGCGCACCAGTAGATGTCGGTCTCCGGCTTGATGTCGAAGACGTTGCGGTGGGTGAACGCCGCCTGCGTCAGGTAGCCGCCGGTGGTGTGCAGGATGCCCTTGGGCTTACCGGTGGTGCCGGAGGTGTAGAGGATGTAGAGCGGGTGCTCGGCGTCGAACGCCTCGGGAGTGTGCTGATCGGACTGCTTGTCGACCAGGTCGTGCCACCAGATGTCGCGCCCCTCCTGCCAGGCCACGTCGCCGTTGGTGCGCCGCACCACGAGCACGTGCTGGATGGTCGGGGTCTCGGCGACCGCCTCGTCGACGGCGTCCTTGAGCGGCAGCGCCTTACCGCGCCGGTTCTGGCCGTCGGCGGTGATGACCAGCTTGGCTTCGGCGTCCTCGATCCGGGCGCGCAGCGCGGAGGCGGAGAAGCCGCCGAACACCACGCTGTGCGTCAGGCCCAGGCGGGCGCACGCGAGCATCGCGACCACCGTCTCCGGGATCATCGGCATGTAGATGGCGACCCGGTCGCCCGCGACCAGCCCGAGTGAGGTCAGCGCGTTCGCGGCCTTGCTGACCTCGCTCTTGAGGTCGGCGTAGGTGACCGTGCGGGTGTCACCGGGCTCGCCCTCCCAGTGGAAGGCCACCCGGTCGCCGTTGCCCGCTTCGACGTGCCGGTCCACGGCGTTGTAGGCGACGTTGAGCTTGCCGCCGACGAACCACTTGGCGAACGGCGCCTTCGACCAGTCGAGTACCTGAGTCCACTTGGTTTCCCAGTGCAGGAATTCGGCCTGCTTGGCCCAGAACGCCTCGCGGTCGGCGCTGGCATCGTCATACATCGCGGCTGTTGCATTCGCCTGCGCGGCGAACTCCGCGCTCGGCGGGAACGTCCTGCTCTCCGTGAGCAGGTTGTCCAGGGCTGGGCCCTGGCCCGACGACTCGGTCATGGTGCAAGACCTCCTGAGTACTGGCTGGTCCACCGCTGGACCTCGATGGCGAGTTGCCGCGGCTGCATTGACCGTAGTGCGATCGCTGCCAGTTCGACAGTCCTGCGCCCGACAAAGGTCCAGACCATTATGCAGTTGTTCGTTCCCCGACGTACCAGGCAACTACCAGGGCCGCCCCAGCCGGCGGTTTGGCGGGGCGGCCCTGGTGGAGCGTGCGGTCAGACCCCGGAGGGCAGGTTGGGCTGCTGCGGCGTCAGCGGGAACACCGGCATCACCGTGCGGCCCCAGGTCTTGTTGGTGACCACCGCGAACGACGCGTAGAAGGCCAGGACCGCGGTGATGATGCCGATCCAGCCGCCGATGTGGCCGAGGCCCGTGGAACCGGCGAAGCTACCGATGCACAGGAACAGGTAGGTCAGTGTCAGCGCGACGAACACGATCAGAACCGCGCCGGACGTTCGCATGGCCGCGACCGACAGGTACCCGGTGACCAAGGCGAACACCAACAGGAACATGCCGGTGGCCTGACCCTGTACCGCGGTGGGAATCTTGTCCTGGAAGAACCATCCGTAGAACGCGAACGCTATCCAGAACGCGCCATAAGTGGGGAACGCGGTGGCGCCGAAAGTGTTGCCATTGCGGAATTCCCACATGCCGGCCATGAATTGCGCCAGGCCGCCGTAAAACAATGCCAGTGGCAGTACTGCCAGCACGACCTTGGCGTCCACGAGTCCCGCATTGGTGACACTCAGTACAAGGGTTGTCGCGGCGAAGCCGGCCAGCCCAAGTGGACCGGGGTCGGCGGTTGGTGCGCTGGTCCTGATGTCGTCGGCCATGACCCGATCTCCTCTCGCAGCCGTCCACGCCGCCGGTCGTCCGGCGGTGTGCTGGTGGACGGCGTTGTCCGGGACGTCATAGAGGTAGATGTTGAGCGAACAACCAATGGATTACTCCGGATGCGGGATCAGCACAACCCGATCTTTGGCCAACATCGACCAACGATCGACAACGATCGATAAGCGGATCACTCGAAAGGGTGAGGCCACTCGAACAGACCACTGCGAATAGGGGTTTCAGTAGTTTCCGGTATATCGAATTGCGCCTGGAGGATCCCTCGGCCCGGGGTAGCCGGCGAGGAGCGGATACGCACTGGTTACCGTGGTTGCCGTGACCGATCCGTTGCTGCCCCTGCTCGACCTGCCCGGCGTGACCGCGGCCGTGACCGCCGCGCGTACCGCCGTCGACCGCGTGCACCAGCACCCCGCCAACCGGCGGGGCTGGCCGACCACGGCGGCCGAGGCGTCGGTGCGGGCCGCGCGGGCGTCCGCGGCCATCGACGGCGGCCGGGTGGAGATTCCCGAGGACGGCGCGGTCACCGACCCGATCTTCACCGGCGCGCTGCGGGTCGCCGAGGCCATCGGCCCGCTGCTGCCCACCTGGCGCCGCGCCCCGCTGCAGGCCCTCGCCCGGCTGCACGTGCTCGCTGCCGCCGACCTCGGCGTCGCCGAGGCCGACCTGGGTCGCCCGCGCCGCGAACCGGGCATCGCCGACCGGCTGGACCTGCTCGCGTCCATCCTGGTCGCCGAGTCGGCCGTGCCCGCCCCGGTGCTGGCCGCGGTCGTGCACGGCGAACTGCTCACCCTCGCCCCGTTCGGCACCGCCGACGGTGTCGTGGCGCGCGCCGCGACCCGGCTCACCCTGATCGCCAGCGGCCTGGACCCCAAGGGCCTCGTCGTGCCCGAGGTCGCCCTGCTCCGTCGCGGCCCGGCCTACCTGGCCGCCGCGGAGAGCTTCGCGGGCGGCACGCCTGATGGCGTCGGCGCCTGGGTGGTGTTCTGCGCCAAGTCCATCTCGGATGGCGCCAAGGAAGCCATCAGCATCGCGGACGCGGCCGGCCAACCGGCCTGAGGGGTTATTCACTTCCCGTGAGCGCGCCGCGCCAGGCATCCTGTCCGAGTGGCTGACGAACTCGTGGTGACCTCCTCGGTGGTGATCCCAGCCGCCGAGCTGCACGAGCGTTTCTCCCGTTCGTCCGGTCCCGGCGGGCAGGGGGTCAACACCGCCGACTCGCGCGTCGAACTCTCCTTCGACGTGGCCCGCTCCGCGGCCATCCCGCAGCGGCTGCGCCCGCGCGTGCTGGACCGCTTGGGCGGCAGGCTCGTCGACGGCGTGCTGACCGTCGCGGCCAGCGAACACCGCGCCCAGCTACAGAACCGCCAGGCCGCCCGCGAACGCCTGGCCACCCTGCTGCGGGCCGCGCTGCGCCCGCCGCCCGCGACGCGTCGCCCCACCCGGCCGACGCTGGGCTCGGTGGAACGCAGACTGGCCGCGAAACGGCGTCGCTCCGACGTGAAACGCGCCCGCCGCCCCTCAGGCGACGACTGACCCGGGAAATTGCCCGGTCAACTCGGGAATCCGGTCCGATCGGGTATCTGGGGTTCGGGCTGCCGCACTTGTCCGGCATGACATCCCCCCGAACGCGGCGCAGCGGCGCCAGCACCACCGAATACTGAGCCCCCGCTGGCATCAGTTGTCGTATTCATCCGGATCCGGCGCAGGACGATCTCCGACGCCTGCCCGAGAGTCCATTGTGGAATCTCTCGCGGTGCCCGGCGCGGCGACCCACGCGGCAGGCATCCCGGCCACCGCGCGAAGATCATCGGAAGAAGCCGCCCGCACACCGTCCACAACGGCGGGGTAGCGCAGCGCACCACCGGATGCGGCGTGGCCGAAACCACGCCGGGAGGTCAACCGACTACCCGCAGCGGACTCGTCGGTCCAGCCGGACGGCGGCGCCGACCATCGCCGGTCGCACACGGTTGAACAGTTGGGGTGACCGCCCTCGCGGCCACCCCAACTATTCAGTCCGTCGGTGCGTCAGCGGCGATCGTCATCGTCGTCATCGTCCGAGTCGTCGTACCGGTCATCACTGGACCGCCCAGCCGAGGACTGCCCGGACAGCTCACGCTGTAGGGCCTCGTAGTCCGTGTGCTGAGTTGAGTACTTGAGCTCTCGGGCCACCTTTGTTTGCTTGGCCTTCGCCCGGCCGCGCCCCATGGCTCGACCCCCTCGCACAAGGGCGGGGCGGCCGAGGGAACGGCGGCCCCGCAGATCTCGACAACTGTTTCCTGGTAACTACCGTACCGTGCCGATGGGGTTCCGTGCGACGTGGCTCCGCAGTCGATGACGTGATGTCGCCGGAAGTCCCACGGTTTGGGGCAACATGGCACCATGCCCCGCGTGCCTCGTCCGTTCGTTGCGTACCTGCGGGTATACGAACCGTTGTCAGCTTTTGACGCTGCGTTGATCGAGCCGTTGAGGGAGCGCATCGAAAAAAATCCGCTCGCCCGTTCCGCTGTCGGCGAACGAGAGCGCGAGCTATGGCTTAGCTCACAACTGGCCAAGCCGCCTCGGCTGCTCCCCGGCGAACTCCCGGACGGCCGCCCTGCACCCAATGCCCCGCTGGACGCGCTGGTCCTGGACCCGGAAGAGGTCCCGGCGGGCGACACCGGCACGGTCGGGCCCGGCCCGCTGATCTGCCCGCTCGACCTGCGCCCCAGGGCGGCGGCCGCGCTGGTCGGGTTCCTCAGCACCACCGGCGCCGTACTGCGCAAGGCCATGTTCACCAAGACCGACGACGAACTGCGCAACCACGCCAACACCGTGATGGCCGACGCCAACCAGGGCGCCGTGCACATGGTGTCCTCGACCTGGACCGTGCCGCTGCCCTGGTTCGCCCTTGTCGACCCGGCCGCACGGGTACTCAACGCGGAGACCGAGGACACGCCGCAGGAGTCGTACTGGCTCGGCGCCATGGCCGACGTCCGCCGCCGGACCGCCCGCGCGCACGCCGTCGCCAAGGAGGCGCTCGGCGATGAGGGCCCCACCGCCGTGCTGCGCGACACCGGGCGCTGGCTGGAGCGCTTCCACCCGCACTCGGCCGTCGAACTCGACTACGGCGGCATCGCGGGCCTGTTGCCCTTCGCCGACCTCGAAGCGGACACCTCCGTCCAGGACGTGCACGCGATCGTCGACGCGATGGAAGCGGGCGACCCGGAAGCGATCGCCACGCACTACGACAAACTCCGCGAATTCTGGGCGCTGATGGCCGCGCACGAACGGTTCAACTGACCCACCGTCACAGATCGGTCACCCGCGTGGCGGACGATGAGCATTAGTTCGCGCTCATCGCCCGACGGAGGCCACCCCGATCATGGCCAGCCCGCGCGCCCTGCACTTCCTCGGCACCAATGACGCGACCGCCGCGCTGAATGGCAGCTGACCGACCTCGGCGGCGGGGTGCGCAGGCTCACCGGTGGCGAGACCGGCCCGCGCCTGCTCTGGTTCGCCCCGATGATCAAGGAGCTGAAGGCCACGCCGGCCATCCGCGCGCCGCGCGACGGCGTCGACCGGCCTCGCCGTCCTGCGCGGCACCCTGCTCACCCGCGAGCCCTGATCGACCAAAACCCGAAAACCGCTCACGCCCGGAAGACACCCCCCTCCCAGCCCGGGGGCGGCGCCCCGCGTCGAGCCTATCCGCGAAAAGATCTGAAAACTATTCGCGTTTGGCTAACTGTGGATAACTTGGCGGGATGTGGATAAGTCGGGGTACGGCTAGGTGTCGCCGCGGGGTTGGCGCTGCTCGGCGAGGAGTTCGTCGACCGAGGCGCGGTTGCTCCGGTAGCGCTCGGCGATCTCCTCGTTGAGCGTGTCCATCACGCGCTGCACCTGCCGCCGCCGGCCGGACACCGACGCCTCTTCGGCGCGGTAGGTCTCCAGGGCGTGGGTCAGCTTCTCGTCGGTCAGTGAGCTGACGTCGGAGAGGTCGACGTCGGACACCAGCGCCTCGACGTGCCGCCGGTGCGCCTCGGCCCGCGAGGGCTCCAGGGTGCTGTGCCTGCCGGAACCGGTCGCGGGCCCGACCACGTTCGCGGCCAGGATCTTGGCCAGCGACTCGACGACCGTGGCCGATCCGCCCTCAGCCCGCCTGCGCTGTTCGGCGTGCACGATGTCGATTCGGCCGTGCAGCAACCTGCGCAGGTAGGAAAGGTCGGTCTCCTCCTGCGCCGTCTCGTCACGCAGCGCGCGAACTTCCTCGAGCGTGCAGCTCTCCACGCCCTGCAGATATGCCGGGTCGAGCACGCGGTCGATGCGACGGCGCCCGCCAGGACGGACCTCGATCACGACACCATCCTGAATCACATTCCGGGGGCAAGCCAATACTGGTTGCTAATTTGTTGTGGGCCTCAACCATCATGCCGGACGAGCGGTCGAACCCCCAACAGCTCGCGCACCGCATCCCCCGCAAGGGGCGGCCGTTGCGCGATCCTGGCCAGCCCAGCAGCGCGGGCGACCAGTTGGGCGTTGTCCTTGACCCGCTCGCCTCGGGCGTAGCTGATGGTGTCCTCCATCCCGACCCGCAGGTGGCCGCCGGCTGCCAGTGTGGCCAGCATCACAGGAATGCTGGCTCGGCCGACGCCGGTCGCGGAGAAGCTCGCGCCCTGCGGGATGTCCCGCAGCGCCGCCGAGACCGTCTCCACCGTGCCGGGCATGCCGCCCGGCACACCCATCACGAGGTCGAGATGAACATGTCCGCTCGCGGGCAGACCGTAGTTGTCCAGCAGCCGCCGCAACGAGGTCAGCTGACCGAGGTCGAAAATCTCGTACTCCGGCACGATGTCGCGTTCGACCATCCGCTTGTGCAGTTCGACGATGAACTCCCAGCGGTTCATGAACACGTCGTCGCCGAAGTTGACCGTGCCCATCGTGCAGGACGCCGAGTCGGGCAGGGCGTCGAGCACCCGCAGCCGATCCGCTTCCGGATCGGTCACCGCGCCGCCGGTGGAGAGCTGCACGATCAGCGAGGTGTTCTCGCGCAGCGCGGCCACGGTCTCCTTGAGCAGACCGAGGTCCAGCGTCGGCTTGGCGTCCGCGCCCCGGATGTGCACGTGGATCATGGTGGCGCCGACGCGCTCACAGTCCTGGGCGGTGCTGACCAGCTCGGCAAGGGTGACCGGCAGGTTCGGCACATCGGCCTTGGCATGTTCCGCCCCGGTGGGGGCGACTGTGATGAGCGTGCCGGGCGAGGTTGTGGCGGCAGCAGTCATGGCCGCGATACTGACACATCGCGGCAGCTCCCGGCGCCGACCGGGTACTCCGTCGCCCGATCGGCCCTTCCATTCGGGGAAGAGTCCGCTATTGGCGTAGCGCACATCACTCTGTTGGGGGCCGAAATCCTCAGCCGCGCAGGCGCTGGGCCGCTTCCCGGCCTGGGGCCGCGCCCTCCGGCGGGACCGAGTCCGGGTCGACGGCCGCCTGCACGACGTGATCGTCGGCGCCCGCCTGGAGTTCGACGTCCACCGGGGCCGACCGCTTCAGCAGCGCCAGCGCGACGTTGCCCAGCTCGTGATGCCGCGCGACCGAACCGACCCGGCCGACGACCCGCTCGCCCAGCAGCACCGGCTCGCCGGTTTCCGGCAGCACGTCCTGCGATCCGTCCAGGTGCAACAGCACCATCCGGCGCGGCGGGCGGCCGATGTTGATGACCTTGGCCACCGTCTCCTGCCCCCGGTAGCAGCCCTTGTCCAGGTGCACGGCGGGTTCGATCCAGTTGACCTCGTTCGGGATGGTCCGGTCGTCGGTGTCCACACCGAGCCGGGGCCGCAGCGCCTCGACCCGCAGCGCCTCGAAGGCCCAGCTGCCTGCCGGGCGAGCGCCCGCGTCGGTCAGACGGGTCCAGGTCGGCACCAGCGCGTCCCGGTCGATCAGCAGGTCGACGGCGTTGCGGCCGGGCCACGGCATGCGCCGCGCGAGCCCGCCGTCGAACTCGATCACCTGGTACGGCTGCGTCGGAGTGGGCAGTCCGAGGCCGGTGAGCAGGGCGGGGGCGTCCGGGCCGAGCACGGTCAGCACGGCTCGCTCGCCGGTCGCGTCCCTCGGTTCGACCTTCGACCAGAACCGCATCTTGTCCAAATAGGACAGCAGGGGCGCGGTCCGCTGACCCTCGGTGTCCAGCCACACCGTGCCGTCGGCGTGCGCGACGACCACGTGGTCCTCGACGTGCCCGTGCGCGTCCAATACCAGCGCTTCGGTGCCGGCGGGCTCGGGGAGCGCGGTGAAGTGCTGCGAGGTCAGCGAGTGCAACCAGTCCAGCCGGTCGTCGCCGGGCACCGCGATGATCCCGCGATGCGAGCGGTCCACGACCGCGACCGAGCGCACCGCCGTCCGCTGCTCCGCGAACGGGTCGCCGTAGTGCCAGGCGACGCCCCGATCCGGCGATTCGTCCGGCGCCGCGACGGCGCCCTTGCGTTCGACCAGGGGAGAAGTCACGATCCCGCCTTCGCCAAGCAGTTACGACACGTTCCGGACAGTGCAAGATGACTAACGTCCAGCACGAACGAACATTCCTGGCGCACGCTGCGCACCATCGGTTCGAGCGAGTCGGTCGGCATCTCGATCACCTGCCCGCACTGGTGACACACCAGGTGCACGTGCTCGTGTTCGCGCGCCGAATAGGTCGGCGCGCCGTGCCCGAGATGCGTGTGCCGCACCAGGCCCAGCTCCTCAAGCAGGTCCAGCGCGCGGTAGATGGTGGTGATGTTGACCGTCGGCGCGGTGTCCTGCACCCGCTGGCACACCTGCTCGGGCGTGGCGTGTTGCAGTTCACGGACCGCGTCCAGGACGAGTTGCCGTTGCGGCGTCATCCGCATGCCGTGGGCGTGCAGCGTGTTACGCAGCGCGGCCGCGTTGCGCGGCGCCCTGCCCGGAATGCCGGCTCCCTGCACGTCTGCCACCTGGCCAATGTTAGTGCGTTCCCCACTAAGCTCACCGTATGCGCGTTCTGGTGACCTTGGACGGAAACGTCGCCGACCCCGACCAGCCGCAGATCCGAGTCGACGATCTCGGACTCATGCGCGGCGACGGCATCTTCGAAACCGTGCTCGTGGTCGACGGCAAACCCCGCGAACTCGACCTGCACCTCAACCGGCTGATCCGCTCGGCGCGGATGCTCGAACTGCCGCCGCCGGACCGCGCGGTCTGGGAGGCTCGGGTCCAGCAGGTCGTCGAGCGGTGGTCGTGGGCCGACTCGCCGGAAATGGCGCTCAAGCTCGTCTACACCCGAGGCGTCGACGGTGGCGATGGCACGCCGACCGGCTTCGCCCTGGGTATGGAGATCGCCGAGAAGGTGCGCAACGCGCGGCGTGACGGCGTCGCCGCGGTCGTACTGGAGCGCGGCATCGACGCGGGCCTGGCCGAGCGCGCGCCGTGGCTGTTGTTCGGCGCCAAGTCGCTGTCCTACGCGGTCAACATGGCGGCGGGCCGCGAAGCCGCGCGCCGTGGCGCGGACGAGGTCATCTTCACCGCGACCGACGGCGTCGTGCTGGAGGGCCCGACCTCCAACCTGATCCTGGCCAGCGGACGCACGCTGCGCACGCCGCCGCCGAACATCGGCATCCTGCCCGGCACCACCCAGGCGGGCCTGTTCCGCGCCGCCGAGCGGGCGGGCTGGTCGGTCAAGATCGAGTCGATCAACATCGACGAACTGGCCGGCGCGGACGGCGTCTTCCTCGCCTCGTCGGTGCGCAAGGTCACCCGTGTGCACACCCTGGACGGCACCAAGCTGCCCGACTCGACCGCGCTGCACGCCGAGCTGACCTCGCTGTACGAGTCGGAGTACTAGACCGGCCGCAGCAGCACGACGGTGCCCGGCCTGACCTGCGCCAACGCGGCCAGGTCAGCGGCGGGCACCACGCCGAGGACCGGATAGCCGCCGGTGGTCGGATGATCGGCCAGGAACACGACCGGCCGACCGTTGGCCGGTACCTGGACCGCGCCGGTGATCACGGGTTCGCTCGGCAGCTCGCGGCCCGCGTACTCCTCGGCGCGGCGCAGCGCCGGCCCGGTCAGGCGCAGCCCGATCCGGTTGCTCTCCGGCGAGACCCGCCAGCTGCCGTCCCGCAGTTGCGCGGCGGGATCGTCGAACCAGTCCTCGCGCGGCCCGAGCAGCACCGGCAACGTCAATTCGGCCGGTGTCGCGGCTGCCGCCAACTGATCCGCGCCGGTCGGCGGTCCTTGCGGTTCGCCGACCGGGAGGACGTCGCCCGCCTGCACGGCATCCGGTCCGATACCGGACAGTACGTCGGTGGAGCGGCTGCCCAATTCGGCTTCGACGGCGATTCCGCCGTTCACCGTGAGATAATTGCGGAGTCCGTCGACCGGCTGCGCGAGGGTCAGCTCGTCTCCTGTGGACAGATGGATCGGCGCGTGGGTGTCGCGCTGCCGACCGTCCACAGTGATCGATGTGCTCGGCCCGGTGACCGCGACGACGCATGACGACTCCGCGCGCAGCCGCAGCCCGCCGAGCAGGATCTCCAGTCCGGCCAACGATTCTTCGTTGCCGACGAGGCGGTTGGCCAGTCGCAGCGCGGGCCCGTCCAGCGCGCCCGAGGGCGGCACGCCGAGATGCGCGAACCCCGGGCGGCCGAGGTCCTGCACCAGAACTTGTGGCCCGGTGGCCAGAATCGCGACGGTTCTCATGTCCGCGCCTCGAATCGCACCCGGTCACCGGGAGCCAACAGTGCAGGCTGTTCCCGGTGCGAATCGAAAAGAACCGCGTCGGTCCGGCCGATCAGCCGCCAGCCGCCGGGGGAGGAACGCGGATAGGCGCCGGTGAACTCGCCCGCGATGCCGACCGAGCCCGCCGGAACTTTGGTCCGGGGTTTGTCCAGGCGGGGTTGGCGAAGCGCCTCGGGCAGACCGGTCAGGTAACCGAAACCGGGCGCGAATCCGGAGAACGCCACCGAATACTCGACACCGCTGTGCAAAGCGGCGACCTCGGCGACGCCGATTCCGGCGGTTTCCGCGACCAGTTCCAGATCGGGCCCGTCGTAATTAACCGGCAGCACGACCTCGCGGGAGTCGCGGCCGACCGCGGCGGTGACGTCGATCCCGGCCAGCACCTCGCGCAACGCGCTCAGCCCACCGGAACCGGGGCGGACCGCGGCGAGCACGGTCCGGGCCGCCGGAACCAGTTCGGCAAGATCCGCCAGCTTTCCCGTCCGGGCGGCCTCGGCCAGCGCCGCCCGCACGGCGTCCACCTCATCAAGCGAGCCGACCTCGATCAACACCGCGTCAGACCCGCACCGCCGCAGCCGCACCCGGAAAGCTTAGTGCTCCCCAGCCCATCGACTTCAGCCCATTGATTTGGCACCGTCGATCGACTCGCGGATGATGTCGGCGTGGCCCGCGTGCTGGGCGGTTTCCGCGACCAGGTGCATCAGCACCCGCCGGGCCGACCATTGCGACCCGGGCTGGAACCACGGCGCCCTCGGCAACGGGTGGCTCGCGTCCAGGTCGATGGAGGCGATCAGCTCGTCGGTGCGCGCGGCCACCTTGTCGTACTCGGCGATCAGGTCGGCCAGGGTGACGTCCTCGGCGAGTTCCCAGCCCGCGGCCCAGGCGGCGATCTGCTCCGGGGTGAGTTCGTCGCCGAAGTCGCCGATCGCGGACGGCCCTTCGAGGATGAAGCTCACCCACTGCCGCTCCATGTCGGTCACGTGCTTGATCAGCACCCCGAGGGTCAGCTGGCTGACCGTGCTGTGCTGCCGGATCTGCTCCTCGCTCATCTCCCGCGCGGTGAACTTCAGGAAGAACCGCTGCTTGGTGAGTGACTCGAGCAGGTCCGCGCGCTCGCCGGTCAGCTTCTCGGTGGTGGTCATCGTCGTGGCCCTTCCTTGTTCGTGAGAACTCCCTGTTGAGAGCTACGCTATGACCCACAGCGGCCACTTTCTGACCTCAATTCGAGAGAACCTGGAAAACATGGCGAACACGAGTTCCCGGACGCTGCGGCTGCTGTCGCTGCTACAGACGCACCGGTATTGGCCGGGTCCGGAGTTGGCGGACCGGCTCAGCGTTTCGGTGCGCACGCTGCGCCGCGACGTGGATCGGCTGCGCGATCTCGGTTACCCGGTCGAGGCGCAGCGCGGCGTCGATGGCGGCTACCAGTTGGCGGCCGGTGCGGCGCTGCCACCGTTGGTGGTCGACGACGAGGAAGCGGTCGCGCTGGCGGTCGGGCTGCAAGCCGCGGCCCAGGGACCGGTGGAGGGCATTGCCGAGTCGTCGGTGCGGGCGCTGGCCAAGGTCATCCAGGTGATGCCGGCCCGGCTACGCCGCCGGGTGGACGCGTTGCGCGCGATGACCGTGCCCGCCACGCCCGGCACCCAGGTCAGCGCGCCGGTCGACTCGAACGTGCTGACCACGATCGCCGTAGCCTGCCGCGACGACGAACGCATCCGGTTCGACTACGTGGCGGCGGATGGCCGCCGCACCGAGCGCCACGTCGAACCGCACCGGCTGGTCTCCCTCGGCCGTCGCTGGTACCTGGTCGGCTACGACCTGGTGCGGCACGACTGGCGCAGTTTCCGGATCGACCGGCTGGCCGAGCCGCGCGGCACCGGCGCCCGGTTCCGGCAGCGCGAGCTGCCCGCCGAGGACGCGGCCGCGTTCGTGCGCGCCGGGGTCGGCATGGGCAACGTGCCGATGCCGATCCGCAGCGAGGTGATCGTGCACGCGCCGGCCGACCGGGTCCGGGAGCGGGTCGGCCGGTGGAGCACGGTCGAGGAGACCGAACCGGGCCACTGCCGGATGATCATGACCTCGGACAACCTGGACTGGCCGATTCTGGCGCTCGGCACCCTCGGTGCCGAGTTCGACGTGCTCAGCCCACCCGAACTCGTCGAGCAACTGCTCGAATGGGCCGACCGGTTCGGCCGCCAGGTCAGGCGCTGAGCGCGGACAACGCGGTGCGCACGTGCCCCTCGGCGTGTTCGAGCGCGGTGGCCGCGCGCTGCGGGTCGGTGCCGGCGACCAGCATGACCAGCGCGACCTTCAGGTCGCCGTCGGCGGCGGCCAGCGCGTCGGCGCAGTCCTGCTCGCTCGCCCCGGTCGCCTCGCGCAGGATGCGCAGGGTGCGGCCGCGCAGTTTCGCGTTGGTCGCCCGCATGCTGACCATCAGGTTCGAATAGGTCCGGCCGAGGCGCACCATGGTCGCGGTGGAGAACGCGGTCAGCACCAGTTTCTGCGCGGTGCCCGCCTTCATCCTGGTCGACCCGGCGATCGTCTCGGGCCCGGTGTCGACCGCGATCGGCACGTCGACCGACGCGTTCGCGGACGCGCCCGGGTTGGCCGAGACCAGCGCGGTGCGCGCGCCGAGTTCCCGCGCGGCGGCCAGCGCACCGACGACATAAGGTGTGCGGCCGGACGCGGTCAGCCCGACGACCACATCACCGGCCCGCACGTGTTCGCGCATTTCCGCGGCGCCCGCGGCCGCGTCGTCCTCGGCGTTCTCCACCGCGCGCAGCAGCGCCCCGGCCCCGCCCGCGTGATGCGGCATGAACCAGTCGCCCGGGATGTTGAAGGTCGGGATCAGCTCGGCCGCGTCGAGCACGGCGAGCCGGCCGGACGTGCCCGCGCCGACGTAGTGCACCCGGTGTCCGGCGCGCAGCGCGCCGACCGCGAAATCGACCAGCCGGGCCAGTTCCGGTAGAACCGTGGCGACTGCGCCGGGCACGGTCGCGTCCTCCGCGTCGATCTTGTAGAGGATGTCCAACGTGGACAGTTGGTCGATGTCGGTCGTCGCCGGATTACGCAGTTCCGTTGGTGAGTCGACTCGAACCATGTCCGGTGGCATCACTCGTTGCCCTCCTTGGGCCGTCGACGGCCGTCCTGGCGCACTTCCAGCCGGTGCGATCCGACCGCCGAATACGTGGTGTCGAGCGCGGCGAGCGCGGTGTCCATGTGCCGCTGGGCCACGCCGATGAAAACGCAGTCGATGACGGTCAACTGCGCGATCCGGCTCGCGGTGGCACCGGAGCGGAACGTGGTCTCCCGCGCGGCCGTGGTCAGCACGTGGTCAGCGACCTCGGTGATCGGCGAGCGCGGGAAGTTGGTGAGCGCGACCGTGGTCGCGCCGCGTTCGCGGGCCTCGCGCAGCGCTTCGACCGTGTCGGTGGTCGCGCCGGTGTGCGAGATGCCCACCGCGACGTCGCCCCGGCGCAGCACGGCGGCCGAGGTCAGCATGATGTGCGTGTCGCTCCAGGCGAAGCAGACCCGGCCGATCCGGTGCAGCTTCTGCTGCAGGTCCAGCGCGACGAAAGCGCTTGCGCCCACGCCATAGACGTCGACCCGGCCCGCGCCGGCGATGGCCTGCACGACCCGGTCGAGGCTGGCCATGTCCAGCTGTTCCGCGGTCTCCTCGACGGCTCGCGCGTCGGCGAACGCGACCTTGCCGACCACCTGGCGCAGGTCGTCGTTGGGGCCGATCTCGCCGCCGAGGTCGCGGTCGAGATCCCGGTCGCTGCGCGCGGCGGCCCGCGCGGTGTCGGCGGCCAGCGCGATGCGCAGTTCCGGGTAACCGCTGACGCCGACCGCCTTGCAGAAGCGCGTCACCGTCGTCTCACTGGTCCCGGCCGCGTCCGCGACCTCCGTGATGCTGCGCCGCGACACCCCGGCCGGGTCCTCCAGCACCACGTGCGCGACCCGCTGCTCGGCTCTGGCGAGGCCCGGGAGCAACGAGCGGATACGGACCAGCGGGCTGGACTCGGTCGAACTGGAAGAGATCACGTGGGAAACTTACTAACTGCACGGTGGGTGGTCAACGAGCGTGACTGCCCGGCCATTCGGCGATGCCGGGCAGTCACCAAACCCCCAGGAAAAACACGCCATCCGGGCAAACTCCCCGGCACCCCGAGCCGCCTCATCCCGCCCACTCCCCGTGACCCGTCCTACCGGTTCAGCGCCAGCTCAGCGCCCAGTTGACCCCGGTGAAGGCACCGGGATCACGGTCGCCGTCGAGCAACACGCCGGAGGAATCGGACACCCGCACGCCGGCGACGTTCACCCCGCGCCCGGTGTATTCCGGGTCGGTCACGTACTGCCAGCGCACCATCAGGTTTCCAGTGGTCGTCGCGGGCAGCTGTGCGGTCACGTGCCACCAGGCCCGGTCGCCGCCGGACAGCGAGGTCACCTGACCGGTCGGCGCGCCCTTGCCGGTCACCGTGATCGGCACGTTCGTCCAGGTGGTGCCGTCCGTGCTGGTTTGCAGGTAGGCGAAGTCGCTGCCGCCCTCGGTGTCCACGAACGTGTCATAGCTGATCGTCGCCGGTCCGCTCTTCGGCGCGACGGTCGTGGTCAGCGTCGCGGTGCTGGCATCGCTGATGCCCGAGTACCAGGACGGCCCGCCATCCGGCGACTTCACCGCCATCGCGTTGGCCAGCCCGTCGTCGGCGGCCCGGCGCGCCGGGTTGGTCGAACCCCAGTTGCGGGTCGGGTGCACCCGGTTGCTGAACTGCAACGCGATCGACCGCGACACCGGGTCGATGACGATCGTGGTGCCGGTGTAACCGGTGTGGCCCAGCGTGAACGGGCTGTTCAGCCTGCCCATGTACCAGCGCTGGTCGAGTTCGAAGCCGAGACCGTGCGAGTCACCAGGGAAGGCCTGGTTGTAGTTGGTCTCCAGCATGGTGACCGACTGCTGGCTCAGGATCCGGCGCCCGGCATAGGTCCCGCCGTTGAGGATCGCCTGCGCCAGGATCGCCATGTCGTCGACGGTGGAGAACACGCCGGCATGTCCGGCGACGCCGCCCATGGCCCACGCGTTCTCGTCGTGCACCGAACCCCACACCAGCCCGCGCTGCGGTTCGCCCGGCCCCACCTCGTACTCCGCTGCCGCGATCCTCGGCTTGAGGTAGGCGGGCGGGTTGTACATGGTGTCGTGCATGCCGAGCGGCTTCGTGATTCCCTCGCGCACCAGCACGTCCAGTGATTTGCCGGTGATCTGCTGCAGCACCTGCTGCAGGGTCAGCATGTTCAGGTCGGAGTACAGATAAGTGGTGCCGGCCGGGTACTGCGGCACGGTGTTCATGATCGCGCTGATCCGCTCCGGCATGGTCGAGTACGTCCACAGCGCCGGGCTCGGGTCGGCGGGCAGCCCCGAGGTGTGCGTGAGCAGCTGCTTGATGGTGATGTCGCCCTTGCCGTTGGTGGCGAACTGCGGCAGATAGCTGGCCACGGTCGCGTTCAGGTCCAGCTTGCCCGCCTGCATCTGCTGCACGGCGACGATCGAGGTGAACAGCTTGGACAGCGACGCGAGGTCGAAGATGGTGTCGGTGCGCATCGGGATCTGCTGATCGGCCGGGAGCAGATCACCCTGCTGGTCGGAGTAGCGCAACGCGTACCCGGCCGCCTGCTTGGACACCTTCACCCCGTCGTGCACCAGCAAGGTGACCTCGCCGGAGAACATCGGATGGCCGCTGGCCTGGTTCTGCGTCCAGTTCGCTTCCTGCTGCTGCGCGGCCTCGACCACCGACGGGTCCAGCCCGACCTCCTGCGGGCTGCCCTCGCGCAGCATCGTCCACGACGGCATGAAGCCCGACTGCGGCTGGTCGAACCGGCCGAAGTTCGGCGTGGGCCTGCTCGGCGCACCGGCCGACGCACCCGCCGGGATCGCGCTCATCCCCGCCGCCACGGCGAGCAGTAACGCGCTGATGGCGACTCTGCGACTGGACATGACCACCTCGTCTGTCTCACCTGCACAGCATGAATGAAGCTCATCGATAGATCAGGAATGGTTGCCGCTCGGTCCGGAACGCCGCCAGTTCGCCCTGCCAGGCCCCCACGATGTCCTCAGTGGACGCACCGGCGTCGACCATGGTGCGCAGCCGGGCGGAGCCGCTGAGGTTGTCCACGTAGTTGTTCGAAGTCCAGCCGAAGATCGACGGATACAGCTTCTTCGCGGTGACGATCATGGCGACCGCGGTGCGGATCGCGTCGATCCGGCGCGGATCGGTGATGTGCACCTGCACGCCGCCGCAGGTCTGTCCGACGAACTTGCTGAACGTCGGCACGTAGTAGTTCTCCCGGAACTCGACCCCGGGCAGGTTCATGGTGTTGAGCGTTTCCGCCCAGTGCCAGTCGATGTTCGGCGCGCCGACCGTCTCGAACGGGCGGCAGGTACCGCGCCCCTCGGACATCACCGTGCCCTCGAAAAGGCAGGTGCCCGGGTAGACCAGCGCGGTGTCCCCGGTCGGCATGTTCGGGCTCGGCAGCACCCAGGGCAGGTTCGTGTCCAGGAACAACTGGTCCCGGTGCCAGCCGCGCACCGGAATGATCTCCAGGTCGGACAGGCGTTTTCCGCCGGTGTCGCCGGGCAGGAACAGCGCGTTGAACAGCTGCGCCAGCTCGCCGGCGGTCATCCCGGGCTGCTGCACGATCGGCTTCAAGCCGACCAGGGTCGCGTAGGCCGGATCGAGCTGCGGCCCGAACGCCTCGCCGCCGATCGGGCACGGCCGGTCCAGCACCATGAACGCGGCGCCGGTCATCACCGCCGCCTGCATGGCCAGGTACATGGTCCAGGTATAGGTGTAGAAACGCGCCCCCGCGCCCGCGATGTCGAACACCACCGTGTCGACTCCGGCCTTGGTGTACATCCCGGCCAGGTCGGCCGCGGTCGCGTTGTAGGCGTCGTAGACCGGAATCCCGGTGCGCGGGTCGGTGTAGTTGCCTTCCGAGCCGCCCGCCTGCGAGGTACCGCGGAAACCGTGCTCGGGCCCGAACGCGGCCAGCGGCTTCACACCCGCGGCGACCATCGAGTCCACGATGTGGGTGAGATCGCGCAGTACCCCGGTCGGATTGGACAGCACGCCGACCTTGCGACCGGCCAGCTTGCGCCAGCCGTCGGCGGCCAACTGGTCCGCGCCGGGCGCAACGGCCGGCCGGAGGGCAGGATCAGCGGACGTCGCGGTTTGCGAGGCGACCGCGATCGCGGGAGCAGCCAATGCTGATGCGGCGAGGAAGCCACGCCGGCTGATCGGTGACATGCCCACTCCCACGCGCTGTGAATTGGTAATTCATTCCCACAGTCGGCCCAGGATTGGGAAGTTACTCACATGGACATGGGCGGGTCAACCGCCCAACGGAGGCTTGTTGCCCCACAAGAGGTCCGAACATGCTGCGGCGCCCGTCGGTCAGACCGACGGGCGCCGCCCACAGCGCGGGCTTGCCAGGTTACCAAGCTGCAACGATGTCGTATGGCCGGGGACTCGGCGTCCGGCGTCCCGATACGCAGTCCCTCAACGACAAGCCTCCCGCGGCGTGCTGCGCGTGGGTGCCTGGTGTCCGCGCACGGAGTTCTGTCGGGGTTGGCCCAGCTTCTCTTCGCTGAGCCCCTGGCCGACCCGAAGTCCGCACGTCCTTTGTACCTCTGTGACCTGCGTAACTTCAAGGCCTCGGTCGGGTGCACCGGTCAAGCAACCAAGGGTGACTAAACCCGCTGGTAACTGGGGTTGTAGCGGCTTCGCACCGGGTACCGGTACCGCCGCCCGGGGATGGTCCTGTCACCCACACCGATGCCCGGTCGACCCGCCGTGAGCCAAATACCCCGTTGCCCAAGAGTCTCAGAATGTGTACTCTCTTAGTTGTTAAGAGAAGTCGCTGAGAAGTGGCTTAACCCGCGAGGTTGTTGCCCGATTCCACGGAGGAACACAGAGATGAACACCACGCCCGACACCACCCAGGTCGAGACCGCCGAACGCGTCCGCGCCGACTACGAACAAGTCCGCAAGCTCGGCAACTGGACCACCGCCCGCGCCTTCGCCGTCCGCGCCCGCCGCGGCCACGTCGTCCTGGACCTGCGCTCGCCGCAGATCCCGCCCGGCGACCTCGACATCACCGTCGACCTCGACCACGCGATGGTGAAACTGCTGCTCCCGGCCGACGCCGTCATCGACGACGAGGACCTGCGCTGGATCGGCCGCGGCCGGATCAAGGACTACCAGGCTCGGCCCGAAACGGAGGCTGGCCGGACCGTGCGGATCACGGGGGAGATCCGGCACGGCGAGATCCGGGTCAACCGGGAGGGCGTCGCGACGCTGTCCGCGATGTTCACCAAGGAGTTCGTGCGCGACGCGATCGCCGCGCGCCGCGAGGGTCGCTATCCGACCATCGACGACCCGACTCGTACGGTCTGACCGCAACGCGTCATTCGAGTGGCTGTCGAGGGTGAGCCGACCGGTGTGTGCCGTCGCACGCCGGCCGGCTTTCCGCGGCCGCGCACCTGTTCAGACGCTGATCGTCGAGCACGACCGAGACTCGCTGCGATGTCTATTAGGCGGAGGTGCATGCGTCGGGAGCCATCGGGGGGATACAGTAGGGATGTTCGGCATCGCCGGACTGGTTCAGTCCGACCCCCCGGGGCTGAACCTACGACGACCCCCGTCCCTCCCCCCTGACGGGGGTCGTCCCATGTCCGCAGCTCAGCGGCCTGCCACCGAAATCCCGGGATAGGCGACGCAGAGTGCCGCGCCGTGTGCGGAAACCCAGTACTGCCAGTCTGAAAACGCGTCGTACCTAATTGGCGCATCCGCCTGTCCGGCCCGTTCGACTGGCGTTTGCGGGCCGGAATCCGGCCATGTCGCACACGACTTACCGAATTTTCAGCTTTGTGGCCACGTTTTGCCGTTACGACCCAACGAAGGCCACAAGGCGCCCGCCCGGAGTGTGTCAGGTAGTCCTGACAATTTCGCTACGCGTTTCGTTACGTGCCGCGAGTTGTCCACATCAAGGGTGCCCATCCACAAGTTGATCACTGGTCGTTGTCGAGCCCGTGCATTCACGGAACCGTTGTGCCCACGGAACCGGCGATCGACAGGAGACCGCCGATCAACGAAAAGGGTTGGGGTGCAACGTGGACACGGATCTGCCTCTCGTCATGTGCGGCGAGGACTCGCTGCTCGACGAACTGCTACGCCTGGCCGCGGCCGTCGGTTGCGACTTGCAGCGGGTGCCGGACGCCACCGGCGCGCGAAGAGCATGGGCCACCGCGCCCCTGGTACTGCTCGACGAATCAGCGGCGCGCGCCTGCGTCGACGCCGACCTGCACCGCCGAGATCACGTGATGATCGTCTGCGGTCAGGATCCACCACCCGATGGCCTGTGGCCGATCGCGGTGCGGCTCGGCGCGATCGACGTCGTCCCCCTGCCTACCAAGGCAACCACGGTCAGCGAAGCACTCGCCGACGCCGTCGACCGGCCGTCGCCGACCGAGGGCCGGATCATCGCGGTCATCGGCGGGCGGGGCGGCGCGGGCGCGTCGGTATTCGCCGCGGCGATAGCGATGGCCGCGCTTCGCCGTGGGGCCAACGCCTTGCTCGTCGATTGCGATCCGCTCGGCGGCGGCATCGACCTCGTCCTGGGCGCCGAAGCCGAAATCGGGCTGCGCTGGCCGGAGCTGCGGGTGCGCGGCGGCCGGGTGCCGGTGTCGTCGCTGCGGTCCGCGCTACCCGGCCGGATCAGGGGCGATGCCAGATTGACCATGGTGTCCTGCGACCGGGACGGGCCAGGCCCCGAACCCGAAGCCCTGGCCGCCGTCCTGCAGGCAGGTCGCCGCGCGGGCGAGACGGTGATCTGCGATCTGCCCAGGAGCACGTCCGAGGTCGCGCTGCTCGCGCTCGACCGAGCCGACCTGACCGTGATCGTGGTTCCCGCCGAGGTACGGGCGTCGGCTTCCGCGCGTCGGATGGCGGAATGGTTGACCGACCGGGGAATCCGCGCCGAAACGGTCGTGCGCGGACCGTCACCGGGCGGCCTGAACCCCGCCGATGTGGCCAACGCGATCGGCCTCCCGCTCATCGCGTCCATGCGCCCCGAACCCAAACTGGCCACCACCCTGGAACGCGGTGTGCTCTGGCACCGCGCCACCGGCCCGCTCGCCAGCGCCGCCACCACCGTCCTCGACGTGGTGAACGCCCGCTTCTCTCAGGTGGTGGCCTCATGACCGCCACCCAGGAGGTGTTGATCGACCGAGTCCGCCAGCGTTTGGCGACCGGTGGCACCGGCATCACCGCCGCGCTCGTCGCCGACGCGATCCGGGCCGAGGCCGGCGGAGTGCTCGGCGACGTCGACCTGCTCGACGCGCTTCGCGTGCTGCATCAGGAATTCCTCGGCGCGGGCATCCTCGAACCGCTGCTGCGCGACCCGGACACCACCGACGTCCTGGTCAACAAACCCACCGAGATCTGGGTGGACGGCAGCGCCGGGCTGCGCCGAACCGACCTCGCCTTCCCCGACGAGGAAGCAGTACGCCGCCTGGCCGGCCGCCTCGCGGTGGTGGCAGGCCGCCGACTCGACGACGCCCAGCCCCACGTCGACGCCTGGCTACCCGGCAGCGGCGGCGACGGCCGAATAAGGCTGCACGCGATCCTCCCGCCGCTGGCGCCCGACGGCACCTGCCTGTCCCTGCGAGTCCTCCGCCCAGCCAGGCACGACCTGGCCGCCCTGGCGCAACTCGGCACCTTCACCCCAGAAACAGCCGACCTCCTGACCAAGATCGTCCATGCCCGTCTCGCCTTCCTGGTGACCGGCGGCACCGGGACGGGCAAGACCACCCTCCTCGCCGCCCTGCTCGGCCAGGTCCCCGAAACAGAAAGAATCGTCAGCGTCGAAGACGCGGGAGAGCTTCAGCCCAACCACCCACAAGTAGTCCGGCTGGTGGCGCGCCCGCCGAACATCGAAGGCGTCGGCGAGGTGACCGTCCGCGAACTGGTCCGCCAGGCCCTACGCATGCGCCCGGACCGATTGGTGGTCGGTGAGGTCCGAGGTGCCGAGGTCTGCGAGCTACTCGCCGCCCTCAACACCGGCCACGACGGTGGCGCAGGCACGTTGCACGCCAACTCCCCAACCGAAGTCCCCGCCCGCCTGGAGGCCCTCGCCGCCCTCGGCGGCCTGTCCCGCCCCGCCCTGCACAGCCAAGCGGCCGCCGCGCTCCGCGTCATCCTGCACGTCACCCGCGACCCCGGCGGAACCCGGAAGCTCGCCGAGATCGGCGTGGTAATCCGCACCGCCAACGGAATCCAAGTCCTCCCCGCCTGGCGCCCCACCGGCCGCCAACCCGGCTGGACCCACCTGACCGACCTCCTACCCAAGCCGACCAACACCCCAGACCCAGCTCCCGACCCCACCCCGGCAGCCCCGGCTCTGCCCGGCGCATCCGCGCCCGACCCACTCATCTCCAACTCGGCTGTGCCCGGCGGATCCCGGCCCGGCCCGGTCGTCTCCAACTCGGCTGTGCCCGGCGGATCCGCGCCCGGCCCGGTCGTCTCCAACTCGGCTGTGCCCGGCGGATCCCGGCCCGACGCGGTCGTCTCCAACTCGGCTCTGCATCGCGCATCCCCGCCCACTGCATCGCACTCCACTGCATCGCACTCCACCGCATCGCACCCCGGTGCATCCCACCTCGACGCATCGCACGCTGGCGCATCGCACGCTGGCGCATCGCAGGCTGGCGCGTCGCAGGCTGGCGCGTCGCACGCTGGCGCGTCGCACCCTGGCGCATCGTCACCAGACCCATCCCCTCCCGGCGGTGCGCCATGTTGAGCCTCGCGGCCCTGGCCCTCGCCGGTGCGCTCGTCTGCTGGCCGATGCCCACCGGCGTCACCCGCCTGCGCGCCATGGGTCTACTGCCGCCCTCCCGGCTACCTCGGCTGAAGATCACCCGACCGGGCCCGGTCGCCGGCATCGCGGTCGCCGGAATCGCCGCGTTGCTGATCTCCGGACCAGGCGTGGCGACAGCCGTCGTCGTCGCGGGCGCGACCGCGCTGCGGCGCTGGCGCACCCGCAACGAGCTGCGCGATCGGCTGGCCGCGACCGAAGGTATGGCTCAGGCGCTCAGCGGTGTGGTCGCCGAGCTGAACGCGGGTGCCAACGCAGCGGCCGCCGCGTCGGCGGTTGCCGAGGACGCCGAGCCGGAGTCCGCCGCGGTCCTGGTCGCGGTGGCTGGCGCGGTTCGGCTGGGCGGTGACGTGGACCGGGCAGTACAACACTGTTCGGCGAGTGCCCCGCACCTGGCCGGCGTCCTCCGCCCGCTCGCCGCTGCCCTCACCCTGGCTCGGCGGCATGGCCTGCCCACCGCCCAGGTGCTCGACGCGGTCCGCAAGGACGTGGACGGGCGCCTGCGGTTCAGCCGCCAGGTCCACGCCAGGATGGCGGGCCCGCGCGCCAGCGGCACGGTGCTCGCCGCGTTGCCGGTCGTCGGCATCGGGCTCGGCCAGTTGATGGGCGCCGCGCCGTTACGCGTCCTGCTCACCACCGGCGTCGGCCAAGGGCTGCTCGCCGTGGGCACGGTCCTGGCCTGCGCCGGGGTGCTCTGGATCGCCAAGCTGACCAGCCAGGCCACCGCCTGACTCCACTGTGGACAGATCGCATCGAATGGAGGTGACATGAACAGCCACGCGCTCGCGGCTCTGCTGATCGGCGCCGCGTTACTGATCGGTTCGGGACAGCGCTCCGCCCGCCGCAGGCTCGCCGCGCTCCTCGCACCGCCCCAACCGCGATCCGGTCGCCTCCGCGGGTCTGCCCGGCCCGTGCTTGTCGGTGTCTCGGTTGGTGCGTTGCCGATGCTCGCGGGCGGCTGGCCGTCGGGCGCGCTGATCGGCATAGTGCTGGGCGTTACGGGATTCCTTGTGTGCCAACGATTTCTGCGCAAACGAGCGGGGCCTGGCGCGGTCGATCCGCTGTTGTTGGCCAGCAGCTGGGACCTGCTCGCGGCCTGCCTGCGCGGCGGCTTACCCGTGCCGAGCGCGGTCGCGGCCATCGCCGCCGAGATCCCCGGTGACGCGGGCCCAGCGCTGCGGCACACCGCGGAGCTGATCGCGCTCGGCGCCGATCCGGTCGAGGCGTGGGCGCCCGCGCTGACCCATCCGGCGACGGCGCGGCTGGCCAGAGGGGCGCGGCGCACCGCGCGATCCGGTGCCGCGCTGGCCGGGGTCGCCGAGAACCTCGCCAACGAGGTCAGGGCGAGCGCGGACGACCTGGCCGAGGCCCGCGCACAACGGGCCGCGGTCGCGGTGACCGGGCCGCTCGGCCTGTGCTTCCTGCCCGCGTTCATCTGCCTTGGGGTTGTACCGGTGGTGATCGGCCTGGCCACCCGGCTGATCCCGACTCTGTGAAGTTCCGTCCACAAGGGACAAGAAAGGAGAAGTACATGATGAGGTTGCCAATCGGATCGATGCCGACCGGCGGATTCCTGGTCGGGCTCGACGCCGACGACGGAATGAGCACCGCGGAGTACGCGATCGGCACCATTGCCGCTGCCGCCTTCGCGGCAGTGCTCTACGCCGTCGTGACCGGTAACTCGGTGGTCACCGGCCTCGGATCACTGGTGCAGCGCGCGCTCACGGCGGGCTTCTGATGATCGGGACCAGCCGGGCGCGACCGGGGCGGGATCCAGCCGATCGAGGCATGGTCACGGTCGAGACCGCGATCTGCCTCGGCGGGGTGCTGGTCGTGTTGGCGCTGGTGCTGGCCGGGCTGAGCGCGTTGCTCGGACAGCTCCAGTGCACGGATGCCGCCCGGGAAGCCGCCCGGCTGGTCGCCCGGGGTGAAACCGGGCAGGCGAAGCAGGTCGCCGCGCGGATCGCGCCGAGCGGTTCGACGATCACCATCACGGTCACCGGCGACACGGTCGCGGTAGTTGTCACCGGGCAACCGGCCGGCGGCGTGCTGCCGGGCCTGACCATGCGCGCGGAGGCCTACGCCGTGCGCGAGCCAGAACCACTCGACGACGCGAAAGGACATGGGCGATGAGCGGAACGTCGCCGCCGACGAGCGGTAAACGCCCAGCTCAGCAGGCTGCTTGCCAGGGCGAGACGGACGGCGACCGTGGGGCCGCCACCATTTGGATCATCGCGGCGATCGCGGCATTGCTGCTGTTCGCCGGCGGGATCCTGGCGGTGGGCGCGAGCGCGGTGACCCGGCATCGAGCTGCGGGCGCCGCCGATCTGGCCGCCCTGGCCGCGGCCGACTACGCGCCGGACGGCGAGCAGGCGGCGTGTGGCTGGGCCCGGTGGGTGACCGATCGGATGCGGGTGCGGTTGGACAGCTGTCACCTGGACGGCTGGGACGCTCTCGTGCGCACCAGTGCCGACCCTCCGGGACCGCTCGCGCGATTCGGCGCGGCGACTGCCCATGCGCGGGCAGGTCCGGCGGCGAGTTGAGCGGTGCGGGCTGCGAGCAGCGGTCGGTTGACAGCGGTGAGCGGCATCACAGGCCAACAGACCCGGTTCGACCGGCCACGATCGGTGTACGGCGGGTTGGGGAAGCACCTAACCCCGGCCCGGCGTTCGCCGTGCGGCACCTACCGGTTGCCGACTGCAACTTACCTTCGGCATGGGTGATGCCGTTGTGTTGAGTCAGAGCGGCACGCACACCACACAGTGAGTGCCCGAGGAAGACCGAAGTAAACACCGAGGAGCTGACAGCAATGGATTGGTCGGATAGCTGGCGCGGTGCCTTCCGCATCGAGCTGCGGGCTCAGGCCATCGGCCTGGCGTGGCGCGGATGGCAGGTCATGCCAGGGACCTATCCGGCAGGCGACGAGCCGACCCCGGTGTTCGAGGACTGGGCCGAGCGGGTCAACACCGCCCCGGCCGGCGAGATCGCGGACTGGTGGAACGGCGAGCCGTACAGCCTGCTCGTCGCGACCGGCAAGACGCTGGACGCCATCGAGGTCGGCGACCAACTCGGTCGGCAGACCGCTGCGGTGCTGCGCTCCACCGGGACGCCGGTGCCGATCGCGGCGACGCCGAGCGGCCGGTGGCTGTTCCTGACCGAGCCGGGCCAGCGCCTGCACAGCGAACTCGTCGCCAACTCCGACGTCGTGCTGCACAGCGCGGGTAGCTGGATTCCGTTGCCACCTTCGGCTTTCCTGGCCGGGATCGTGCACTGGCGGGTTCGCCCGGAGGTGTGCGGCTGGGATCTGCCTGGGTCGCGCATCGTGCAGGACGCGCTGCTTCGCGCGGTGCCCGAGAAGGTCGGCTACACCAGCCTCCTCGCCGCCTGATCAGCCCGAAAGGTATTTCGCCATGCTGACCCGGACCAGCCCCGATTCAGGAAATCGCGGCGAGCACGGCGTCCAGCACGGCCACCGCACCAGCCTTGTCCAGCGGTTCGTTGCCGTTCCCGCACTTGGGCGACTGAACACAGGACGGGCAGCCAGTCGAGCATTCGCAGGAGAAGATCGCCTCCCGCGTCGCTGCCAACCATGGGACCAGCGCGGCATAGCCGCGGTCGGCGAAACCGGCTCCCCCGGGATGACCGTCATGCACGAACACCGTCGCCTCCCCGGTGTCTTCGTGCAGGGCGGTGGATACGCCGCCAATGTCCCATCGATCGCAGGTCGCGAACAGCGGTAGCAGGCCGATCGCCGCATGCTCGGCAGCGTGCAGCGCACCGGGAACGCGTGCCGGAGTCAGACCGGCACCTCCCGGTGCGCTGCCGCACAACAACTCGTTGCTGATCGTGTACCAGACCGCTCTGGTGTGCAGCCGCTCCGTCGGCAGGTCGAGCGGGACCTGGTCGAGTACCTGACCGCCGGGCAGCCTGCGCAGGTAACCGACCACCTGCGAGGAGACCTCGACCTCGCCGAGCACGGTCTTGACCCCGGTGAACTCGCGTTCCTCCAACGGGCGCACGACCGAGATGTCCACGATGCTGCGCGGTGACGTGGTCCAGTCCGGGTTTTCCGCGTGTACGAGGGCGATGCCGGAGTCCAGGTCGAGCTGGTCGACCACGTAGGACTCGCCCTGGTGCAGGTAGACGGCGCCGTCGTGCACCGAGCGGCAGGCCGAGCCGCCGTCGACGGTGCCGAGCAGGCGGCCTGAGTCGGCCTCGACGACGGCGATCTGTTCGCCGCCGGAGCCACGGATGTCGACACTCGCATGTGGACGTTCGCGCGAGGTCCAGTACCAGCCGGTCTGCCTGCGGCGCAGGGTGCCTTCCTTGACCAGTTCCTCGATGACCTCGCGGGCGGCCGCGCCGCCGAAGTCGGCGACGCAGTCGTCGGTGAGCGCCATTTCGGCTGCTGCGCAACACAGTTGCGGGGCGAGCACGTACGGGTTGGCGGGGTCGAGGACGGTTGCCTCGACCGGACGGTCGAAGACCGCGGCGGGGTGGTGCACCAGGTAGGTGTCCAGCGGGTCCTCGCGGGCGACGAACACGACCAGCGCGCCGCCGCCGGATCGGCCTGCGCGGCCTGCCTGTTGCCAGAACGAGGCGAGGGTGCCGGGGAAACCGGCGACCAGCACCGCGTCCAGGCCGGTGATGTCCACGCCGAGTTCGAGCGCGTTGGTGCTGGCGACACCGAGCAGTTCGCCGGAGTCGAGTTTGCGTTCGAGCTTCCTGCGGTCCTCGGCGAGATAACCGGCGCGGTAGGCGGCGACCTGGCGGGCCAGCGGCATGGATACCTCGGCGAGCAGGCGTTTCGCGCCGAGCGCGGTGAGTTCGGCGCCGTGCCGGGAACGCACGAAGGCCAGCGTGCGGGCGCCTTCGACGACGAGGTCGGCCATGATCCGCGACGCTTCCGCGCCCGCCGATCGACGCACGGGGGAGCCGTGTTCGCCGAGCAGGTCGGTGAGCGGTGGTTCCCAGAGGGCGACGGTGCGCGCGCCGCGCGGTGAGCCGTCGTCGGTGACGGCCGCGCAGGGCAGGCCGGTGAGGCGGGTGCCGAGTCCTTCGGGTTCGGCGACGGTGGCCGATGCCATCACGAAGACCGGATTGGCGCCGTAGTGCGCGGCGACCCGGCGGAGCCTGCGCATCAACAGCGCGACGTGTGAACCGAACACGCCACGGTAGGCGTGGCATTCGTCGATCACGACGTAGGACAGGCGGCGGAAGAAACGCGCCCAGCGGGCGTGGCTGGGCAGGATGCCGCGGTGCAGCATGTCCGGGTTGGTGAACATCCACCTGCTGTACGCGCGCACCCAGTCCCGCTCGGCCATGGGCGTGTCACCGTCGTAGGTGGCAGCGCGGACCTCCGGGAGTTCCAGGCCGTGCACGGCACCGAGCTGGTCGGCGCCGAGAGCCTTGGTGGGGGCGAGGTAGAGCGCGGTGGCCTTGGGGTCCTCGGCCAGGGCGGTGAGCACCGGCAGCTGGTAGGCGACGGATTTGCCGGAGCCGGTTCCAGTCGACACCACCACGTGCCTGCCATCGTGCGCGAGGTTCGCGGCCTCGACCTGGTGGGTCCAGGGAAGTTTGACGCCGCCGGCAGCGAAGGCGTCGACAACGCTCTGCGCGGCCCAGTCGGGCCATTGCGCGTGCTGGGATTCGCGCGCGGTCAGCTCGGCGACATGGGTGAGTGGTGATTCCCCCGAAGGCACCCCGGCTAGAACTCGATCCAGCAGTTGCCGGCTCGCTTCGGCATCGCCACGCATGCTTTCGAGTTTGACATCCGGCACCGACAGCCTTGATTTCTGCGCGCGCGTCTACCGGATCGGCCCAGCCGGCGAAAGTCCGAATTATGTGGTTTTTATCCTGTATCGAACACTATGAGGTAAAAGGTACGTTCGAGTTGTTCGGCGGTGATCGGGAACCGCCGGGCGACCACCGTGCGATCCGTCCGAGGTCGTACGAAGAAGGGGAAACAGTGAATCTGGGCAGGAATGCTCTGCGCGCCCTCGCGGCCGTCGGCGTTGCCGGCGCACTGACCGCGGGCATCGTCGGCGCGGCGGGCACCGCGTCGGCCGCACCCGCGCATCCGGCCGGACCCGCTACCGACTGCAGCTGGCAGGGCCGGGGCGACGGCGGCAGCTGGCAGGCATCGTTCGCGCAGGACGGCGTCAACATCCGGACCGGCCCCGGTACCGACTGCACCGCGGTGGGGGCCGGTTACACCGGCCAGACCCTCACCATCTACTGCGGCGCAGGCACCGACAGCAACTTCTGGTGGTACTCGACGGACAACGCCACCGGCGTGACCGGCTGGGTCTTCTCCGATCTGGTCAACTTCGACCCGGAGAACGGCCCGCCGCTCTGTGGCTGATCTGCTCGCGCCCTCCCGCGACATGGGCGCCCGTGTCGCGGGAGGGCGCGGCCCTGGTGGTGACCGATCGTGCATCTCTAGGCAGGGCAATCAACGCTGGGTAGTCAAGATCGGCAACTTGAAGCCCAATCGTGACAGAACAACAGAGCCCGAGTTGATCGGGCTTTTCGGGCATTTCACCCGGAAATCAGTGCTTCCGGGAATTGTGATTGCTTTCACATCCAGGTCAGCGGGGTTGTCGAGATCGGCATCACGACAACGCTCAACGCGACCTGAAGGCGACCATGATCGATCCAGTGATCGATCCAGTGGATCCGCTGGTGGTCACGGAATGTAAACGGTTCGGGACAGGTCGCGGCGACGATTCCGCAGCGCAATAGACTCCGCCCCCATTGCACCTCACTTGATGGTGCGCACCTAGCGTCATGGCCGGTCGGTGTTATCGGCCACAACGCGGACCCTGGCAATACTCATCAGGAGGACGGATGTCCAAGCTCGCGGACGGCCTTGCGCTGACCGGGGGTGACCGCGGCATTGTTGCCGTGGTCGCTGTCATCGCCCTCGCTGCTCTGGTCGTCGGCTATTTCCTGCTGAGGGGGGTGCTGGCCACGGGCCAGGGCACCTCGAAGATGCAGGAAATCGCCAAGGCGGTCCAAGAGGGCGCAGCGGCATACCTCAACCGACAGTTCCGTACGCTCGCGATTTTCGCGGTAGTCGTGTTCCTGCTGCTGTTCGCGCTGCCCGCCGATTCCATCGGTGAGCGCGTCGGCCGCTCCATCTTCTTCCTCATCGGTGCCGCCTTCTCGGCGGCCATCGGTTACCTCGGCATGTGGCTGGCCACGCGAGCGAACGTGCGCGTCGCCGCGGCCGCCAACACCGAGGGCCGCGAGCAGGCCATGAAGATCGGGTTCCGGACAGGTGGCGTCGTCGGCATGATGACCGTCGGTCTCGGCCTGTTCGGCGCGGCCATCGTGGTGCTCTCCTACGCGGGTGAAGCGCCGAAGGTGCTGGAGGGCTTCGGATTCGGCGCCGCGTTGCTCGCCATGTTCATGCGAGTCGGTGGTGGCATCTTCACCAAGGCCGCCGACGTCGGCGCCGACCTGGTCGGCAAGGTCGAGCAGAACATCCCCGAGGACGACCCGCGCAACGCCGCCACCATCGCCGACAACGTGGGTGACAACGTCGGTGACTGCGCCGGTATGGCCGCGGACCTCTTCGAGTCCTACTCGGTGACCCTGGTCGCCGCGCTGATCCTGGGCACCGCCGCCTTCGGTGTGCAGGGCCTGCTGTTCCCGCTGATGGTGCCCGCCGTCGGCGTGCTCACCGCCGTGCTCGGCGTCTACATCACCAAGGCGCGCACCGGTGAGAACGGCCTGTCCGCGATCAACCGCTCCTTCTACATCTCCGCGGTCGTCTCCGCGGTGCTGTGCACGATCGTCGCGCTGACCTACCTGCCCGGTACGTTCAGCCAGCTCAGCGGCTCGCAGTACAGCACGGTCTCCGGCAGTCCGGCCGTCATCGCGACCATCGCGGTGATCATCGGCATCGTGCTCGCGGGCGTCATCCTCAAGCTCACCGGCTACTTCACCGGCACCGAGCACAAGCCGGTCAAGACCGTCGGCCAGACCTCGCTGACCGGCGCGGCGACCGTCATCCTCTCCGGTATCTCGATCGGTTTCGAGTCGGCCGTCTACACCGCGATCGTGATCGGGGCCGCCGTGTACGGCGCGTTCCTGCTCTCCGGTTCGGTGGCCGTCGCGTTGTTCGCGGTCGCGCTGGCCGGTACCGGCCTGCTGACCACGGTCGGCGTCATCGTGGCCATGGACACCTTCGGCCCGGTTTCGGACAACGCGCAGGGCATCGCCGAGATGTCCGGCGACGTCGAGGGCGAGGGCGCGCAGATCCTCACCGACCTCGACGCGGTCGGCAACACCACCAAGGCCATCACCAAGGGCATCGCGATCGCCACCGCCGTGCTGGCCGCGACGGCCCTGTTCGGCTCCTACATCAACGCGATCACCGGCGCACTGGCCAAGACCGCCGCGGACGCGGCCGATGCCACCTTCAGTTCGACCGCCGCCCGCGACTTCATCGCGCTGGTGTTCAGCCCGAACGTGCTGGTCGGCATCGCCATCGGTGCCGCGGTCGTGTTCATGTTCTCCGGCCTGGCGGTCAACGCGGTGGCTCGCTCCGCGGGCGCGGTCGTCTTCGAGGTGCGCCGCCAGTTCCGCGAGCTGCCCGGCATCATGGACGGCAGCCAGCGGCCCGAGTACGGCAAGGTCGTGGACATCTGCACCCGGGACGCGCTGCGCGAACTGGCCCCTCCCGGCCTGCTCGCGGTGTTCGCCCCGATCGCGGTCGGTTTCGGTCTCGGTGTCGGCCCGCTGGCCGGTTACCTGGCCGGTGCCATCGCCTGCGGCACCCTGATGGCGATCTTCCTGGCCAACTCGGGTGGTGCCTGGGACAACGCCAAGAAGCTGGTCGAGGACGGCAACCACGGCGGCAAGGGTTCCCCGGCGCACGAGGCCACCATCATCGGTGACACCGTCGGCGACCCGTTCAAGGACACCGCGGGCCCGGCCATCAACCCGCTGATCAAGGTCATGAACCTGGTCTCGGTGCTGATCGCCCCGGCCATCGTCACCTTCTCGGTCGGCGCCGACGCCAGCGCCGCGGTGCGGATCATCGTCGCGCTGGTCGCGCTGGCGGTCATCGTGGCCGCGGTGGTCGTGTCCAAGCGGCGGCCGACGGCCATCGACGACACGCCCACGGCGGAGCAGAAGGACGAGCCCGTGAAGAACGGTGCCTCCTCCTGATTTCCACGTTTGCGCAGCTGGGCCCGGCTTCGAGGTACCTCGGAGCCGGGCCCGACTGTTTCCGATACCGTGTATTCAGTACGAAACACGTTTTTCCCCCCGGTGGCCGACCACGTACGGTTATCGGGAACACCCAGGCCTACGCGGCCGTTAGGGTGAAAAAGTTCGAGCGGGGTGTGATGTTCGCCAACTCAGCGAATCACCCGAATCCGCACGCCGATGGGCATGATGCGGCTCTGACCGGCCACGCCTGATCCAGGCGAGGTCACGGAGCGGGCCGGCACCTGGGCGCCACGCGATGGCGAGTTCGGTGCACACTGGCGAGCCGGAGCGTTGGTAGGAGAGGGCAGGCGAGAGTGGCAGGGTCGACAAGAGCGCGGAAGAGCGACGCCGAGACGAACGGGTCCCGGCGGCGGCTGGTCATTGTCGAATCGCCGACCAAAGCCGACAAGATCGCGCCCTACCTCGGCCGGAACTACGTCGTGCTGTCCTCCCGTGGACACATCCGGGACCTGCCGCGCAAGGCCGCCGAGGTGCCCGCCAAGTACAAGGGCGAGGCCTGGTCCAACCTCGGCGTGAACGTCGACAACGACTTCGAGCCGATCTACATCGTCACGCCGGACAAGAAGTCCACCGTCACCGAGCTCAAGGAGGCCCTCAAGGGCGTCGACGAGCTCTACCTGGCGACGGACGGTGACCGCGAGGGCGAGGCGATCGCCTGGCACCTGCTGGAGACGCTCAAGCCCAAGGTGCCGGTGCGCCGGATGGTCTTCCACGAGATCACCGAGCCCGCCATCCTCGCCGCCGCCCAGGACCCCCGTGACCTGGACACCGACCTGGTCGAAGCCTACGAGACCCGGCGCATCCTGGACCGGCTCTACGGCTACGAGGTCTCCCCGGTGCTGTGGAAGAAGGTCATGCCGAAGCTCTCGGCGGGCCGGGTGCAGTCCGTGGCCACCAGGATCGTGGTGGAGCGCGAGCGGGAGCGGATGAAGTTCGTCCCGGCCTCGTACTGGGACATCTCCGCCATGCTCGACGCCGGTGCCGACGCGTCCCCGCGCAGCTTCGGCGCGCGGCTGAGCGCCATCGACGGCGTGCGGCTGGCCACCGGCCGCGACTACGGCCAGGACGGCCGCCTCAAGGAGGCCGCGGCGTCGGGCAAGAACGCCGTCCGCGTGCTGGAGGAGGCCGACGCCCGCAGGCTGGCCGAGGCGCTGCGCGGTGCCGCCCTGAGCGTCGCGTCGGTCGAGGAGAAGCCCTACACGCGCAAGCCGTACGCGCCGTTCATCACCTCCTCGCTGCAGCAGGAGGCAGGCCGCAAGCTGCGCTTCACCGCGGACCGGACCATGCGACTGGCCCAGCGGCTCTACGAAAACGGCTACATCACCTATATGCGTACCGACTCGACCACGCTGTCCGAGACGGCGCTGACCGCGTCGCGGGCGCAGGCCACCGAGCTGTACGGCCCCGAGTACGTGCCTGCTCAGCCGCGCCGCTACGACCGCAAGGTCAAGAACGCGCAGGAGGCCCACGAGGCGATCCGGCCCGCCGGTGAGGTGTTCCGCACCCCCGGTCAGGTCGCCAACGAGCTGGCCGCGGACGAGTTCCGGCTCTACGAACTGGTCTGGCAGCGCACCATCGCATCGCAGATGGCCGACGCGCGCGGCACCACGATGAGCGTGCGGATCACAGGCAACGCTGCGGGCAGCGGCGAGGAGTGCACGTTCTCCTCCTCCGGCCGCACCATCACCTTCCCCGGCTTCCTCAAGGCCTACGTCGAATCGGTGGACACCGAGACCGGCGGCGAGGCGGACAACGCCGAGCGCAGGCTGCCGAACCTGGTCGTCGACCAGGCGCTGACCGCGACCGAGCTGACCCCGGACGGCCACTCGACCTCGGCCCCGGCCCGCTACACCGAGCCGAGCCTGATCAGCAAGCTGGAAGAGCTGGGCATCGGCCGCCCGTCGACCTACGCGAACATCATCAACACCATCCAGGACCGCGGCTACGTGTGGAAGAAGGGTTCCGCGCTGGTCCCGTCCTGGGTCGCCTTCTCCGTGGTCGGTCTGCTCGAGCACCACTTCGGCCGGCTGGTCGACTACGACTTCACCGCGGCCATGGAGGACGCGCTGGAGCGGATCGCCGCGGGCGACGCGCAGCGCACCAACTGGCTGACCGGGTTCTACTTCGGCACCGGTGAGGGCGAGGAGAGCCGGGCCGACTCGATCGGCATGGACGGGTTGAAGAAGCTCGTCGGGTCCGGTGTGGACAACATCGACGCCCGCGAGGTCAACTCGATCCCGATGTTCACCGACTCGGAAGACCGGCAGATCGTGGTCCGGGTCGGCCGGTTCGGTCCCTACCTCGAGCGCGAGGTGCCGGGCCCGGACGGCAAGCCGGTCGCGCAGCGCGCCAACCTCTCCGACGAACTGCCGCCGGACGAGCTGACCCTGGAGATCGCCGAGAAGCTGTTCGCGACCCCGCAGGAGGGCCGGCAGCTCGGCACCGACCCGGTCAGCGGGCACGAGATCGTCGCCAAGGAGGGCCGGTTCGGCCCGTACGTGACCGAGGTGCTGCCCGAGGAGGAGCCGCCGCCTGCGGGCACCAAGGCGAAGAAGGAAGCCAAGCCGAAGCCGCGCACGGGTTCGCTGCTGCGCTCGATGTCCATCGAGACGGTCACCCTGGACGACGCGCTGAAGCTGCTGTCGCTGCCTCGGGTGGTCGGCACCGACCCGGCCAGCGGTGAGGAGATCACCGCGCAGAACGGCCGCTACGGCCCGTACCTGAAGAAGGGCACCGATTCCCGCTCGCTCACCACCGAGCAGGAGATCTTCACCGTCACGCTGGACGAGGCGCTGAAGATCTACGCGGAGCCCAAGAAGCGCGGCCGCCAGTCCGCCGCGTCCGCGCCGCCGTTGCGCGAGATGGGCGACGATCCGGTGTCGGGCAAGAAGATGGTGGTCAAGGACGGCCGGTTCGGCCCGTACGTGACCGACGGCGAGACCAACGCGTCGCTGCGCAAGGCGGACAGCGTCGAGGACCTGACCGACGAGCGGGCCGCCGAACTGCTGGCCGACCGTCGCAACGCGCCGCCCCGGCCCAAGCGCACCACCTCGCGGACCACCAAGACGGCCGCCGCCAAGAAGCCCGCCGCGAAGAAGCCGGCCGCCAAGAAGTCCTGAGTCCGGGAGCCGGACCTTCCTCGACCGCACGGCGCGCGGCATGCGCCGGTTGCCGCATGCCGCGCGTACTGTCGGTCCTCGCTCGCACAATGGTGGTGAGGGGGACGAGGCGGAGAAGGTGGTCGTTGTGGCGGGGGACGATTTGTTCGGACCGGACGGGACCCAGGCCTTGCAAGCCGATGCGCCGCTGGGCGATCCGCTCGGCGGCCTGGTGACCGGCGCGGCGTTCGCGCCCGATGAGGTGTCTTCGGCGCTACGCCAGCAGGAGCCCGTCGATCGCGTCGCGGTTCCGGACGCACCGGCCGCGCCCGATCAGGCGCCGCTCAAGCTGGCCATGGACAAGGCGATGATGACCGGCCCGCCCACCAACCCGCTGCGGCTGGCCGCGATCAACGCCCAGCGTTACGTCCGCCCGGCGCCGACCGTGGCGGCCTCGGGGCCGGTGACGCGCCCTATCGCCCGGCCGAGGCCGCGCCCGGAAACCCCGGAGCCCATTCTCGCCACCGATGACGACGACCAGATCCGCCGTGCGCTGCGGGCCGGACTGGCCGGGCGGGAGCCGCTGCACCGGACCCATCCGGTGGTGGCCGGGTTCCTGCGGGTGATCGTGCCGCTGGTGTTCATCGTGCTGCTGCTGATCCTGGTCCTGCACGGTTCGGGCAGCGGGGGCAACCTCTCCGATCTGTTCTGATCGGCGCTCTGCCGGATTTGCGAGGTCGGTGATCACCCTGCACGCTGGTCCCGTCGCCCTAGGTGATCAGGCAAACGAGCACGTCACGCCGGACGTGACGGGCGAGTAGGCCGGAAATCCGAGGCGGTTACCCTTGCCTTGGAGGGCGGGGCAGGTGGGCGGAGGGGTGAGCACTATCGACGCGGAGGGCGAAAAACGAGCCGGCTTGCTCGGGCCGGCCGAATCCGACGCGTCCACCGCACACCGCGTGCGCAGCGTGTTGGCCATCCGGCCGTTCCGCCGGTTGCTGGGCATCACCTACCTCTGCGGGATCGCCGACTGGCTGTCCCTGCTGGCGCTGACCGCGCTGATCAACCACCTGGTCAGCAACTACCTGGCGCAGAGCTACTCCTTCAGCCTCGTCGTGCTGACCCAACTGCTGCCCGGTCTGCTGTTCGCGCCGTTGGGCGGCCTGCTCGCGGACCGGTTCGACCGACGCAAGGTCATGGTCGCCGTCGACCTGATCCGCTGCGGCCTGTTCCTGTCGATCGCGCTCGTCGGCACCTCGTGGTGGCTGTTCTCGGCGAACTTCCTGATCGGCTGCACCGCGATGCTGTGGATCCCAGCCAAGGACTCGGCCATCCCGAACCTGCTGCGCCGCAAGGACCACGTCGAGACCGTCAACCAGCTCAGCCTGGTGATGACCTACGGCGTCACCGCGATCACCGCGTTCGGTCTCTACGCGATCGTCAACGGCGTCAACTCGAACCTGCACCTGTGGAACAGCCAACTCGGCGTGGCCAAGGTCATCGTGATCATCAACGGCCTGCTCTACGTGGCCGCCGCGATCATCGTGGCCACCCGGATCCCGGAGATCTCCGGCCGTAGCCACATCCAGCACGCCCGCGAGAAGAAGGACGCGAACCAGCAGAGCTGGTTCGCGATGTTCCGCGATGGCCTGCACCACGCCAGGACCACCCCGCTGATCCGCGGCCTGATGATCGGCATGGTCGGCGCGTTCGCGGCGGGCGGCGCGGTGATCGGCACTGCCAAGCTCTACGCCACCAGCCTGCTCGGCGGTGACTCCGCGTTCGCGCTGCTGCTCGCCGCCGCGATCATCGGCGCGGGCGTCGGGATGGCGATCTCGCCGAGGCTGGCCAAGCGGATGTCGCACAACCGCCTATTCGGCGTCGCGATCGTGCTCGCGGGCTTCGCGCTCGCGCTGGTCGCGCTGTCCCCGTACATCGTGTTCTCGCTGGCCGTGGTCGCGATCGTGGGCGCGTGCGCGGGCATCGCGTTCCTGACCGGGTTCACCATCATCGGTTCGCAGGTCGAGGACTCGATCCGGGGCCGGATCAACTCGGTCTACCAGTC
>DATFHN010000133.1:0-23720 GCA_035248365.1 Pseudonocardiaceae bacterium | reverse complement strand
GCCGTCGTCGCCTCGGCCTCACTCGCCTGGACAACGATCTTGTCCTCGAGCGGCTTGATGTTCACGCTCACCGCTATGACCTCCACGGGTCCTCGAAAGCGTTTGGCAGTTGGTTACGGCGGCAGTTACCCCGTCGTCGCGGGTGCCGAGGCGGACTGTGCCGTGCGTCTAGCACTCTACCCACGCGAGTGCTAGTTCTTCAACGGGGGCTGCCCCGGAGGCCGTCTACTACCAGACGGAGCCGGATCGTCACGGTCCGCGATGGGACCGGACCGGCCAGGATGGCTGGATAACGGCTCGGTTCAGGCCGTTGTCGGGTCGCGGGAGGACTGTCAGACTGCTGTCGGGGTGATCGCTTTGTGGACAAAGCCACCAAAGACCAATACACATGAGTGGGCGCGCACCATATCGCTGCTGCTCGCCCTGCCGATGTTCTTCGTCCTGATGGGGATCGCCATCCACAGCTGCGGGGCGCCGTGCGGCTGCCCGGTCGCGGTGATCCAGCAGGCTCCGGCGAACAGCCCGCATTAGCACGCTTTTCGCCGGCTCTTCCCGAGTTTCCGGCCGCTTTCCCGCTACAAACGTTTGCAGATTAATCGGCCGAACATGCGCGGCCCACTGACCGTAAATCTGGCAAGACGGCATTTCGATTCATTGCCCCCTTCGGCCGCCAACGCATATCCCGTATTGTCAGAAACATTCGCGCTGAGTAGGCGATCAATCACACGGGGACATGCGCGGCAGGCCGGTAGCGCACTAGGCTGCCTGGCGGGGGCCAGTCGGGAAGCATGAGCACAAGTAGAGAGGCAGTCGTGTTGCCGGGCGATGACCTGACCGCGTTTCCTGCCGAATTCGACCCCGACCGGCCGAACGCGGCCCGGGTTTACGACTACTACCTCGGCGGTGCCTCCAACCTCAAAGTCGATCGTGATTTCGGCAAGAAAGTGCTGGAAATCCTGCCCGAGGCCCGCGACTACGCCCTCTACAACCGCGCGTTCCTGCGCCGCGCCGTCCGGTACTGCGCGAGCCAGGGCATCCGGCAGTTCCTGGACATCGGCGCGGGCATCCCGACCGTGGGCCACACCCACGAGGTCGCCCAGCAGATCGATCCGGAGTGCCGGGTCGTCTACGTCGACAACGAGGCCCTGGCCGTCGCGCACAGCGAACTGCTGCTCACCGACAACCCGAACGCCGCCGCCGTGCACGCCGACCTGCGCCAGCCCGACGCCGTGCTGAACGCGCGCGAAACCCGGCACCTGCTCGACTTCGATCAGCCGATCGCGGTGCTGATGGTCGCGCTGCTGCACTTCATCCCCGACGCCGACGACCCGAAGAGCCTGCTCAAGCGCTACCAGGAGGCGCTGATGCCCGGCAGCCACCTGGTCTTGTCGCATGCGACCGACGAAGGCCTGAACGTGCGGGTCGGCGCCGCGGCCGAGTTGTACCGGGTCACCGATCGCCCGGCCTGCGTCCGCGACCGCGCCCAGATCACCGAGTTGTTCGACGGCTTCGAACTGGTCGACCCGGGCGTGGTCTACACCCCCGAATGGCGACCCGATCCGTCGGACCACGGCGCCGAGCCTGGCCGAGCCGCGGCACTGGGCGGAGTAGGCAAAAAGATCATCTGAGGGTCAGTCCTCGTCGGTTTTGGCGGCGTAGGCCTCGACCAGTTGACGTTCGGCGTCCGCCAGGTATTCGGCGAGCATCCGGTCGGCGCGGGCGACGTCGCCGGCCTGGATCACGGCCAGGATCTCGCGGTTGCGGGCCAGGTAGGGCTCGTAGAAGCGCCTCGGGTCGGCCATCACGTGGAAGACGAGGCGGAGTTCGGCCAGCACGCCGCGCATCAGGTCGTCCAGGCGCGGGCTTTCGGCGAGCGCGACGATCGCCTGGTGGTAGCGGAGGTTGGCGGTGCCGACGTGACCCCAGTCGCCCGACTCACCCGCGCGTTCGCCATCGGCGACCGCGTCCGCGATGCGCTCGATGCCGGGATGATCGGCAACCAGCTGGCGGACCGCCGCGCATTCGACGGCCTTGCGAACCCGGTACAGATCGACGACGTCTTCGACGCTGAGCTTGCGCACCGACGCGCCGCGGTGCAGTTCGTGCAGGAGCAGCCGTTCGTGGGTGAGCAGCCGGAACGCCTCGCGCAGGGTGTTGCGGGAGATGCCGAGTTCGCTGACGATCGTCTGCTCGGACAGCCGGGTGCCGGGCGGGAAGTAGCCCTCGATGATCCGGGTCCGCAGGATGTCGGCCACCCGCTCGGCCGTGCTGGTGCGGTCGAGCAGGGCCCGGTCGGCCCGTAGGCCGCTGACCGCGTCGTTCATCGCGCTCCCTTGGCTGCTGAGAACGCCAAGTCAACCGCAGAACCTCAGGGGAGACAACCCGACCATCCTCTCAGGGGATTGATGAATTGTAGAACAATCGCTAGCCTTGTGCGTTGAGTCACATCCCTTCGCTTGCTCTGCGAGGTGCGTATGAGTACGGCTCCAACCCGGATCAGCACCCATGACGACCCGGCTCCCGCGCGGTTCGGCGCGCTGCGGCATCTCTCGGTCGCCGGGCGACGTGCGTTCGTCGGCGCGTTCGGCGGCTATGGGCTCGATGCCTTCGACTACCAGGTGCTGCCCCTGACCCTGTCCGCGATCGCCGCGTATTTCCGGATCTCCGCAGGCCAGGCCGGACTGCTCAACTCGGTCACGCTGGTCGTCTCGGCGGTCGGCGGGCTGCTTGCCGGGGTTCTGGCCGACCGGATCGGCCGCACGCGGACGCTGATGATCACCATCGGCACGTACGCGGTGTTCACCCTGCTGTGCGGCCTCGCGCCGAACTTCGGGCTGCTGCTCACTTTCCGCGCGCTGCAAGGGCTCGGGTTCGGCGGTGAGTGGGCGGTCGGCGCGGTGCTGGTCGCGGAGTACGCGGCTCCGCGTTATCGGGGGCGGGTCGCCGCGCTGATCCAGAGTTCGTGGGCGGTCGGCTGGGCGGCGGCGGTCGTCGTGTACGCGATCGTGTTCGATCTGGCCAGCCCGGAGGTGGGCTGGCGGATCATGTTCATGACGGGCGTGCTCCCCGCGTTGTTCGTGCTGTACCTGCGGCGGAAGGTGAGCGATGCGCCGCGATCGGAGGGTGCGGGTCGTTCCCCGAACAGGATTCGGGCCTGGGGTTCGGTTTCGGCGATCATGCGGGGCGGGCTGGGGCGAACGACGTTCTTCGCCGCCTTGCTGGCCACCGGCGTTCAGGGCGGGTACTACACGCTCGGCACCTGGCTTCCGCTCTACCTGCACACCGCGCGGCATCTGAACGTGGTGAACACCGGCGGGTACCTGGCTTTCCTGATCAGCGGGGCGTTCGCCGGCTATCTGTTCGGCGGGGTGTTGAGCGACCGGATCGGGCGCAAGGCGAACTTCGCGATCTTCGCGGTGGCGGCGGCGGTGCTGCTGGTCGCGTACTCGCTGGTGCCACCGGGCGCCAATGGCCTGTTGCTGGTGCTGGGTTTTCCGCTCGGGTTCGCCTATTCGGCGATCTTCAGCGGGTTCGGCGCGTTCCTGGCCGAGCTGTACCCGGCCGAACTGCGCGGCACCGGCCAGGGCTTTACCTACAACTTCGGCCGCGCCGTCGGCGCGTCGTTTCCGGCCACGGTCGGGTTCATGGCGGAGAAGTTCGGCATCGGCGGGGCCATGGCGTTCGGGGCGCTCGGTTACGCCATCGCGGTGGTCGCGTTGCTCGGGCTGCCGGAGACTCGAGGGAGGGAGCTGCGATGAGGACCGGGCTGCGCGCGGCGATCAGCGGATTTCGGAGGCAGGGCATGACGATCGAGTCGGACCGTGGCGAACTGTCTCCGGCCGCCGCCCGGGCCGCGTTCCGGGCCGGCGCGCACGAACCGACGGCAGGCTGGTGCGACGGTTACGCCCAGGCGAACCTGATCGCGGTACCCGCCGACTGGGCCTACGACGTGTTGCTGTTCTGCCAGCGCAATCCGAAACCGTGCCCGATCCTGGACGTGACCGATCCGGGCGGGACCGGCACCGTGCTCGCGGCGGACGCGGACCTGCGGACCGACCTGCCCGGCTACCGGGTGTGGCGGGACGGCGAGTTGGTGGCCGAGCCGGACCAGGTGAAGTCGGTGTGGCGCGACGATCTGGTGTGTTTCCTGATCGGGTGCAGCTTCACCTTCGAAACCGCGCTGACGCAGGCCTGGCTGCCACTGCGCCATATCGAACAACATCGCAACGTCTCGATGTACGTGACCGATCGGCAGTGCCGGCCCGCTGGGCGGATTCACGGGCCGATGGTGGTGTCGATGCGGCCGATCCCGGCCGACCTGGTGGACACCGCGATCCGGTTGACCGCGCGGATGCCCGCCGTGCACGGCGATCCGGTGCATGTCGGCGATCCGCGCGCGCTGGGCATCACGGATCTGGATCGACCGGATTTCGGAGACGCGGTGCGGGCCGAACCGGATGACGTGCCGGTGTTCTGGGCGTGCGGGGTGACGCCGCAGGCCGCGGTGATGGCCTCCCGGCCGCCGTTCGCGATCACGCACCAACCAGGGCACATGTTCGTCACCGACGTTCGGGATGCCGAGTACCGGGTCTGTTGACCTCGACTGCGGCAAGTTTCACTCGAACATCGCATTTTTCCGGGCACGGGCACCGTCCGGGCGCACACTGGACCGATGTTCGAACGGTTCACCGATCACGCCCGGCGCGTGCTGGTGCTGGCGCAGGAGGACGCGCGCCGACTCGGCCACGCGGCCATCGGCGACGAACTGCTGCTGCTCGGCTTGGCTCATCAGCAGGACACCACCGCCGGTCAGCTGCTGGGTGCGGCCGGGGCCAGCGCGGAGCGGCTGCTGGAGCGGATCCCGGAGGCGCGCGGCCGGAAGAAGCACGGTTTCGGCCACATTCCGTTGACGCCGGCCGCGAAGCTGGTGCTGGAGGACTCAGCGGGGCACGGCGCGGGGGAAATCCGTACCGCGCATCTCCTGATCGCGTTGACCAGGGTCGACGGGCGCGGTGTCGAAGTGCTGCGTGAACTGGAGGTGGACGTGGAAGAACTGCGAAACCGCGCGACCGAGGCCGCGGACGGGCCTGCCGAACACATCGAAGAGACGCAGGCGACGCCGTGGTCGACGCCGAAAGCGGACGTCGGGGCGCAACTGGCCGGGATCGAGTCGACGTTGCGGCAGATTCTTGAGCGGTTGACCGCTATCGAGAGCAGATTGCCGGAAAAATAGCCACATGGCACAGATCGACTACGACGGGCGACAACACACGGTTTACGCCTCCGGGCGCGCGTTGGCGCCGGCGAGCATCGCGGCGTGGATGACCACGTTCGGCCGGTATCTCCCGGATCGGCGGCCGTTGTCGGTGGTGGATCTCGGGTCGGGGACGGGGCGGTTCACGCCCGCACTGGCCGACGCCTTCGGTGGGCCGGTGGTGGGGGTGGAACCGTCGGCGAGCATGCGCGAGATCGCGCAACGGGACGCCGCGCATCCGCAGGTCGCGTACCTGGCTGGGTCGGCGGAGCGGATTCCGTTGCCGGACAACGGTTGTGACGCGGTGCTGATGTTCTTGTCGTTTCACCATGTCGGTGACCGGGCGGCCGCGGCGGCGGAGATCGCGCGGGTGCTGGCGCCGGGCGGACGGGTGTTGGTGCGCAGCACGTTCGCCGACCGGATGGCGCATTTCGCCCGGGGATGGCATCAGTATTTCCCACGGGCGACCGAGATCGAGCGAGCGATGTTCCCGACGGTCGCCGAGGTGCTCGACGTGTTCGCCGAGGTGGGGCTGGATCAGGTCGCGCTGGAAGCGGTGCCGGTGCGGCTGGCCGACAACCTTGCCGCGTATGTGGAGCGGCTGCGGTTGCGGGCGATCTCGACCTTCGAGTTCATGACGGAGGCGGAGATCGAGGCTGGGTTCGCTGCGTTTGACGCGGCGGTTGCCGAGGACGTGGTGGGGGCGCCGGTTGAGGGGACCTCGGATTTGCTGGTTCTGGGATGACAGGCGGGCGGGTCAGAAGGTCAGGGTTTGCCAGAGGCTGGCGTGCTCGTTCAGGTAGGCAAGGTCGCGCTGGTAGCCCTCGTCGTGTTTTTCCGCCCGTTGTTTGACGAACGCGGGGTGGTTTCTGATCAGGTCGAGCATGTTGTCCAGCCGGGCCGTGACCTGGTCGAGCAGCGGCGGCGTGCCGGCGGGAAGCGGGCCGTAGGCGTCGTAGAACAGCTGGGTGCGACGGAGTTGTTCGTGGGGTGAGGCGTCGCCTGCGATCAGTGGGACCAGGCAGTAGATGACGTAGCCGAGGTCCCACCAGCGCGGGCCCGGTCGCGCGGTGTCGAAGTCGATGATGGCGACGGGTTCGCTGCCGCGGAAGACGCAGTTGTACGGGGCGAAGTCGCCGTGGCAGATGACCTCGGCGGGGGCCAGCGCGGGGTACTGCCAGCCGTCGGGGTACCGGTCGACGAACGGGACGGTCAGGTCGTGGTAGCGGCGGAGCAGGCGGGCGGTCGCCACGAGCGTGTTGTCGCCGCGTAAACCTGGCGCCAGGGGCGGGTGGCCGACGGTGCCGGGGAAGTAGGTGAGGATCTCGCGGCCCTGGTCGTCGTAGCCGTAGGCGGTCGGCGACGCGGTGAAGCCGTGCTGGGTGAGGTAGCGCAGCAACTGGTGTACGCGCGGGGTCCACGGGTGGGCGGGTCTGCGCACCGTGTCGCCGATGCGGTACACCGCGTGCAGGCCGCCTTGCGGGAGCAGTTCGGCCATGGTGTTGTCGGGCACGGCCGGTCAGACGAGAGCGAGGCTCGGGTCGGCCGAAATGTCCAGTGTGGACGGAATCACGCCCGCGGCGTACAGGTGGGCGCCGAGCGCGGCGACCATGGCGCCGTTGTCGGTGCACAGTTTCGGCCGTGGCACGCGCAGCGTGACGCCCGCGTCGGCGCAGCGGGTTTCGGCCAGGGCGCGCAGCCGGGAGTTGGCCGCGACGCCGCCGCCGATGATGAGGTGGTCGATGCCGGAGTCTTTGGCCGCCCGGATGGCTTTGGCGGTGAGGACGTCGACCACCGCTTCCTGGAAGGAGGCGGCCACGTCGTTGACGGGGACCGATTCGCCTGCTCGTTCGCGCGCTTCCACCCAGCGCGCGACGGCGGTTTTGAGGCCGGAGAAGGAGAAGTCGTAGGGGGCGTCCCGGGGACCGGTCAGGCCACGGGGGAAGGCGATCGCTTCGGCGTTGCCCTCGCGGGCGGCCTTGTCGACGTACGGACCGCCGGGGAAGGGCAGGCCGAGCAGGCGCGCCACCTTGTCGAAGGCTTCGCCCGCGGCGTCGTCGATGGTGGCGCCCAGGGTGTGGATTTCTTCCGACAGGGACGCCACCTTGAGCAGGCTGGAGTGGCCACCCGAGACCAGCAGCGCCAGCGTGGCACCGGGGAGCGGGCCGTGTTCGATGGTGTCCACCGCGACGTGCGCGGAGAGGTGGTTGACGCCGTAGAGGGGGACGCCCCAGGCCGCGGAATATGCCTTGGCGGCGGCCAGACCGACCAGGAGCGCACCGGCCAGGCCGGGGCCTGTCGTGACCGCGATGGCGTCCACATCGGACGGTTTGACGTCGGCCACTTCCAGGGCGCGGTGCACGGCGGGGACCATGGCCTCCAGGTGCGCGCGGGACGCGACTTCGGGCACCACGCCGCCGAAGCGGGCGTGCTCCTCGACGCTGGAGGCGATCTCGTCGGCGAGCAGTTCCACCGTGCCGTCCTGGCGTAGCCGGACGATGCCGACCCCGGTTTCGTCGCACGAGGTCTCGATTCCGAGCACGACGATGTCACCGAGGACTGACCTGGTCTGCAGGGGCATCAGGGGTTCATCCCATCACTGTCTGGGGCGCCCTGCGCGGGGCGGACCATGGTGTACGCGTCGGCTCCGGAGGGCTGGTAATAGTTCTTGCGCAGGCCTAGTTGTTCGAATCCGTGCGCTCGGTAGAGCGCGATCGCGGCCGCGTTGTCGGTCCGCACTTCGAGGAACACCGGCGCGTTGTGCCGGTCGGCGATGCGGAGCATGGCGCGCAGCAGTCCCTTGCCGATGCCTTTGCCCTGCCACGCCAAGTCCACGCCGATGGTGTGCACCTCGGTCTCGAAGTCCGGCGCGCGGCCGTTGACGGCGAGTCCGGCATAGCCGACCAGGGTGTCGTCGTCGGTGTAGGCGCCGAAGTAGTGATTGCTGGCATGGCGCAGCTCAGACAGGAAGATCCGTTCGCTCCACGGATCGTCCCCTGAGAACAGCTGCTTCTCCAGTTCGACGCATCTGGTCAGATCCTGCCTGCGCAGCCTGGTGATGCGCACGGTCAAAGCCGGGTCACCTGCTTGCGTGGCACGGCTTCCATGGCGTCCGGGCGGCGGAGGTAGAGGGGGGTGAGGGGCGCTGGGGTCGCTTTGGCGCGGAGGGCCTCGGCTGCCGCCGCGACCAGGCCTCGGGGGGAGGGGTAGGCCGGGTCGATCGCGGGGAGGGCCAGGACGTCGGCGTCGAGGGTGGCGGCTTGGCCCGCGAGGGTGCGGATGCCGAGGTCAGCCAGGTTGCCGACGATGTCCGCCGGGCGGGCGACGGCCGGGCCTTCGATGCGGGCGCCGGTGGGCTCGTGGGCGGTCCAGTAGACCTCGCGGCGCCGGGCGTCGGTGACCACGGCGAACCGGTCGGGCGAGGTGACGTCGGCGGCGATCGCGTCCAGGGTGCACACCGGGTGGACGGGGACGCCGAGGGCGTCGCCGAACGCGGCCGCGGTGACCATGCCGACGCGCAGGCCGGTGAACGGGCCGGGACCGGCGCCGCAGACGATCGCGTCGATACCGGAGAGCAGCAGGCCTGCCTCGGCGAGCGCCTCCTGGACGTGCGGGGTGAGCAGTTCGCCGTGGGCGCGGGCGTTCACCGTGATCCGCTGCGCGAGCGTCTCGGGGGCACCGTCACCGAGGGTGACGACGCCTGCGGTTATCGCGGGGGTTGCGGTGTCAATGGCGAGCACGATCACGTCCTCCAGGGTACGAGAGCCACCGTTCGTGCTGGACTTGACGTCGATGTGAAGGCATAGCGTCGGCAGAGCTGGGCAAGAAGAGGAGGCCGGATGCGAATCGGCGAGCTGGCGCGGCGGGCCGGGACGAGTACCCGGTCGCTGCGTTACTACGAGGAGCAGGGCCTGTTGTCGGCGCGGCGCACCGCGAACGGGCACCGCGACTACGACGAGTCCGACCTGCGGCTGGTCAACGAGATCCGCGGGCTGCTCACCATCGGCTTCGCCCTGGAAGAGACGAGGCCATTCGTGGAGTGCCTGCGCTCCGGGCATGACAGCGGGGACGCGTGCCCGGCCTCGGTGGAGGTGTACCGGCGCAAGCTGGCCGAGGTGGAGGACTACCTGACCAGGTTGACGTCGGTGCGGGACCACCTCCGCGCCCAGCTCGACAAAACCGAAAATCAGGAGGAACCATGCACGGCGCTGCGACTGTACCCGGATCCGTGCCGGGTACCGGAACCATCGTCACCGTCACCGACGACGACTTCACCGAAACCGTCCTGAACAGCGACAAGCCGGTCCTGGTCGAGTACTGGGCCAAGTGGTGCGGGCCGTGCCGGGCGCTCACTCCGATCCTCACCGAGATCGCGGCGGAGCGGGCCGATCAGCTGACCGTGGCGAAGATGGACACCGACGAGAACCCGGCGACCGGCCGGGATCAGCGGATCATGGCCGTGCCGACGATGATCTTGTACCGGGGCGGGGAGCCGGTCGCTTCGGTGATCGGGGTTCGGTCGAAGGCGACGTTGCTGGCCGCGTTCGCCGAACACCTCGGTTAGGACCAGCTGTCCACCAGGGGGATCAGGTCGGTGAGGCGCTGGATCACCGCGTCCGGCGTCACATCGACCGGTTCGGTTTGCTCGGGCGGGATCTTGCTGTGCGGGACGAACACCGCGCGCATGCCGACGCCTTTGGCGCCGCTGATGTCGTCGAAGAGGCGGTCGCCGACGTAGACGCAGTCGGCCGGGTCGTCGACGCCGATCGCTTCCATGGCGTGCAGGAACGCGGTGGGGTGCGGTTTGGTGAAGGGCAGCTGGCTGGACCAGACGCAGGCGTCGAAATGGTCGAACACGCCGTCGCGGCGCAGGCCTTCCTCGTGCCATTCGCTCGGCCACCAGGTCGAGGACAGCACGCCGAGGCGCAGGCCGCGTTCGCGTAACGCGATCAGCGTGGGGAGCACTTCTTCGCGGGTGTAGGTGATCTGGTCCCAGAACGCGCGGAACGAGCGCACGGCCTCCGGGTGTTCCGGCACGCCGGAGGCGGCCAGCAGCGAGGCGAAGGTGAACGCGGTGCCGTCGCGGTGGACCTGTTTCCAGGCGGCGTCTTCGGCGGCGAGCAGTTGCGCGGCGACGGCGGCGGCTTGCGCGGGTTCGGAGAACGCGTCGGCATAGATGCGCCAGCCATCGGCCGGGTTGACCGATCGGAACGGGGTCAGCGTGCCGCCCCAGTCGAAGATCACCGCTCGCATGACCCGAGTATGCGCTCAGGCCCTGACAGAACTCAGGCGATCGACCCACGAGCCGTGCGGGTGCAGGGTGACCTCGCGGACGTCGTCGTCGCGGCGGTCCAGGTGGATCAGCAGGTGATCGGTGGAGAGCCGTTCCGCGTTGCCCTCGCCCCATTCGACCACCACGACCGCGTCCACCAGGTCGGTGTCCAGGTCCAGGGTGTCCAACTGGTCGAGGTCGTCGCCGAGCCGGTAGGCGTCGACGTGCACGAACGGGACGCCGCGACCCTCCGGCGCTGGCTGGTGCACCCTGGCGATGACGAACGTGGGCGACGCGACGTTGCCGAGCACGCCGAGCGCGGACGCGATCCCTCTGGCCAGCACGGTTTTGCCCGCACCGAGCGGGCCCGCCAGCAGGATCAGGTCGCCCGCGTGCAGGTTTTCGCCGAGTCGCCTGCCGAATTCGAGGGTGTCCTCGACGGTCGGCAACAGCGTTACCTCGTCGGTGCTACTCATTTGTTCCTCCACCGCCTCAGCGAGCGCAGCGTCGTGGACGCGCAGGTGCGCAGCAGGTCGGCCAGTTCGTCGGTGACCAGATCGGGTTGTTCGAGCATGACCATGTGGCCCGCGCCGAACGCCCGGACCAGTTTGGCATCCGGCAGTTCCTCGGCGATCCGCTCGGCGTGCGAGAACGGGGTGAGCTGGTCGTGATCGCCGCCGAGCACGAGCACCTGCGAGTGGCGCAGGCCGGCGAGGGCGGCGAAGCGGTTGTGCGTACCCAGGGTGGGTAAGAAGTTGGTGAGCACCGAGACCTTGGTCACGGCGAGCATGTCGACCATGAAGTCGACCAGGGAGGACGGGACGGAGCGGTCGCCGAAGGCGAGCCAGCGGACCGCCTGCCGGGTGACGCCGCCGCCTGCCGAGCGCACCCAGTCGGCCAGACCTGGTTGCCAGGAAGCGATGTCGCCGACGGTTCTGGTGAACACGTTGTACTTGGACAGCACCGGGCGCGGCAGGCCACGGCGGCCGACTTCGCCCGCCGAGGTGCCGATGAAGGCGACGCCGCGGACGCGTTCGGCGAACAGCTCGGGATGTTGCTCGGCCAGCGCCATGATCGTCATGCCGCCCATGGAGTGGCCGACCAGTACGAGCGGGCCGTCCGGCACGACCGAGCGGAGCACGACGTCGAGGTCGCGGCCGAGTTGGTCGATGGTGCACGACTCGGGGCCCGGCTCGCCGGAGCGGCCGTGGCCGCGCTGGTCGTAGAGGACCAGGCTGACCTTGAGGTTGGTGAGTTTGGCGAGGTCGCGGCGCTGGAAGTGCCAGCAGCGGCGGTCCAGCGCGAAGCCGTGCACGAGCACGACGGTCAGGTCGGGTTTGCCGCCGGTGGCCGGGTTGAGCTGCTCGACCGAGAGCGGGACGCCGTCGTCGGCGGCCACGGTGCGGGTGCGGTCGGCCGGGAGTTTGCCGAACGGCTCGTCGACGTAGGGGTCGCCGCCTTCGATGGCCAGCCTGCGCCGGTTCTGGATGATCCCGGCGATGGTCAGCCCGGCGGTGGCCGCGCCGACCACCCCGCCGATGATCCCGATGAGCCGCCCGTTCGCCATTACGCCGTGCGACCCACGTAGCGCCGGGTGACCCGGGGCCGGTACATGCCGGTGACGATCTCGTAGTCGATGGTGCCCAGGGTGTCGGCCCATTCGCGGGCGGTCGGTTCGCCTCGGGAGCCGTCACCGAACAGCACGACGGGTTCACCGGGGGCGAGGTCCGCGTCGCCGAGGTCGGCGACGATCTGGTCCATGCTGACCCGGCCCACGACCGGCCTGCGCTCCCCCGCGATCCACACGTCGAACCGGCCGGACAGGCCGCGCGGCACGCCGTCGGCGTAGCCCACCGGGATCAGTGCCAGCGTCGTTTCCTTCTCCGCCGTCCAGGTGTGTCCATAGGAGACGGACTCACCGGCCGGCACCCGTTTGGTGAAAGCGATCGAGGAGTGGAAGCTCATCGCCGGTCGGAGATCTTCCCGCTGTGGCACGGGATTGAGGCCGTAGGCGCCGATGCCGATGCGGACCAGGTCGAAGTGCAGGTCCGGGCGGGTGAGGGTGGCGGCCGAGTTGGCCAGGTGCCGCAGGGGATGCAGGCCGTGTTCGACGACGAGCTGGTAGGCCGACTCGAAGCGTTTGGCCTGCCCGTCGATGGAAGGGTGACCGGGTTCGTCGGCGCAGGCCAGGTGCGACCACACCGCGACGATCTCGATGTCCCCGGCCCGATGCGCGGCGGCCGCCCGTTCGACCAGGGCGGGCCACTGGTCCGGGACGGCGCCGCCCCGGGAGAGCCCGGTGTCGATCTTGAGGTGGACCCGGGCTTTGCGGTGCGTCCGGCGTACCGCATCGAGCATGGAGTCCAGAGCGTCGGTCGACGCGATCGACAGGTCGATGTCGGCGGTGATGCCCGGCCCGTAGTCGACGGTGGGCAGGTCCAGCCAGGCCAGGATGCGGCCGGTCATGCCGGCGTCGCGCAGCGCGAGAGCCTCGGCCAGCGAGCAGGAGCCGAGCCAGGTCGCGCCGGCGCGCAGGGCGGTGTCGGCGACCCGGACGGCGCCGTGGCCGTAGGCGTCGGCCTTGACCGCGACCAGCGTCTGGGCGCCGGACGCGGCGGCGCGGTCCCCGAACAACCGGACATTGTGGGCGATCGCGTCGAGATCGACGATGACCTCGGCGCGCACCGGGGTGTCATCAGCAGCCATGATGAGGGAAATGCTTGCACATCGCGGTCAGCGCAGCGTGGCGCGGACCGCTCTGATGGCGTCCGGGATGGCCTCGGCCAGCCGCGATGCCGGCGCGGGAGCGCCATCGGCGGCCAGGTCGGCGGCCAATTCGTGCAGGAACGCCGCTGCTCCGGCGGCCAGGAACGGATCGCGGCCGGCGGCGAGCAGCGCGCCGAGCAGGCCGGACAGGACGTCACCGGACCCGGCGGTGGCGGGCCAGGCGGTGCGGGCCGGGTTGACCAGGGTGCGGCCATCCGGCGCGGCAACGACGGTGGTGTGGCCCTTGAGCAGGACGAACGCATTGAACTTGCGAGCCGCCGCACGGATCGCGGCGACGCGATCGGTGCCGACCTTGGCGCCGGTCAGCCGGGCGAACTCGCCCGCGTGCGGCGTGAGCACGACCGGGGTGCCGGGCTGGCGAGCGTCCCAGAGTTCCGGGTGCTCGGCCAGCATGGTGATGGCGTCCGCGTCCGCGCACACCGGCACGCCGACGCCGAGGATGTGCTCCAGGACTTCGCGTGAACTGGCGCCAGTGCCGAGCCCGGGGCCGACCACCCAGGCCTGCACCCGGCCCGCGTCGGCGACCGAGCCGGTGGTCACCGTTTCCGGCCAGCGGGCCAGCACCGCGTCGGCGGCGCTGCCCGCGTAGCGGACCATGCCGGAGGTGGCGAGCACGGCCGAGGTGCTGGCGAGCACGGCCGCGCCGGGGTAGCGGGCCGATCCGGCGGCGATGCCGGTGACGCCCTGGGTGTACTTGTCGTCGGCCGGACCGGGGATCGGCCACAGCTCGGCGACGTCCTCGACCTCCAACCGGATCAGGTCCGGGTCGCCGAGTTCCGGGCGCAGTCCGATGTCGACCAGCTTGACGCGTCCACTTCGGACATACCCTTCGCCGAGAACGTGAACTGGTTTGCGCGCACCGAAAGTGACGGTGACGTCCGCGTTGACGGCGGGCCCGTCAACGGCGCCGGTGTCCGGTTCGACGCCGCTGGGCAGGTCGACCGCGATGATCGGCGCGCGCACCTGCTCGACGAGTTCGGCGGCGTCCGGGCGGAGCGGGCCGTGCGTGGACAGACCGACGATGCCGTCGATGACGAGATCGGCCGAGGCGATGTCGCCCGAGGGATCGGTGCTGACCCGGCCGCCGGCCCGCCGCAACGCGGCCAGACCGGCCGGATGAGCGCGGTCCGGAGCGAGCAGGATCGCGGTGACGCCAACGCCGCGCCTGCGCAGGAACGCGCCCGCCCAGAGCGCGTCGCCGCCGTTGTTGCCCGCGCCGACCAGCAGAATCACCCTGGCGCCGACCACCCCGCCGACCCGCTGGTGCAGCACGGCGATGGTCTCCACCGCGAGGCCGAACGCTGCCCTGCGCATGAGCGCGCCGTCGGGGGTTCTGGCCAGCAGCCGGTCCTCGGCGGCGCGGATGTGGTCGGTCGTCCAAATGCCCTGCATGAAGCAAACCTAGACCCGGTCAAACAGGCACCCCCGCGCCTGGTTCGGGGGCTCCTGGATCAGCCCTGCTCGCAGCAGGGTCCGCCGTTCGGACCCGGGCCGTTCGTCGTCATTCGACGGTGACGGACTTGGCCAGGTTGCGGGGCTTGTCCACGTCGAACCCGCGGCTGCGGGCGATCTCGGCGGCGAGCACCTGCAGCGGGACGGTCGAGACCAGCGGCTGGAGCAGGGTCGGCACGGCCGGGACCTCGATGAGGTGATCGGCGAACGGGCGCACGGTGTCGTCGCCCTCCTCGGCGATCACGATGGTCCGCGCGCCGCGCGCCTGCACCTGCTTGATGTTGGACAGCAGCTTGGCGTGCAGCACGGTGCGGCCCTTGGGCGATGGCATCACGACGACGACCGGGAGGCCGTCCTCGATCAGCGCGATCGGGCCGTGCTTGAGTTCGCCGCCCGCGAAGCCTTCCGCGTGCATGTAGGCGAGTTCCTTGAGTTTGAGCGCGCCTTCCAGCGCGACCGGGTAGCTCACGTGCCTGCCGAGGAACAGCACGGCCTTGGCGGCGGAGAGGTCGTGCGCCAGGGTCTTGACCTGGTCCACTGTGGACAGAACCTGGGCCACCGCCTCCGGCATGGCCTCCAGGGCGTGGAACTCGTGGCCGACCTCGTCCGGGTACTTGGTGCCGCGGGCCTGCGCGAGGGCCAGTCCGACCAGGTAGTTGGCCACGATCTGGGCCAGGAACGCCTTGGTGGAGGCGACGCCGATCTCCGGGCCCGCGTGGGTGTAGAGGACGGCGTCGGACTCGCGCGGGATCTGCGCACCGTTGGTGTTGCACACGGCCAGCACGCGGGCCTTCTGGGTGCGCGCGTGCCGAACGGCCTCCAGGGTGTCCGCGGTCTCACCGGACTGCGACACCGCGACGACCAGCGTGTCGCGGTCCAGCACCGGGTCGCGGTAGCGGAACTCGCTGGCCAGCTCGACCTCGACGGGCAGGCGGCACCAGTGCTCGATCGCGTATTTGGCGACCAGGCCGGAGTGGTAGGCCGAACCGCAGGCCACCACGAAGACCTTGTCGATGTCGCGCAGGTCCTGGTCGGAGATGCGCTGCTCGTCCAGGGTGATCCGGTAGCCGTCGAAGTGGCCGCGCAGCGTGTCCGCGATGGCCGAGGGCTGCTCCTCGATCTCCTTCAGCATGAAGTACTCGTGGCCGCCCTTTTCCGCGGCCGAGGCGTCCCAGTGCACCCGGAACGGCTTGCCTTCGGCGGCTTCGCCGTGGAAGTCGGTGATCTGGTAGCCGTCCTTGGTGATCACCACGACCTGGTCCTGGCCGAGTTCGACCGCGTCGCGGGTGTGCTCGATGAACGCGGACACGTCCGAGGCGAGGAAGTGCTCGCCCTCGCCCACCCCGACCACCAGCGGCGAGGAGCGGCGGGCCGCGACGACCAGGTCTGGTTCTTCCGCGTGGGTGACGACCAGGGTGAACGCGCCCTCAAGGCGGCGGCAGACCGCGCGGACGCTGGCCGGGAGGTCGCCCTTGGTGTCGCCGACCGCGTAGGCGATACCGATCAGGTGGGCGGCGGTTTCGGTGTCGGTGTCGCTGCTCAGCTCGATGCCCTGCGCCTCGAGTTCGGCGCGCAGCGCGGCGAAGTTCTCGATGATTCCGTTGTGCACCACGGCGACCCGGCCGGTCGCGTCGCGGTGCGGGTGCGAGTTGCGGTCGACCGGCGCGCCGTGGGTCGCCCAGCGGGTGTGACCCATGCCCGCCGTGCCCTCGAACGCGGCCTTGCCCGCCTTGGCCAGTTCGGCCTCCAGGTTGGCCAACCGCCCGGCCTTGCGCTCGACCATCAGGCCACCATGAGTCAGCACGGCGACGCCTGCCGAGTCGTAGCCCCGGTACTCGAGCCTGCGCAGCCCGTCAACAACAACGTCCAGGGCCTGTCGATGCCCTACGTAGCCCACGATTCCACACACACCGCACAGACTAGCCACACCATTGAGTTCACCTGGCCGTGTCCTGAATCGATATTCCCGCAGCTCAGAGTGCATGTAAACGATCAGGGATGTCCAGACCAATTTGAGGTTTCGCGTTCACCTGCGGAGATGCCGAGCGCGCGGTGCCGGTGGGAGTGGGATGCATTACGGTCTGTTGTCATGGCGAGCGCGGCAAAGACCCTCTTCGCGACCTTGTCCGGTCCCGGACCGAACCAGGTCATGCGCGGCGATCTCGCGCTCGCCGGACTCCCCGGTGTGGTGTTCACCCCACGTTCCGGGCGCGGCCTGCCCGCCGTCGGGTTCGGCCACGGCTGGCTGCAACCGCCGCTGCGCTACCGGGGGCTGCTGCGCCACCTCGCGTCCTGGGGCATTGTCACCGCGGCGCCCGCCACCCAGCAGGGACCGCTCGGCTCGCACCGGCTGCACGCCGGTGACCTGGGCACCGCGCTCGACGTCTGCTTGAACCTCCGGCTCGGCGACGGCGAGGTCGGCATCGACCGGGACAAGCTCGGCCTGGCCGGCCACTCGACCGGCGGCGGCGCCGCGATCCTCGCGGCCGCCAGCGACGAGCGGTACAAGGCCGTCGCAGCGTTCGCCCCGGCCGAAACCCGCCCGTCCGCCGCCGAGGCCGCCACCCACTGCGACCTGCCCGGCCTGCTGCTCGCCGGCGGCGAGGACCTGATCGCGCCAGCGCTCGGCCACGCCGAGGTCATCGCGCACGCCTGGCGCGGCCCGGTGACCTTGCGCACGCTGCCCAAGGCGTCGCACCTGGGCATCACCGAAGGCAGCCACTGGAGCCAGCTGCTGCTCGACGGCAAGGGCGAGCGCAAGACCCAGCGCATCGTGCGCGCCCTTTTCACCGGGTTCTTCCTGCTGCACCTGACCGGCCAGGTCAAGTACGGCGAGCTGATCGACTCCGACGTGAAGGGCTGCACCGTCGACTACCAGCACGACAGCGAGCCGATCAGAGCGAAATGACCTGATCGGCCGCTCACCCGTGCAGCACTGTCCTGAACGGGCGGAATCCGACCTTCGGTGCGGTAGCGTCGGCCCATGACCTACGGCCCGCAGCCAGGCTGGAACCCCGGCCAACCGCCGGTTGGCCCGCAACCCGGTTACCCGGCCCAGCAGCCCGGATATCCGACCGGCCAGCAGCCCGGCTACCCGCCGCCACCGCAAGCGGGCTATCCCACGCAGCCACCGGCCGGCTACCCACAACAGCAACAGCCAGGCTTTCCCGGGCAGCCGAACCCGTACGGCGCGCCAGCCGCGCCACGGCCGCCGCTGCTGGTGATCACCGGGATCCTCGCGTTCCTGTTGTTCGCCTACCTGATCTACAACGCGGTCATCGAGGTGCTCGTCGGCCTGCACGCAGGCACGCTCAAGATCGCGCACAGCACGTCATTCCTGTACGAGGGTGGCCTCGCCATCCGGCTCGCGCCCGGCTTCGTCGCGATCATCGGTGGGTTGATCGCGATCCTCTGGCTCGTCGGCGGGCTGCTGTTCCTGCTCCGCAAGCCCGCGAGCCGGATCATCGTGATCATCGCGGCTGTGCTCACCATCGTCTTGGGGATCGTGGCGATCGTCCGCTTCTCGAACCACTTCTCGAACCTGTTCACGTATTTCGTGCCCGCGATCGCGCTCATCGCGCTGGTACTCGCGGTACTGCCGGCGACCAGTCAGGCGCTGCGCGGCCCGGCGCAGCGCCAACCGCAGGGATACGGACCGGGTTACCCACCACCCGGTTACCCGCAACAGCCCGGCTACCCGCCCCAGCCTGGTTACCCGCAACAGCAACCGCCCGGCGGCTATCAGCAGCCACCGGGCGGTATGCCTGGCTAGTTCGTCACAGAGCTACTGCATCCAGCTCTCGTTCGAGTAGTCCTCCTCGTCGCGCGCGGCTCGCTGAGGGGCGCGCCGCGGCGGCGGGGGCGGAGCGGACCACGGTTGCGGCGTCGGCTCTGGTCCGGGCTCGGGCTGGGTCCAGGTCGCGCGCAGGCGGCGACGCTGCCCGCTCTCCCACGGCTCGTCCTGGTCCGAAGTGGACTCTTGGCGAACCGGTGCCGACTGCGGCGTGCCGGGCCAGCGACGTTCTTCCTGCTGACCGGCGGCCAGCGGGCTGTCGTAGTCGAACTCCTGCGCCGGTTTCGCGGGCTGCTTCTTCTCCTGCTCGCCCTCTTTCTTGCGAGCGAAGAACTCCTCCCGCGCCTCGTCGAGTTTGGCGGACTCCGCTTCGATCTTGTCCGCTTCCTCGTGATACGCGGCGTTGGCGTCTTTGACCTGACGGTAGAACTGGCCCATGTTCGCCTCGAACGGTGCCTGGATCGCCCGGACGACCGGATCCGTCTCGTCAATCATCGCGCCGTGGTCCCCCTGTGTGTTCAGCGGCTGTGTGCTCAGCGGCCCTGATCGCCGGTTTCCTCACCGAGGACACCGCTGAAGTTGCCTGCCACATTGTCGTCGAGAACATTGTCGAACAGGTGACCCTGGGTGCGCCACTGGCTCGCGCCACGCTCGGTGTCGCCCCCCTGACCACCGCCGCCCATGCCACCCATACCCATGCCGCCCATCATCGGCGCACCGCCGGACGACTGACCGCCACCCGGCCCCTGGGCCAGACCGGCGCCACCAGGCATGGCCGGCTGGCTGACATCGGTGTTGGCCAGTCCGACCTCGCCGACGCCGGAGACCGCGCCCGCGCCGGCCGCATGGTTGGCCGCGCCACCGAGCACGTTGCTGATGCCGGTGCCACCACCGCTACCACCGTGCATCGCGGCGGCCAGACCCGCACCGCCGCCACCGCCGTGCGCCCCGCCGTGCATCCCGCCGCCACCGGCAGCGCCGCCGACCAGGCTGCTCGCGTCATGACCGGAGACCGCGCCACCGACACCGCTGACGGCGGCCGCGTGCTGCTGGGCGGCGTCCGGGCTCAGCCACGCCGATGCGCTGGTGCCGCCGGCAGGCGCGGCGCCACCGGTCTGGTCACCGAGGGTGTAGGTGGAGGGGTGGCCGGTGCCGTCGTCGACGGTGACCTGGACCGGGCCGCCCTGACCGTGCGGTTCGGACGCGGTGATGGTCAGGTTGCCGTCGTGGATGACCGCGTTGCCGTCCGGGCCGGGCGTGATGTGCTGGGCGGCCGTGCCGCCGGCGAGCTGGCTCGGGTCCATCGGTGTGCCGGTCGGGCCGAACCCGCTGCCGGCCGGGATCGCGCTGCCCTGCATGCCGGTGTGCATCGCCGTTGGCATGCCGGGCTGCGCGGGCGAGCCCGGCAGGCCGGTGGTACCGGTCGCGCCGGTGCCCTGGCCGAAGCCGATGTCGTAGGTCTTCGGGTGACCGCTCGCGTCCGTCACGGTCAGCTGCATGTTGCCCTGACTGTCCGGAGTGGACATACCGATGGTGTTGCCGCCGCTTTGCACGGTCAGGGTTTCCGGGTTCGCACCCGGCATGCCGGGCGTGCCCGTGCCCGGGTAGCCAGGCGTGCCGGGAGTTCCGGTGGTGGGCATGCCCGTGCCGGTCGCACCCGAAGTGGTCGTGCCGGTCGAGCCGGTCGTGGAGATCGGCGGGATGGTCGGCATGGCGCCGCCACCAGGCTGTGCGCCACCGGCATTCGCGCCGCCCGCGCTGGAGCCGCCAGCCGACCCGGTCATCGACGGGCTGGTCGGCGGCGGGGTGAAGCTGGCCGCCGAGGTACCACCGGAGGAACCGCCGCTGCTGCCGTTGTGGCTGGTGTGGCTGCCACCGTTCTGACTCGGCTGGCTCGGCTGACTTGGCTGGCTCGGCTGGCTGCCACCGGGAGCGGTGTCCGGCGCGTTGACATTGAGACCGCCGAACGGGTCGGTGTTGGTCACCTTCTCCTTGATGGTGTCCTGCAGCGTGTTCATCTGGTTCTCGATCGCGGTGACCGCGGCCTGGATCTGCGCGCGGAAATTGCGCACGCAGGCGTCGTAGTTGTTGGCGAAGTCATTCATCTTCTGAATGACCTGGTCCGAGTGCAGGTGTTCGGCCTGGCCGTCGAGGCCCAGGCTCGCGTCCTGCGGGCAGGCGGTGTTCGCGGGATCCTGGTCGCCGTCGACCATCACCGTGCCGGGCGTGGCCAGTTCCTGCGGCGTGTAGTTGTGGCCGGTGTTGTCGTCGTAGGTGGTGTTGCCCTGGTCGTCGGTGGACGTTTGCTGCGTGGTCGGGTTCTTGACCGTCAGCAACTGCTTGATCGCGTCGATGTCGTGGCTCTGATTGCCGACGTTCCACTTGTCCTCGGTGCCGTAGAAACCCATGAACCGGGCACCGCCGTTACCGGCTACCGCGGAGGACTCGTTGTTGTCGGAAGCGAAGTTGGCCAGCGTCTGCACGGCCTGGCGGGTTGTCTGCCACGTCGAGTGCATGGCGGCCGCCAAGGCCTGCACCGACTCCTGGTAGTCCCCGGCCGCCTTCTGCAGATCACCGAACTTCTCCGCCGCCGCCTGTCCCGCTTTGTCGGTCCAAGCACCGGAAATGCTGCTGGAGAGCCCCCCAGCGAGCTGGCCGACCGCGGTGCCTGCCTTGGCGAGGTTGTCCAGTCCCTTGGCACAGCCGTCCATGTATCCGAAGGCCATGCTGTCGAACTGCTTCAGCGAGTCGATGTCGCCCTGACCGATGATCGGCGTGGTGTGCTTGGGGCTGCAGCAGGGGTTCGAGATCCAGTAGTTGTACAGATAACCGAGGTGGCCGGAACCCATCCGGTCCAGGAAGTCCTTCAGCTTGTCCAGAATGGACTGGCCGGTGTCACCGGTGTTGACGCCGTCTTGCGGGGTGAGCGCGCTCATCACGCTGTCGCTGAATGGCATGGCTCAGGCTCCCCCGCCCGCCTTGTTCAAGCCCCACATGGCTTCCTCGTCGGTCAGCTTGGTCGCCGCCACCGACTGGCTGATCGTCGAACCGGCTTGCTGCAAGAAGTGCGATGCCTTGGTGACCGAGGCGTTCAGCGCGGTCATGGTGGACAGCACCAGACTGCCCGCGTTCGACGCGCCCACCACGCCGCCGAAATGTGCGGCGGTCAGGCCGTAGGTCGCGTTGTAGCTGGTCATGTCACCTACGGCGCTGCTCAGGTCGGTCACGTTGTTGCCGATCGTCGTGACCTGATCCTTCTGCATGTTGATGCCGCCGCTACCGGCGCCGTTACCCATCGGGCCCCCTCTTGCTCAACACTCGCGGTCCGCACTTCGACGCGCGCCGCGGACCTGTGGTTCCACCCGCTCACCAGGCTTGATGATGGCACATTTCGCCGGACGCGCGCGGCGGATCGGGGTCAGTGGACGGAGGAGACCACGTCGGCCAGGCGGGCGGCGGCGGCGCTGGCGACGTCCTGGGTCGGCGCTTCGACCATGACCCGGACCAGCTGTTCTGTTCCGGATGGACGGAGCAGCACGCGGCCGGATTCGCCGAGTTCCTCGGTCAGTTCGGCGACCGCGTCGGAGACGGCGTCGGCGGAGGCCACCGCGGCCTTGTCGGCGACGCGGACGTTGAGCAGGACCTGGGGGAACTTCCGCATGACGCCGGCCAGTTTGGCCAGCGGCAGGCCGGTTTCGGCGACCCGGCCCATCAGGCGCAACGCGGTGAGCAGGCCGTCGCCGGTGGTGGAGGACGCGGGCAGCAGCACGTGGCCGGACTGTTCGCCGCCGAGGCTGAACCCGCCGGCGCGCAGCTCCTCGACCACGTACCGGTCGCCGACCGCGGTGGTGCGCATGGTCACGCCGTGTTCGCGCATGGCGACGTGCAGGCCGAGGTTGCTCATCACGGTCGCGACCAGGGTGTCCTCGGACAGCGCGCCGCGTTCCTTCATGGCCAGGGCGAGCACGGCCATGATCTGGTCGCCGTCCACGACCGCGCCGCCGGCGTCGACGGCCAGGCAGCGGTCGGCGTCGCCGTCGTGGGCGATGCCCAGGTCGACGCCCTGTTCGACGACCGCTGCGCGCAGGCTCTCCAGGTGCGTCGAGCCGCAGTCGTGGTTGATGTTGAGGCCGTCGGGGGTGTTGTGGATGGCGATGACCTCGGCCCCGGCCCGGCGGTAGGCCTCGGGCGCGGCGACCGAGGAGGCGCCGTTGGCGCAGTCGACCACGATTCGCAACCCGGCCAGGGACACGCCGCTGGCCTCGATGAGGTGGCTGACGTAGCGATCCGTCGCGTCGACGTCGGCAACCCGGCCGATGGCCGCGCCGGTCGGCCGGTCGAACCGCTCGTCGCGGCGCGCCTCGATCTCGTCCTCGACCGCGTCCGGCAGCTTGTGGCCGCCCTTGGCGAACAGCTTCACGCCGTTGTCCGGCATCGGGTTGTGCGAAGCCGAGAGCACCACGCCGAGGTCGGCGCCCAGGTCGTCGACCAGGTAGGCGATGGCCGGGGTGGGCAGCACGCCGACCCGGCGCACGTCACAACCGGCCGAGGTGAGCCCGGCCACGACCGCGGCCTCCAGCATCTCGCCGCTGGCTCTCGGGTCCCGGCCGACCACGGCCACCTGCCGGTGGCTGCGGTCGTGTTCGGCGAACACCCTCGCCGCCGATGCCGCGACGGACATCGCCAGCTCAGGGGTCAATTCGGCGTTGGCGAGACCTCGAACTCCATCGGTGCCGAACAGACGAGCCATGGGTACGTCGACCTCCTCGAAACCCGCTGGTGCCGGAACAACAACGGGAGCAGCATCCGTAAGACGGATAGCTACTCCCGTTGGTTGTGTTACGCCGCCACGATCATCATCGCGGCGTGAAGATCAACGCTTGCTGTACTGAGGCGCCTTGCGGGCCTTCTTCAGACCGTACTTCTTGCGCTCCTTGACCCGCGGGTCACGAGTCAGGAAGCCGGCCTTCTTCAGGGCCGGACGGTCGTCGATCTCGACATCGATCAGCGCACGGGCGATCGCCAGGCGCAGCGCGCCGGCCTGACCGGTGATGCCGCCGCCCTTGAGGTTGGCGAAGATGTCGAACGACTCGGGCTTCTCGACGGTCACCAGGGGCTCGCGGATGAGCTGCTGGTGCACCTTGTTCGGGAAGTACTCCTCA
>DATFHN010000132.1:0-34074 GCA_035248365.1 Pseudonocardiaceae bacterium | reverse complement strand
GCCCTGTTTCACATATCCGCGTACCGGCTGCGCGACGCCCAGGCACACCATCTCCGGCGTTGTCGTCAGTCACCATGACTCCGTCATGGCTCCTTCCTTCGCCTTGGATCTGGCGCACCTGGACGCCGCTCGCTCGGAGGGACATGTAAAACAGGGCCTAAGCCACCGTTTCTCCATCCATTGTGGACGTTTCGATGCGTGGCATGGCGAGCAGCGCGATCATGGCCAATACGCAGCAACCCACGATGTACCAGCTGATCCAGACGCTGTTGCCGGTACTGGCCAGGATCGCGGTGGCGATCAGCGGCGCCGGGCCGCCCGCGATGACCGAGGCGAGCTGGTAGCCGAGGCTGGCACCGGAGTACCGCACGTTGGTGCCGAAGCGTTCGGCGATCAGCGCGGCCTGCCCGCCGTACTGCATGTCGTGGAAGATCAGCGACACCACGATGCCGAGCAGGACCAGCCCGGCGACTTTGGTGTTGAGCAGGCCGAAGTACGGGAACGCGAACAGCGCGGTGCAGACGATGCCGATGCCGTACATCAATCTGCGGCCGATCAGGTCCGAGAGCCAGCCGAACAGCGGCACGCTGATCAACCCGATCGCGGCGGCGACCATGGTGTCGGCCAGCAGGCCCGAGTCGGACAACTTGAGATGCTTGGTGCCGTAGGTGAGCACGAAGGTGACGAACAGGTAGAACGGCGCCTGTTCCGACATACGAACGAACGCTCCGCACAGGATCGCCCTCGGCTGCTCCTTGAGCACCTGCAGCACCGGGAGCCGGACCACCTCGCGCGCCGCGCGCACCGCCCGGAACGCGGGCGACTCCAGCACGCGCAGCCGAACGTAGAGTCCAATGCCGACCAGCACGATGCTGATCAGGAACGGAATCCGCCATCCCCACGAGTCGAATCCGTTACCGGACACCGACTCGATCAGCTTGACCATGCCGGTCGAGAGCAGCAGTCCGACCGGCACGCCGAGTTGTGGCCAGCTGGTCATCAGGCCGCGCCGGTTCGGTTTGCCCCATTCCATGGACAGCAGCACCGAACCGCCCCACTCGCCGCCGACGCCGATGCCCTGCGCGACCCGCAACAGCACCAGGATCACCGGCGCGGCCGCACCCAGCGCGGAGTAGCCGGGCAGCAGGCCGATCAGGAACGTGCCGATACCCATCAGGAGCAACGTGGTGATCAGCGTGGTCTTGCGACCGATCCGGTCGCCGAAATGTCCGAAGATCGCCGCGCCGATCGGGCGGCAGGCGAAGCCGACGAACTGAGTCGCGAACGAGGCCAGCACGCCGACGAACGCCGAGTCGCCAGGGAAGAACAGTTTAGGGAAGATCAGCGCGGAAGCCGTGCCGTACAGGAAGAAGTCGTACCACTCGATCGAGGTGCCGACCGTGCTGGCGACCACCGCGCGTCTGCGCTGGCTTGCGCTGCCGGCTGCTGAGCCGGTCGTGGTTTCGGGTAAGCGTGTGCCCATGGCATGCCTCCGCTCGGCCGACAACGGCGTCGCGACACAGTAACTCCGAAAAGGACCGACGAGCTAGGCCACCTGGCCCGGCCCGTTCATCCGTTAGCCGCAGGGCGCTCAGCCGCAGCCGGTCGCGCAGGTGCGGCGCACGAGCGCGTCGAGGAACACCGTGACGATGTCGGCGGCGGTGTCGACCCGGTAGGCCTTGCCGCCGGTGGCCGCCGCGAGCTGATTGAGCGCGTCCATGTCGGCCGCCGGTCCGATGCCGACCGCGAACAACGGCACCGGACGCGCCGAACTGGCCAGCGAGTGCAACTGCGCGACGGTGGTCGGCAGATCGGGGCCGTGGTTGGTGCTGTTCGACCCGTCGGTCATCAACAGCACCGCGTTGATCTTGTTCGGGTCGTAGCCGGCCAGCACGTCCTGATAGGCGGCGATCGCGGTGCTGTAGAGAGCGGTCCCGCCGTGGGTCACCGAGGGCAGCGCGGCGTTGGCCTGCTGGAGCGCGACGCGGCGGGTCACGCTGCCCAGCGGTTCGCCGAGCGGTCCGATCGGCACGACCTCCTGCCAGTCGTTGGGTGGCGCCAGCTGGTTGGAGAACTCCCACAGCCCGATCTCGCTGGTGTCCGGGAACTCGGTGAGGCCGACGTCGTTGGCATCGCGCACGATCTGCGCTTTGGTCTCGCCGGTCGGGCTGGTCTCCCCCATCGACCCGGACACGTCGACCACGGTCAGGAACCGGGCGTCCAGGTTGACCGCGACCCAGGTCCGCAACAGCGTGCTCACCGCGTCGGTCGGCGGGTTGCCGCGCGCTCCCGCGACCGCGCTGCCCGCGACGCGGAAGCCCGCGTTGCTCAGCAGGGCCGACGTGTTCGAGGCCCGCAACGCGTTCTCGAACGCGGACGCGGCGGCGGCCGTGCCGGTCGGATCGGAACGGGAGCTGACGGTGACGACCGGATAGTCGAACACGAAGGTGCCTTCCTGCGGGATCATCCCGACGAACGCGCCTTGGCCGCCGCGCTGGTTGGCCGCCTTGACCGCCTGCTCGGTCGCGGTGAACACCTTGGCGTTGCTGGTGAACTGGCTGCCGATGTCGCTCACGGTCGATCGGCTGAGCTTCACCAGCAGACCGGCCAGCGCGGTCGACGGCGTGTTCATCGGCTCGCCCAGTGCCGCTTCGAGCATCAGGATGCTGGTCAGGCCTTCGGTGGTGGTCGTCGGATTGCCGATGACACCGGGCAACGCGCCGCTGGCCAGGGCCGCCCAGCTCGGTTTCGCGGCGGGCCAGCCGATTTTCCGCGCGAAGGACTGGGGCGCGGCCAGCACCAGCGGACTGGCCGCGATCGACGCGCCGATGTCCAGTTTCGGCGCGAACGCGCCCATGGTGCTGGCCTGCGCGCTGACTTCATGCGCCCACAACGACGAGTCCGGAATCCAGACCGCCGGCGGCGCGATCTGCTCGGTCGGCAATTGATTGGCCGCTTCCGCCGAACTTTCCGCGGTGACGGTGACATTCACACAATGGCCGTCGGCGACCGGGTTCGTGGCATTGAAATCGTTGGCCACGGTGGTGACGACCGGCGCGATGGCCGGTGCCGCCGAGACGTTGACGGTCAGCGGTCCCGAGCATCGATCAGCCTCGGCGCGGATCACGACAACCGTGGTGGCCGCGGCGATCGCGGCGATGCCGACGATGCTCACCGCGATCAGGCCGGCCCTGATCCGCCGCCGCCTTCGATGATGTGCCACGTCACCGCCACCTGTTCGGGACAGCTGTTCGTTGCTTGGGGTTATCGCGAGTCATCGGCCGGACGTAACCCATTCCATACCGGCAAAGGCACGTTCGGAGATGTCGAGCGGTGTTCCTCTCGCTGACCATCGAAGAATGCACACGACCGAACTGCCGACCCTGCCACCGCTGACCGCGCGCAAGACCGGGGCGCGGCCGGCGTTGGTGATCGTGGCCAGCGCGCTGATCGGCATCGCGATCGCCGTGTTCTGGTCGGCCAGGCTGGTCGACGACGACATCGGGCTGAACACCGCGAACGGCCTGCTCGGCCAGAACGCGTCCAGCGCCGCGCTGACCGGAACGCTGACCAGCCTCGTTTTCGCGTTCGTCACCGGACTGGCCGGCACCTTCACCGCCTGCAACGTCGCGGTGTTCAGCGCGCTGGCGCCGATGATCGAGCACCGGTCCGCGCACAGCCGCGTGTCGCCGATCCTGCGTCCGCTCGGCCGCCTCACGCTCGGTGCGGTGCTGGTCGCCGGGCTCTACGGCGGTATCGGCGCCTTGCTGGGCAGCAGGCTGCCGCAGTTGTCCCGTGCGACGATCGGCAACCACATTCCCGTCCGTTTGGTGCAGTCCGTTGTGGTGTTCGGCGTCATCGGTCTGATCATGATCTATCTCGGTCTTGCCGCGTTGCGCGTCGTGCCCGACCCTCTGGCCCGGCTCAGCCGCCGGTGGCCCGGGGCTCAGCAGCTGATCATGGGGATGCTGGTCGGCGGGTTCCTCATCGGCAGGCCGTGGCCCTTGTTCGACAAAATGTTCCAGCACGCGGCCAGCACCCACAATGCGCTGTTCGGCGCAGCGACGTTCGTGCTCATCGTGCTCGGCAACATGATCGTGCTGGGCTTGCTGTTCCTGCTCGCCTCGATCAGCCGTTTTCCGGGCTGGCTGCGCGCGACACCGACTCGCGCGGCCACCGCGACCGCGGTCGCATTGTTGATCGGGGGTACATTCACGTTCGTCTATTGGGCCGTGCGCGCGCCTGCCGGTTTCGGCATTGGCTGGTTCCCGAAAATGCCGTGGCATTGACGACACTGACCTTGAAACATTTTACAAACTTGTAGATGTACGCTGCCGGCCGTGGCCGTCTCCCAACTCCCTGCCTTGACGCGGCGTGACCTGCGCACACCGACCTGGATCACCCTGGTCATCCTGGCCGTCGGATTGCAATTGGTGCTTTATACACACAGTGGCTATTCCTGGCATTACTTCACCGAAGCCGCGAGTCTCCTGATTGGCCAAAATCCGCCGGGTGATCTGTTGATGGGCGGTTTGCACCTCTATGCGAATTACCCACAATTGCAGTTCGGCCCCCTTTCCATATTGTCCGGCCTGCTGCTTTTGCCGGTCTCGGACACCGGCTGGTTCCTGGTCAGCTGGCTCATGACCCTGTGCGGCCTTGCCGTGCTGTATCTCCTCGAACGCACCGTTCACGTGCTTCGTCCGGACCTGGATCGGGACAGCTGGCCCGCCGCCTGCACCATGCTGGTCGGTGGCACGTCGTTCCTGATCTCCTGGGAACTGCTGGCCGTGCACTTCACCCACCTCGACGACGTGATCGCGCTGGTCCTGCTGGCCATCGGCCTGTTCGCCGCGGTGGAGCGCGCGCCCGTGCTGACCGGCCTGTGCGTCGGGCTCGCCGTCGACGCCAAACCGTGGGCGCTCGCCTGCGCGGCGCTCCTGCTGGGTTTCCCGCTGCGCCAGTCCTGGCGCGCGATCGCCGTCGCTGTCGCGGTCATCGGCGCGGCCTGGCTGCCCTTCGTCCTCGGTGATCCGCACACGCTCAGCGCGGCCGCGTCCTTCGTGATCCCCAACTCACCGGCTTCCGCCCTGCGCGCGCTCGGTGTCGCCAACGCCACCACGCCGTCCTGGGACCGCGTCGCGCAGATCGGCATCGGCTGTGTGCTCGGCGTGATCGCGATCGTGCGCCGCCGGTTCCCGGCGGTGATCGCGCTGGGCATCGGCACCCGGATCGCGCTCGATCCCAGCGTCTACACCTATTACACGGCCGGTCTGGCCTTCGGCGTGCTGCTCTGGGACCTGGTCGGCCGGACGGGGCCCATCCCGGTCCTGGGTGCGTTGTGCCTGCTCGGGCTGACCGTGGCATCGGTCGGCACCCACAACCAGCAACTGCTCGGCGAACTCCGGCTCTGGACGGTTGTCATCGTCGCCGCGGCCGTGCTGTTGCTACCGCGTCACTCGGAGGACGCCAAGAACTGGGTCGCGGCCAGCTCACCGTAGAGCGGGTCGGACGCCACCAGGTCGGCGTGGCTGCCGATGGCACGGACCCGCCCGGCGTCCATCACCACGATCCGGTCGGCCATGGTCACGGTGGACAGCCGGTGCGCGACCACCAGCACCGTCGTCGTACTGGCCGCGTCCGCGATGGTTTCCCGCAGCGCCGCCTCGTTGACCGCGTCCAGTTGCGACGTGACCTCGTCCAGCAGCAACAGTCGCGGCCTGCGCAGCAACGCGCGGGCGATCGCGACCCGCTGGCGTTCACCGCCGGAGAGTTTGATGCCGCGATGTCCGACCGTGGTGTCCAATCCGTCCGGTAGCCGATCCACCATCGCGGTGAGCCGGGTGGTCGCCAGCACCTCGCCGAGTTCGGCTTCGGTGGTTTCCGGCGCGCCGATCAGGATGTTCTCCCGCAGCGAGCCGGACAGCACCGGCGCGTCCTGCTCGACGTAGCCGATCGCGGCGCGCAGCCGGTCCAGCGGCCAGTCGGCCACGTCCTTGCCGTCCAGCAGCACCCGGCCCGCGTCGGGTTCGTAGAACCGCTCGATCAGCGAAAAAACCGTGGTTTTACCCGCACCGGACGGACCGACGAACGCGGTCATGCCGCACGGCGGGATGACGAACGTGACGTCGTTGTGCACTTCGGGCAGATCCGGCCGGTAGCGGAACCGCACCGCCTCGAACGCCACCGACGCGGGCAGTGCGTCCGGTTCCAGCACGGTCGCGTGCTGGGCCGGTGATTCGGCGGGCAGGTTCTCCACCTCGCGGATGCGCGCGATCGCCGCCGCGCCGACCTGGTACTGGGCCGCGACGTGGGCGAGATCGCGCATCGGCGGCATCAGGTAGTAGAGGTAGAGCAGGAACGCGACCAGGGTGCCGACGCTGATCGCACCGGACACCACCCGCGCGCCGCCGAGGCCGAGCACGACGATGAACGACAACTGGATGGCCAGGCCGCCGGTGTTGCCCGCGATCGCCTGCCACTTGGCCGCCCGTACCCCGCCCTGCCAGGCCCGGAACGCGGCCTCGTTCAGCCGCTCGCCTTCGCGCTGTTCGGCACCGGAGGCCTTCACAGTGCGCAGCGCGCCGAGCACCCGTTCCAGCGCGGCGCCCATCAGGCCGATCGATTCCTGCGCCTGCTTGGTCGCCCGGGAGATGCGCGGCACGACCACCCCGACCACCACCTGGGCGAGGCAGAGCGCGGCCAGCGTGACCACCAGCAGCAACGGGTCGAGCAGCGCCATCATCGTGCCGGTCGCCAGCAGCGTGATCGCGCTGGTGAGCGCGGAGACCAGGGACTGCGTGCTGACCTCGCGCAGCAAGGTGGTGTCGGCGCTGACCCGCGACATCAGGTCGCCCGGCTCGGTCTCGTCCAGCGCCGGAATCCGCAGCCAGACCAGCCGCGCCACCAGCCGCCGCCGCGCCCCGAGCACCACCGATTCGGCGGTGCGTTCCAGCACGTACGACCCGATGGCGCCGATTCCGGCATTGGCCAGCACCAGCACGCTCATCAGCACCAGCAACGCGGTCACCGGCCGGCTGGCGCCGAGCCCGCTGATCAGGTCGCGCACCACGAGCGGCAACGCCAAACCGGTCGCGGCCGTCGCCAAACTCAGGGCCGCGCCGCCGATCAGCGCACCCCGGAACGGTCGGACATACCCCAGCAGAACCCGCCAGGCCGGCTCGGTCACCCGCTCAACATAAACCCAGTTCGGCCATGCGCTGGGCCGCTTGCGACAACTCGGCCAGCGCGACACCGTGCTTGTCGGCGAGCACTGCCAGATCGCCGAGATCCAGGAGGTCGCCCAGCCACGGCGGGCATTGGCCGTTGATCACGCCCTTGGCGCCGACCGCGTACACCACCAGACCGTCCACGGCGGGCTGGATGTCGTAACGACGGCACAACTCGGCTCGGTGTTCGAGGACGCCGTACCAGGCGCGGCCATTGGTGCGGAACAGGCCGACCCGGACGTCGAACGTGGCCAGCGCGCCGGAGCGGACGTGCCTGATCAACGCGTGGAACAACTCGTGCGTGGCCAGGAACAGGATCTCGGCCGAGACGTCGCGCTCGCGCAGGAACTCGTAGAAGCACTCCTCCAGCGAGGTGCCGCGTTCGCCGTAGGGGATCTCGCGGAACGGCAGAAAGCGGGGCGAGGCAAGGAATCGCGCGCACAGGTCGGTCTCGTTGCCGAGCGCGGCCAGAGTTTTCGCGAAGGACAGGCGCAGTCCGCCATTGCCCTCGGTGTGGCCGCGCAGCACCATGCTCCGCACCCGGCTGGTCGTGCGCACCAGCTCGTCCAGGTCGACGGCGCTCAGCGCGTCGCGTTGCGACTGGGTCAGGTCCAGCGACGCGCCCTGCGGGCCCTCCATGATGAACGCGTCGCGGAATTCCTTGTCGTACAACAACGCGTGCAGCACATCGGCCAGTTCGGCGGTGCCGGTCATGATGCCACCCACTCCCCCACGATGTCGGTGAGCCGGAGGTAGTTGGGCACTGTTTTCGGTACGAGTTCGCCGTCCGCGTCGAAGACCGGGTCCTCATAGGTGACCACGCGCAGGTTCGGGCAGCGCGGCAGCAGGTGGTGCAGGAGGTCCAGTTGTTCGTCGAGGAGGATGCCGTGGTGCAGGTCGCGGAACTTGTCGCCGACGATCTGGCAGCCGGACAGGTGGAATTCCACGCACCGCTCCAGCGGGAGCAGGTCCAGTTCCTCGTAGACCCGCTCGCCGCGCAGACCGCGCAGCCATTGGTAGCTCAGGATGTGGCCGATGTCGATGGTGGCGAACGTGTCCGCCGACTCGACGACCTGGGTGAAGTAGCGGAACGCGTGCTCGTTGCCGAGGAAGAACGTGCCGCCCTCGCTGAAACCGGGGAACTCGATGGTGATCGGCGCGTCCAGCAGCGCCCGCCACTCCCGCGCGTGTGCGACGCACCTGGCCAGGCCGTCCGGCGTGAGCAACGGCGGCAGCGGGTAGGGCAGCGACTTGCCCCGGAACGACCAGATCCCCAGATCTTCCACGACCCAGGTGAAGCCGTAGCGGGCGATGAGTTCGTTGGTGAACCGCGCGGTCGCGGTCTTGTCGAACGGCTCCGGGTTGCCGATGTTGAGCCTGGTGTGGTGCAACGCCCTCGGCATGGTGTCCGGGAGCAGCGCGCACAGGTCGTCGTAGGCGGCGAAGTAACGCGATGCCTCGAACGGGCCGTAGTCGCGCGGCTGGCAGGAGAAGAAGCAGTAGCTGTACTCGGCGATGTGCCGTTCCAGGAAGCGCCGGACCGGCGCGGTCACCCCGTCTTCGCCATTCGGGCCGATGCCCGAGGCGAAGCCGACCCGGCCACCCCAGGGCATGTCCAGGCCAACGCCGAGCCCGAGCTTGGTGATGGTGGGTGCCACCATGGTCAACTCCTGTTCACGCGGTCTGAGCAACGAGTTCGGTGCGCGACGCGAGCCTGCGCAGCCCGGGCACGGCGACCAGCAGCGGTAGCAGGATCCCGGCCACGCTGATCAGGAACACCGGGCGGAAGCCGAGCCAGTGCCCGAGCACGCCGCCGAGCACCATCGCCACCGGCGCGCTGCCGCTGCCGAGCAGCGCGAAGACCGAATTGACCCGGCCGAGCAGCTCGCCCGGCACCAGGGTCTGCCGGATGGTCGTGCTCACCACCGACCACGCCACCAGCGGAATCCCCTGCAGCAGGAACGCTCCGCCGACCAGCCACGGCGAGTGCGAGACAGCGGCGGGAATCATCAGCAGCGCGTAGAGCGCGGTGGTCAGATACAACACGCGGTCCGCGCCGAGGCGCGCGATGATCCGCGCGGACAGCAGGCCGCCGAGCACCGCGCCGATCGAGGTCGACGCGAACAGGAAGCCGAACGCCGTGCCGCTCAGGCCCAGATCCTGTCTGGCGTAGAGCACCAGCGTCGCCTCCGGCATCCAGCCGAACAGGTTCCAGCCACACATCACCAGGGCCAGCGCCAGCAACGAGCGCTCGCCGAGGATCCAGCGCAGTCCCTCGCCGATCTGCATGGTCCGTCGCCTGGCCGCGACCGGAAGTCCCTTCGGCAACGTCGCGAGCATCAACGCGGAACCGACGAACGACACCGCGTTGAGCAGGAACGGCAACGTCCTGGCCAGCGCGAACACGGTCCCGGCCAGGGCAGGGCCGATGATGCCGTTGCCGAATTCGCTCACCGTGGCCAGGTAGCCGTTGGCCTTGGCCAGCCGATCCTTCGGCACGACGGTGGGCAGGTAGGCGACCGAGCAGGTGTCGAACACGATCGCGCAGACGCCCAGCGCGAACGCGATCCCGAACAGCTCCCACAGCCGCAGGTAGCCGCTGACGAACGCGAGCACCAACGCGGCGAGCAGTGCCGCGCGCACGACATCGGCCGCGATCAGCAGCCTGCGCCGGTCGAACAGGTCGACCAGGCCGCCGACCGGCAGCGCGAACAACAGCGCGGGCACCAGGCCGATCGCCGCCAAACCCGCGATCGCCTGCGGACTGGTGGTCAGGGTGGTGCCGAGCAACGGGAGGGCGACGAGCTGGATCCCGTCGCCAACCGTCGACACGCTCGCGGCCACGAACACGGCCCGGAAGCCGCGCGAGGACGAGGTCATCAGTCCGTGCACCGTTCCGCGATGCCGTGATCCAGCAACGTCTTGGCGGCGCGGATGGCGTCCTCCTCGCGTTCGGCCAGGTCCTTGACGTAGGCAGGCCCGGCCATCACCAGCGCGCAGGCGGTCGCGGCCAGTTGGGCGACCTGGAAGTTGTTGCGGCCGACGGTGATCTGCGCACCGCGCTCGGCCGAGCGGATCACCGGCCAGGTGCCCGGCCGGAGCTGGATCCGATCAAGCGCGGTCAGGTTCGCGCCCTCGACGAGCTGCGTGATCAGTCCGGTGCGGACCGCGTCGAGCATGCCGTCGCCAGACCGGAGCACCTGCTCGACCGCGTCCTCCGCCGAACCCAGCCTGCGCACGGCGGCCGCGAGCCGGTCGACGTGTTCGGCCAGCTCCTTGCGGATCACCGAGGACACGCTCTCACCCATCGGCACCGGCCCCTGGAAGGCGGGCGCGGACAGTGCGGCCTTCACCAGCGCGGTCAGCAGATCCGACCAGCGCGCGGTGTTCACGCTGATGGTGACGTGCACCGACATGGTGTCGGTGGTGCGCACCAGGTGTGGCATGCCGCGCGGCACGTAGAGGAAATCGCCTGGCGCCACGGTGTATTCGGCGATCGCGGTCAGCCCGTCCGGCGGCGTGACGCCGAAGCTGCGCTGCTCCCAGGGGTGCACCGGTTCGTAGAGCGTCCAGTCCTTGGTGCCGACCAGCTGGATCGCCAGCGATTCGGCCGCGTCGGAGTGGATCTCGAAGCCGCGCGAGTTGGGCGGCGTGACGAACACGTCGGCGTCGACGCCGTGCCCCAGCCGCATCTCGATTTCCTTGCAGAACCGGCGCAGGCGCGGGAGGTAGAGCGACGCGGGCCGGATGACGAGGGTGGCGCCCGCGTCGATCAGCCGGGCCACCTTGACCGGGTCGATGACGTCGCGCGGTCCGGCATAGTTCTCGCCGACCTCGGCCCGGTAGTACTTGGCGTCGAGCAGCCGGTTGTCCTTGGCAATCCGGACGCAGTCGACGGACAGCGGGCGGCCGGTCACGCAGTCGTCGATCTCCTCGACGGTGACCGGGGCGGTCTGTCCATCGAATGCGCCCGGCCGATACAGGTGTTCGCGCGACAGCACGGAATCGAAGAAGTGCCCGGTGTCGCCGACACACCTGTCCAATGCGTCGCTCATGTCAATTCCCCTCCAGCTCGTCACCGGTCGAAGACGTACCAGACGTTGCCCTCGTAGCCGGCCAGGTCGGTCTTCTCGATCGGTTTGCGGTGCTTGTCCCACGCCTCGCGCAGGGTGAATCCGGCGCGCAGGGCCAGGTCGGTCAGCTGGGTGCTGTCGATGGCCACCTGCGACTGAAGTTCGCGGTGCAGCACGGTCCCGTTCGGATCGCGGATGGTGACGCGCTCGGTCGACTCCTGCGCGAAGGTGTCGACGGAGAGCACCTCCCAGGTCATCTCGCCGTGCGGAATGCGCCAGGTCGCCCCGCCCACCGTGGAGTTGGTGTCCACTTCGAGCACATAGACCGCGCCCGGCACGAGCGACTGGCCCATCAGGTGCAGATGGCGCGAGATCCGGCCGATGCTGCCCAGGTAACGCAGCGAGTTGGCGACCGAGATGGCCGCGCCGAAGAAGCCCGGCATGCCGAAGTTGGCGATGTCCGCGACGACCGGGTGGAACGACTCGTCGTACCCGGCCGTCTCGGTGGCGGCGAGCGCTTCCTCGACCGACCGCTCGGAGATGTCCACGCCGTAGACCTCGGCGCCGCGGGCCAGCATCTTCACCGAGAGCCGCCCGAAACCGCAGCAGCAGTCCAGCACCGGTTTGGCCAGCGATTCGGCGGTCCGGGTGACCAGGTCCATGGCGGCGTCGGCGTCCTCGGCGAACTCCTCGCCGTCCAGATACCAGTCCGCGACGTCCGAATCGAACAGCGTGCTGAGCAGGCCGTGCCGCCGCAGCACGAAGACGCCGGAGTCGGTCAGCTCGTTGCCGTTGCGGACGCCGCCCCGCACCACCACCGGCCCGCCCGGCGCGTGCAGCACCAGGTCGACCGAGTCGACGATGGCCACGGCGTTGGACGGCAGCACATGCTGATTTCCGGACCGGTCGAAGAGGATCATCGCAGGGCCGCCTCCAGTGTGAGGGCGACCGTGGCGGTGGCCATGTCCCGGCACGCGGCATCCGGTCCCGGCAGCCATTCCAGGAGGTCGACGCCGAGGATCGGCCCGCGCATCTTGCCCAGCGTGGCGGCCAGGTCCTCGATCGTGCCGCCATCCCCGCCGACCGGGAACCGCACCTCGGGGAAGATCGCGGGGTCGTAGTAGTCGAAGTCGAAGGTCAGCCAGCTCGGCCCGCTGATCTCCTCGCACAGCCGCAGCGGGCGCTGGTGTTCCGGCTCGTGCCGCCAGCCGACCCCGTGCCAGGTGTGTCCGAAGTCGACGGACGCGTGGTAGGCGAAGCTGTAGTTGCTCAGGTAGGGCACCCGGTAGCTGTCGTGATGAGCGTCGGCGTGCACGACGTCGATCTCGCCGACGGTCTCCCGCACCGCCCAGGCGGTCGAATAGGACAGCGAATGATCCCCGCCGAGCACGACCGGGACCAGCCCGTCGGTCAGGCAGGCGGCGACCGCGAACCGGACCATGGACGGGATGTAGCGGCCCTGCGAGCGCAGCAGCTGCGCCCGCCCGGCGATCCGGGCTCGCAGCGCGGCGGGCAGCGCGTCGATCACCGCCGACCAGGGCCCGCTCGACGCACCGGCGCCGGGGACCTTGGTTCCGGCGTCGTAGTCGACGACGAGCAGCCGCGCACTACGCATGGCTGAAATCGCCTGCCGCGTAGCGTCCGATGAAGTCGACGAACACCGGCCCGGCGTTCTTGTGGATGTTGCACGCCGAGACGTCGGGGGCGTCGACCCGGCCGGTGTCGGCGTAGGCGTTGGAGCGGCAGCCGCCACGGCAGGAGGAGGCGGCGGGGCAGCGGTGCGTGTTCTCGCAGTTGATGCCGCGATACTCGGTGAAGACTTTCCCGTCGTACCAGGCCTGTTCCAGAGAAACCTCGCGGATGTTGGGCCCGGTGAACCGCGCGTCCTCGCGGCTGGTCATGGTCGGGCACATCGCGATCTCGCCGTCGGCGGTGACATACACCAGGTTGATGGCGACACCGCATTCCGGCTCGACTCCCGGGCTGCCCGCGTCGGCCGGGTCGCACAGCCGCGCCGCACGCGCGCCGACGCCCATCAACGGGGCGACCGCGGCCCAGAACTCGTCCTGGCTGACCGCGAAGTCGCTGTCCCCGCCGACGATCCGGTCCAGGTTCACCACGTGACCGAGTTCGGTGTAGATCCAGGTCGCGGTGTCCCGGATGGTGGCGAGGTTCTTCTTGTGCACCTGGGTCACGATCTTCACCATGAGTCCGGCTTCGCGCGCGGCCTTGATGTTGCCAGTGACCCGCTGCCAGGAGCCGCCGCGCCCGCGAATCGAGTCGTGGATCTCGGCCAGGTGCGACTCCAGCGTGATCTGCACCTGGCGAACCCGCTGCTCGGCGATGAAGGCGATGGCGTCGGCGCCCAGCAGGTAGCCGTTGGTGTGGATGTCCACCAGCAGACCGATGGATCGCGCGTGCGCCACGAGGTCGCGCCAGCCCGGGTAGAGCAGGAACTCACCGCCGGTGAAGCAGACCTCGGTCACCGCGAGCGCGGCGGCCTGATCCAGCAGGCTGACGATCTCCTGCGGCGTCAGCTTCTCCCGGCGGGTCGGGGCCGAGCCGCTGTAGCAGTACTCGCAGTGGAAGTTGCAGGTCAGCGCAGTTTCGATCTGGATGCGGCGCAGCCAGGGTTCGGCGGGCACGGTCCGCACGACGCCGTTGACCCGGCCGTCGGGCAGCAGCCAGCCACGGTTCCTGGCCCGGTTCAGGAACTCGATCGCCCGATCGCCGGACGCCGAGGCCGGATCGCGCAGGTAGGCCAGCGTGACCTCGGACAACGTCATCGTGGCGAAACTCTGCACGCCGTGAATTTCGAGCGAATTCCGGACAGGTCGGTGAGTGAATATGAACATGGTGCCCCAATCTCCCCGCGCTCGATGACACCCTGTCCGGGCGGGAAATCAGTTTCCCGCCCGGACAGAGCGATTCACATCAATCACTCACCCTGCGGAACGTCCCAGGAAATCTGGAACTCGTCAGTCTCCGGCGAGGTGAACTCCGTTGAGGGGCAACGGTATGCGGAGACGAAGGCGATCTGCAGAACTTCCTTCAGGTCAGCCTGCGACTGGTCGACCACCTGAAGATCGTTGATCAGTTCCATAGGGCATTCCTTTCAGGTCAATCGATATGCACCGGAAGACGATAAAGGTCCTCCGATTCAAAACGGTAGCAACCGATCAGCCGGCAAGCCAAGGAAATCGTGTCCGGTCGGACAGGACAGAAGTTTTTATTGCCTACCAACCGAGTTCGCCGTCGTCCTCCTGGAACGTCCCGGTTGGACCGTCGCGGCCGATGTCGGCCATCCGCACGATGTTGCGGGCACTGATCTCGACCGGACGTCCAGAGCTGTGGTCGACTTCGCCGAGTTCGGTGGCGGTGTAGCCCGGTTCGACCGCGTTGAACTTGACTTCCGGCACGGCGCGGGCGTACTGAACCGTCAGCATCGACACGGCCGCTTTGGTCGCGCCGTAGACGATCGCGGAATAGTGCGAGGCGGGCCGGGCCGGATCGTGGTTGGCGGCGAACGAACCGAGCGCGCTGGACACGTTGACCACGACCGGGTTGGCGGATTTGCGCAGCAGCGGCAGGGCCGCTTCGGTCACCCGGATGACGCCGACCGCGTTGGTGTCGAACATGGTGCGGGCGTCGGGCCCGTTGAGGGCGAGCATGGCGATGCCCGCGTTGTTGACGAGCACGTCCAGCCCGCCTTCCGCGTCGATCTGGGCCAGTGCCGCCGTGACCGAGTCGTCGTCGGTGACGTCGAGCTGGACGTAGCGAGCGCCGAGTTCGTCGGCGACGGCCTTGCCCCGGGTTGCGTCGCGGGATCCGATGTAGACGGTGTGGCCGATGGCGAGCAGCTGACGCGCGGTCTCCTTGCCGAGACCACGGTTGCCGCCGGTGATGAGTGTCGTTGTCATGCCTCGATCGTGGGCCGGAACGCGCTGGTCAGGCAGTCGTCCCGTTTTCGTAGGACTCGGAGGGCCAGGACAACGGCGGCGGCCGGGCGCACACTGGTCGGGTGGAACAGTGGGATTTCGGCCAGCTGGTGCGGCGCTGGCGAGAGCGCGTGACCCCGCAGGCGGTCGGCGTCCCGGTGGGCAGGCGCCGCCGCGCGGTCGGGCTGCGCCGCGAGGAGCTGGCCGGTCTGGCCGGGATCTCGGCCGACTACCTGACCAGACTCGAACAGGGCCGGGCCACGGCACCCTCCGCCCAGGTCGTCAAGTCGCTGGCGACCGCGTTGCGGCTGGCCGATGCGGAACGCGACCTGCTCTACCAGCTCGCCGGGCACGTCCCACCCGGCGCCGGGGTGGTGCCCTCCCGGATCACGCCGAGCGTGCAGCGCCTGCTCGACCGGCTGACCCACACCCCGGTCGCCGTCTACGACGCCACCTGGACACTTCTGCTGGCCAACGCGCCCTACGACGCGCTGATGGGCGACACCTCGACCTGGCACGGCTTCGCCCGCAACGCCATCTGGCGCAACCTCGCCGGACCCGGCCCCGGCGCCGTGCACACCCCAGCGGAACGCGCCAAGCTGGCCACGCAACAGGTCGCCGACCTGCGCCTGACCGCCACCCGCTACCCCGCCGACCGCGACCTGCGCGCCCTCATCGCCGAACTCACCGCGCGCAGCCCGCGATTCCGCGAACTGTGGGAGTCCGGCGACCTCAGCCAGCCGCACACCATGCCCAAGCGCAAGCTGGTCGACCACCTCGCGGTCGGCCGCATCGCGCTCGACTGCGACGTGCTGCTGGTCGCCACCGACGACGTGCGCATCATGATCTACACCGCCGAGCCGGGCACCGAGGACGCGCAGCGCCTGGAACTCGCCATCGTTCTCGGCACCCAGTCCCTGGTCGACTGATCAGCGCCGCACGCCGGCCACGATCGGATCCGGCTCGATGTTGTGCGGATAGGGCCAGTTGCGGTGCCAGAGGTAGAGGATCAGGTCGACGCTGTTGTCGGCGACGTCGATCCTGGTCACCAGGTTGTCCGAAATGGACAGCAGCAGGGTCTCGACCGAGGTGCCCTCGCGGCCGGTCGGGGTGATGTCGAAGAACGGCTCGTCGTGCTTCCAGTGCAGGTTGAAGGTGATGAACCCGCGCCCGTTGCCGTCGCCGTCCAGCGCGAGATGCTCGTCGACCAGATCGATGCGCTTGCCCAGCCGGACGAACCAGCGCGCCCACTCCTTGAGTGCTGGCAAGCCCTGCTGGCCGAACAGCGCGGGGCTGTTGACGAGCACGTCCTCGGCGACGATCGAGTCCCAGCGGTCGAACTCGGCGCGCTGCAAGCCCTCGTACAGTTCACGCGTCAGCGTGGCGTTCACCGGCATCCCCTCAGACCTCGTAGTTCGGCGCAGGCGGGATCGGCTTCCCGTCGCGCACCGCGTCGACCACGGCCAGCGCGTCGAGCAGCCGGTACTCCTCGCCGTAGACGGCGCCCGGCCGGCGCGGCGACTCCATCACGGCACAGTCGGCGGTGCCGCCGAGGTCGACCGGCTGGAATCCGGCGTCCTCGATCAGGCCGGCCACGACGAACTTCGCTTCGAGGTCGTCCCCGCACAGCCACTGCACGACCCGCTCCACGGCTGTTCTGCTCGCGGCCTCGGCCTGAAACGCCGCCGTGAGCGTGTTGAACGACTTGGTGTAGCGGGCGCCGGGCATCCGGACCGCGTTGTACTGGGCCGCGGTCTCGCCGGGACGCGGCTTGGCGCCGGAGCCGAACTGGTTGGTGGTGTCGATCACGATCTTGCCGCGCAGCGAGCCAGCCTGGTCCAGAGCTTCGGGAATGGCGCTCCACGGCACCGACAGCACCACCACCTCGCCGAAAGCGACCGCTTCGGCGGGCGAACCGGCCACGGCACAGCCGTCGATCCCGGCCGCCAGCCGTTCGAGCCGAGCGTGATCGCGAGCGAAGCTCAGCATCGTCTCGTGCCCCGCCGCGCCGAGCAGCCGCGCGGTGTTCCCGCCGATCCGGCCCGGCCCGATGATCGCAACGCGCATCGCGTCCCCCTTTGTGTCATGCGGTTCCCTTGGGCTAATGCCTTGGCCCCAAGAGATCGCCCGGTCGATAAAGTACACGTCCATGGCGCGTTCCTCCAGCCCTTCCGGCGATCCGGGCGATTCGGTCGACCGGCTCCTGCACAGCTGGTCCCAGGCCGACCCGGACCTGGACCTCTCGCCGGTCGCGATCGTGGCCCGGCTGGGCAGGCTGCGCCGGATCATCGACGCCGAACTGGAGGCGACCTTCGCCCAGCACGGTCTCAACGGCCCGGACTTCGCCGCCTTGGTCACCCTGCGCAGGCTCGAACAGGCCGGCGGCGTGCCGCAAAGCCAGCTCCAGCGCGAGCTGAACATCACCTCGGGCACGATCAGCGTGCGCGTCGAGCGCCTGTGCTCGCGTGGGCTGGCGCAGCGCTCACCGGATCCGGCCGATCACCGAAACAGCCGGATCAGCCTGACCGAGGCGGGCCTGCGCCTGTTCGAGCAGGTGACGCCGGCGCATGTGGCCACCGAGAACCGGCTGCTGGCCGCGTTGAACCCGGGACAGCGCGAGCAGCTGGCCGACCTGTTGCGGCAACTGCTCGTCTCGTTCGAAGGCTCGACCGCTGACGGCGACGCGCCTCGCCTTGGCCTGGTCCTCGCCCCCGCGCACGTCACCATCGAGGTCCGCCGCGCGGCCGGGCTACCCGACGTGGTCGGCCTGCTGGTCCGCGAGACCGAGCCCGACGCGCCGGCCGCGCACGCGGGCATCAAGGTCGGCGACGTCCTGGTCAAGGCCGAAGCTCACGAACTCCACTCGGTCACCGCACTGCACGCGGCAGCCAAACAAGCCAAGCGAACCGGAACCCTGCACGTCACCGTTGTGCGCGGCGCCAAAACCAAGACCGAGATCGCCATCGACGTCCGCCACTCCCCCGCCGATGGCGACCCGTCCGGCCGCACGACCACGGCCGACGCCGCCCTGCACACCCTCTGACCGATCAACGCAGGCGCAGGACCACTGGCAGCCGTCGCGGCACCAGCACCAGCCGCACGCTGGCCGCCGGCGGCTTCGGGTCGGCGAGCGAGAGGTTCCAGCGGCCCACGATCGAGGCGAGCGCGACGGAAGCCTCGGCCAGCGCGAACTGCTCGCCGATGCACTTCGTCGCACCACCGCCGAAGGGCACATAGGCGTGCCGGTTCACCTCACCCAGCCAGCGGTCCGGCTCGAACCGTTCCGGATCAGCGAAGAAACCGGGATGGTGGTGCAGCAGGTACGGGCTGAACAGCAGCATCGTCCCGGCCCGCAACAGATGTCTACCCAACCGGGTATCGGTCGTGACCGACCGCAGCAGGATCCAGCTGGGCGGATACACCCGCATGGCCTCCAGGATCACCCGGCCGGTCAACTCCAGTCTCGCCAGGCTGTCCCAGTCGGCGGTCGCGCCGCCGAGCACCTGATCGGCCTCGGCCTGCACAGCGGCCAGCACTTCAGGATGAGAGCACAGCAGGTACATCGCCCACGACAACGCCGACGACGTGGTTTCCGCACCGGCCAGCAGCATCACCGCGACCTCGTCGCACAGCTCCGCATCGGTCAGCTCCTCGGGCGCGGCCAGCAACCGCCCCATCAGGTCGTCGTGCTCACCGCCCGCGGCGCGGTAGCTCGCGATCAGGTCGCGGACCTCGCTGCGCCACTGCCGCAGCGCGGCCTCGTACCGGCGGTTGGCAGGCAGCGGCAACCTGTCGAACCCTGGCATCGTGGCGCGCGGGTAGAAGCCGCGCAGGAAAACGTCGAACGCGTCCCGCAACCGTTGCGCCACTACGGGATCTAGCCGCGAGGAGAACAGTGCCCGCAGCGCGACCGAGGTGGTCAGCCGGAACATCTCCCCGACAATGTCCACGCACTGCCCGTCGTGCCACGGCGCCATCAGCTCAGCGGTCTGCTCGCGCATCACGGCCGCGTAGCCCGGCAGGTGACGCGGATGGAACGCGGGCTGCATGATCAGCCGCTGCCGCCGATGCTCGGCATACACCGCTGTGGCCAGGCCCTTGCCCATCGCCGCCCGCACCCGGTCGTAAACCATGCCGACCCGGTCGAACGTGCGCAGGTCGGCGATCACCTGGTGCGCCAGCCCGGGATCGCACACCACCACCGCCCGGGTCGGCCCCACCCCGATCTCCACCAGATCCCCGTGTTCGGACAGCCCGCCCAGGAATCGCAACGGATCACGGTGCAGCGCAACCAGATGCCCGAGCAGCGGCCACCCCTTCGGCGCCCGCGCGAACCCTGCCGTGGTCTCGACTTCCGCCATTCTCCCAAGCCTGCCACGCCGAGACCGGTTTCACCGTCGAAGGGCCGCGCCGATCCGTCGAATGAGTTCCGTCTCGGCGGCGTTGTCGCTCGCGGGCGCGTGTTCGGTTATCGCGGCGCCGACCACGTTGTCCAGCTGTGCGACCAGTTCGACGAGCCGCGCGGGTCGAACGCCGTTCGGCTCGGGATAACAGACCGAGGCGAACTCGCCGGGATCGAGTACGTCGAGATCGATGTGCACGTGCGCCGGGCCCGCGATCGCGTCGAACGCGCTCGCCAGGTCGTCGACGCCGTGCACGCGCAGTCCGGTCCGGTGCAGGTAGGCGCGTTCGCTCTGACCGCCCGCCCGAACCCCGGCCAGCACGAACTGGGCCGGAGCCAGGGTGGACGCGGGTGTCAGCGGAGCCGGACCGTCACCGAGCAACGTGCGCACGACCATGCCGTGGAACGCGCCGGACGGAAGTTCGCCCGGCCCGTACACATCGGGGTGCGCGTCGATCCACAGCACGGTCAGCTCGTCGCCGTAGCGCCGGCGCGCGGCGGCGATGGGCGCGAGGTCCACGCCGCAATCACCGCCGACGGTGATCACGAAGTCGTCGATCGCCGCCAGCGCGTCACCGGTCAAGGCCAGATTCGCGGCCAGGATGTCGCAGGCGCGGACGCCGCCGGTGATTTCCTCGCTGCCTGCCTCGGTGATCGGCACCGTCACCACGGCATCCGCGCCGAGCAATTCGGCGCTGCGGCGGGCTCCCGGCGCCAGCAGCGGCGCCCGGTCCGAAGCCGATCCTTGCCATTGCGGTACGCACAACACTGTCGTCATTGCGTGGAACTCCGATGCACGAGATGGGTGGGCGGGCGTCAGTACGACGACGGGTCGGCCCAGCCCGCCCGGTTCTGCCGCAGCAGCCGTTGCATCTCGCGCGTGTGCACCACGCCGTCACCCTACAACGGCTTGCCAGGCCAGATCGGCGTTGATGTGCGCACCGGCATGAGCGCCCGCCGCCGCGGACGCGCCGACTTGCGCGGTCAGGTCGGTCGCGTTGCCCGCCACCCACACGCCCGGCACCTCGGTGCTGCCCGCCATGCCGGAGGCGAAGCGCCGGCCCATGCCGCCCGGCAGCTCCTCCATCGGCAGCCCCAATCCTTCGAGCCCCTCGGTGCGGGCCAGCATCGTGGTCGCCACCGCGAGCACGCGGCGCGGCACCACGTCACCGTCGATCAGCCGCACCCCGGTGATGCCGTGCTCGTCGGCTTCGATCGCGGCGACCGGGGTGTCGACGACGCGGATGCCGCGCGCGGCGAACGTGGCTCGGGTGTCGTCGCCGAGTTCGGTGTCGCGGGTGAAATAGACCAGGTCGTCGGTCAACTGGCGGAACAGCAACGCCTGATGGACCGAGGCCGGGCCGGTGGCCAGGACGCCGATCGGTTCGTCGCGCACCTCCCAGCCGTGGCAGTACGGGCAGTGCACCACGCCATGACCCCAGTGCTCGGCCAGCCCGGGAATGTCGGGCAGCACGTCGCGCAGCCCGGTCGTGACCAGCACTCGCCGCGCCCGTACCGATCGCCCGTCAGCCAACGTGATCGCGAAGCCAACGTCCGCCGGTTTCGCCGCGATGACTTCGCCGGACACGATCTGCCCGCCGTAGCCGCGCACCTCCTCCCGTCCGCGACGCAGGAGTTCCGCCGGCGGCATGCCGTCCAGCCCGAGCAGGCCGTGCACGCCATCGGCGGGCGCGTTGCGCGGCGTGCCGCTGTCGATCACGACGACCGAGCGACGGGAGCGCGCCAGCATCAGCGCGCCGTTCAGGCCCGCGGCACCGCCGCCGATCACAACAGCGTCGAAGAGTTCATCCATGTCCATGCCGACGACGATAGGCACGTTTTGCTCGACAGGCATACCATCTTGCCTATGACGCAAGACGATGGCGATCTGGACGGCCTCGTGCGCAAACGGATCCGCGCGCTTCGGGTCGCGCAGGGCTGGTCGCTGGACGAGTTGGCGGCCAGGGCCAAGCTCAGCCCGTCGTCGTTGAGCCGGATCGAGACCGGTCAGCGCCGCCTCGCCCTGGACCAGTTGGTCGACCTCGCCCGTGCCCTGGACACCTCGCTCGACCAACTCGTCGAGACCGACACCGAGGACGTCATCACCCATCCGACCGTCGAATCCGCGCACAGCCTGCTGCGCTGGCCGGTCAAGGCCGATCCGGGCATGACCGTGGTGCGCCAGCGCCTGACCAGCCCGCCGCCCGACAATCCCGCGCGGCTGCGCGCGCATCCGGGACGCGAATGGCTGGTCGTGCTGGCCGGCACTGCGGTTCTGTTGCTGGGCAACCGCCGGCTGCGGGTGGAGACCAACGAGGCCGCCGAGTTTCCGACCATGCTGCCGCATGCGATCGGCGCCGACGGCGGACCGTGCGACATCCTGGGCATCTTCGACCGCGACGCGCGTCGCGGCCATCAAACCGGGACATCGGCGTGAGGCGAGCGAGCCGGTCGACCCGCCGCGAGTAGGCGACCGGCTCGCTCGCTGGGTGGCGAGGGCCCTTCCGGGGGGTGGGTGATCCGGACGGAGCGGGGGCGTGCTCCGGCAATCAGGCCCTCGCAGGCTGCGTGATCAATCACTGCGGCGGCGCTGGCGCATTCCGCCAATCGATCGGCGCGCGGCCAGGGGAACCTGGCGCAGGCAGCGCTGGCGTCCGCCAATCAATCCGGCGAGCGCGGGCTGCGTCGTCACCAGTGCGGCGGCGCGGGGGTGCTCGCCGAAGGCATGCCCGGCTGCGACGATTGGGTCGGCTGCGTCGGCATGCTGGGCTGGGTCGGCATGGTCGGCTGCGTCGGCATCGTGGTGGTCGGCTTCATCGGCGTGGTCGGCATGGTCGTCGGGGGCATCGTCGCGTTGGAGATGACCTGGAACAACTGGCCGCGGGCCGCGCCGAGCGGGAAGCGGCCGGTGGTGAGGTTGGTGTAGAACATCGCCGGGTTGGCCTTGATCGCCGCGATCGTCTTGGCGGAGACGTTCATGGCCGTACCCGCGACCGCTGTGATCGCCGGGGTCAGACCATGGCGAGCCACGAACAGCGTGGCGACCGGTGCGCCGTTCATCCCGACCGCGCCCTGATCGATCGCGAAGGACGTGGGCGAGGTGAGCCCGTTCCAGCTCACCGCGTAGTTGATGCTGGTGGTGTTGAGCCCGAGGAACGCGGACGCGTGCGCGCCGTTGTCACCGGCGGCGGCGACTTCCTGGTCGCCGCTGTTCAACGCGGCGAACGGGCCGACGTGCATGATCCGCTGCAGGTCGACCGGGCCGATCCGGCGGAACTGCCCGCGCACCGCGCCTTTCGGATACTTCACGTTACCTACGTTGAGGTAGAACTGGTTGGGGCTATTCACCATCCGCATCAGCAACCTGGCGTCGTTGACGGTCACCGAACCGGCGACCGCGGTGAGCGTGTCGGACATGGGCGCGGTCACCATCGGCATGACCATCCCGCCGGTCGTCCCGGGCGCACCGGAGTGCACCTGCGCGACCGTTGGCGCGCCGAGGTTGTGCCAGGAGATCTCGAACGCGACCTGATTTCCCTTGATGCGCAGGATCTCGGTCGCGCTCCCGCGCGGATCGCCCATGCCCGACTGGGGCATCTTGGTCTGCTCGTTGCGTCCGTTGAGGTCGGCTTCGAGGTAGATCGTGGTGGGCGATCCGGAGGTGAAGTCCGCTACCGACGCGATCGTGCCTGGTTGCTGCGCTGCTGACTGACCCGTCGTGGTCATGGCGTAGGCCGCGCCGCCCGAGACGACGGCGGCGGTGAGCACGCCGATCACGATTGGGGTTTTGCGTAAAGCCATTGTCAACCTTCCCGATCTTGGGTTGTGACATCGTCCCCCCGGTTACCAAGACGTGTGGAAGTAGCCGAGGTTTATCCCCTCGTGATAACTACTTTAGGTTAGATATATAGAAATTATTCACGCCAATTCGCCGTTCGGCGAAAATCGCAGCTGATCAGCGACGCAGGCGACCACCCCGGCACCACCCTCGCCCGCGATACGCCAATCGAGTGACGCACAGTGAACAGCCTCCAGAAAAACCCCAGGTCAGCGAGCTTCAGTTAGCTGAATGCTCCAGACAGCGCAATCAGGTTCACCCATTGGTCGCCCGCAGCCCATTTTCCCCGAACTACCCCTTGACGAAGGTGATAACTTCCTCGTTACCTACCTGTGATCACACACTTATGACTCCAACCTTGGACTCCGTAAGCATTTCTTTATTCGCGACCCACCCGAGGAGTTCCGCTGTGTTTCGCCAAAAAAGGCGCGAACCGTACCAGCTCCGGCTGATATCGACGCGCCGCCCTTCCGCCCGGCCCGCGTTACTGGTGTTGCTGATCGCGATGCCGATCGCCCTGCTGGGCGTCACCGCGGCCGCCTTCGTCTTCGGCTCCGCGCACGGTGCGGCACCCGCTGCCGCCGCGGCCGCCCCCAACCCCAACTGCTCGTTGATCGTGCCGGCGAACCCGTTGTCCGCCACCGGTTTGGCCACGCCCTACCAGCTCACCGCGACCAATCCGGCCAACGGGGCCTGCCACGAGTCGAACATCAACCAATCGGCCTTTGTGGAGGCCGCCGTCATCACCCCCGGCGGACAACTGTCCCTTTACGACCCACTCGTCGTCGATCGCGGCACCCAGCCCGCGGCGGCGCCGGTAGCCGCGCAGGTTCCGGCCGGGTCGACGGTCGGCGTCTGGTTCGGTTTCAACGGCACGACCTTGACGCTGCGCTCGACCAACGGCTCGCTCGGCCAGGGCAACTGCGTGAACGGCTCGCGAGGTTCGGTCTTCGGCCAGTTCGCCTACTGCAACGCGCCCGCGTTCTTCCGCGCCGCCAATCAGGCCATCGCGGCCAAGACCCTGGTCGTTCCGCCCGCGGGCACCGCCAAGGACGGCGCACCGTGCCCGACCACCCGTGACTTCTCCCTGGTCGACCAGGACCAAAGCGACAACGTGGTCACCCACTACCTGGCCAACGGCAAGGGGCAGATCGCCCAGAAGAACAACGCTGCCACGGCCGCCGTCGGCGCCGGTGCCGTCGACCTCGCCAACGGCAGCGACAACCTGCTGCTCAACCAGTTCGTCGACCCCGCGCTGGGCTGTACGCCGTTCACCGCGCCCGACCAGTCCAGTGACATGCAGGCGATGGGCGCGCTGCCGCTCGACGAGCTGTCGGCGGCGGCCAGCCAGCAGGCGCCGGTCGCCCTGGTGCCGCTCAACGACCCGATGACGCTGAACAACGCCAACCAGAGCACCACCAAGACCAACGCCTACCGGGCCGGCGTGGACCAGCTGCCGATCGGCCAAGGCGGCGACAACGGCAACGCCACCACCTACTGCACCAACCTGTTCAACAAACAGACCGGCATCCCGAGGGTGTTCAAGGACCAGGCGATGTTCCAGAACGCGCCATCGGTCGACGCCGCGATGGCCACCAACCTGTTCACGTTCCTGGCCATGCGCGCCAACCAGTCCTTCACCAACCTCGGCTGCGCCAACCTGCTGAACATGGCCAACCCGATCACGCTGACCATGAACGGCAACCAGGTGGTCACCGCGGCCACGTTCAAGGCAGCGGCCGGGCAGCCACCGGCCACCACCTGCGGCCCAACCCCGACCAGCGCGGCCAATGGCGGCACCATGACCCCGCCCGCCAGCGGCACCACCACCTCGGCCGGCACCACCACCGCGGCCACCGGCGCCACGACCACCTCGGCCACCGGCGTAACAACCACAACCGCAAACGGGATGCCCGGCCCCAGTGGCACACCAGCCAGCACCGCGAGCGGAATGCCCGCCTCCGGTGGTGCGACAACCTCCTCCGGCACCGGCATGACCAGCGGTGGCGCGACCTCGGCTCAACCGCCGTCCAGCGGCGCCAGCTGCGTGCCGCCGACCACCACCCCCGCCAACGGCGGCGGTATGACCAACACGAACCAACCTCCGAACCCGTGGCGAGTCCATCACCACCCGCATTGGTGAGCACGGGTCCCGGATCGGCGGATGCACCACCTCACATCCGCCGATCCGGGTTTGGTTTGACCCTCCCCTCACTGGAGGGGTCAAGCTGTGCGCATGTCCACGTTGGTGACCATCGGTGACTTCGCTCGGATGACCTACCTGAGCATCAAGTCGCTTCGCTACTACCACGAGGTCGGGCTGCTGGCACCGGCCAGCGTCGACCCGGAGACCGGGTACCGGCTGTATCGGCCGGAGCAGGTGCCGACCGCGCAGGTTATCCGCAGGCTGCGCGATCTGGACATGCCGCTCGGCGAGGTCCGCGCGGTGCTCACGGCCGAGGACGTCGCCGAGCGCAACGCGATCATCGCGGGTCACCTGCGGCGGATGGAACGCCAGCTCGAACAGACCCAGGCGGCGGTGTCCTCACTGCGCGTGCTGCTCGAACAGACCCAGGCGCCGATCCAGGTCGAGTTCCGCGCGACGGCGGCCCAGCAGGCGATCGCGGTGCGCGCCCAGGTTGGCATGAGCGAGCTGGGCGACTGGTGGGCGGCCGCGTTCGACGAACTGCACGCCACGCTCACCGGTACCGGCGCGCGCCGCATCGGCCCGGACGGCGCGCTGTATTCGAGCGAGTTCTTCGCTGAGGAGCGCGGCGAGACCGTCGCCTTCGTCCCGGTCGCGGGGGCGCTCCCCCGGTCCGGTCGCGTCGAGCAGTTGCTCCTGCCCGCGACCGAACTGGCGGTGACCTTGCATCAGGGTGCCTTCGGCGAGCTGGACAAGACCTATGGCGCGCTCGGCACGTTCGTCAGCGAGCGCGCCATCGGCGTCGACGGGCCGATCCGGGAGAACTACCTGGTCACCGAGGCCGACACCCCCGACGAGTCGAGGCACCGCATCGAGGTGTGCTGGCCCGTCTTCCGCACCACCACATCCAAGGAGAAATCATGACCTCGTCCATCCATGCCGTGACCTTCGACTGCGGCGACGCCGGCAAGCTGGCGACGTTCTGGTCGCAGGTGCTCGACCGGCCGGTCGATCCGGACGCGACGCCGGGCTTCGCCTCGATCGGGCTGGCCACGAACGCCTGGCCGCAGCTGATGTTCTGCTCGGTTCCCGAGGACAAGATCGCCAAGAACAGGGTGCACCTCGATCTGCTCACCAGTGACCTGGATGCGGAGGCCGGTCGGCTGGAAGGGCTTGGCGCGCGGCGCGGCAACGAGTTCGACGAGGGCGGCGCCCGCTGGATCACGCTGACCGATCCGGAGGGCAACGAGTTCGACGTGGTTGCCGACGGGTCATGACCGGATTCGCCCTGTTCGACACGGCCATCGGCCGGTGCGGGATCGGCTGGACCGCGAGCGCGATCGCCGCGGTCCAGCTGCCCGAGCCGACCGAGGACCGGACCCGCGCCCGGCTGCGCAGGCGGCTGCCGGGCCCCACTGAGTCCGCGCCGACTCCGTTGGCCCTTGACGCGATCGAGCGGATCATCGCGCTGCTGGCGGACGGGCGGGCCGAATTGCGCGACATTCCGCTGGACATGTCCGGCCTGCCAGCGTTCGACCAGCGGGTTTATCGGGCGGCACAGACCATTCCGGCGGGCCGCACGATCACCTACGGCGGCATCGCCTCGATGATCGGCTCGCCGGGTTCGGCGCGTGAGGTCGGCCGGGCGCTGGGGCGCAACCCGTTCGCGATCGTCGTGCCCTGCCACCGTGTGGTGGCCGCGGGCGGTCGGACCGGCGGTTTCTCAGCGACCGGCGGGGTGCGGACCAAACTGGCGCTGCTGGCCGCCGAGTCCCGGTAGGCCGTTCACAGGTTGACCTTGACCTAAGGTCAGGGTGGACGATGATCGGGTGAGAGACGGGCTCACCATCGGTCAGGCAGCGGCGTTCGCGGACGTCACCGTGAAAACGATCCGGCACTATCACCAGCACGGCCTGGTCGACGAACCACGACGGGACAGTTCCGGCTATCGGCGGTACGGCTCGGCCGATCTGTTGCGACTGGTCCAGGTGCGGACGCTGGCCGCGGCCGGGGTGCCGCTGGCCGGGATCTCCGGCCTGCTCGACGCCGATCCGGACACCTTCGCCGCCGCGCTGGCCGACGTCGAACGGCAGCTCGACCATCGAATCGACGAGCTGATCGCTCGCCGCGAGACGCTGCGCAGGCTGGCCGCTGGCGATCGGGTCCTGCTGCCGGAGCGGGCCTATGCGGTGCTGGACCGGGCCGCCGGCCTCGGTTTCACCGAGGACGACCTGCACATGGCGCGCGAGGGTTTCGTGCTGGTCAGGGCGCTGTTGCCGGAGGGCTTCGAGGAATATCTCAGCCAGATCGAGCACAGCTTCGACGATCCGCGCTACGTCTCGCTGATCTTGCGCTGCTGGCATGCCAGCGAGTGGGAGCCGCACGACCCCCGGGTCGAGGAACTCGCCACCGAACTGGTCGAGCACCTGGTCACAGATCCGACTCGGCTGCCGACGCTGCCCGGGCTCCAGGAGCGCGCCGATGGCGCGCGCCGGTACGGGATGCTCAGTCATTTCGGCGAGGACCGCAAGCCGACCTGGGCGCGGTTGACGGTGCTGATCGAGGAAAAGCTGCGCTTGGCGGGCGTCGATATCGCAGTCTAGGAGTGGCGCGGGAGCCGTGTAGGCGCCGTGTCAGGCCCGTGACAGTTCCGTCGGCGATGTTGATCGCACCAACCGCCACGAAAGGACACCCGATGAGTCAAACGGTTCCCATCCCGCACGGCCTTCCCGTGGAACGCGATGCGGGCCCCTTTGACCCGCCCCGCGACATCACCAAGCTGCGGGAGGATCGTCCGGTCAGCCCGATGATCTTCCCGGACGGTCACCAGGGGTGGATCGTCACCGGCTACGACGAGGTGCGTCAACTGCTGGCCGACACGCGTTTCAGCTCGCGCGGCGACCTCGGCGTCATGCACGTGCCGTTCGTGGTTGACGGCATGCCCGAGATGACCGAGCCCTCGCCGCAGACGCCCGGGGTGTTCATCGCGATGGACCCGCCCGACCACACCCGGATCCGGCGCAAGCTGATGGGTGCGTTCACGGTCAGGCGCATGAAGCGGCTCGAAGAACACATCCGCGAGATCGCCGAGCGCCAGCTGGACCAGATGGCGAAGCTGACCCCGCCGGTCGACCTGGTCAAGGAGTTCGCGCTGCCGATGCCGTCGCTGGTGATCTGCGAGATGCTCGGCGTCCCCTACGCGGACCGGGCCGAGTTCCAGGTCAACTCGGCCAAGATCCTGAACCGCTCGTTGCCCTTCGATGAGCAGATGGCCGCCTACGCCGCCATGATCGGGTACTTGACCGAGTTGGTCACGCGCCAGCGCGCCGAGCCGGGCGAGGACGTCCTGTCCGACCTGACCCGTGACGAGGACCTGAGCATCGAGGAACTGACCGGGATCGCGTTCCTGTTGCTGCTCGCCGGTCACGAGACCACGTCGAACATGTTGGGGCTGGGCACTTTCGCGCTGCTGGAACACCCGGATCAGGCGGCGCAGCTGCGCGCCAACCCGGAACTGATGGCCGATGCCGTCGAGGAAATGATGCGTTATCTGTCGGTCGCGGACATCGTGTATCGCTACGCGGCGGACGACATCGAACTCGGCGGCGAAACCATCGCCAAGGGATCGACGGTGCTGGTGTCGATGCTGGCCGCGAACCGCGACCCCAGGCATTTCGACGACCCCGACGCGCTGGATATCCACCGCAAGGCCCGCAGCCACCTGTCCTTCGGGCACGGCGTGCACCAGTGTCTGGGCCAGCAGCTGGCCCGCATCGAGATGCGGTCCGGTTTCGAGGGACTGCTGCGCCGCTTCCCGACCCTTGCGCTGGCCGTCCCGGCCGACGAGGTGAAGCTGCGGACCAACATGAACATCTACGGCGTGCACGAGCTGCCGGTCACCTGGACCGAGTGAGTCACGCGGGATGGCGGTGGGCCCAGGGATGGGCCAGTTCGAGCGTCCGCGCGAGTTGGAACAGCAGGTCCTCCCGCCAGGGCGCGGCGACGAGCTGGATGCCGACGGGCAGGCCGGTCGCGTCGTCGTGGTGGGTCGGGAGCGAGATCGCGGGCTGGCCGGTCACGTTGAACAGCGCCGCGAACGCGCCCATCGGGTAGCTGTTGACCACCGCCATCCTGGGGTCGCGGTCGGTGCCCGCGCGCCAGGCGCCGACCGGCGGTGGCAGGCAGGCCATGGCGGGCGTGACGAGGACGTCGAAGCTGTCCACGAACGTTTCGACGATGCGCCGGGTCAGGTTCTGGGTCTGGTGCACGCCGTGGGCGTAGGTCCATGAGTCGACGGTTTTCGCGGCTTCGCGCAGCGCGCGGTTGTGCGGTTCGACGCGGTCCGGGTCGGTGAGCGGGACGGCGGCGCTGGCGACGTTCCAGACCGGCATGAACGCGGCGACGAGTTCGTCGGAGGGCGGCAGCGGCAATGGCGTGTCGACGAGGTGGTGGCCGGCGGATTCCAGCGTGCGCAGCACGGTTTCGACGGCGGCCAGGCACGCCGGATCGACGATCACCCCTTGCAGCAACGGATCGGTGAGCACGCCGATCCGCAAACCGGTCAGTGGCGCCGAGTTCACCGCGTCGGCGAAGGAGGTCGGCGGGGCCGGTGGCGACCACCAGGCGCCGGGATCGTGCTGGGCGAGCACGTCGAGCGCGGCGGCGGTGTCGGCGACGGTGCGGGTGAGCACGCCGTTCACGCCGAACCCTTCGGCCTCGACGACCGCGTTGCTGACCCGGCCCCGGGTCGGTTTCAACCCGACGAGACCGTTGCAGGACGCGGGCACCCGGATCGATCCGCCGCCGTCGGCGGCATGCGCGATCGGCGCCATGCCGGACGCGACGGCGATGCCCGAGCCGCCGGAGGATCCGCCGGGCGTGCGGTCCGGATCCCACGGGTTGCGGGAGACGCCGAGCGCTTCGCTTTCGGTGAAGGAGAACGCGCCGAACTCGGAGGTGGTGGTCTTGCCGAGCAACACGAATCCGGCGTCGGTGAACCGCCGCACGACCGGATCGGAGGTCAGTTTCGGTTCGCGGCTGGCGCCCAGTGAGCCGTAGGTGGTGGGCCAGCCCGCGACGTCGACCAGGTCCTTGATGGCCAGTGGGACGCCGTGGAAGGGCGGGAGGTCGCCGGGCGAGTCGGCGCGGGCGACCTCGTCGGCCGCCGCGGCGGCGGCCTTGCGGACCTCGTCGTCGGCTCGGTGGCAGAACGCGTTGAGTCTCGCGTCGAGTTCGTCGATCCGGTCCAGGTACCACTCGGCGACCTCGACCGGGCTGATCTCCTTGTTGCGGATGGCCGCGGCGAGTTCGACGGCCGACATGAAGGGGTTCATGCCGTCAGCCTCGCCGGGCGGCCGGGTTCGGGTCTTGGATAAATGTCGCCCGCGGATCAGAGCCGGGAACGGAGCCGGGAACGGAGCCGGTCCAGGTTGGCGACGTGCGACTGGACACAGTGGATCGCGGCGTCCCGCACCGGCCAGCCCAGCGTATCCCGCTCCGCGCGGACCAACTGCCCGATGTCCACAAGATCAGGCTAGTTCGTCGCTTACGATGGCGGTGTGGGGGACGCTGCCAAGCTGTGGGACATCGCGGTGCCTGCTGGTCCGGGCCGGCTGCCGGGCCTCACCATGGCCGGATTCACCGGACGGGCCGATGAACTGGTCGATCTGCGGGTGATCCCGTTCCCGGCGGTCACGCTGTTCCTCGATTTCGGTGACGCGCTGGTGATCGACGACGCGAGCGGTCAGCGGCGCAGCGGCAGCGGCGTGCTCGGCATCGCGCCCCGCGACATCCGGGCCCGGGGTCAGGCCATCGAGTGCCTGCAGCTCCGGCTTTCGCCGGTGCTGGCGCACGCGGTGCTGCGGCCGTGCGCGGAACTGGATGGCGCGGTGGTCGCGCTGGCCGACATCTGGGGACCCGGCGCCGAACAGGTGCAGGACCGGTTGCGGGCGGCGGCGTCGTGGGAGGAGCGGTTCGCGCTCGCGGAAGCGACGCTGGCCGCTCGGGCGCAGGCCGGTCGCGCGGTCGATCCGGAGGTCGCGTTCTGCTGGTGGCAGATGGTCAGCAGGCAGGGGCAGGTGCGCATCGACGCGCTGGCCGACGAGGCGGGCTGGAGCCGCAAACGACTGTGGGCGCGGTTCCGCGACCAGATCGGGCTGACCCCCAAACGCGCGGCTCAACTGGTCCGGTTCGACCGGGCCGCGCACCGGTTGGCCGCCGGTAATGGCGCCGCGCTGGTGGCGGCGGAGGCCGGCTATGCCGACCAGTCCCATCTGCATCGTGAGGCGCTGGCCTTCGCCGGTCTCACGCCGACGGGCGTCGCGGCCGCGCCCTGGCTGGCGGTCGACGACATCGCCTGGGCAACCCGGTAATTCATTTCCAAGGAAAAAACAAGGATTTGGGGTTGGCGCGCGACCGCCGATTCAGCGTAGCGTCGTGCGTTGTTTCGAACGCGAAGGGGTGGACTTTTATGCGTGCGAACAGATTGTCTGGTTTATTCGGTGCGGCGGGCGCGCTCGCCGCGGTTGTGGTCATGACCGCCGGGACGGCGGGCGCGGCTCCCGCTGATCGGCAGGTGAGTCAGGTGACGGGCGCCGACCCGTACGCCAGTTGCACGATCGGCGCGGAGAGCGGCACGAACTACCCGGGGACCGTGGTCGAGCCGTCGGTCGCGGTCAATCCGTTGAGCCACGACCAGTTCATCGGACTGTTCCAACAGGACCGTTGGTCGGACGGCGGAGCGCGCGGCATCGGCGAGGTGTACTCCAACGACGGCGGCAGGCACGTGCGGGAAGCGCCGATGCCGTTCTCGGCCTGCGCTCCCGGCGGGCAGAACTACGAGCGCGCTTCCGATCCCTGGGTCAGTTTCGGCCCGGACGGCACCGCCTACGCGGACGCGCTGAACTTCGACCAGAAGGATGCCAACCAGGGCGTCGGCGCGGCGGTTTCGCATGACGGCGGGCGAACCTGGCAGCACGTCACCGAACTGATCGCCGACACCTCGGCCGAATTCGGCGACGACAAGAACTCGATCACCGCCGATCCGCTGCGGGTGGGCACCGCGTACTCGGTCTGGGACCGGCTGGACAGCGGCCCGAGCGGAAACACGTTCACCGGGCCGGGTTTCCTCTCCGTCACGCACGACTTCGGCCGGACCTGGTCGAGGGCGCGGATCATCGTGCCGACCGCGCAGAACGAGCAGACCATCGGCAACCTGATCCTGGTCGACCGCCGCACCGGCGTGCTGTACGACGTCTTCACCGACATCACCTTCACCGACGCGACCGGCAACACGGTGGTTTCCTCCACCTACAAGGTCGAGCGCTCGTTCGACGGCGGGAACAGCTGGTCGGCGCCGAGCACGGTGGCCACGGACTCCTCGACCAACGATGTCGACCCGAACACCGGCGCGGGGATCCGTACCGGTTCCGGGCTGGCCTCGGCCGCGATCGACCCCAACACCGGCACGCTGTACGTCGCCTACGAGGGCACCGACTTCACCGGCGGCAAGTACGACCAGGCGCAGCTGGTGCACTCGACCGATGGCGGCCGGACCTGGTCGGCACCGGTGCGGGTGAACGGCGCGCCGCAGGCGCCTGCGTTCACGCCGATCGTCACGGTCGACGCCCTCGGCACGGTCGCGGTGACCTACTACGACCTGCGCGACCTCCCGGCCGGTGACACCACCACGTTGCCGACCGCGACCTGGCTGACCACCGCGAGCGGCCCGAACTCGGCGTTCGGCGGGGAACGGCAGCTCGGCAGCGTGTTCGACCTGATGCGCGCGCCGAACGCGGGTGGCTTGTTCGTCGGCGACTATGAGGGCCTGGCTCCGCACGGCGCGGCCGTCCAGCCGTTCTTCGTTGCCACCACCGGCACCAGCGGGCCAGCCAGCACCGCCGGTTTCTCCGGCTTGCTGCCGGTACGCGGCTGGTCGTCGGCGGCAGCGGCGAGCGCGGCCGCGCGGTCGGCCAGTCCGGCCAGCGCGGTCAAGCACGTGGGGCAGCTGTCGAGGTGACCGCTCGCGCGTGATCCACGCCGCACGACCCGATCGGTGAAACACGCCGGTAACAACCGGCGGATACGTTACCCGGCCGAAACAATTCGGTCGGGTAACGCCATCGGGTAGGAGGCGATCACGGGTGATCGATACCGGCAGCACGGCGTGGGTGCTGGTCAGCGCGGCGCTGGTGATGTTCATGACGCCCGGCCTCGCCCTGTTCTACGGCGGCATGGTCCGGGCCAAGAGCGTGCTCAACGTGATGGTGCTGACCTTCGTCTGCCTCGCGGTCGTCGGCCTCATCTGGGTGATCTACGGGTACTCGCTGGCGTTCAGCAGTGACTGGTTCGGCGGGTTGCTCGGCAACTTCGACCTGGCCGGTCTGCGCAAGGTGGCTACCGCCGTCGTCGGCTCGGGCACCAGCCGCGTGCCGTTGTTCGCGTTCGCCG
>DATFHN010000131.1:0-2143 GCA_035248365.1 Pseudonocardiaceae bacterium | reverse complement strand
CTGGTTGGTCAGGGTGTAGCTGCTCGCTCCGGTCTTGCCGATCGCCCCCGCCGTGGTGGAGATCGTGGCGGTGGACCCGGTCTCGTTGAACAGCGCGACGGCGACGTCGCCGTTGGACAGCGGCTTGGCCAGCACGTCCAGGCCGTTGCTGGCGGACACCTCGGTGCCCTGCCTGCCGAGGGAGTCCTGGTCGATGGCGACGATGTTCTTGTTGGTCAGGATCGACAGGGTGGTGCTGCTCGCGTTCGCGATGTTGGTGCCCGAGATCAGCGGGGCGGCCATCTCGGCCCAGAGGCTGAACTCGGTCCGGTCCTCGGTCGCGGACATGCCGTTGCCGATCTCCAGCATGTCCGGGTCGTTCCAGTGCCCGGGGCCGGCATAGGAGGCCAGGCCCACGTTGCTGTGGAAGATCGAGAGCATGCTGCCGAAGCTGGCGTTGATGTCACCGGTGGTGCGCCAGGAGTTGCCGACGTTCGCGCCCCACGTCCACACGTTCTCCTGGCCCCAGTCGCACAGGCTGAACAGGATCGGGTGGCCGGTGGCGGCCAGGGCATCCCGCATCGTGGTGTACCGGGTCTGGGCGCTGATGCCCTGGTTGTTGCAGTTGTCGTACTTGAGATAGTCGACGCCCCAGGAGGCGAAGGTGTTCGCGTCGGTGCTCTCGTGCCCGAGGCTGCCGGGGTATCCGGCGCACGTCTTGGTGCCCGCGTCCTCGTAGATCCCCAGTTTCAGGCCGAGGGAGTGCACGTAGGAGGCGGTGCCGGAGATACCGTCGGGGAACTTGTTCGGATCGGGCACCAACTGGCCCGCGCTGTTGCGGCTGGAGGTCATCCAGCAGTCGTCGATGTTGACGTACTGGTAGCCCGCCGCCTGCATGCCGTCGTTGTGCATGGCAAGGGCGGTGGACTTGATGAGCGACTCGGAGACGTTGCAGCCGTAGGCGTTCCAGTCGTTGAACCCCAGCTGCGGGGTCAGTGCCAGGCCGTTGCCGAGGGCGTTGGCGGCGGGCGCGGTGACGAGCGAGAGGAGCGGAGCCGCGACGACGGCGACCGCGGTGGCGAGGATGGCGCGAAACGCGCGCCGTCCTGGACTCGGATGGGTGGGCAGGGTCATCGTCGACCTCATTCGTGAAGGGATCCCGCCGGATCAGCCGAGGGTCCACTGCTGGTTGGACTGGCCGTTGCAACCCCAGAGCTGGACCAGGGCGCCGTCGGCGGTGGAGCCTCCGCTCACGTCGAGACACAGGCCGGACTGCGCGCCGGTGACGGTGCCGTTGGAGTTGACGTTCCACTGCTGGTTGGGCTGACCGTTGCAGCTCCAGACGATCACCTTCGTCCCCTGGGCAGTGCCCTGGCCGTTGGCGTCCAGACACAGCGTCGACCCGCCGACGGTCAGGGTCAGCTGGTTGGACGAGGTGTGTGTCCAGGTCTGGTTGGCGCCACCGTTGCAGTCCCAGATCTGCTGCTGCGTGCCTGCCGTCGTGGTCGAGTTCGGGTCGTCGAGGCACTTACCGGCGCCGACCGCGTGCAGCGCTGCGGTGTTCCCACCGCTGGAGCCGCCCGTCCCGTAGCCCGCCGCGACGATGTTGGCCTGGACCGCGTTCTCGGTGGCGGCCGAGGGATAGCCGGAGGTCATGACGCCCTCGTAGAAGGTGCCGGCGCTGCCGTTGCTGTTGTCGCCGCCGATGCCGAGCAGGATGGCGCCTTCCTTGTGCATCGGGTTGTAGCCGGGAGGCCGCGGTCCACTGTAGAAGGTGGAGAGGTTGCCGGACTGCGCGTTGCCGCCCAGGATCGCCCACTGGTTCGCGCCACCCTCGATCATCGCGGTGGTGTACCGGTGGCTGATCGTCGGGTCACCGGGGTTCTGGCTGTTCACGTTGGAGCCGGAGAACAAGCCGTTCTCCAGGTCGGCCATGATCCACGGTCCGCTGCCCGCACCGGTGTCCCAGTACGAGGCGTTGCCGAAGTAGATGGCCTCCATCGTGCCGTTGCCGTCGTCGTTGTTGGTGGTCTCGGCGTTGCCGTAGTCGAAGCAACAGCCGTTGTTGTAGTGCGTGCCGTCGACAACGTCGTACTCGCCCTCCGGGCTGTCCCCGGTCGCGACGCCCGAGGTGGCGTCGTCGCGATACCCGATGCCGGGCGTC
>DATFHN010000130.1:0-3669 GCA_035248365.1 Pseudonocardiaceae bacterium | reverse complement strand
GCCCTGTTTCACATATCCGCGTACCGGCTGCGCGACGCCCAGGCACACCATCTCCGGCGTTGTCGTCAGTCACCATGACTCCGTCATGGCTCCTTCCTTCGCCTTGGATCTGGCGCACCTGGACGCCGCTCGCTCGGAGGGGACATGTAAAACAGGGCCTAGCCGCGCAGCATCGGTGGATGCAGCTGGGTGGCTTCGCCTCGGCGGAACAGGGCGGCGGGACGGCCGCCATCGCCGTTGCTGGTGCCGCCGGTCGGAACCAGCAAACCGGCCACGCCGGTGACCTTGCGGTGGAAGTTGCGCGGGTCGATCGGGTGTCCCCAGACGAGTTCGTAGACGCGGCGCAGTTGCGCGACGGTGAATTCCGGTGGGCAGAACGCGGTGGCCAGCGGGGTGTACTCCAGTTTGGCGCGGGCCCGCTCGACGCCGTCGGCGAGGATGCGGTGGTGATCGAACGCCAGGTGGTTGCGCTGGCTGAGCAAGCGCTCGATCGGTTCCCATTTGGCCTCGGCCGCGTCGGTGCCCGCGGTCGGCGTGGGCAGGTCGGGGGCCAGGGCGAGGTAGGCGACGGTGACCACGCGCATGCGCGGGTCGCGGTTCGGGTCGCCGTAGCTGGCCAGCTGTTCCAAGTGGACGTTGTCCAGGGTCAGGCCGGTTTCCTCGGCGAGTTCGCGGCGGGCCGCGGTGTCCAGGCCCTCGTCGGGGTGGACGAATCCGCCCGCGAGGGCCCAGCGGCCTCGATAGGGGGCCTCGCCGCGCCTGATCACCAGCGCGCACAGTCGATCGTCCCGGATGGTCAGCACCACGAGGTCGACGGTGACCGCGAACGGTGGGTAGTCCGCCATGACGCTCAGCCTACCCGTTAATCGTCAGCTTGACGATTAACGGTCCACTTGGTTATCGTCACGCCGACGATAAACGAGAGGGGAGTTGTCATGGCGGACATCGGGCGCAGGTTCGGGTTACGGCACCTGCGCGGCACACCTACCGCGCACGTGCGGTTTCTGCGCAACGGCAAGCTGGTCAAGGACGGCACCGGGCTCTCGTTCTGGTTCCGGCCGCTCACCGCGGTGCTCTCGGAGATACCGGTCGACGACCGCGAACTGCCGCTGCTGTTCCACGCGCGCACCGCCGACTTCCAGGACGTGACCGTCCAGCTCACGCTCACCTACCGGCTCACTGATCCGGCGCTGGCCGCACGACGACTGGACTTCTCGCTCGACCCGGGCACCGGCAACTGGCGCGGCGACCCGCTCAGCCAGCTCGGCGGACTGCTCACCGAGAGCGTGCAACAGCACGCGCTGGACCTGCTCGGCCGGTTGACGCTGGCCGGCGCGCTGGTCGACGGCGTCGCGCAGGTGCGTGAGCGGGTCAGGGACGGGCTCGGCGGCGACGAGCGGCTGGCCCAGACCGGGCTCGCCGTGCTGGACGTGCGGGTGGTGGCGATCCGCGCCGAACCGGAGGTGGAGAAGGCGTTGCAGACCACCGCGCGCGAACAGGTGCAGCAGGAGGCCGACCGCGCCACCTACGAACGCCGCGCCCGCGCGGTCGAACGCGAGCGCGCGATCAGCGAGAACGAGCTGCAGAACCAGATCGAGCTGGCCCGCCGCGAGGAGCAACTGGTCGCGCGGCGCGGCGCCAACGCGCGCCGTCAGGCCGAGGAGACGGCCGCGGCCAACCGGATCGAGACCGACGCGCAGGCCGGCAGGCAGCAACGGTTGAACGAGGTGAAGGCGGGCGGCGTGCGGCTGCTGGGCGACGCGCAGGCCGCTGCCGAGGCCGCGCACCTGGCCGCGCATGCCGACGTGCCCGACGCGGTGCTGCTGTCGCTGGCGATCAAGGAACTGGCCGCGAACCTGCCCAAGATCGACAGCCTGGTGCTCACCCCCGATCTGCTCGCGCCGCTGCTGGCCAAGCTGGGCGCGCGGGAATGAGCCTGGCGCCGAGGGTGGTGCTGGTGCACCGCAGAACCGAGTACGCGGAACTCCTGGCCCGGCACGGCACCCGGGGCCAGACCGAGTTCTTCCTGGCTTCGCGCGGCCGGGACGTGGTCGAACTGGCCCGGCGGGAGGAGCGGATGCGTGCGGTCATCGCCGAGGTGGCCGGGGCGATCCCGCTGGACTGGCGGCGCGGCAGCGTGGAGCGGGCCGATCTGGCCCGGTTCCTGTTCGCGCCGGAGGACATCGTGGTCGTGGTCGGGCAGGACGGGCTGGTCGCCAACGTGGCCAAGTACCTGTCCGGGCAGCCGGTGATCGGCATCAATCCGGAGCCGGAGCGCAACAGCGGTGTGCTCGTGCCGCATCCGCCCTCGGCCGTCGCGGATCTGCTGCGTTCGAGGGGTACGCAACAGCGTCGCACGATGGTCGAGATCGCGGCGGACGACGGCCAGCGGCTGCTCGCGCTCAACGAGATCTACCTGGGCAACCGCACCCACCAGACCTCGCGCTACACGCTGCGCGCCGGCGAGGTTGCGCGGGAGCGGCAGGCCTCGTCGGGCATCCTGGTCGGCACCGGAACCGGGGCGACCGGCTGGTGCGGGTCGGTGTGGCAGGAACGGCACAGCCGGCTGGCCCTGCCGGGGCCGGAGGAGCGCAGGCTGCTCTGGTTCGTCCGGGAGGCCTGGCCGTCGCCGGGCACCAGCACCGCCAGCACCGAGGGGGAGTTGACCGGCGCGCCGCTGACCGTCGAGGTCGAGTCCGATCAGCTGGTCGCCTTCGGCGATGGCATCGAGTCCGACGCCATCCAGCTCGGCTGGGGGCAGCGGCTGACGCTCGGCCTCGCCGAGCAGACGCTGTGCCTGGTGCGGTGACCGGATCGTTCCGGTGCCGGGCCTGATGATGCCTGGCTCGCGAGCGCCGCGCTGGCGAAACTTGAGTCATGACAAAGGCGCTGATCGTGATCGACGTGCAGGAATCGTTCCGGCAACGGCCCAACTGGGCGGAGATCTCCGACCCGGACATCGCCGAGAAGGTGGGCAGGCTGGTGGACGCGGCGCGGGCGGCAGAGGACCAGGTGATCTGGGTGCTGCACAGCGAGCCGGGCACCGGCACCGTGTTCGATCCGGCCAACGGGCACGTGCGCCTGATCGACGGGCTCAAGCCGGAAGACGGCGAGCCGACCCTGTACAAGACCGCGCACAACGCGTTCACCACGACCAACCTGGCGCAGCGGCTGACCTCGGCAGGCATTCGCGAACTGGTCGTCTGCGGCATCCGCACCGAGCAGTGCTGCGAGACCACCGCGCGGGTCGGCGCTGACCTCGGCTATGACGTCACCTTCGTCATCGACGCGACCGCGACCCAGCCGATCACCAACCCGGCGACCGGCAAGGTGCTCGGCACGGACGAGATCAAGGAGCGCACCGAGTTCGCGCTGCGCGACCGGTTCGCCACCATCGCCACGGTCGAGGAGCTGACCGGGCTATCCTGACCGGATCGTGACCAGAGTCGTCTTCCTCCTGGTGCCCGGCCTGCACCTGCTCGACCTCGCGGGACCCGCGCAGGTCTTCCACAGCGCGGTCGATTTCGGGTTCGGCTACCGGATCAGCCACGTCGGCGAGCACGCGACCGTTCGCACCGCGCAGAGCCTGACCGTGCAGGCCGAGCCGGAACTGCCCGCGCTGGACCCCGGGGATCTGATCGTGGTGCCGGGCTGGCGGGCGCCGAGCGG
>DATFHN010000129.1:0-4775 GCA_035248365.1 Pseudonocardiaceae bacterium | reverse complement strand
CGATGATGCCGGCCAGGCAGTGCAGCAGGGTGGATTTGCCGGAGCCGGAGGAGCCCATGACCGCGACGATCTCGCCGGGGTAGATGGCCAGGCTGGCGTGGTCCAGCGCGGTGGTCGGGCCGAAGGCCTTGGTCAGGTCGGCCCCGGCCAGCAGCGCCTCCGGGCGGTGGCCTCCGGTCAGTGGCGAATACGCCGACGATGTGCCCACGCTCATGCTTCCCCTCCCGGCGAGTGTGGCTCGCTGGCGACCTGCCGCGCGAGTTGATCGAGGCGGGCGGCGGTCAGTTCCAGCCAGCGCAGGTCGGCCTCCAGGTGGAACAGGGCGTGATCGCAGATCAGCGTGTCGGCCAGATCGCCGGCGGTCTTGCGCTTGGTCAACTCGCGCATGACCTGCAGGTGCTCGGAACGCTGGATGTCCAGGATGTCGGCGGCGTCGCGGCCGGACAGCAGGGCCAGCACGACCTTGGTGTAGAGGGTGTTCTGCAGGTAGGTGTCGGGCTTTTCCGGGGTGCGCAGCCAGTTCTCGACGTCGGTGACGCCGGCGTCGGTGATGGTGTAGCGCTTGCGGTCCGGGCCATCGCCGGACTCGACCCCGGTCACTTCGACCAGGCCGTTCTTGAGCAGTCGGGACAGGGTCGAGTAGACCTGGCCGTAGTGCAGGGGGCGGTCCTGGCCGAAGCGCTCGTCGTAGCTGCGTTTGAGGTCGTAGCCGTGCCGGGGGCCGCCCTCCAGGAGCCCCAGCAGGGTGTGACTAATCGACATGGCGGCGACTATACACGAGGGGTATACACCCCGTTTATAGAACTGTTTTCGCAGTTCAGCAGGCGCAGAGGCAGAACGGGTGGCCGACCGGGTCCGCGTAGACCCGCCAGGTCGGGTGGTCCGGCGAGACGTCCAGGATCTTCGCGCCCAGCCCGAGCGCGCGCTGTTCTGCGGTGTCCAGATCGGACACTTTGATGTCCAGGTGGAACTGTTGCGGCACGGCCGGGTCCGGCCACGTCGGTGCCTGGTATTCCGCCGCACGCTGGAACTCCAGGGTCATTCCGCCCGCCGGGTTGGCCAGGTCGACCCACCCACCCTCGTGGCTGACGACGGGCGGGTCCGGCCAGCCGAGCAGAGCGGCGTAGAACCCGGCGAGCGCCACGGGATCGGGGCAGTCGAGCACGACCGCCGCGGTCAACGACGCTTGCGGAGCACTCATCACGACCTCCATAACCGGTAAACGGATAACGGTGGTTTGACTGGAGTCGTCACCGTATTTCCCCCAGCGGCGGTACAGCAAGGCGCGGACTTGCCTACAGTGGTGTGGTGACTGGCCTGGTCGCCGGCGGGCACGCCGGCCAGGAATCCGGATGGCAGCCTGTTTACCGACCCCCTACCGGGGGCCCGCCTCCAGCGGCGCATCCCAGCGAGTTCGATCAGGACGTGGACCTGGTCCTCGCCTTCCTCAACACCCTGGACACCGAAGCAGGAACGGATCTGCTCGGCACCGACGCGGACTGGCTGATCTGGGCCAGCAGACCGGGTCTGGGCGAACCCGGCGAGCGGGCGCACGCCCAGCAGGTCCGGGACGCGTTGCGGGGCTGCATCATCGACCGCGCTCATCCGCTCGCGCTCGGCGGCGCGTTCGGCTCACTGGACAGTGCCGTGCACGTCGAACTGGCCGAGGGGGTGCCGGTTCTGGTCGGCACCGACGCCCTCGGCTCGGTGCTCGCCGCGAGCGCGCGGCTCGCCGTGCTCGGTCAGTGGGACCGGTTGAAGATCTGCGCTGCGGGCGAGTGCCGCTGGGCCTTCTACGACCGATCCCGCAACCGCTCGCGGACGTGGTGCTCGATGCGAGTGTGCGGCAATCGGACAAAGGCGCGGAACTGGCGGCAGCGCACTCGCGCCAGTACGCCGGCCACGGTCGGCGCCGGTCCGTCCCGGCGTTGAGTAAACCGCGTACATCACGCGCTGATCCACTCTGAGTAGCACCGGCCGGGCTCGATCGTCCACGCCCGGCCGGTCGATCACGTGCGGCCTTAACGCCAGCAAACGCTCGGACGCTGCTTCCGTTGTCCGGCAATCGATACCGACTCGCAACCCCGCCGTCGTTGGTGTCTGTGCGTAATCAAAATGTGGTCGTCGTCACACCCGTCTGCCGGCCGGTCCACTGAGCGAAATGTCCTGCCAAACCGGTGACGACCCCCGTACCAGGAGTAACCGGTCACCGGGCCCGATCGAGGGCCGGCCGGGATCACGAAAACCCGGTTTTGGCACTAGTCCAACCCGGTGACCAGCGGACGTATCGCGCTGGCAGCGAACAACTTCGTCCACATCACGTGGTAGTGCAGGGCCCGGTGAACCGCTACGCTCGAAGTGCAGGCCGTGGTTCTTCGTGTTCGTGCACTAACACGCTCGCGGAACGATGTGCGGGCGTTCTGTCTTCTCGCCTGAGATCGCTGAACTGCCCGGGAACGGCCGGGAGCTGCACGGTGCAGTTCCAAGCTGATCCTGCTAGGAGGCAGGCGTGGCAGAAGGAACCGTCAAGTGGTTCAACGCGGAGAAGGGCTACGGCTTCATCCAGCGCGCCGACGGCGGGCCAGATGTGTTCGTGCACTATTCCGAAATTCAGGGCACGGGCTACCGAAGCCTTGAGGAGAACCAGAAGGTTGAGTTCGAGGTGGGTCAGGGCACCAAGGGCCCGCAGGCGCAGAACGTCCGCGCGCTGTAATCCAGCTCGAACCTTCACGCTACGGACCCCCGCTTCCGCTGGAAGCGGGGGTTCGTCCTCGTTTCAGCAGGTTCGGGTGAACGGATCGCGGTAAGGCTGGACGATCGAATACACGACGCTGGTCGTGGCACTGCCGAAATCGGAGAGTTCGTTGACGATCTGCTCCAGGTGCGGCATATCGCGGGCGGCCACCTTGAGCACGTAGCACGCGTCTCCGGTCACCCGCAGGCATTCCAGGATTTCGGGCCGCCTGGCCAGCAGGTCGTGCAGCGGCTGATGCCTGCTGCCCGGGTACTTCAGCCGGACGTCGGCGAGCACCGGGAAGCCCAGCTTGGGCAGGTCGAGCACGGCGCGATAACCGGTGATGAAACCGGCCTCGGTCAGCCGCCGCACCCGCTCGGTCACGGCCGAGGCGCTCAGGTTGACCCGCCTGCCCAGCTCGGTGAACGGCAGCCGGCCGTCCGCCTGGAGTTCGGCGAGGATGGCCAGATCGACGTCGTCCGCGGCGACCGTGAACTTCTCGGTCATCGGCCGAGAATACCGGGAAGATCATGGTTGAACCGTGCAAATGCAGCCCGGAGTCCATTCCGAACGGCCGGTCCGGCGCATAGCATTTGCATCGCCAACGATCAAGCGGGCGAGGAGACGAATCCGATGCGACTCGGTGTCAATCTGCCGAATTTCGGGCCGGGCACCACACCGGAGGTGTTGCGGAGCTGGGCGCAGACCGTGGAGGGGCTCGGTTTCGACCTGCTCATGGTCTCCGACCATCTGGCCATCACCTCCGACGTCGAGGCGATCTACCCGGCGCCGTTCTACGAACCGTTCAGCGTGCTCGGCTGGCTGGCCGGCATCACCACCCGGATCCGGTTGGGCACAACGGTTCTGCTGCTGCCCTACCGGCACCCGCTGCAGGTCGCCCGGATGGTCGGCAACATCGACGCGCTCGGCGGCGGCGACCGGCTCGTGCTCGGCGTCGGAACCGGTTGGGCGCGGGAGGAATTCGCCGCGCTCGGGCTGCCCTTCGCCAAGCGCGGCGCGATGACCGACGACCACCTTGCCGCGCTGCGCACGTTGCTGGGCAACGACATCGCCAGCTACGAGGGGCCCTTCGTCAGCTTCCAGAACGTGCGCACCGCACCGCGGCCGCGCAACGGGGTGCCGTTGTGGGTCGGCGGGAACAGTGACATCGCGCTGCGCCGGGCGGTCCGGCTCGGCGACGGATGGCATCCACTGCGATTTGGCAGTGTGGACTGGCTGCGCGCGGCACTCACCCGGCTGAGGGAGTTCGCGGCGGAAGCGGAGCGGGAGGTTCCGGTGCTCGCGCCGCGCATTCCGTTGCGGCTGACCGACTCCTTCGTGACCGAGGTGGACCGGCCGGCGGGCACCGGGACGCTCGATCAGATCCGCGCGGATCTCGAAGAAATGCGCGAACTCGGCGCGGACACGGTAGTACTGGACACCACGGACTCCGATGATCCGGACAACACCCGCAGGCCGAACACGGCGTGGCGGATCCTCGCCTCGGTCGCCGAGGCTCACCTGAACGGGGGATGAGGCAGTGTCTTTTCAGGAATTCGCCGACGAGTCGACCTGGGTCCGGCCGGAACCTGTTGACTACCAAGGGCAAACCGGCGAACTCAACGCGAGTTACCTGCCGGCCGGGAAGTCTCCCTCGACGCGGTACAAGTCCGGGGTGCTGGCCAGCTACCTCGCGACGGGTGGCACCACCGACGGCGACTTCGGGCTGTTCCAGTGGGACATGCCCGCGCAGGCCGGTGGGCCGAGCGCGCACTTCCACCGCCGGTTTTCCGAGTCGTTCTACATCGTGTCCGGCACGGTGCGGCTCTACGACGGCAACCGCTGGCTTTCGGCCTCGGCAGGCGACTTCCCGCACGTGCCGCGCGGCGGGGTGCACGCGTTCCACAACGAGTCTGACGCGGCGGCATCCATGCTGATCCTGTTCGCGCCAGGCGCACCGCGGGAGCGGTACTTCACGGAACTGGCCGAACTGGCCGCGTCCGGGCGGACGTTGAGCGATGCGGAGCGGACGGAGTTCCTG
>DATFHN010000128.1:0-91820 GCA_035248365.1 Pseudonocardiaceae bacterium | reverse complement strand
GGCCAACTACTACGCCCAGTTCTGGCACCAGAACGCGATCAACGGCCTGCAGTACGGCTTCCCGTACGACGACGATGCCGGCCAGTCCTCGGACATCAACGTCAACAACCCGCAGTACATGGTCGTCGCGGTCGGTTGGTGAAGGGAGTTCTCATGTGGCAGTCAGCTAGACGGGCCGCGCTCGCGACCGGCCTCCTGATTGTAGTCGCGACAACAATCACGACACCGGCGACAAGCGCCCCCGCCGCGCCGTCCGATGTCCCGGCCGCGCCGGCCGGTTTCACCACCACCTGGAGCGACGACTTCAACGGCGCCGCGAACTCCGCCCTGGACACCGGGGTCTGGCGCTACGACACCGGTACCGGGTTCGGCACCGGCGAGATCGAGACCATGACCAACAGCACCAGCAACGTCTACCAGGACGGCAACGGTCACCTGGTGCTCAAGGCGCTGCACTCGGGCACCGACCCGAACAGCGGCTGGACCTCGGGCCGGATCGAAACCCAGGCCGACGGCTTCGGCGCGCTGCCCGGCGGCGTCGTGCGCATCCAGGCCTCGATCCAGCAACCCGACCTGACCACCGCCAACGGCGCGGGCTACTGGCCGGCGTTCTGGATGCTCGGTTCGCCGCTGCGCATCGGCGTGCCGTGGCCGGGTTCGGGCGAGATCGACGCGATGGAGGACATCAACGCCCGCAGTTCCGAGTTCGGCACCCTGCACTGCGGCACCGACCCGGGCGGTCCGTGCAACGAGGGCACCGGCATCGGCAGCGGCGAGCGGGCCTGCTCCGGTTGTCAGACCGGCTATCACACCTACGCGGTGGAGATCGACCGGTCGACCTCGCCCGAGCAGATCCGCTGGTACCTGGACGGCAACAACTTCTTCACCCTCAACTCCACCCAGGTCGACGCGACCACCTGGGCCAACGCCGTCGACCACAGCTTCTACGTGATCTTCGACCTGGCCATCGGCGGTGCCTTCCCGGCCGCCTACGGCGGTGGCCCGAACGCGGCGACCGCGTCCGGTGGCTCGCTCAACGTCGACTACGTCGCCGTCTACAACAAGGCACCGGCCGCCAACGCCAACCTCGGCCCTGACATCGCGCTCGGCAAGCCGACCACCGCGTCCTCGGCGGAGAGCGCCAGCTTCCCGGCGTCCAACGCGACCGACGGCGACATCACGTCGCGCTGGTCCAGCGGTTTCTCGGATCCGCAGTGGTTGCAGGTGGATCTCGGCCAGACCTACGCGATCAACCACGCGACGCTCGTCTGGGAGGCGGCCACCGCATCGGCCTACCAGCTACAGACGTCCCCGGACGGCACCAACTGGACCACCATCTATTCCAACAACAACAGCCCGCAGGACATCCAGGACGTGAGCCTGTCCGGGACCGGCCGATATATCCGGGTGTACGCGACGAGTCGCGCCTCGCAATGGGGTGACTCGATCTACGAGTTCGACGTGTACGGCACACCGTCCTCCGGTGGCGGCGGCACGCCGACCCTGTTGTCCCAGGGCCACACCGCGACCGCGTCCTCCCAGGAGAACGCCAGCTTCCCTGCGGTCAACGCCGTCGACGGCAACCTCGGCACCCGCTGGTCCAGCCAGTTCAGCGATCCGCAATGGCTGGAGGTCGACCTCGGTGCGACGCACACCCTCAGCCAGGTGACCCTGAACTGGGAGACGGCCTACGCGACCGGCTACCAGATCCAGGCCTCCACCGACGGCACCAACTGGACGACGATCTATTCGACAACGACCGGAACCGGCGGCAACCAAACCATTCCGGTGTCCGGTTCCGGACGATACGTACGAATTTATGGAACCGCCCGGGCTACCCAATGGGGCTACTCGCTCTGGGAATTCCAGGTTTACGGCACCTGATCAGCGGTTTCGGGGCGTCTCGAAAGATCGGGACGCCCCGCTACCGCCATTCGGCTGACGGCGTTACCGCATTGAGAAATTCCCCTACTTCGCTCCGCGCGGGCACCGAACAAGGACCGGACACGTCCAAGTGGGCGTAACGTGCAGTGCCGCAGCCGGGCCCAGTAGGAGGAATTCGCAGATGACACAGGCTCCAACTCCAGAGTCCGGGTTTCCGCCCGAGGAGAGTGGCGACGCTTCCTACCTGGACAAAACGCTGCTGCATCGTCCGGTCGAGTTGTATTTCGACGAATCGGTGACGCCGCGCAGCCTGTTCCTGCTCTGGTTGCGGGCGGCCATCATCACCGGCCCGTTCTTCTTCTTCTCCGCATTGCTGTTCACGCTATTCTCGCTGGTCAACGGATTCTCCTCGGCGGCGGAGGAGAGTGGCAGCGGCGGCGGCGGGGCCACGATCTTCTTCCTGCTGATCATGATCATCTCGTTCGTGGGGTTCTGGCTGATCCTGCTGCTCACCAAGCTGCAGGAGCCGATCAGCGAATGGCATGTGCTGCTGGCGGACCGCGCTGGCGCCGCCGCGTCCGTGTACAACGTGATCGTCGGCCGCGCCCGCGATCGCAGCCTGCCGCTCTACCCGTACACCCGCCGGATGCCAACGAGTTTCGGCCCGGTCAACAACCGGCTGGTGCTGGTCGACGGCCACTACGAGGCCTACGTGACCGTGTTTCCCTACGGTTCCGGCCTCTACCTCGGCTGGACCATGTGGCGCTCGCGACGCGGGTTCGAACTGATCGGCCGCTACGTCGCCGACGTCTTCCGCAACATGGCAGGTCAGCTCGATCCGGTCGCCCGCATGCTGCGCACCGAACAGGCCCGCGCCATGCGCGAGGCCGTGCACGCGGTCTGCCGCGAGGGCCTGCACGTGGCGATCGAGCAGGTCGAGGTGCCGGACAGTTACGCGTTCCCGCAAGGACTTCCGCCGGTCGAGTCGGTCGCGATCAGCGCACCGGTGCCGATGCCAGGCCCGATGTCCGCGCCGGTGCCGATGTCCGGGCCGATGTCCGGGCCGATTCCGGTGCAGACCTGGGCGCAGCCCCAGCCCGTCCCGCAACCACCAGCCAACCCGAATCCGCCGATCACCCAGTGACCGGCGACGGCATTCTCACCGCAGGCAGCCCGGGGAATTGGTGGGCCTGGGCCGGTGCGCACCTCGCGCCGGCCCAGCCGCCTGCCACGACCGAACCGATCCCCCCGGCGCCGCCCGCGCAAGCCTCGGGCCAGTACATCAGCGGCACCGTGCACGGCCCGGCTGTGCAAGCCCGCGACATCCACGGCGACATCATCTACCACCTCGGCAAGGATCACGCCGCCGCGCCGGACCTGCTGCCCTGGCTGGGCGCGCTCTGGCAGACCGGCGCCGACACCGGCGCCGCCGTGGAACTGCGCCTGCTCAACCACGCCGACCGCACCCTGACGGCATATTTCCTCTGCCGCGCAACGGCTCCCGACCAAACGGCGGCGATCGCGTTCGCGGCGCACCTGCGCGACGCGCTCGCGCCGGCCCTGCCCGGACTCACCCCGACCGCGATCGAGACCCAGCCGCGCCTGAGCGCGGTACTCGAACCGTTCGTCCCGCACCAGCACGGCATCGTCGAGATCCGCAAGCGGCTCACCGTCTCCCGCTGCCTTCGCAACGACACGCTCCTGAAGTTCCTGGCCGTGGTCACGCCGCTGGCCGGTGGCGGCACCTCCTGGCCGGACGTGTGGGCGAACCTCGCGGCCTTTCCCGCGCCCGCCCTGCTTTCCGTGCGCCTGGAGCCGTTCCGGGTCGGTCCCGGCCTGCGCGCCAACCTGGCCGCCTGGGCGCGCGAATTCGCCCGGCTGGCGGTTCCCGGACCGCCGCCCAATCCCACCTGGCCCAAACCGCGCGCGGCCGATCCGTTCGCCGCGTCGACCAAGAAGCTCTACGAATCCGCCGTCGACCGATATACCGAACGCGTTTTCCGTATTCGGATGTCGCTGGCGGCGTCGGTGCCGATGTCCGACGATGCCGCGCAATTGCTGGCCAACACGATCTCCGCGCCGCAGGCCGGTGTCGGATTCACCGGCGACGCACCGGTGATCGTCCGGCCGCGCACGCCAGAGCACGCGATGACCGCGTGGCGCAACATCACCGCGCTCAACGCTGACCCGATCGGCCCAATGGCGCCCGAGTGCCTACCGGAGGAATCGATTGGCGACGTGGCCCGCGCACTGGTCACGACCGCTGACATTCACGAAGCCGCAGCGGTATTTCGTCCGCCTTATCCGGTCGCCGGATCGCCCACCGTATTCACCGGCGACGCAGCGTCCGGGGTGGCATAGTGCATCGCGGCTGAGATCGCAATTCCCATCTTCGCCGCGTGGCCGATCCCGAATACGCGGCGGCTATTCTCGGTATACCGCCCATCACCCTTTCGAGGCCGGCGGGACCCCTGAATAGCGGATCGTCTTTCCGTCCATTCGCTGCAAGGCTCGACCCTGCGGCCCGGACCAGCGCCGCGCCAGCGCAAACCTGCGACGGATCAGGAACGCCCGATGAACGTCTCGGTTCACCTCCACCACCCCTTATCGGCACGCTGAATTCACTTTCCGGGGCCGACATTCCAGATTGTCAATTTCCACTGGTCTCACGCGTGTCCGGCGATGCGCGTCGCCGTGCCATCCGCAGAAGGAGTCATGCATGTCCATCCACCAGCCTGTGCTGCGCAACGCCTACCAGCGGTCGATCGCGACCTACTGGAACAACGAGAAGGACCCGGTCAACCTGCGGCTCGGTGATGTGGATGGGCTCTATCACCACCACTACGGCATCGGCGACTACGACCCCGCGGTGCTCGACGCGCCCGCCGACATCCGCGAGGACGCGATCATCGCGGAACTGCACCGGCTGGAGACCGCGCAGGCCGACGTGCTGCTCGACCACCTCGGCGACATCAAGCCCGACGATCACCTGCTCGACTCCGGCTGCGGCCGGGGCGGCACGTCGATCATGGCCAACCAGCGGTTCGGCTGCTACACCGACGGCATCTCCATCTCCGAGCAGCAGGTCGAGTTCGCCAACGGCCAGGCGGCCCGGCGCGGCGTCGCAGACCGGGTCAAGTACCACTTCAGGAACATGCTGGACACCGGCTTCGAGACCGGTTCGATGAACGGCATCTGGAACAACGAGAGCACGATGTACGTCGACCTGCGCCCGCTGTTCGCCGAGTACGCCCGCCTGCTCACCCCCGGCGGCCGCTACGTGGTCATCACCGGTTGCTACAACGACGTGACCGGTGGCCGCTCGCGCGCGGTCAGCCAGATCGACCAGCACTACATCTGCAACATCCACTCGCGCGGGGAGTACTTCGCGGCGCTGGCCGCGAACAACTTCGTGCCGATCAACGTCGTCGATCTGACCGCGGCGACCATCCCGTACTGGGAACTGCGGGCGCAGTCCTCGGTCGCCACCGGCATCGAGGACCCCTTCCTCACCGCCTATCGGGAAGGCAGCTTCCACTACCTGCTCATCGCGGCCGACCGGATCTGATCTTCTCTGGAGGAGCTGAGCACCCATGACCGAGACACTCGAACCAGACGCGGAAAACCCCCAGCTTTCCCTCGGTACCGCCGCGGCGCGGAACCTGGCCACCACCACCAAGTCCGTGCCACAGATGCAGGGAATCAGTTCGCGCTGGCTGCTGCGCGTGCTGCCGTGGATCGAGGCCAAGGGCGGCGTCTACCGGGTCAACCGGCGGCTCACCTACACGGTCGGCGACGGCCGGATCGACTTCGTCACCACCGGAGCCGAGGTTCGGGTGATCCCGGCCGAACTGTGCGAACTCCCGTTGCTGCGCGGATTCGACGATGAAGAGGTGCTGACCACCCTCGCCGGCCGGTTCACCCAGCACGAGTACAACCCCGGTGACGTGATCGTCACCGAAGGCCAGCCCGCCGACACGGTGTACCTGATCGCGCACGGCAAGATCAACCAGCTCGGCGCGGGCAAGTACGGTGCGGAGACCGTGCTGGCCTCCCTGGCCGACGGCGGCTACTTCGGCGAGGAGAACCTGGTCGACGCCGACAACAACTGGCCCTACACCGCCAAAGCGGTGACCGGCGCGATCGTCCTGAGCCTGGCCCGCGCCGACTTCCAATCCCTGGTGGACAGCTCATCGGCGATGCGCGAACAACTGGTCCTGTTCCAGGCCAACGAAGCCCTGGGCAGCGACAACGAACACGGCGAAGCCGCCATCGAACTGTCCTCGGGCCACAGCGGCGAACCCGACCTGCCCGGCACGTTCGTCGACTACGACGCGTCCCCGCGCGAGTACGAGCTGAGCGTCGCCCAGACCGTGCTGCGCGTGCACACCCGGGTCGCCGACCTCTACAACGAGCCGATGAACCAGACCGAACAACAGCTGCGGCTCACCATCGAGGCCCTGCGCGAACGCCAGGAACACGAGCTGATGAACAACCGCGACTTCGGCCTGCTGCACAACGCCGACTTCAGCCAGCGCATCCCGACCAGGTCCGGTCCGCCCACTCCCGATGACTTCGACGACCTGCTCGCGCTGGTGTGGAAGGAACCCACCGTGTTCCTCGCCCACCCGCGCACCATCGCCGCGTTCGGTCAGGAATGCAGCAAACGCGGCCTCTACCCGGACAACGTCGACTTCAACGGCCAGCACGTGCCGGCCTGGCGCGGCGTTCCGGTGCTGCCGTGCAACAAGATCCCGGTCGACGACGCGCGTACCAGTTCGGTCCTGCTGATGCGCACCGGCGAGGACAACCAGGGCGTCATCGGCCTGACCCAGACCGGCATCCCGGACGAGTACCAGCCCGGCCTCTCGGTGCGCTTCATGAACATCAGCGAGAAGGCGATCATGTCCTACCTGGTCAGCGCCTACTACTCGGCCGCCGTGATGGTCCCGGACGCGTTGGCCGTGCTCGAACACGCGCAACTGGGGGTGTGATCCCGTGACCGAAACGCTGGACCCGGCGGCAGCGGAGGAACCCAGCCAGCTCAGCCTCGGCACCGCGGCCGCGCGCAAACTGGCGTCGACCACCAAGTCCGTCCCGCAGATGCAGGGCATCTCGCCGCGCTGGCTGTTGCGGATGCTGCCGTGGATCGACGTGAAGGGCGCCAACTACCGCGTCAACCGCAGGCTCACCTACGAGGTCGGCACCGGCAAGGTCGAGTTCCTCCAGGAGGGCGACCGGGTCAGGGTCATCGCGCCGACCCTGCGCGAACTGCCGCTCTACCGAGGTTTCGACGACGACGAGGCGCTCACCGCGATGGCCGATGGCCTCGTCCAGCACGACTACCAGCCCGGTGACATGATCGTCGAAGCGGGCAGTCCCAGCAACGAAGGGTTCCTGCTGGCCTACGGCAAGGTCAGCAAGATCCAGGCGGGCAAGTACGGCGACGAGGTCGTCATCGGCACGCTGGCCGAAGGTGAGTACTTCGGCCAGCAGATGCTCGCCGAATCCCCGCCGCCCTGGGAGTACACGGTGCGCGCGCTCACCCGGTGCACGACGCTGAGCATGCCCGCCGACGCCATGCGCACCCTGCTCGACCGCTCGCCCTCCCTGCGCGCCCACGTCGAACGCCTGCGGGAAAGCACCGAACTCGCCCAGAACAAACACGGCGAAGCCGCGATCGCGCTGTCGTCGGGTCACGCGGGTGAGCCGGTCCTGCCCGGTACCTACGTCGATTACGAGGCATCGCCGCGCGAGTACGAACTCAACGTCGGCCAGACCCTGCTCCAGGTGCACACCAGGGTCGCCGACCTCTACAACGGCCCGATGAATCAGCTGGAACAACAGGTCCGGCTGACCGTCGAAGCCCTCCGGGAGCGCGAAGAGCACGACCTGCTCAACAATCCCGATTTCGGCCTGCTGCACAACGTCGCCTACAAACAGCGACTGCAAACCCGATCAGGCCCGCCCACCCCCGCCGACCTGGACGACCTCGTCTCCCGGCGCCGCAAGACCAGGTTCTTCCTGGCCCACCCCAAGACGATCTCCGCGTTCGGCCGCGAGTGCAACGCGCGCGGCATCTATCCCGGCACCACGGTCGTCGACGGCAGCCGGGCGATGTCCTGGCGGGGCGTGCCCATCCTGCCCAGCGACAAGATCCCGATCAGCAAGACCAACACCTCGACCATCCTCGCCATGCGCATCGGCGAAGACGATCAAGGCGTCGTCGGCCTGACCCAGACCGGTCTGCCCGACGAACGCGAACCCGGTCTGTCGGTGCGGTTCAGCGGCATCAGCGAGAAGGCGATCATGTCCTACCTGGTCAGCGCCTACTACTCGGTCGCCGTCCTGGTCCCGGACGCGCTGGGTGCCCTGGAGGACATAGAACTCGGCTGTTGAGGTTCGCGGCGCCGCTCAGGCTTCCCCGAGCGGCGCCGCGATCGGCCCACGCTCCCGAGTCCCGCCGCCCAGCAACACCGTCGTCCGATCGATCACGTCCCCGGAGACCCCCTCCGGCAGTTCCGGCTGCCAGCTGTGCCCCGGCCCGCCCCAGCCACGCTCGACGATCATCCGCTTGGCGTCTTCGGCCGGCTCGCCGGTCAATCGATCCAGGTACAGCAGTCCATCGAGATGATCCGTCTCGTGCTGAAAGCAGCGCGCCAGCGTGCCGGTCCCGTGCACCGTGATCGCCTTGCCGTCGACGTCGAACCCGGTCACCGTGGCGAAGGCGCCGCGCCGCGTCGGATACCGCTCACCCGGCACCGACAGGCACCCTTCCAGGTCCGCCTCAGGATCCGCGGCCTCCGTGTGCTGAGACGCGGTCACGGTCGGGTTCACCACCGTGCCCAGGTGCCACCCGCCGTCCGCGTCCGGGCAGTCGTAGACGAACACCCGCAGGCCGACGCCGATCTGGTTGGCGGCAAGGCCGACGCCCTCGGCCACGTACATCGTTTCGAACATGTCGGCGACGAGCGCGCGCAGGTCCGCGTCGAACCTGTCGATCGGGCGCGCCGGCGTGTGCAGCACCGGGTCACCGGCGATGCGGATGCGCTGAACGGTCACCCCCGAAACCCTACCCAGCAGGTTGAGACATCGGGTCTTTAACCGTCGTGCGGCATTGACACGGCAGCAACAAAGGTTTTACCTTCCTCACACATCGGATGTCCTGGGTGGGTGGAGGCAGCATGCTGGTGCGACGTGGCGCCACGGCAACAACGCTCGCGGGCCTGGCCCTCGCCGGTCTGACTTTCGCCGGTTTGGCCCTGGTCGCCGTCCCGGCCACCGCCCAGGCCGGCCCGACCACCGCCTGGCACAACGGCCACTTCGCCGTCGGCGTGCCGGGCACGGTGCGGCAATCCGATGTGGTGCTCGGCCAGCCGAACCTGTTACCCGCGCAGGCGATGCCGCTCGGCAACGGCAGTCTCGGCATCGGGTTGTGGTCGGCCAACGGCCTCACCGCGCAGCTCAACCGAGCCGACACCCTGCCCGACCGCCTCTCACCCGGCCAGCTCACCATCCCCGGCCTGGCCGCGTTGACCAGCGCGCCCGACTACCACGCCACGCTCGACCTCTACGACGGCGTGTTCACCGAGTCCGGCGGCGGTATGACCGCGCGGGCCTACGTTCCGGCGGGCCACGACGAACTCGTCGTCGACGTCACCGGCGCGAACCCGGCCACCACCCAGACCGCCCAACTGGCCCTCTGGCAACCCCGCACCCCCACCGCCGCGGCCAGCGGCGCCATCGGCTCTCTGGCCCAGACCTGGGTGGACCAAGGCCGTCCCGGCTCCAGCGGCGACACCTTCGGCGCCATGGCCGCCATCACCGCGACCGCCCGCAACACCCAGGCCAGCGTGGTCAACCCGACCACCGTCGGAGTCCAGTTCCGCCCCAACCCCAACGGCGCCTACCAGATCCTGGTCGACAGTCCCCAGTGGACCGGCGGAAACCCCCAGCAAACCGCCCGCTCGGCGTTCAATCGCACTCCGCCAGCCGCCGCGAACTCGGCCTGGTGGCACCGCTACTGGAACCAGGTCGGCCCGATCAACATGTCCTCTTCGGACGGTGTGGCCCAGTACCTGGCCAACGTTCGCACCGTCGCCCTCTACGCGGCCGCCGCCGAACGCGGCACCGTGCGGCCGGGTTCGCAGGCAGGCGTCGCCGACCTGTTCGACAGCTCGCAGGACACGCACAGCTGGGACCCGGCGTCCTACTGGGGCTGGAACCTGCGCATGATGGTCACCGCCAACCTGGGCGCGGGCGCGTTCGACAACAACGACGCATACTTCGCCATGTACGCCAACGACCTCGCGTCGATCGAGTCGTGGACGGCGAGCCAGTTCCCCGGCACGAGCGGTGCCTGTATTCCGGAGACGATGCGGTTCAACGGCGTCGGCATCCAGGTGCACCAGGCGAACGGCCAGTGGGGCGCGAAGCCGTACCTGGACTGTAGCGGCCAGGGCGCGGCCAACTACAACGCCCGCACGCTGACCACCGGCGCCGAAGTCTCGCTGTTCATCTGGCAGACCTACCAGCAGACCGACAACCTCGCGTTCCTGCGGGCGAACTACCCGGTGATGGCCGCCTGGGCCAAGTTCATCCTCAGCTACGCCAAGCTCGGCACCGACGGCAACCTGCACACGAGCCCGTCCAACGCACACGAAACCCAATGGGACGTCAGCGATCCCACGACCGACATCGCCGCGATGCGCGCCGTCCTCCCCGACGTGGCCGGCGCCGCGCGCCTGCTGCACCAGGATCCCGCGCTGGTCAGCCAGATCGCGACCGCCGTCCCCGAAGTCGTGCCCTACCCCCTGGTCGGCACCGGCGATCAGCAGGTGATCGGCATGTCCTACCAACCGGCCGCGACCATCCACAACGTGGAGAACATCGGCCTGGAACCGGTCTGGCCCTACGGCCTCATCGGCGACGCCGGCCAGGACACCGCGCTCGCGCAGCAAACGTTCGCGCTGCGGCCGAACGTCGAACGCAACGACTGGAGCCTCGACCCGATCGACGCCGCCCGCCTCGGCCGGCCCGTCGATCTCGCCAAGACCCTCGTCGACCTCACCGAGCAGTACCAGCTGCGCCCGTCCGGCCTGGCGGCCTTCGGCGCCAGCTACGCCGAGCCCTACGCCGAACAAGGTGCGGTCGTCGCAACCGCTCTGCAGGACGCGCTCGTCCAGGACTACGACGGTCTGCTGCGCGTGGCGCCCGCGTGGCCGGGTAACTGGGATGTCGACGGGACCGTGTACATCCAGCACCGCGGCAAGGTCGACGTCCAGATCCGCAACGGCGCCCCGGTCACCGTCGCGATCCAGGCAGGCGCGTCCGCGCCCATCCAACTCCGCAACCCGTGGCCCGGCCAGCAAGTCCAGGTCGTCGACGGCGCGGGCGGCCATCGCGTCATCGTCCCGCCGACCACCGCGGCCACCCTGACCATCCCGGCCCGCGCGGGCGCGTCCTATCTCGTCGAGCCGCTCGCGCATCCGACGACCGCGTTGCCGTTCGCCCCGGTCGGCGGAACTCCTGCCACCACCGACCGCCAGCTCGGCGCCGCCACCATCGGCCTTCCGCCCAAGCAATAACCTGAAATTCGTGTGGCCGGTCGTTGAATTGTGTGTGTCAGGCTGGCATTCCCTTAAGTGTTAATGGGAAATCCTGCTTTCCGGGGGTTGTCGTTTCGGTTGGCTGCGGGCACAGTTTGCGGTTGTGCGGGGGCGATGGCTCGTGCTCGCCGCCGTAGTGCGCGCGTCGCAGGGCGCGGGTGGTCACCCATGTCTCCGCGTCTAGGAGCCTCACGGAACCATACGGAGAAACCCATGCAGCGCAGGTCCAGGATTGCCCTGTTGTCGGCCGGTATCGCGGCGGTCGCCGCGGCCGGCTTGGTCACCTTCTATCCGCATGCTGCCGCGCCTGCGGTGCGGGCCGCGGCGAGCAGCCTGCCGACGCCGGCCCATATCGTGATTGTCATGGAGGAGAACCATTCGTTCTCCGACATCATCGGCAATACGTCGGAAGTGCCCTATTTCAACCAGCTCGCGTCCGAAGGCGCCGTGCTGACGTCGTCCTACGCCGTCACCCACCCGAGCGAGCCGAACTACATGGCGCTGTTCGGTGGCAGCACCTTCGGCCTCTCCTCGGATGCCTGCCCGGCGAACGAGGGGTCGGCCGCGAACCTCGGCTCGGAGTTGCTGGCCGCCGGTAAGACCTTCAAGGGTTACTCGGAAGGCCTGCCCTCGACCGGTTCGACGAAGTGCACGTCGGGTGCGTATGCGCGCAAGCATTCGCCCTGGGTCAACTTCAGCAATGTGCCCGGATCGGACTCGGTGCCGTTCACGTCGTTCCCGTCGGACTACTCGACCCTGCCGAGCCTGTCGTTCGTCATCCCGAACCTCGACGACGACATGCACGACGGCACGATCTCCGACGCCGACACCTGGCTGAACAACAACCTCTCGGCCTACGCGACCTGGGCGCAGTCGAACAACAGCGTGCTGATCGTGACCTGGGACGAGGACGACTACACCGAGAACAACCAGGTCCCGACGATCATCGTGGGCCAGCCGGTGAAGCCCGGCAACTACAGCGAAAACGTGAACCACTACAACCTGCTGGCCACGCTGGAGCAGATCTACGGCCTGAACGAGGTCGGCAAGAGCTCCGGTGCCGCCACGATCAGCGACATCTGGAACTGATCTCTGTTCGCCGGGACGATCCGTGTTCGCGCGGGTCGTCCCGGCGGGCGTACGCGGGAGGGTGCGGATGCGGCGGGCTCGCTTCGCGTTGCTGGGGATTGTGGTGCTGGCCACCGCGTTGATCGGCGCGACACCGGACACGTCGAACCTGCGGGTCGACGCGGCCGGGTGCGGTTCGCCGCCGAGCCGGCTGGTAGCCGGGCCGGTCACGTTGACGGTTGCCAATGACGCCAACGCTTTCGCCGCCGTCTACGTGATCAATCCAGCCGGCGCGGTGTATGCCGAGATCCCGTCGCTCACGCCGGGGAAGACGCTCCCGCTGAGCACGACGCTCGGCGCGGGCACGTATGCGGTTCGGTGCGTGTTCACCGATGGCGTCGTGCGCACCTCGCCGACGATCACTGTGACCGGCTCGACGCGCGGCGCGGTGCCGGGGTTCGTGGCGCTGCCGGATCTGGCGATGACCGCGCCGGTCAAGGCCTACCGGAACTGGATCGGTGACCAGTTGCCCGGACTGCTCGCGGCCTCGCGGCAACTCGCAGGGGACGTCGATCGCGGAGATCTCGTTGCCGCCAAGGCGGACTGGCTGACCGCGCACCTCGACTACGAACGGCTTGGCGCCGCCTACAACTCCTTCGGCGACTTCGATCAGGCCATCGACGGCCGCGCCGATGGCCTTCCGCTGGGCACGGCCGATCCCGGATGGACGGGGTTTCACGCGCTGGAGTTCGCGCTCTGGCACGGCGGCACCAACGCGGGTTCGCTCGCGCATGGCCTGGTGGACTCGGTGAACGGGTTGATCGCCGATTTTCCCAGCGAGGAGGTCGATCCGGGCGATCTGCCGTTGCGGGCGCACGAAATTCTCGAGAATGCCATGCAGTTCCAGTTGACCGGCATGGCGGATTACGGCAGCGGCACGAGTTTGCCGACGTTGTACGCGAACACGCAGGGGACTGCCGAGGTGCTGAACGTGTTGCGCCCGTTGATCGTTGCCCGCGATCCGGGGCTGTCGCGGACGGTCGACGCGGATCTTGCCTCGGTTCAACGAGCGGTGCTCGCGGCTGAGCAGGCGCCGTCGATCGCGGCGCGGGAGCGGGTCGACGGGGAACTGGGCGGATTGCTGGAGGAGCTGGCCGCGATTCCGGATCTGCTGGCCCCGAGGACGTCGGGATGAGCGCTGATGTCGGGCGGCGGGCCTTTCTGCGCGGCGCGGCCGCTGGTGTGCTGGGTGCGGCCGCGGTGGGCGGCGGGGTCGCGTTCGGCGAGGCCGAGCGGCCGCCGGATCCGGGTGGACGGGTCATTCCTTATGCGGGGCCGAACCAGGCCGGGATCGTCACGCCCCAACAGGAAGCCGCCACTTTCCTTTCGTTCAACGCGATCGCGGCGGATCGAGCCGCGTTGCGCGAGCTGTTCCAGACCTTGACGGAACGGGTGCGGTTTCTGGCCACGGGCGGAGCGCCGGACGCGACCGACGTGGCCTCGCCGCCGACCGACAGCGAGACGCTCGGTCCGGTGGTGCCCTCGGACGGGCTGACGATCACCGTGGGCGTTGGCGCGAGCCTGTTCGATGGACGGTACGGGCTGGCCGCGCGGAAACCGGCGCACCTGGTGACCATGCCGGTGTTCCCGGACGACAACGTGGCCAACTCGACCGAGCTGCACGGCGACATCAGCGTGCAGGTGTGCGCGGATTCGCGCGACACGGTCATGCACGCGGTGCGCGACCTCGCAAAGCACACGCGCGGAGCCATGCAGCCGGTGTGGAAGATCGACGGGTTTCATCCCGCGCCGCGACCGGCCGGGGCCCCGCGCAACCAGCTCGGATTCAAGGATGGCATCGCCAACCCGGACGTGACCGATCCGAGCGCGCTGGACGCGTTGGTGTGGGCGGGGGACGGCGAGCCGGACTGGGCGCGGGGCGGCTCGTACCAGGTGGTGCGGATCATCCGGATGCTGGTGGAGTTCTGGGACCGGGTTTCCCTGCACGAGCAGGAGACCATGATCGGGCGGCGCCGGGACAGCGGGGCGCCGCTGGACGGGACCGACGAAACCGATCTGCCGAACTACGCGGGCGACCCGATGGGGTTGACCATCCCGATGAACGCGCACATCCGGCTGGCCAATCCGCGCACGCAGGCGACCTACGGGCAGCAGATCCTGCGTCGCGGCTACAACTACGACCGCGGTTTGGACGTCAACGGGAATCTCGACGTCGGGCTGGTGTTCTGCTGCTACCAGCAGAATGTGCTGCGGCAGTTCCAGGCGGTGCAGACCAGGCTCGCGGGCGAACCGCTGGTCGACTACATCGAGCCGACCGGCGGCGGCTATTTCTTCGCGCTGCCGGGCATCGCGGGAGGGTCGGACTACCTGGGCAGCGGCCTGTTCGGGTGACTGGCAGGATGGCTGTCGTGGCAGCCAAACGCAGTGCCGGGATCGTGTTGTACCGCAGGTCGGCCGGGGGAGTGGAAGTCCTGTTGGGACATATGGGTGGACCGTTCTGGGCCCGCAAGGACGCGGGGGCCTGGTCGATTCCCAAGGGCGAGTGTGAGCCGGACGAGGACGCGGCGAACGCGGCCCGGCGCGAGTTCCAGGAGGAGCTGGGTTTGCCGGTGCCGGACGGTGAGCTGGCCGAACTGGGTGAGGTCAAGCAGTCCGGGGGCAAGGTGGTGACCGCGTGGGCGCTGGCCGGTGATCTCGATCCGGCGCTGGTGGTGCCGGGGACGTTCGAGATGGAGTGGCCGCCCAGGTCCGGGACGATGAAGGAGTTTCCGGAGATCGATCGGGCGGAGTGGTTCGATCTGGTCACCGCGAACGAGAAGATCGTCGGTGGGCAGCGTCCGTTGCTGGCGCGGCTGGCTGATCTGCTGGGCTGAGCCGGACACCGGGGTGCCCGATGGCGCGCGGTTTCGGGTGGGGTTGTCGCAGGTGAACCCGCCTGCGTCCGGGTTGCCGCCAGTCGGGCCGGGCAGGTCTTCACGGTCGATCAACTGACCGGGCTCGCGCTTGCGTTGTCGCACGCGACTCGTTAGCCTCGTCAACAATTAGGAAGACTTCCTAACGATTCGCGTGAGTGTTCCCGCCCCGCAAAACACCGCGAAGGAGATCGACGTGACAGCCGAGCCGACGTCGCAGCCCGAACCCCAGCCAAGCCCGTCCCGGCGAAACTTCCTGCTCGGCTCCGCCGCCGTCGGGGCGGGCCTGGCCAGTGGGATGGCCTTCCCCGGCAGCGCGGCCGCCGCCGATGCCGGGCACGGACCGGGCGCGACCGGGCAGGTATTGGCCAACAACGTCGGTTACGAGCTGAACGGGCCCAAGCAGGCGGTGATCGCCGATACCCATCCGTCGGCCCCGGTCCGGCCGTTCCAGGTGCTGGACGCCAACACCGGCGCCATCGCCTACCAGGGCATCGCGCATTATGTCGGGCCGGTGCCGGACTGGGCGGCGAGTAGTTTTCCCGCCGTGCCAACGCAATACTGGGTCGCGGACTTCTCAGCGCTGGCCAAGGCAGGCCGCTACGTCGTGCAGTTACCGGGTGCGGGCTACGCGACCGCGTCGGCGCCGTTCTGGGTCGAGCAGGACGTGCTGGAGCGCCGCGCGCTGTCGCACATGGTGCACTACTTCAAGGATTCCCGGTCCTCCGGCCAGTACGACAAGTTCGACCGGAGCCTGCCGATGAACGGCAGCACGACCGCGCGCTTCGACGCGCACGGCGGCTGGTACGACGCGGCGGCCGACTGGGGCAAGCACTTCACCCAGCTGTCCGATGTCTCCTACTTCAACACGCTGTCCATCCCGCTCACCGCCTGGGTGTTGCTGCGCGCCTACGACGAACTGGCCGCGCGCAACGACCAGAACCTGACCGCGCTGCTCAGCTGGACCCTTGACGAAGGCCTCTACGGCGCGGACTACCTGGCCCGGGTGCACGTGAAGGGCGGGTCGTTCTACGACTCGGTCGATCAGCCCGAGGCCGACGACCTCGGCATCGACCCGACCGGGCGCACCCTGAGCACCCACCAGGTCGACTACCGGGAGGGCGGCGGGCTGGCCATCGCCGCGCTCGCCCGGGCCAGCACCTATCCGGTTTCCGGCGACTACACCAGCGCCGAATACCTCGCCGCCGCGCAGGACGCGTTCGCCTTCCTCCAGGTCAACAACGTCAAGATGACCAACGACGGCAAGGAGAACATCCTCGACGACTACAACGCGCTGCTCGCCGCGACCGAACTGTTCAAGGCGACCAAGAACTCTTCCTACCAGCAAGCCGCCGACCTCCGCGCGCGGAACCTGGTGAACCGGCTGGTGACCTGGAAGACCTACCAGAACTACTGGCGCGCCGACGATGTCGACCGGCCGTTCTTCCACCCCTCGGACGCGGGCCTGCCGGTGGTCAGCCTGATCAACTATCTGGACATCGCCTCGCCCGCGATGAAGGCGAGCGTGCTCGCCACGGTGACCAAGTCGGTCCAGTTCGAGCTGGCGATCACCCGCGAGGTGCGCAACCCGTTCGGCTATGCCCGGCAACTGGTGCAGGACGCGACCGGCAAGCGGTACAGCGGATTCTTCTTCCCGCACAACGTAACCCCGCGTTCGCAGGACCAGTGGTGGCAGGGCGAGAACGCGCGGCTCGCGTCGCTGGCGACCGCGGCCAGGATGGTCGCGCGGGTCAGCACCGACAAGGCGCTGGCCGCACAACTCCAGACCTACGCGCAGAACCAGTTGAACTGGATCGTCGGCGTGAACCCGTTCAACGTGTGCATGTTCGACGGGCCCGGCCGGGAGAACCCGCTGTACCTGGAGTACTTCGACACCAGCAAGCCGGGTTCGTGGCGCTGGCTGCGCTCGGCCGGCGGGATCGTCAACGGCATCACCGGACGCGCGATCGACGGCAGCGGCATCCAGTGGGACCCAGGGCTGGCCGAGACCGGGCCGAACACGGACTGGCGCTGGCTGGAGCAGTGGCTCCCGCACTCGACCTGGTACCTCTACGCGGCCGCGATCGGCTAATCGGCTTGGCGGTGCCTGCCCTTGCGTTCTTCCGGCTCGGGTTGGACCACGAGGTCGCTGGCCCGCAGCGGGCGGGTCAGCGCCTCCGGGTCGGTGGCGGCGATGTTGTGTCCGATCACTTCCAGCGTGGTCCGGCACACCGACGCGGGCGGGCGCCGCTCCGGGTCGTCGGCGGTCATCGCGCGCAGCAGCCGCGCGAAGCGGACCGGGAGGCCGGTGGGAATGCGCGGCGGCCGCTTGAGCCGGGTGATCGCGGCGGTGATCTTGTTCGGGTCGGCGTACTCGCGTTCGCCGGTGATGCACTCGATCAGCACCAGGCCCAGCGCGTAGATGTCCACCGGCGGCTTCAGTTCGCCGCCGCGCACCTGCTCCGGCGCGAGGTAGGCAGGCGTGCCGATGATCTCGTCGACGCTGGTCAGCCGGGTCTGCTCGGGCAGCAGAGCGATGCCGAAGTCGCCGAGATACGGCATGCCGTGCTGGTCCAGCAGGATGTTGGACGGCTTGATGTCGCGGTGCACGACGCCGTGCCGGTGCACGTGCGCGAGCGCGTCGGACAGCAACGCGCCCATGGCCACCACGTGCGGGGTGTCCAGCGCGCCGGTGCGCAGGTAGGCGTGCAGGCTCGGGCCACGGACCAGCTGCATGACCAGGTAGGGCCTGCTGCGGTGCAGGCCGCCGTCGAACACCGACACCAGGCCGCGATGGCGCAGCCGGTCCAGCGCGCGGGCCTCGTCGGCGATCCGGCGGCAGGCCACCGGGTCCGGGTTGACCGGGAAGACCTTCACCGCGACCGAACGCCGCAGCAACCGGTCCTGGGCGCTGTAGACCTCGGTGTGCATACCGCGCCCGAGCAGCTCACCGAGCTGAAACCGGGCAGCGGGCAGCAACGTGGCCTGCGGGCCTCGCGAACCCACGTAGGGGCGCTGCCGCAACCTGTCTTCTGCTCCGTTGGGAGCACTGCGTGCCGGATCCATCCGGCACATTGTCTACCCGATCGACCTCGACCGGTTGGCAAGTACATCACTTTTCCGGCTGTGTCCCGGTTCAGGCCGTCGCGGCCGCGTTCCCGTACCTGGCCCTGGCCTGCGCCGGAGTGATCGTTTCAGGGGTTTCCGGCGGGCCGCCGTAGAGGTGTTGCCGCAACATCCTGCGGGTGTGCGGCAGCGTCTTGGACAGGACAGCGAGCCTCACCCGGGGCGATCGGGCGGCCCGCATCGCGGCCCTGGCCAGCGGCAATACCGCGCGATCGACGACGGCGGGCTGATCGAATCCACCCAATTGACGCATCCAGCGGGGCAGCGTCGCGATGGTCGCGGGCGCCATCAGCCTGCTCATCGCCCACAGCCGGGCCCCACCGGAGGCGCGCGGGGTGCGCAGCAGGTAGTGCATGCCCTCATTGGCCCGTTCCGACGTGCACAGGCTCGGCCGGACCTCGGCGAAGTACTCGCGCACCTGTTCACGCGAGCTGGGCACGTCGGACGGTTTACAGGTTTGCAGTTGGGCCGCGATGACGGATTCCGCCCAGTAGCGGCGTTCCTCGTCGGCCGGAAGCGGGCCGGGGCCGTAGCGCTCGTAGCAGGTCAGCACCGAGTGCCAGCCGGTCACGTGGATCCAGAGCTGAGAGGCGGGATTGTTGGCGCTGTAGCGCTTGCCGCTGATCGGTTCGATGCCGGTCGCGGCGGCGTGCACGGTCATCAGGAACTCGGCGGCGCGGATCGCCGTGCGGCTGTCCGCGACCGCGACGGTGAGGAAGTAGGCGAGCGTGCGGTCGAGCCTGCCGACCGGATCGGTGTAGATGCCGCGTTGGTCGGCAACGGCCGCGGTGAGGAACGGATCGAAGTGTTCGAGCACGACGGCGCGCTGGAAGCCGAGCAGGGCCGTCGGTGCGGTCCACACCTTCCACGTGGGCGAGCCGGGACCGAAGAAGCCGTGGTCCACCGGCCGGGACAGGCCCCTCGGCTGCCCCGGCCGCGCGTGTTCTCCCGACATGATCCCTCCAATTACTACCCGTGAGTAGTAATATGCTACGCTGGCGTAGCTTTGTCCAGGGGAGGTCGGATGGAGACCCGGAAACGGCGCGCCTACGCGCCGAGGGTGCCTGCGGAGCAGCGGCGGGCCGAACTGCTCGACGCCGCGCTGCACCTGGTCGCCACCCAGGGCCAGCGCGCGGTGACCATGGACGCCGTGGCCGAGCGGGTGGGCGTGACCAAACCGGTGGTGTACGGGATGTTCGCCAGCCGGACCGAGCTGCTGACCGCGCTGCTGCGTCGCGAACACCAGCAGGCGCTGGAACAGTTGCTGGCGATCCTGCCGAAGCGCTTCGAGCCTGACCCGGGGGAATTGGCCGCCCAGGTGCTCGCCGAGTTCCTGCGCGTCGTGCGGGCCGCGCCGGATCGCTGGCACTGCATCGTCATGCCGATGGCCGACATGCCACCCGAGTTCCACGACGCCCGCGAACACGCCCGCGCCGTCGTGCTGCGGCGCGCCGAAGAGCTGGTCGCGCCGCTGTTGCGCAGGGTGCACGCGCCCGACGGGATCGCGCTGGACATCGTCGCGCACACCGTCGTGGCATTGTTCGAGATGGCCGCGCGCTTGGTGCTGACCGACCCCGATTCGTACTCGCCGGAGCGCTTCATCACAGCCATCCGGGCCGTCGCGGGACTGGTGACACCCGGCTGATTGCCGGAAGCTGGAGGCATGCGAACGATCGATTGGGTCGAGGGCCGGATCAGCCTGATCGACCAGACCCGGTTGCCGCACACGCTGACCACGCTCGACGTCGACGACATCGACACGTTGATCGACGCGATCAAGCGGCTCGCCATTCGAGGCGCGCCCGCCCTCGGCGTGGCCGGCGCGCTCGGCGTCGCGCTGCTCGCCAAGCGGGGCGGCGACGTGCGCGGGGACGCGGCCCGGTTGCGCGCGGCCCGGCCGACCGCGGTCAACCTGGCCTGGGGCGTCGATCGGGTGCTGGCCACGCTCGACGAAGGGCCGGACGCGGTGCTGGCCGAAGCGCTGCTGATCATGAACGAGGACATCCGGCGCAACCGCGAACTCGGGTTTCGCGGCGCGCAATGGCTGATCGAACGGGTGGGCCAGCCGGTCAATGTCCAGACGCACTGCAACGCGGGCGCGCTGGCCTGTGTCGAATGGGGCACCGCACTCGGCATCGTCCGCGCGTTGCGGGAGACCGGCGGGCTCGGCCACGTCTACGTCGACGAGACCCGGCCGCTGTTGCAGGGCGCGCGACTGACCGCGTGGGAACTGGCCCAGCTGGGAATTCCGCACACGGTCGTCGTCGATTCGGCGGGGCCCAGCGTGATCGCGCGCGGGCTGGCCGACGCGGTCATCGTCGGCGCGGACCGGATCGCGGCCAACGGCGACGTCGTCAACAAGATCGGCACGTACCCGCTGGCATTGGCGGCGGCGCGAGCCGGGATCCCATTCGTGGTGGCCGCACCGGAGTCGACCGTCGATCTGGCCACACCGGACGGTGAACACGTCGAGATCGAGATCCGGGACCCAGCGGAAATCGTCGGCGCTGACGAGACCAACGCGCTGAACTTCGCCTTCGACGTCACCCCGGCCGACCTGGTCACCGCGATCATCACCGACGAACGGATCATTCATGGAAAACCGCTGGGCTGACGCGCCGACCGACCCGCTCGACGCCTGCGTCTACGGCTCGCGCCTGCTCGGCAGCGAACCCGGCCTCGTCCTGCACGGCGGCGGCAACACCTCGGTCAAGGTCACCGGAACCGACATCACCGGCGCGGAGGTCGAGATCCTCTACGTCAAGGGGAGCGGCTGGGACCTGGCCGGCATCGAGCGGCCGGGGTTCGCGCCGTTGCGGCTCAACCGGTTGCGGGAACTGCTGGGCGTGGCGAGCCTGCCGGACAGTGCGATGATGAACGAGCTGCGGTGCGCGCTGCTCGACGCGAGCGCGCCGGATCCGAGCGTGGAAACCTTGCTGCACGCGGTACTGCCGCAACCGGCCGTGCTGCACAGCCACGCCGACGCGATCCTGACCTTGACCAACCTGGAGAAGCCGCGCGTTGCCGAAGCGCTCGGCGATCGCGTCGTCGTCATTCCCTATGTGATGCCGGGTTTCGGTCTGGCCAAGGTCGCGGCGGAGCTGTATCCGTTGCACGCCAACGCGAACACCATCGGCGTGGTGCTGATGAACCACGGCCTGTTCACCTTCGGGGCCGACGTCCGCCAGGCCTATGACCGGCACATCGAGCTGGTCACGCTGGCCGAGGAATTCCTGGCCGGGTACCGGCCGAGCGGCGCCACGGTGTCGGCGCCGGTCGTCGAGCCGGTGCGGATCGCGCGGCTGCGCAAGGAGATCTCGGACGCAGCGGGCCGGCCGATGATCGTGTCCCGGCACGCCGATCCGGTGACGCTCGACTTCGTCAACCGGCCGGATCTCGCCGCGATCGCGAGTCAGGGGCCGGCCACGCCGGATCACGTGATCCGCACCAAGCGTTTGCCGTTGCTGGGGACGGACGTCGCGGGATATGTGGCCGAATATCGCGCTTATTTCGCCCGGCACGGGAACCCCGAGCTGACCATGCTGGATCCAGCGCCAAGGATTCTGCTCGACCCGTCCTTCGGCATGGTGACGGTGGGCAGGCGGGCGGCCGATGCCGATGCGGTCGCGGACATCTACCAGCACACGATCGACATCATCGAGCGGGCGGAACTGCTCGGCGGCTATCGGTCGCTGTCCGCCGCTGACCTGTTCGAGGTCGAATACTGGGAACTGGAGCAGGCCAAGCTGCGGCGGGGCGGCTCGGGCGGCGAGTTCACCGGCGAGGTCGCGCTGGTGACCGGGGCCGCCTCCGGGATCGGGCGAGCATGCGCGGAGGCGTTGCGGGCCAGGGGAGCCAGCGTTGTCGGCCTCGACCTCACGCCGACCGAGAGCCGCGCCGACTACCTCGGACTCCAGGTCGACGTGACCGATCGGGATGCGATCGCCGAGGCGATCGCGCGCGGGGTCGACCGGTTCGGCGGGATCGACCTGCTGGTGCCCTCGGCGGGCGTCTTCCCTGGCAACATGCCGATCGCCACGCTGGATCCGGTGGCCTGGCAGCGAACCATGGCAGTGAACGCGGACGCGATCGCGTTCCTGTTCAGCGCGGCGCATCCGTACCTGAAGCTCGCGCCGCGCGGGGGCCGGGTGGTGGTGATCGCGTCGAAGAATGTGCCGGCACCGGGGCCGGGCGCCGCGGCGTACTCCGCGTCGAAGGCCGCGGTGACGCAGTTGGCGCGGGTCGCGGCGCTGGAGTGGGCGTCGGACGGGATCCGGGTCAACGTGGTGCATCCGGACGCGGTGTTCGACACCGGCTTGTGGACCGAGGAGGTCCTCGAACAGCGCGCCGGCCATTACGGGCTGACCGTCGACGAGTACAAGCGACGCAACCTGCTGCGCACCGAGGTGCGCAGTGCCGGGGTCGGCCGGCTGGTCGCCGAGGTCTGTTCGGACACCTTCGGCTACACCACCGGGGCGCAGATCCCGGTCGACGGTGGCAATGAGCGCGTGATCTGAGTTTGGCGAAATGCCTGGTCAGAGTGAGTCTTGACACCGTGACAGATCAAGTGATTTAGTCAATTAGTCAACGGAGCCAGGAGGTGGGATGACGGGGCCAGACGCTCAGCAGCGGCAGCCGAGCTTGTCGGAGCGCTTGGCCGACGGGCTGCTCGACCTGATCGCCGAGCAGCGGCTCGCGCCGGGCGACGCGCTGCCGACCGTGCGCAACCTGGCCGTGCGGTTCGGCGTCACCCCGCCGACCATGCGGGAGGCGCTGCGCCGGTTGCAGGCGACCGACGCGGTGCAGCTCAAGCACGGTTCCGGCGTGTACGTGGGCGCCGGCGTGCTGCGCACGCTGATGCCCAACCCGAACTCCGCGCCCATACAGGACGAGCAGATCCTCTACCTGATCGAGGCGCGGCTGGCGATCGAACCCAGCATCGCGGCCCTGGCCGCGCAGCACCGCACCGACGAGCAGCTGGCTCAGCTGGAGTCCGCTGTGGACACCGCGTTACAGGACCGGCCCCGGCTGAACTTCCACCGGGAACTGGCCAGCGCGTCCGGCAATCCGGTGTTGTTCGAGGTCGTCGATTCGCTGCTCGCGGTGCGCCGCCGGGAGCAGCGGGTGTTGCGCAAGATGATCCACGACCGCACCCGCGACCACGACCAGCACCGCGCGATCTTCGCTGCCGTGCGGGCGAAAGATCCGGTCACCGCGACCGAACTGACCAGGCAGCACCTCACGGAACTGCGGGACAGCACCGCGAAGCTGCTCAACTGACGTTATCCGGGAAGGGGTGACCCATGCCCCCATTTCGTAGTTTCCGGCTCGCCGATCTCACCTGGCCGGAAATCGCCGAGTTGCGCGATGCCGCGCCGGTCGCGATCGTGCCGCTCGGCGCCTGCGAACAGCACGGTCACGGGCTGGCACAACGCACCGACAGCAGGCGCGCCGAGGTGGTCGCCGATCTGGTCGCTGAGCGGCTGAGCCCGAAAGTCGTTGTCGCGCCGACGATCCCGGTCGGGGTGTCCGGACACCACATGGCGTTCCCCGGCACACTCACCCTCTCGCCGCTGACCTTGCAGGCGGTGATCTACGACCTGGTCAACAGCTTGTACCGGCACGGCTGGCGCAAGGTGTTCGTGCTGACCGGGCACGGCGGCAACAACGCGACCGTCGAGGTCGCCGTGACCCGGCTGCGCGACGACTTCACCGACCTGCACCTCGCGTGGAGTGGCGTCACCTCGGTGATTCCCGATCTGACCAGCGATCTGGCCGAGAGCCGGGTTCGCGGGCACAGCAGCGCGGTCGAGACCGCGCAGGCGATGTTCGTGGACAAGGATCTGGTACTGGCCGAACGGCTGACCCGGGGGAGTACCGAGCTTGGTGATCTGACCGCTGCCGGGCGGCTGAGCCGCTCGCACCCGGGGATTCACTTCCCGCAGGATTACGACACCCTGTCGCCGGCCGGCAATCTCGGCGACGGCCGGCAGGCCACTGTGGACATTGGCGAACGGCTCGTGCTGACCGCGGTCGAGCGCATCGCCGAGTTCATCGACGGCATGGTCGCGCTGCCCGCGCGCGAGCACGCCAACCCGGATTCCCCACCCGCCCGCTAGGAGACAACCCATGACCGCCACACTGACCCGACGCCGTTTCGGTGTGGCGACCATCGCGATCGCGGCCGCGTTCTCGCTGGCCGCGTGCGGAGGCGCCACCTCATCCAGTTCAGCCAACAACCAGCTCGGTACCAAGGTCGCAGGCCAGATCACCTTCGCGTTCCGCTCCGACGACAAACCCGCTTCCTTTGTGCAGGACGGCAAACCGACCGGGTTCCTGGTCGAACTGGCCCAGGCCATGGCGGCCAAGATGGGCGTGACCGCGAACTTCGTGGCCACCGACTTCGACAGCATGCTGCCCAACGTGCGCAACCACAAATACGACTCGGCCGCGTTCGACGTGCTGATCACCCCGGCCCGCAAGCAGGTCGTGGACTTCACCACCGCGGTCAACTATTCCGAGGCGCGGCTGATCTCGCGCAAGAGCGCACCGGTCAGCTCGATCCAGGCGGCGGGAACCAAAACCGTCGCGGTCACCACCGGCAGTTCGCTGATCCCGATCCTGCAGAAGCAGGCCACCGGCGTGACCGTCAAGGAGTTCCCGAACATCGCGGCGAGCGCCAACGCGCTGGAAGCGGGCCAGGTCGACGGCTTGTTCACCGGCGTGGCCACCACCGCGCAACTGCTCACCGCGCACCCCGACTTCACCGCGACGCAGGAGATCAACACCGGCGAGTCGGCCTTCCCGGTCGCGCCGGACAAGCAGGCATTGCTCAAATCGATGAACTCCGCGCTCGCGGCGGTCATCGCGGACGGCACCTACACCAAGCTGTTCGCCAAGTGGAACCCGCCGAACCTGCTGATCCCGCAAGGCATGCTGACCGCCTATCCCGGGTTGAAGCAACGATGAGCCAGTTCTGGAACACCTTCTTCAACTGGCCGATGATCCTCCAGACGCTGCCATCACTGGTCAAGGAGGGTCTGCTCAACACGGTCCTGCTGGCCGTCTTGAGCAGCGTCATCGGAGTGGTCATCGGCCTGGTGATCGCGGCCGGGCTGATGTCGGCGCGGCGCTGGGTGCGGTTTCCCTGCCGGATCTACGTGGACATCCTGCGCGGCCTGCCGCACATCCTGTCCATCTACCTGATCGGCCAGGGCCTGCCGCTGGCCGGGCTGACCGTGTTCGGCAACTGGACCTACGGCTACGCCGCGCTGGCCATCGGCCTGGTCGAGGCGTCGTACATGGCGGAGATCTTCCGGTCCGGTTTCCAGGGCGTCGATGCCGGGATCGTGGAGGCCGCGCGCAGTCTGGGCCTCTCGCACCTGAAGACGTTGCGGCTCATCGTGTTCCCGGTCGGGCTGCGGCGCATCCTGCCCGCGCTGACCGGCCAGTTCATCCTGGTGATCAAGAGCACCGCGCTGGTCTACCTGCTCGGCCTGTCCACCGGGCAACGCGAGATGTTCGCGATCGCCCAGGACAGCGCGGTCAACAACGCGTCGATCTCGCCGCTGGTCGCGGCCGGCGTGCTCTACCTCGCGCTGACCATTCCGCTCACCTACGTGGTCAACGCCTGGGATCGGCGCCTGCGCGAAGGCCGTCCCGTCCGTGCCGCGGAGGTGTTGATCACATGACCGCGGTGCGTTTCGAGCACATCAGCAAGTCCTTCGGCGGCACGCCGGTGCTGCACGACATCGATCTCGTCGTCGACGGCGGCACGACCTGCGTCATCGGCCCCTCCGGCTCCGGCAAGTCCACCCTGTTGCGCTGCACCAACCTGCTGGAACGGCCGGATTCCGGGCGAGTGCTGATCGGGTCCGAGGTGATCACCGATGCCAAGGCCGATGTGGACCGCATCCGCACCCGGGTCGGCATGGTGTTCCAGAAGTTCCACCTGTTCCCGCACCACACCGTGCTGGACAACGTGACGCTGGCGCTGCGCCAGGTGCGGCACCTCCGCAAGGACGAGGCGGTGGAGCTCGCGCGGAAGCGGCTCGCCTCGGTCGGGCTGGGCGCGTTCGAGGACCGCAGGCCCGCGCAGTTGTCCGGCGGCCAGCAGCAACGCGTCGCCATCGCGCGGGCGCTGGCCATGGACCCCGAGGTCATGCTGTTCGACGAGGCGACGTCGGCACTGGACCCGGAGTTGGTCAAGGGCGTGCTGGCCGTCATGCGCGACCTCGCGCGCGGCGGGATGACCATGATCGTGGTGACGCACGAGATGCGCTTCGCCAGGGAGGTCGCCAGCCAGGTCGCCTTCCTCGACCGGGGCAGGCTGCTGGAAACCGCGCCACCCGACGAGTTCTTCGACGCACCGCGCAGCGAACGCCTGCGCGCCTTCCTCAACGAGGTGCTCTGATGAGACTCCGATTAGCTGCCTGCCTTGCCCTGTTGACCGTCGCGGCCACCGCGATTCCCGCCTCGGCCGCCGATGTCGCCCGGAACCATCCGATACCGAGCTTCGGTTGCTTCCGCGCGCCGGACCTGCCGCTCGGCCAGACCGTGACAGCGAGCATCGAATCCGGCGGCTACCAGCGCACCTACCGCATCCACCTGCCTGCGAGCTATCGCTCGTTCATCCCCACGCCGGTCATCCTGACCTTCGGCGGCCGCAACGAGTCCAGCACGGCGATCGAGGGCTACACCGGCTTCGACGACCTCAACGCCGTCGCCGTCTACCCGGACGGTCTGACCGACGCCAAGGGCGAGACCTCCTTCGGAGGCGCGCCCTACTCGCCGCCCGGCGACGACGTGCTGTTCGTCAGCGACCTGCTCGACCGGCTCCAGTCCACCCTCTGCGTCGACCCGTTCCGGATCTACGCGGACGGCAAATCCAACGGCGGCGGTTTCACCGCGCTGCTCGCATGTCAGCTGGAACACCGGATCGCCGCGTTCGGCATGGTCTCCGGCGCGTTCTACCCACAGTCCACGGTGGGCTGCACGGCCGGGACCCCGGTGTCACTGGTCGAGTTCCACGGCACCGCGGACACCGTGATCAACTACAACGGCGACAACAGCAGGCAGGGCTCGACCCTGCCGCCGGTCATGGACTGGATCGCGGGCTGGGCCGCCCACGACCACTGCGCGGCCGACCCGGTCAGCACCGACATCGGGACCGATGTGGTGAAATTCGCCTATCCCGGCTGCATCTGGTTCTCCTCGGTACAGCACTACCGGGTCATCGGCGGCGGCCACACCTGGCCCGGTGCCACCGTCCACAATGGTCCGGGCGTCACCACGCAGACCATCTCGGCCACCGCGATCATGTGGCGGTTCTTCCTGAGCCATCCGCTGAGGTAGTTTCGGAGTCGGCGAACTACTCATCGGTGAAACGAAGGAGTCGGTGTGCGGTATCGGACACTCGGCAACAGCGGTCTGCTCGTCTCCGTCGTCGGTCTCGGCTGCAACAACTTCGGCGTCCGGATCGACAACGACAAGGCCCGCGAGGTGGTGGACGCCGCGCTCGACGCGGGCGTGACCCTGCTGGACACCGCGGACATCTACGGCGAGATCGGCGGCTCCGAGGAAGCTCTCGGCGACATCCTCAAGGGCCGCAGGGACAAGGTGGTGCTGGCGACCAAGTTCGGTTTCCAGCCCACGGACATGGGCTACGGCCCCTCGGCCGGTGCCAAGGCCGGGCGCAAGTACATCCGGCGCGCGGTCGAGGAGTCGCTGCGCAGGCTGCGCACCGACCACATCGACCTCTACCAGCTGCACTCCCCGGACCCGCTGACCCCGATCGCGGAGACCATCGCGGCGCTGAGCGAGCTGGTCGCCGAGGGCAAGGTGCGCTACCTCGGCAACTCCAACTTCTCCGGCTGGCAGATCGCCGAGGCCGCGCACGTGGCCAAGGAGATCGGCGGCGTCCCGTTCATCTCCGCGCAGAACCACTGGTCGCTGCTGGAACGTGAGGCGGAGAAGGAGGTCGTGCCCGCCGCGCGGCACTACGGCCTCGGCGTGCTGCCGTTCTTCCCGCTGGCCAACGGCCTGCTCACCGGCAAGGTCCGGCGCGGCGCCGGCATACCCGAAGGCACCCGGCTGGCCGGCCGGAAACACCTGGTCACCGACGAGCGGCTGGACACGGTCGAGCGGCTGATCGAATGGGGCCAGCAGCATGACCGCACCCTCCTGGAGATCGCCATCGGCGGCCTGGCCGCGCAGCCCGGCTGTTCCTCGGTGATCGCCGGCGCGACCTCGGGCGAGCAGGTCATCGCCAACGCCAAGGCGGGCGAGTGGGAGCCCACCGCCGAGCAGCTCGCCGAGCTGGACGACGTGCTCAAGCCGGCGGAATGAATCCGGCATCGGCGCGGCCGACCTCGACCGCGCCGATGTCCGTATAGTCCGTGCATGAGTTTTTTGAGCAGGTTGGGGAGTATTCGCGCGGTTGTCGCGGTGCTGAGCGCCGTCACCGGGCTGCAGATGGCGTTCATCGCGTTCACCAACATCACCGACTTCGCCACCAACCAGGCGTTCGTCATCCACGTCCTGGCCATGGACACCACGTTCAAATCGCCGCACACCATGTGGCGCGCGATCACCAGCACCGGCCTCGCCGACGCCGCCTATATCGCGATCATCGTCTGGGAGGCGATCTCGGCCGTCGTGCTGATCGCCGCGTTCGTCGGCTGGCTACGCGGCCGCACGCCCGGCGCGCGGCAGCTGTCGATCATCGGCTGGCTGATGTGGGTGCTGCTGTTCGGCTGCGGGTTCATCGTGATCGGCGGCGAATGGTTCGAGATGTGGGAATCGCACACCTGGAACGGCCTGCAGCCCGCGTTGCAGAACCTGATCATCGCCTCGGCCGGCCTGATCCTCACCGCGCTCGTCGACCGCACACCGGCTAGCGGCGAAACGGTGACAGCGAGCTGATGCCCTCCCGGCGCGGCGTCCACAGCACCAGCGCGGTGAACGCGGTCAGGCAGGCCAGCACCAGCCGCCGATCGACCCTCGGATCGGCCACCGTGACCTCGAACCGGCCCCGCTTGGCCACCATCCGAGTGGTGACCGTGAACCCGGCGCAGCCCTCGGCCTGGTAGCGCACGGTCATCGGCGCGACCAGGCCGGGCGTCGGCACCGGCAGCCCCTGCTCGCTCAGGAAACGCGCCACCCGGTTGAAGGTCAGCTTGGTCGCCCGGTCCGCGCCCGTGCCGGTCAGCCGGGGCAGGCCGGGCTGGACAACGGCCCATCGGGTCGGATCATGGCTCACGTAGCTGTGCCGGGCGCCGCTCAACGGCGCGATGTCGGCGTCGGTCCGCGATCCGCCGCTGAGGTTCACGATGCCGATCGGCGCCTCGGCGGAATCCCGCGCGCCGCTCGGCGTGAGGTGCGCGATGTCCTGGCGGAGATCCGGCCCGGCGAACAGCTGGTACGCGGCCCGTTGCCGGACATCGCCGGCCTTTTCCAGTCGCGCCAGTACCGCGCCGTCCGCCCCGCCGACCACGTCCAGCGCGGTCTTCTTCGTGCCGAACTCGACCACCGCGCCGAACGAGGTGAGCGTGCCGAACGGGTCAGGCGTCATGCTCGCTCCACTCGCGCCGGGGGGCGAAGTCCGCTACCGCGTCGAGCGAGGTGAGCGTGCCGAACGGGTCAGGCGTCATGCTCGCTCCACTGGTCGTTCCACTCGCGCCGGGGCTCCCGCGCGGGCGGCTCGGCTGCCTCCGGGCGGTGCTTGTTCCGTTCTTCGACCACGATCGACATCATCCGCTCGATCAGCGGCTTGATGTCCTCGACTTCCTTGCCCGCGGCCAGCTCACGATAGATCTCGCCGGCCGCCTCCTGCTGGCGCGGGGTCTGCGCGAGCGCCATTCCGCCCAGAAACCGTTCGCTCAGTTCCGGCACGTCGTCCTCAGGCATCATCAAACTCCCTACGGCAGCAGCGCGATCCGGGCCGCGCCGAGTTCCGGGTTCCAGCCACTGTCCTTCTCGAATTCGAAGCCGCGCTGTTCGACATCGTTGATCAGGCTGTGCACCATGCCGGAGAGGTCGAGTGGGCTCTCGAACGCCTTGATCACCGCGTCAACATCGCTGCTGATCTTCTGGATGGCGGCCTTGATCTTCTCGTAGATCGCGATGATCGCGTTGACGGCCGTGATGATCGCGCTGATGATCCGGTAGATCTTGTACGCGGTCCAGATGCCGGCGACGATGTCCGCGACCGGGTCCTCCGGGCCACCGCCGACCGTCTCGATCGCCGCGTCGCCTGCCACGGTTTCCACCAGCTGCTTGAGTTCGTCGTTGACCAGCCTGGTGATCAACTGCAACGCCGCCTGCACGAGCACGCAGGCGGTGTCGTAGCCGTCCTTGTACGCCTTGGACATGATCTTCGCCGCGTCGCCGAGCCCGCCCGATCCCATGGACCAGCGGAACATCACCGAATCGAAGCCGGTCGCCGCATCGCCGGTCCACTCGCCGGCCAGCTTCACTCCGCCCTTGCGCATCGTGCCGGAGACCGTATAGAGCGAGTCGCTGAGCTGGCCGTAGGCGTCGGAGAGGAACTTCAACCGGCCCCAGTTGCCGACCACCGGCTGGAAGATGAGCTGGATCAGGCTCTGGCCGGTGAAGTACTGGAAGATCTTGTTGGCCATGCCCAGGATCTTGCCGCTGAAATTCCCGATTCCGGACAAGCCCGGAATTCCCGACGTGAGCCCCGCACCCGACTGGATACCGGCAGATCCTGAATCGGTACCGAACCCCAGTAACATCATCTGGTGCGAGATGTTTTTCGCGGTATCGTCGCCGGCCGGGTCCGGCTCGGTCAGCTTGATTGGCTCATCGTCGAAATCCCCGAGGTGTGACAAGCCAGGTATTTCGCCGAGATCCGGAAAAGCGGGCAGTGGCTGACCGTAGAACCCCGCGAACGTGCTCGACGTGGCGTGCTCGTTGCTCGCGTAGTTCTGCCCGATCTGCTTGGTTTTGCCGCTGACGGTGGCCATTCCGGCCTGGCATTGTCCCAGTTTGCCTGCGAAGTAGCCGCCGATCTTCGGTGCCAGTTCCATGATCGGCAGGACCAGCAGTCCATTGAGGTCCGGCGCCTGCGAGCATTCCTTACTGGCCCATAGATCGAGCTGGCCGAAATAACTAGCCTGCGTCGACAACAAAGCCGCGCAGCTGTTGAAGTCCTTCTGCGGCGGTGCGGTGAAACCAGTGCCCATTGTCTGCCCCCACGGCGAATGAACCGAACCCCTGTCGAGGATCGTCGCATTCGCCGAGGGGATCTCGCAGCGGAATCGCGATGTCGATCAGCGGCGAGCGGCGAACAGGCAGGTGACAAAGGCGCGCCAGGGGATTTCCGCGTCGGTCAGCCCGGCGGCGGTCAGGCCCCGGAAGTGATCGTCGATGCTGGTCAGCGGGTAGTTGTGGTGGTGCGGGGGAGTGTTGCTCGGCGGCTGGAACCGTTTACGCACCGAGCGCAGCCGCTGATCCCAGACTTCTTCGGACGGACCGACGTGATCGAGGTTGAGCAGCCAGCCGCCCGGCGCGAGTAGTTGCGCGGCCTGACCGTAGAAGTCGGTGAGCCCGGCCGGGTCGAGGTGGTGCGCGGCACGGGAGGTGATGACCGCGTCGAGGTCGGTGGGCAAGTCGCGGCCGAGCAGGTCGGTCATGTCCAGCAGCCGGTACTCGACCCGGTCGCGGTAGGGCGCGAGGCGGTCCTTGGCCAGGTGCAGCATGGCCTCGGAGGCATCCAGCCAGATGCCGCGCGCGTGCGGGAACTCCTCAAGGAACACCGCGAGGAAGTCACCGGGGCCGCTGCCGATGTCGAGAATGGTCCGGGTCTGCGGTCGATCCTCGGCGACCAGCGCGGCAGCGATCGCGCGGGGGAGTTCGAGGAGCTGGGTGTGGTTGTCGCCGCGCGTCCACACGTTCGCGAACGTGCTGTCCCGCCACGGTGCCGCGGCTACTCGGCCCTGCTCGGTCATCATGCCTCCAGTTTTGTAGTCGCGACAACAAGTGGCGTGTCCACGCCGACCGGACTGACGCCGTTGGCGCCGCCCGGCGAGCCGAGCGGGGCGTCGCGGCCGGGGAGGGTGGTGTCGAAGAACGCGGCGTTGTCGTCGCGCCACAGTGTTTCGTCCGGGCTCAGCCGCAGGTCGGAGTTGATCGCGGAGACCGGGCACACCGGTTCGCACGCGCCGCAGTCGATGCATTCGCGCGGGTTGATGTACATCTTGCGGTCGCCCTCGTAGATGCAGTCGACCGGACATTCCTCGATGCAGGACTTGTCCAGTACGTCGAGGCAGTCGGCGGCGATGAAGTACGGCATGGCTCTCGGGCCCTCCTTTCAGGCGGCGGTTTCGCTTGAATGGCCCGGGAACAGGCTCTGTTCCGGGCTCGCGGCGACCGCCGCGTTGTTGACGGCGAGCGCGGCCTCGCCGAAGCCGACCGAGATCAGCCGGACCTTGCCCGGGTAGTCGGTGATGTCCCCGGCCGCGTAGATGCCATCGACGCCGGTGAACATCCGCGAGTCGACCACGATGTGCCGATCCACGATCCGCAGGCCCCACCCGGTCAGCGGACCGAGGTTGGCGGTGAACCCGAGCGCGGCCACGATCCGGGTGCAGTCCAGTTCGGCCAGTTCGCCGCTGCCGGTGTCCCGCACGATCACCCGCTCGATCTCGGTTTCGCCGGCGACCTCGTGCAGTACGTACGGCGTACGAACAGAGGCGCTCGAAGCATGCAGCTGGCTGACCGAGCTTTGGTGAGCGGTGAACTTGGGCCTGCGGTGGATCAGCGTCACCGACTTGGCGATCGGTTCGAGGGTCAGCGCCCAGTCCAGGGCGCTGTCGCCGCCGCCGACCACGAGCACGTGGTGACCGGCGTAGTCGTCCGGGTCGGTGACGAAGTAGTCGACGCCGCGCCCGACGAAATCGCCGCCGACCGGCAGTGGGCGCGGGGTGAACGTGCCGATGCCGCCCGCGATCACGATCGAACGCGTGATCAGCGTCGTGCCCGCTTGTGTAACGATACACAAGCGGCCGTCCGGCAGCCGGGTCAGCTCTTGCGCGGACTGCTCGAGCAGCCAGACCGGCGCGAACCGCTCCGCCTGATCGACGAGCGCGTTGACCAGATCGCGGCCGCGCACCGAGGGGAAACCGGCGATGTCGTAGATCTGCTTCTCGGGGTAGAGCGCGGCGACCTGGCCGCCCGGTTCGGGCAGGGCGTCGATCACCGCCGTGCGCAGTTCGCGAAAACCGGCGTAGTAGGCCGCGTACAGGCCGGCCGGGCCGGCGCCAACGACCAGCAGGTCGACCTCGATCATGGCCCTTCCTTCCCTAATGGTTAGACCATTATGCCAAACTTGTTTGCCGAGGGGCAAGTACCTCTCAGACGACGACCTTGGTCATCACGCCGCGCGGGAAGACCTCGTCCGCGGTGGCCAGTCGATGCGCGATGCCTTGCTGGTGCGCGTAGCGCAGGAGTTGGTCGACCGTGGCGCGGTTGGGCTCGATGCCGTAGGGAAACGGGTCGCCGCCGAACTCGTCGGCCATCCGCCTGCCGTAGCCGGGCAGCCAGGGGAGCGGGTAGCGCGAGACCGCCGGGTCGAGCAGGCGTTGCACGCTGCGCTGCTTGGATTCCAGGAACGCGTTGTACAGGTTCCGCGCCACCCACGGGTTCTCCGCCAGGATCGCGCGGCGCATCGCGATGATGTGCATGATCGGCCAGATCCCGCTGCGCTGGTAGTGCTCGCGCTCGCGCTGCTCGTGATCCGGGAACAGTCGCACCACGTCCGGGTGGCCCTCCAGAAAGGACGTTGGCGGGCGGGCGATGATGGCGCAGTCGATGTCGCCGTCGGCGAGCAGCTCGGACAGCGACCGGTCCGCGATCCTGGTCAGCCGAACGCCCTCCGGCAGGTTCAGTTCGACCTTTTCCTCGCGGCCGGGCGCGTTCGCTCCGGCCTGGTACCACTCGACGTCGGTCAGCGCGACGCCTGCCTCGTTGTGCAGCCAGCCGCGCATGTAGACGGCGGCCGAATGGGCCCATTCCGGTGAGCCGATGCGCTTGCCGCGCAGGTCCTCGACGGTGCGGATGCCGCTGTTGCGGTTGACGTAGAACGAGCCGAACCGGAACAGCCGCGAGCAGATCACCGGCAGCCCGACGATGTCCGGATCGTCCTGGTGACCTGGGCGGCGAACTTCGCGATCGACAACTCGGCCACGTCCCACTCGCGGTTGGCGGTGAACCGGGCGAACACCTCGTGATGGCTCAGGATCGACCAGATGTGCTCGATGCCCTCGGCGCGGACGAGGCCGAGCCGGAAGTCGCGGAAGTGGTCGTAGTCGGTGGTGGCGATGCTCAGCCGCAGTGTGCTCATGAGGCGCATCTTGACACGATCGCCCGAAGGACCAATAGTCTTATGGACGATTGGTATGACCAAACTAGGAGTGGGTCGGATGCGCGACGAATACCCCAAGGGTGTGCTCTCCAGCGAGAAGAAGAACATCAGCACGTCCGAGATCGCGGCGCGGGACGAGTTCAACCGCCAGCACCCGCCGAACAAGGGGCTCGTCGTCGAGGACGACCTGCGCAAGATGGAGCTGCCCGCCCGGCCGTGGCGCAACAACCGAGGCCACTACTTCGACCTGGCCGACTACGAGGTGCTCAGCGCGCACATCTCCGAGCTCAAGCCCGGCAACAACTCCGTACGCCACCGGCACACCACCGAGGCGTACCTGTACGTGGTCAAGGGGCACGGCTACTCGCTGGTCAACTACGACGACGAGCCGATCCAGGTGGTCGAGTGGCAGGAGGGCACGCTGTTCGCGCCGCCGCGCTGGGCCTGGCACCAGCACTTCAACCTGGACCAGAACGACACCTCGCGCTATCTGGCCATTCAGGACACCGGCCTGCTGCGCACCATGCGGCTGCACAACATCGAGCGGCACGCGGTGCAGCTCTCGCCGGAGGACGGCAAGAAGCTGCTGGACGAGGCGGTCAAGGCCGGGACGACGCACGGCGCGAAGAACCGCTGAACGCACGAGGGGTCGATACATGCTCAAACAGGAGATCAACGAGCTGCTCACCCGAACAGGGCCCGGCACGGAAATGGGCGATCTGTTCCGGCAGTACTGGATTCCGGCGATGCTCGCCGAGGAACTGCCCGAGGACGGCTGCCCGCCGGTCCGGGTGAAGCTGCTGTCCGAGCGGATGATCGCCTTCCGGGACAGCTCCGGCCGCTACGGCCTGATGGACGAGTTCTGCGCGCACCGCGGCGCGTCGCTGTGGTTCGGCAACAACGAGACCGACGGCTTGCGCTGCGCCTACCACGGCTGGAAGTACGACGTCACCGGCCAGTGCGTCGAAGTACCGTCCGAACCGGAGAACAGCGGCTTCTGCGCGAAGGTCAAGCTGACCGCGTATCCGCTGGTGAAGATCGGCGAGGTGCTCTGGACCTACATGGGCGACCCGGCCACGCAGCCGCCGCTGCCCGAATTCGAGTGGGTGCACGTTCCGAGCGACCAGGCCTTCACCTCCAAGCGCTGGCAGGAATGCAACTGGCTGCAGGCGCTGGAAGGCGGCATCGACTCCAGCCACGTGTCCTGGCTGCACTCGGCCGGACTGAACAACGATCCGCTGTTCAAGGGCTCCAAGGGCAACCAGTACAACCTCAACGACATGAAGCCGTTCTTCGAGGTCGTCGACTCCGAAGGCGGCCTCTACGTCGGGGTGCGGCGCAACGCCGAGGAAGGGCACTACTACTGGCGGATCACGCCCTGGGTGATGCCCGCGTTCACCATGGTCCCGCCGCGCGCCGACCATCCGGTGCACGGCCACTTCTGGGTGCCGATCGACGACGAGAACTGCTGGGTGTTCACCTTCGACTACCAGCCGGTGCGCGCGTTGACCGAGGCCGAGGTGCAGGCCATGAAGGACGGTCACGGCGTGCACAACGAGTTCGTGCCGGGCACCTATCGACCGCTCGCCAACAAGGACAACGACTACCTGATGGACCGGGAAGCGCAGAAGCGCGGCGAGACGTTCTCCGGCATCAAGGGCATCGCCATGCAGGACGCGTCCTTGCAGGAGAGCATGGGGCCGATCGTCGACCGCAGCAAGGAACGGCTGGTGTCGGCGGACAGTGGGATCATCAAGGCGCGGCGCAAGCTCATTCAGGCCGCGCTCGACCTGCGCGAGCAGGGCATCACCCCGCCCGGCGTCGACCCGCAACACCACAGGGTCCGCTCGGCCGCCGTCGTGCTGCCGAAGGATCAGGCGTTCCTGGACGTCGCCCAGGACGCGCTGACCGTCCGGCCCGGTGTCCGGCAGGCCACGGTCTGACTATGCGGCCCACTCTGCTCAACAGTTGCGCGGCCGCGGCGACAGCCGCCGAGGCCCGGTTCCGCATCGACGCCAGACCGGGCCTCCAGGCCGATCGCGCCACCCGGGTGGTAGCGCTGGACGCGGGCGCCGCCGAGATCGCCCGGCCGCTGGCCGGTCAGTCGTGGCTCGGCGCCCGGTTCCTCTACGACGCGGGCGACGGCCTGGCCGACGAACTGGCCGACGCGGACTTCGTGCTGATGATCGCCACCAACGGCGATGGCGCGGCGGCGGCCGCGGCCATCGGCGACATGTGCGTGCTGCGCGGAATCATGACCGCCGGCCTGATCCTGGGCTTGGACGACGTCGGCGCGGCGGTGACCGCGTTGCGCCCCCACTCGCGGGTACTGCTGGTGTCGCGCGATCAGCGCGACGCGGGCGGTTTGCTCACCGCACTCGGCGCTTGAGGAGGCGTGATGGACAAGATCACAATTCCCGCGCTGGCCGAGATGAAGAAGACCGGGCGCAAGAGCGTCGGCGTGGTCGCCTGGGACTACCAGATCGCCACCATCGCCGACCGGATCGGCGTCGACCTGGTGGTGGTCGGCGATTCGGTCGGCGTGAACCTCTGGGGCCACGCGACCCCGTTCGAGGTCACCATGGACGAGATGATCGTGGTCGGCAAGGCCGTTCGCCGTGGCGTGAAACGAGCGCTGGTCAGCTGCGACTTCCCGTTCGGCCCGTTGCAGGAAGGGACCGCCAGCGCTGTGCGGGCGGCGATCCGCCTGGTCAAGGAGGCCGGCGCCGATCTGGTCAAACTGGACGGCGCGGCCGACTACCCGGACGCGGTGACCGCGATCGAGAAGGCCGGGATCCCGGTGTTCGCCCAGTTCGGCCTCACCCCGCAACTCGCCCTGCGGCACGGCATCGACTATCGCTCGCTGTCGTCGAGCCAGGTCCCCGACGAGATCACCAACCAATTGGTCACCGACGCCAAGCGACTCGAAGAAGCAGGCGCCTCCCTCCTCGACTTCACCAACTCAGGCCCGACCGCCGGTGCCGAAGTCGCGAAAGCCGTCTCGATCCCCGTGCTCGGCGGATTCGGCGGCGGACCCTGGCTGGACGGACGGGTGCGGATGGCGCACGCCGCGATCGGCTATGCCGCGTCGAGCATCGACAACCCACCGGACACCTACGCGAATGTAGCCGCGACAACATTCGAAGCACTCGGCGCGTACGCGGACGACGTCCGCGCGGGGAAGCAGATCAGAGGCGGGGTGCCATGGCCACGGCCGTGATCGACGGGATCGGCACGCACTACGAGGTCGACGGCTCCGGTCCGCCGCTGCTGATGTACTCGCCGGGTGGCTTCGACTCCAAGCTGGAGAACTGGCGCACGCTCGGCATCTACCAGCGCACCAAGATCATGGCCTACCTGCTGAGCCACTACACCTGCATCAGCTTCGACCGGCGCGAGTCCGGCCGGTCCGGTGGCCGGGTGGAGCGGATCGGCTGGGCGGACTACGTGCGCCAGGGCATCGGGCTGCTCGACCATCTCGGCATCGATCGCGCTTACGCCATGGGCGGCTGCGTCGGCTGTTCCAGCGTGATCGCGCTGGCCGTCGCGCACCCGCATCGCGTCCGCGGCATGGTGCTGTTCTCGCCCGCCGGCGGCCCGAAATACCGGATGACGCAGCACGACCGGTTCGCCACCCATGCCGCGTTCGTCGCCGAACACGGCCTCGATCGCGTCGTCGACCTGGCGAAGTCGCACGCACTCGGCTTCACCAAGGACCCGCGCGTCGGGCCGTGGGTGACGGTGTTGCGCACCGATCCGGAGTTCGCGCGAGCGTACGTGAAGCACGACCGCGACGACTACCTGCTCATCATCCGGGCGATCGCGCGCACCCAGTTCGACCGCGACACGGTGCCGGGCGCGGAGCCGGAAGACCTGATGCGGCTGGACGTTCCCGCGCTGATCGTGCCCGGCCAGGACACCTCGCACGCCACCTCGGCCGCGCGCTACCTCCAGGAATGCCTGCCGCACGCCGAATACTGGGACGTCCCGGTCGCCCAGCAAACCGAGCAGACCGCGTCCACCCGGGTTCTGGACTTCCTGGCCAGCTACTGAAGCGATTCGCCGCGTTCAAGGGCGGCGAGCTGGTCCAGCCGGTCCTGATGCCGTCCGCCCTTGAACGCGGTCACCAGCCACTGTTCGACGATCTCGATGGCAGGCGCGGGTTCGATGACCTTCGCGCCGATGATCAGTACGTTCGCGTCGTTGTGCGCGCGAGAGATCCGCGCGGTGAACGGCTCAAGGCCGATTCCCGCGCGGATGCCGCGAATCTTGTTGCAGGCCATGTGTTCCCCGGACCCGCTCCCGCCGACCACGATCCCGCGCTCGGCCGAGCCGTCCAGCACCCGCGCGCAGAGATCCGCGCACAGGATCGGATAGTCGACGACCTGGTCCGCCTCGAACGCGCCGCGATCGTCGACCTGATGGCCGAGTTCGGTCAGGCGGGCGACGAGCGTGGCTTTGAGAGCGATGCCGTTGTGGTCGGCCGCGATGGCGATGCGCACGGTGTTCTCCCGCTCAGCCGGTGATGTCGCGGGTGCCGTCGGCGAACAGGTCGTCGATGTTCGGGCGTTCGCGGAGGATGTGCTGGTTGATGGCGTGATCGAGGAGTTCTGCCAAGACCGCGCGGTTCGGCTCGATGCCGTAGGGGAGCGGGTCGTCGCCGGTGATGCGCAGGACTTCGCGGTGCATCCGGTCGGCCGCGGTCGGCTCGGTGATCGCGTCGGCGCGCAGTTCGTCGACGTAGCGCCGTTTCGATTCGGCGAACGTGTCGAACAGGTCGCGGGCCAGATCGGGGTGGTCGCGGAGCAGTTCGTCGCGGACCACGACCAGGTGGTTGATCGGGTAGTGGCCGCGCTCGCGCAACGCCGCGTAGCCAGCGGCTTCGGCGTCCGGGATCAACGTCTGTGTACCAGGGGTTGTCACGCCAATGGTCGCGGCGAGTTCGCCCGCGGCAAGGAGATCGGCCAGGCTGGCCCCGTTGGCCGAGCGAACATTGGCCGGCGGCCGGTATTCCGCGACGTGCTCGTCACCGGAGAGCACCCACTCGACGTCGTCCAGATCGAGCCCGTACTCGCTGTGCAGTACACCGCGCGCCCACACCCCCGTCGTCACCGTGTACCCCCGGTTCACACCAACCGCCCGCCCAGCCAACCGCTTCGCTACGATATTGGATATTCCGAAACTGGAATATCCAATATCGTAGTTCGTGTGGATGGCGGCGTGGTGGAAGCCGCGGACCAGGAAGACGGGCAGCGCGGTGAAGGGCTTGCCGTGTTCCTTGGCGACCAGGTAGGTGGTGATCGCCATCTCGCAGACGTCGAACTCGGTGGCGCGGACCATCCGGCGGAACGCGTCGACCAGCACTGGCACCTCGGTGAAGTTCAGCACCGCGCCGTTCGGGGCGATCCGGCCGTCCTTGACCGCGCGGTTGTTGCCCTGGCTTCGCGAGACGGCGCTGAGTTCGAGTTTGCGCATCGGGTCACTCTTTCTTCCGTTCGGCGACGTGGCTAGAGTAGCAAACTGTCAGACCATTAGGCCGTTCTGTTGGGTGTCGATCGGAAGGATTCGTTCATGGCCGAACGAGTACTGGCCGCGGTACGAACCGCGCCGGGGACAACCGAGGTGCGCGAGTTTCCGATGCCGGACGTTCCGGCCGACGGCGCGCTGTTGCAAGTAGAGGTCGCGGGCATCTGCGGCACGGACGTGAAGATGTACGGCAAGCCGCCGTTCGCGTCGCCGGTCATCATGGGCCACGAGAACATCGGAGTGATCGCCAAAGCCGGGCGGGAATTCACCGAGCGCAAGGGCTTCCGCGAGGGCGACCGGGTGTTCGTCGAGCACTACGTCGGCTGCTACAAGTGCGAGTGGTGTCACGCGGGGGAGTACCGGCACTGCGAGAACACCGACTGGCGCACCAATCCGGACGCCCGCCGCTACGGATACACCACTTCGGACAATCCCTACCACCTGTGGGGCGGCTTCGCCCAGTACATGTACCTGCCGTGGAACTCGGTGCTGCACAAGGTCCCGGACAACGTGTCCGCCGAGTTGGCCGGCGTGGCGACACCGATGTCCAACGGCATCGAGTGGGCGCTGATCGACGGCGGGATCGGCTGCGACTCGACGGTTCTCATCCAGGGACCTGGCCAGCAGGGGCTCTCGCAGGCCGTCGCGTGCAAGCAGGCGGGCGCCTCGTTGATCATCGTCACCGGGACGACGCGCGATCGGGCGCGACTGGATCTGGCCAAGACGCTGGGCGCGGACTTCACCATCGACGTGCAGACCGAGGACCCGCGTGAGCGGATCAGCGAGATCACCGGCGGCAAAGGCGTCGACGTGGTGCTGGACTGCACCTCGGGTGCGGGCACGGCGCCGGTGCTGCTCGGGATCGACGCGTTGAAGCGGCGGGCCGGGACGCTGGTGGTGCAGGGCGAGATGGCGGCGTTCCCGGACTTCCCGATCAAGAAGCTGACCGAGAAGGCGATCACGGTCAAGAGCGCGCGCGGGCACAGCTACCGGGCCTGTGAGCTGGCGATGGCCCAGCTCGCGTCCGACCGGTTTCCGCTTGATCTGCTCACCACGCACCGCTACGGCCTCGGCGACGTGGACACCGCGATTCGGGCGGTCGGCGGGCAGGTCGGCGACGGGGTCGTGCACGTGTCGCTGTTCCCGCAGCAGGAGAAGATCTGATGCCGGTCGTGGTGCGGAACCCGCCGCGTGCGCCGCAGGCGAAGGAGTTCGCCGAGCTGGGCGTCGCCACCGTGCACGAGGCGCAGGGCCGCAGCGGATTGCTGGCGCCGGGGATCAGTCCGATCTTTCCCGGTGCGCATGTGGCGGGCACCGCGGTCACGGTGAGCGTGCCGCCGTGCGACAACTGGATGATCCATGTCGCGGTCGAGCAGTGCCGCGCGGGTGACGTGCTGGTGGTCGCGCCGACATCGTTCTCGGACGCGGGATATTTCGGCGAGCTGCTGGCCACGGCGTTGGCCGCGCGCGGCGTGCTCGGGCTGGTCATCGACGCGGGGTGTCGCGATGTGGCCGAGTTGACCGCGATGAACTTTCCGGTCTGGTCGGCGTGCGTGTCCGCGACCGGGACGGTCAAGGAGACGCTGGGCGACGTGAACGTGCCGGTGGTGTGCGGTGGGCAACTGGTCAATCCTGGCGATGTGATCGTGGCCGATGACGACGGGGTGGTTGTGGTCTCCAGGTTGTCAGCGGACGAGGTGCTGACAACCTCGCGTTCACGGGACGCGAAGGAAGCCGCGTCGCGGGAGCGGTACGCGGCCGGGGAGTTGAGCCTCGATGTTTCCGGGATGCGGGAGCGGCTGAAGGCCAAGGGGCTGGTCTACCTGGATGCGGAGGACGCGTGATCATCGACTGCCACGGGCACTACACCACCACCCCGCCGGAGCACCAGGAGTTCCGCGACGACCAGATCGGCTGGCTGGCCAATCCGATCGGGCCGCCGCCCGAACCGGCGAAGATCAGCGACGACGCGATCCGGGAGAGCATCGAGCACAACCAGCTCACGTTCCTCCGCGAGCGCGGCGGTGACCTGATGTTGTTCTCGCCCAAGGCGTCGGGAATGGCTCATCATGTGCCCGACCCGCGCATCGCGGTGGACTGGGCGCGGGCCAGCAATGATCTGGTGCACCGGGTTGCCGGGTTGTTTCCCGAGCATTTTGCCGGGGTGTGCCAGTTGCCGCAGACGCCGGAGGGGTCATTGGACGACTCGATCGCTGAGTTGCGGCGGTGTGTGGGTGAGCTGGGATTTGTCGGGTGCAACCTGAACCCGGATCCGTCGGGCGGGCACTGGACCGGCAAGCCGATGACCGATCCGTACTGGTATCCGATCTACGAGGCCATGGTGGAGCTGGATGTGCCTGCCATGATCCACGTGTCTGGTTCGGACAATCCGAACTTTCACGCGTTGGGGGCGCATTACCTGAACGCGGATACTTCTGTGTTCATGCAGTTGGTGCAGGGGGATTTGTTCGCTGAGTTTCCTACCTTGCGGTTTGTCATTCCGCATGGTGGAGGCGCGGTGCCGTATCACTGGGGGCGGTATCGCGGGCTGGCCGACCGGCTGGGGCGGCCGCCGCTGGCCGAGCACCTGATGCGCAACGTCTTCTTCGATACCTGCGTTTATCACCAGGCCGGGATCGACCTGCTGTTGCGCGTGATCGACATCGAGAACGTGCTGTTCGCCTCGGAGATGATCGGCGCGGTGCGCGGGATTGATCCGGAGAGCGGGCATCATTTCGATGACACCAAGCGCTACCTGGACGCGGCCAACCTGACCAAGGAAGATCTGGCCAACGTGTTCGAGGGGAACGTGCGCCGGGTCTATCCCCGGCTCAGTCCTTTGCCTTGCTGAGGACCTTCGCGGTCCGCTCGACGTGGCGGCGCAGGATCGCGGTGGCCTCCTCCACGTTGCGCTCGGCGATCGCTTCGACGAAGTCGCGGTGCTCGTAGACGCCGCGCTGGCCCATCACCGGGGCGGCAGTGCGCGCCTCGCGCAGCGACATCAGCAGCGGGCCGTGGAAGGAGTGCACCAGCATCTCGATGGCCGCGTTGTGGGTGCACGCGCTGACCCGGTTGTGGAACTGCGCGGACATGGCGATGTTGTACTCGCCGCGCTTGAGCACCGCGATGTGCTCGCGGGTCATCGCGCGCAGTTCCTCGATGTCCTGTTCGGTCGCGCGCTCGACCACCATCGGGATGATGCCGAGTTCGAACACCAGCCGGGCCTCGGTGACCTCGACGGCCGTGATCGCCGCGAGGTTGATCAGGTCGGCGAGGCCGGCACCGAGCTGGTCGGAGGTCGGGGTGGTGACGAACGCGCCGCCGCGCGCGCCGACCCGGATCTCGATCAGGCCGCCCGCTTCGAGCACGCGCAGGGCCTCGCGCACGGTCACCCGGCTGACCCCGAACTGGTCGCACAGTTCGCGCTCGCTGGGCAGCCGGTCGCCGGGGACGAGGCGGTTGGTGCGGATGAGGGTCCGGATCTGGGTGACGATAGCCTCGGACATCCGGTTGGCGCTCACCGTGGTGAACAGGCCCTGCTCGGTCATGGTTGCCCCCACGTCGTGCGACTTCCGTAAGGGCTAAGTGTAAGCCCATTAGCCCAATGGCCCAAACCGGGCTTTGTCGGGCGAACCCGCTGGTAGCAAGCCTGAGGTCTTGTTCGCGAATGCCTAATGGTCTAACGTTAATACCGAATTACGAGAGGAGTTCTCCATGAGCAAGAGCGGTCGCGTATTCCTGCGCGGCATCACCTCCGAGTCCTACGGGCTCGGCGAGTTCCGGGAGCGCCAGCTGGCCGCGCCGCGAGTCCGCGACGACACCGTCGTGGTCGACGACGCCAAGGTCGCGCACTCGGGCGACTCGGCCAAGTCCAAGACCTGGTGGCGGATCGGTCCCGGGGACGACCCGTTCCTGACCCAGACCCTGCAAGTCCACTTCGTACAGTTGCCGCCGCAGTCCTCCAACCACGGCCACGGCCACCAGAACGAGGCCGCCTTCTACATCCTGGAGGGCAAGGGCTACGAGATCCACGACGACCAGCGCTACGACTGGGACACCGGCGACCTGGTCCTCGTGCACACCGACTCGGTGCACCGGCACTTCAACCCGTACGACGAGACCGCGACGGCCCTGGTCATGAAGGCCAAGTGCGCGTGGATGTTCCTCGGCTTGATCCAGCAGGGCCGCAGCGGGCCGGTGGAGAACGAGGAGAAGTACGGGCCGCGCGAGGACTGGTCGCAGATCTGGACCCCGGGCGTCAAGGACCGCAAGAAGGTGGTCAAGCCCGAGCACACCACCTGGGAGACCACGCCGCTGGGCAACGTGCGGGTGCTGTCCAGCCCGGACCGCACCGACGTGCGCACGTTCAGTGTCGACGCGTTCGAGCTGAAGATCCCGCAGGGCAGCCGCTCCGGCAAGCGCTGGCACATGGCTGACGAGGTGCTCTACGTGGTTTCCGGTTCCGGTTACTCGCTGCACTGGGAGGTGGAGGCGGAGATCGCGGAGAAGTACCACGCGCGCATCGCCAAGGAGCCGACTCGCCACGAGCTGAAGCAGGGCGACACCCTCTACGTCCCGCAGAACACGATCGCGCAACACTTCGCCGCCGATGGCACGCCGCTGTTGCTGCTGTCCGGGCAGAACCGGCTGTTCAAGCAGCTCGGTTACGACAAGGTGCACTACTTCGAGAACGCACCCGAGTACGACGCGGAACTCACCGGCGAAGCCGTCGCCGCTGTTTGATCTTCAACGGGGGCCGGCCAGGTGATCGCCTGGTCGGCTCATGCCGTTTATTGGCTGGGAATTCTTAGCCTTACCATGCTTGACCTCGATTTTTGATGGCAGTATGGTCTGACCAATAGTCATCCGATGATCATTCTTTCGGTATTCCCGCATTCACCATCCACAAGGGAGTGGCTCGCATGGATACGACCTCGACTGCCGCGCAGGTCGTGACCCGAACGTCCGGTCGCCGATGGCTGCATGTGGGGATGCCGCTGCTGGTCAGTTTCGCTGTCGCGCAATTGATGAAGACCTCGGTCGGCATCGTGGTGGCAAGTCCGGTCTTCACCGAGCGTTTCGGTGTCTCGTCCCATTCCGCCGCCGTCGGCTGGGTGTCCAGCTCGTTCCTCTACGCCTACGGTGTTTCGTTGCTCGCCTGGGGATTCGCGGTCAAAGCCTGGGGACCACGGCGCGCCATGCTGGCCGGCAGCTCCATCTGGGTGCTGTCGCTGGCCATCACGCCGTTCGTGACCAACCTGCCCGAGCTGTACGGCACGCGCATCGCGCTCGGTATCGGCGAAGCGTGCTTCTATCCGGTCGCGCACACGTTGACCGCGCACTGGTTCCCCATCCAGGAACGAGCGCGTGCCAACGCGTCCTGGCTGTCCGGCATCTTCGTCGGTTCCACCTTCGCCTCCTTCCTGACCGCGGCGACCCTCAGCAGCCTCGGCTGGGCAGGCACGTTCTGGATACAGGCCGGGATCGCGCTCGTGCTGGCCTTCGGCATGACCCTGCTGTTCGTGCACGACGACCCGCGACAGGCTGACTCCATCACCAACGTCGAGGTCGACCACATCGAGCGAAATCGGTTCGAGACGACGAAGCTGATCCCGAAGAACGGGCCGGATTCGCCGTTCCGCAACTACCGGTACTGGCTGACCATGCTGATGTACCTGGGCAGCAACATCCCGTTCTACGGTCTGGTCACCTGGCTGCCGACCTTCCTCAAGGAACAGCGGCACATCCAGTTCGGCGTGGTCGGCATCATTCTCACCGTGGCCAACGCACTGTCCATTGTGGTCATGTTGCTCGTCGGGATCGGGTCCGACCGGCGGATGCGGCGGGCCGGCTTCGCGGCTGTCGGGTTCGCGATCGAGGGGATCGGCATTCTCGGCGCGGTGCTCGGGCCGGCCAACATCGCCTCCGTCGCGGTCTTCGTCTTCCTCGGCCTGGCCGGTAACGCCTGGTGCATCGTGGCCAACTGGGGCCTGCTGCACAGCCTCATGCCGACCCGCTCGGTGGAAGCGTCCAGTGGCGTGTTCTCCTCGTTCACCAACATCATCGGCGCCGGCGCGCCTGCCCTGATGGGTGTGCTGCTGGCCGCGACCGGCTCGTACACCAGCGGTTTCCTGCTGCTGGTGGGGACCGTCGTGGTGTCCATCGTGTGCTGCGCGATCCTCATCCCGCAGAGGTACTGAGCCAATGGAACTCGACGAGTTGCGCGCCGAGATCGCGCTCGCCTGCCGGATATTGGCGGTGGAGGGCCTGGTCGACGGGATTCTCGGCCACGTGTCGGCCCGGGTCGGCGAGGATCGGATGCTGATCCGGTGCCGTGGGCCGCGCGAGCACGGCCTGCTGTTCACCGAGGACGCGGACATCCGGCTGGTCGACTTCGACGGCAAGGGCGATGAGATCACCGACGGGTTCGCGGTGCCCAACGAACTACCCATTCATGGCGAGGTGCTGCGGGCGCGACCGGAGGTCGGCGCGGTCGTGCACGCCCACCCGCCCGCCGTGCTCACCTGCGGCATCGCCGGCCTGCCGCTGCGGCCGATCTTCGGCTCGTTCAACATTCCGGCGATGCGCCTCGCACACGAGGGCATCCCGGTCTATCCGCGCTCGGTGCTGATCCGGCGGCCGGAGCTGGCCGGGGAAATGCTGGCCGCGATGGGTGACGCGCCCGCGTGTGTGTTGCGCGGGCACGGCATCACGGTCACCGGGCGCACCGTGCGCGAGGCGGTCATGCGCGCGCTGAACCTGAACGCGCTGGCCGTTGTCACGCTCGACGTGGCCAGGACCGGCCGCACCGCCCCGAACATTCCGGCCGAGGACATCGCCGAGTTGCCCGATCTCGGCTCGGCCTTCAACGACGACGCCAACTGGCGCTACCACGCGGCGAAAGCCAATCGCATTCTTTAGCATCCTGGAGGAAATCCGATGCGCACGATCTTAGGTGCAACAGTTCTCGCCTGTGCTGGTCTGCTGCTCGCCGCGTGTGGTGGTAGCGCCAACGGGTCTTCCGGTACGTCGCTGAGCAGCGTGGCCAACCTGCCCGCCGGCCAGCTCGCGTCGACGGCGGCGCAGGAGGGCCAGATCAACTGGTACACCACGTTCGCGGCGGACGACGTGAACAACATGGTGTCCGCCTTCAACAAGGTGTATCCCAAGGTGAAGGTGAACGCGCTGCGGCTGAGCGCGGCTCAGTTGCCGCCCAGGGTGATCACCGAACAGCGCGGCGGCGAGTTCAACGCGGACGTGGTCTCCGGCGACGCGCCGCAGGTCGACCAGCTGATCAACGCGAACGCGCTGCAACCCTATTGCCCGGCCGACCAGCAGCCGTTGCCGAGCGGGCAGAGCATGCCCAAGGGCTACTGCGGCAACGTCTACGTGGTCACCACCGCGATCGTCTACAACCCGGGCGAGCTGTCCAAGCTGGGTTTGCAGCCACCGACCTCGTTGCAGGTGCTGGCCCAGCCGCAGTGGAAGGGCCACTTCTCGATGGACCCGAGCGCGGTCAACCTCTACGAGGGCCTGATCAACGTGATGGGCCATGACAAGGCGCTGGCATTGTTGCAGCAGCTCGGGAAGAACCAGCCGAAGCTGGTGGAGAGCCACACCTTGGCACTGACCCAGGTCGAAGCGGGCGAGCCGGCGGCATCGGCCTCCGCGTACGGGTACAAGGCGGCCAGCGAGCAGAAGAAGAACCCGGGCAAGGTCGCGTTCGTCAACCCGAACCCGCTGCCGACCTCGTTCACCCCGATCGACATCGCCCGCAACGCCCCGCATCCCGCGGCCGCCGCGCTGTTCGTCAACTGGATGACGTCGCAGCAGGGCCAGCAGGCGATCATCGACACCACCGACCACACCTCGCTGCGCACGGACGTGAAGAACGACCCGACGGTGTGGGACCCGGCCAAGTGGACGCCCGCGTGGGGCATGGCCAGCATTTCGGCCGCTCAGTACAACCAGTACGCCAGTGAGATGAAGTCGGCCCTGGGCGCCGACTGATGGTTGTCCTCACCGAACCCCTCGTCGACGTGCGCCCGGCCAAACGCCGGTTCGAGCCGCGCTACGTGATCCTGGCGATCGCCGCGGTGCTCGTCGCCTACCTGGCCCTGGTACCGGTCGGCACCATGCTGGTGGCCAGCTTCGAGTCGACCTTCCTCGGCACCGGCCCCACCACGTGGACTTTCCAGCACTACGTGGACACGTTCACCGGAGCCGGGTTCGGCGAGCTGGTGGCCAACTCGTTCGAGTACGCGGTGGCGACCGCGCTGCTCGCGGTGGCCATCGGGTTCGGCCTCGCCTGGCTGGTGACCCGTACGAACACCCCGGCCAAGGGGTTCGCGCGGGTCGCCGCCCTGGTGCCGTTGATCATTCCGGGCATCCTGAACACGGTCGCCTGGGCGCTGCTGTTCTCGCCGCAGACCGGGCCGCTCAACGGGGCGCTGCGCGCGGTGCACCTGCCGGTGTTCGACATCTTCTCGCTGCTCGGCATGATCTTCGTGCAGACCACGCACATGACCCCGGTCGCCTACCTGATGGGCGTTTCCGCGTTCACCTCGATGGACGCCTCGCTGGAAGAGGCCGCGTTGTCCTCGGGCGCGCGGCCGCTGCGGGTGTTGCGCACGATCACGTTGCGGCTGATCCGGCCGGCGATCCTCTCCGCCGGCCTGCTGATGTTCGTGCAGACCATCTCGACCTTCGAGGTGCCGCAACTGCTCGGGGTGCCCAACCACGTGTTCGTGTTCGTCAGCCGGATGTACGAGGCGATCCAGTCCTTCCCGGCCGACTATGGCACGGTCGCCGTGATCGGCGTGTTCGTGCTGGTGCTGGCCGCGATCGGGCTCATCGTGTCCCAACGGTTGACCCGCCGCTCGCCGACGCAGACCGTGACCGGGAAGGGTTTCCGGCCCCGGGTCACGGATCTGGGGCGGTGGCGCTGGCTCGGGTTCGCGGCGTTCCTGCTGTTCTTCGTTGTCACCGTGGTGTTGCCGTTGGCGATGCTGCTGTGGTCGTCGCTGCTGCCGACCTACAGCCCGCCGTCCGTGCAGGCGTTGCGGACCGTCTCGTTGCGCAACTACGGGACGTTGTTCTCCTCGCCCGCGCTGCTCGACGCGGTGCGCAACACCGCGATCACAGCGTTGTCGGCCGGGGTGATCGTCACGGTGCTGACCGCCGTTGTCGCCTATCTGACCGTGAAAACCCGGATTCGGGGGCGGTTCCTGCTGGATGGGCTGGCTACCGTGCCGATCGCGGTGCCGAGCATCGTGCTCGGGGTCGGCGTGCTGTACTGGTATCTGGTCGCGCCGTTGCCGTTCCACCTGTACGGGACACTGATCATCCTGGTGATCGCGTTCGTGACCATCGGGTTGCCTTATGGCATGCGGTATCTCGGGCCCGGCATCGCGCAGATCAGTGACGAACTGGAAGAGGCGGCGACCGCGAGCGGCGCGGGGTTCGTGCGGGCCTTCCGGAAGATCTATCTGCCGCTGCTGATGCCCTCGCTGCTGGCCGCGTTCCTCTACACCACGATCGTCGCGTTCCGGGAGATCTCGGCCGCGATCTTCCTGTACTCGCAGAACACCGACGTGATGTCGGTGGAGATCTACAACCTGTGGTCCAGCGGCGACTATCCGGTCGTCGCCGCGCTCGGCATCCTCATGGTTGCGCTGCTCTCCGCCGTGGTCGGCGTGGTGCGGCTGATCGGGCGCCGGTTCGGTGTGAAGGAGGCATGATGATCAAGCTCAGCGGGGTGGTCAAGCGTTACTCGGCGCGGGTCACGACCGGCAACGCCGTGGACGGCGTCGACCTGGACATCGCCGACGGCGAACTGGTCACGCTGCTCGGCCCGAGCGGGTGCGGCAAGACGACCACGCTGCGGCTGATCGCCGGACTGGAACGGCCCGATCATGGCGAGATCAGCATCGACGGTCAGGTTGTCGCCGCGCCGGATCAGGGCGTGTTCCTCGGCGCGAACCGGCGGCCGATCGGCATCGTGTTCCAGTCCTACGCGATCTGGCCGCACATGACCGTGCTGGAGAACGTGGTCTTCCCGCTGCGCTCGCAACGTCCCCGGGTCTCGCGGGCGCAGGCGCGGGAACGGGCGCTGGCCGCGCTGGACGGCGTCGGGCTGGCCGATTTCGCCGACCGTCCCGCGCCGATGCTCTCCGGCGGTCAGCAGCAGCGGGTCGCGCTGGCCAGGGCGCTGGTGCGGGAACCGAAGGTGCTGCTGCTCGACGAACCGCTGAGCAACCTGGACGCCGGCCTGCGCGACCGGATGCGCGAGGAGATCCGCGCCGTGCAGCAACGGCTCGGCATCACCACCGTGTTCGTCACCCACGACCAGGACGAGGCGCTCGCCGTCTCCGACCGGGTGATCGTGATGAACACCGGTCAGATCGTCGAACAGGGCCTGCCGCAGGAGATCTACACCTGGCCGACGGCCGCGTTCACCGCGCGCTTCCTGGGCGTGTCCAACACGATGACCGGCACGGTGGACAAAGTGGACGGTGCGCTGGTCGACATCTCGGTGGCCGCCGGTGCGCTGCGCTGCCGCGCCTGCGACGGGCTGGTGGCGGGGGAGCAGGTCAGCGTGTTCATGCGGCCGGAGAGTTTCCGCCTGTCCCGGCGCCGGCACAGCGAACGCGACTGGACCGGCACCATCGATTTCACCATCTACCAGGGCGACTGCTGGGACTACCACATCACTCTTGATCACGGAGAATCCGTGAAGGTGCGGGTGTACCGGGAGAAGGTCGGGCTGGTGCACGGTGACCAGGTCTTCCTCGAACCCGATCAGGACGCGGCGCTGGTCGTCCCGTCGAGCGGCATCGCGCGACGGCCCAAGCCGGCAATGGCTGAGCTGGCCGATCAGTGACCGGCCAGCTCAACCGCCCCTCGGTCAGCTGTTGACGAATGCCTGGGCCAGCTTCTGGCCGCTGGACACCGCGTTCGCATGGCTCTCGATGGGGGAGACCACCGAGTTCTTGAACACGATGTAGGTGACCGGTCCGGCCGTGCCGCCGGTCTTCGGGTTGTCGTCGATGCCGAGCGCCTTCGCCGTGGCGTAGGACGACTCGCCGATGCTGTCGTTCGGACCTTCGTCGCCGAACACCGCGTACTCGACCTGTCCCTTGTAGATGACCACGACCACGTCGCCGCCCTTGAGACCGGCCTTCTTGTACGACCAGATCTTGCCCGGCAGCGGAATCACCACGTAGGGCAGGACAGCAGCGCTGAGCGGCTTGCCGTCGGACTGGTGGAAGGACGTGTCGGGCTGGAAGCAGCAGTCGGTGTTCTTGTTGCACTGGGCGGTGACCTGGCCGTCGCAGTCGATGGCCATGCCGGAGGTCCAGTAGTAGGCGTTGCCGCTGGCGCAGATCGGCGCCTTGCCGCCGTTCTTGTTGGAGTAGGCGCCGTGGGAGACCTGGTTGCACTTGCCGGAGACCTTGGCCAGCAGCTGGGCCGCGGTCGGGTTCCCGTTGTCCGCGTTGGGCCCCGCCGCAACGGCCGGGTGCGGGGCGGCGGGTGCCGACGCGGAGGCCTGTGCGGGCGCCAGTAACAGGGCCAGCGCGGCGAACACGCCGAGCAGCAGTTTCGCCGCGTTTCGGGCGCGGTGATTCATGTTTTTCCTTTCCGAGCGGGTGACTTCGTGATCGGAGAAGGTGCGGGAAATTCCCAGGTTCCGTTAATTTGGCAGCCAGTCTAATTAGAGTCGGGATCGGCGGTCAAGGACTGATCGGACACTGCCGCCGAAAAAGGCGTTCACAATCCAATGGCGACAATTCTGTTGAACGACGAACAACGAAAACGTCAATTGTGAATCCGAATAGCCGGGTTCATGCTCTTGACGAACGCGCTGCCTCGCTGTCCGCGATCATCCGGTTTCTCACTGTTCGATCCGCTGGACCCAAGTGCAACAAAGGCGCTGCCTGCGGCGATGCCTTACGGGGCGGCTGGCTACCGTCCCGGCGCGCTGGCCCTGCGAGCGCGTATCCCCAGTGTTGAGGAGGAAAGCCATGGCAAAACGTCCATTACGGTGGCTGTCCGCGGCGACGATCGCAGCGGTCGGCGCCGTCAGTCTGGTGGCCGCGACCACTGCTGGTTCGGTTGCGGCGGCTGGACCGGGGACGGTGGCACCGCACCCGTTCATCAACGACCCGATCAACGGCAAGACGCTCAGCACCCCGCCCACCACCGCGTTCTGCCTGCAGAACCTGGGCATCCACTGCTACCAGCCCTTCCAGCTGGAGCAGGCGTACAACCTCAATCCCCTGCACAACGTGGGCATCGACGGCCGGGGCCGGACGATCGACATCGTCGACGCCTTCGGCTCGCCGACCATCCAGAACGACCTGAAGGTCTTCGACAAGACCTTCGGCCTGCCCGATCCGCCCTCGCTCACCATCCGCCAGGACGCGGGCGCGGTACCGCCGTTCGACCCGAACAACAGCGACATGGCGGGCTGGGCCGACGAGACCACGCTCGACGTCGAATGGGCGCACGTGTTCGCGCCGGGCGCGCGGATCGTCCTTGAGGAGACGCCGGTTTCCGAGACCGAGGGCGTGCAGGGCTTCCCGGAGATCGTCAAGGCCGAGAACTTCCTGATCGACCACCACATCGGCGACGTGATCTCGCAGAGCTTCGGCGCCACCGAGGAGACGTTCCCGAACCGGCAGTCCATCCTGAACCTGCGCTCCGCGTTCAAGAACGCCGCCGCGCACGGTGTCACGGTGCTCGCCAGCTCCGGTGACGACGGCGCGACCGACGCCGAACTCAACGGCACGGACCTCTACCCGATGCGGGTCAACAGCTGGCCCTCGGCCGACCCGCTGGTCACCTCGGTCGGCGGCACCATGCTCGACCTCGACGCCAACGGCAACCGGCTGGCGCCGGACGTGGTCTGGAACGACTTCGTGTCGGTCGGCGGCGGCGCGGGTGGCGGCGGCGTGTCCACGACGTTCTCGCGGCCGAACTACCAGAACAGCGTTCGCAACGTGGTCGGCAACAACCGTGGCACGCCGGACGTCTCGCTGAGCGCGGCGGTCGACGGTGCGGTCGTGCTGTACTACTCGTTCCTGCCGAACAACGTCGGTTACCACCTCGTCGGTGGCACCAGCGAGGCGTCGCCGGAGTTCTCCGGCATCGTCGCGATGGCCGCGCAGCTCGCCCATCACTCGCTCGGCAACATCGACAGCAGGCTCTACCTGCTGTCGCACGTCGGCAACTACGCCGGTGTGGTCGACGTGACCCAGGGCAACAACACCTTCGGTCCGTTCACCAACAGCGACGGCACCACGCACACCGTCGTCGGCTTCAACGCCGGACCGGGGTATGACCTGGCCAGCGGCAACGGCACGGTCGACGCACAGCGGTTCGTCCCGGCGCTGGCCTTCACGCCGTAACGGCGGCATGGGGCCGGCAGTCGCAGGTTGGCTGCCGGCCCCATGGCGCGGGCCGATTCCGGTGTGCCGCGCTCCCTTTGTCCCGCCTCATCCTGGCCCGCCTCATCGGCGAATCCGAACTCGGCCCGGCGACACCGGAGCGGTTCTACCACTCGACGACCACCACACCGGGTCCTGCCCAGCCCGTATCGGCCGCATCGCGATCGGCAACTCGGCCAGTTCGGGCGCGGCCGCGCGCAATGCGTCGATCAGGGCCTGCCTCATGGCTGGAAGATCCGGTCCAGTTGCGACGCGATGACCGCCTTCGCGGTCTCGCGGGTGATGCGGCTGGTGAGGATGTGCGCGATCAGGCCGTCGGCCAGGGCGAGCAGGCCGGCGGCGTCGATCTCGGGGTCGACCGCGTCCGGCCGCGCCAGTGTGATCTGCTCGACCAGATGGTGTTGCAGGCGCGCGCCCGCGGCGACCAGGTCGGCGGCGATTTCGGGGTGGATGACCGCCCGGCTGAGGAAGGCCGCGGACGCCTGCACCTCGGCCTGGCCTTCGCCTTCCGGCGGCAGCAGTTCGTAGAGCACGATCTCGGCGACCTGCCGGGGCACGCGCGGTTCGGGTAGCGCCATGATCCGTTCGACGATGCGTTTGCCGTACTGCTCGCCGATCGAGTCCATCGCGAAGCGCACCATCTCGTCCTTGCTGGCGAAGTGGTGCTGCACCATCCCGACCGACACCCCGGCCTCGGCGGCCACGTGCCGCATGCTCACCGACTCCCAGCCGTCGCGGCGCGTGACTCGCCACATCGCGTCGGCGATCTCCTGTCGACGCGCCTGCTGGTTGACCTTTTTCGGCACAGCCGCCACACTACAGTTACAATACGATGTATTGCCAACGGTTGAGGGGGCAGAAATGGCGGTTGTGACCTGCAAGAACGGCGACATCGAACTCGAGTACGAGACCTTCGGCACGAGCGGTGAGCCGTTGTTGCTGATCGCGCCGATGGGCAACGAAGGGCGGCTGGCCTACCACGAGGACTTCTGTGCCGCCCTGGTGGACGGCGGTTTTCAGGTCGCCCGATTCGACAATCGCGACTCGGGACTCGCCACCCACGTCGACCCGAAGACCACGTACACCGTGCGCGACCTGGCCGGCGACGCCGCTGCCGTGCTCGACGCGCTCGACTGGCCGAGCGCGCACGTCTTCGGGGTGTCGCTGGGCGGCATCATCGGCCAGACGCTGGCCGTGCACCACGCGGATCGGGTGCGCACGTTGACCACGGTGGCGACCCCGCCGTCGTCGCAATGGTCGGTGTGCAGGCCGAAACTCCGCACGCTGGTCAAGATTCTGGCGCTGGGCAAGCCGGGGAAGGGGCCGGAGGGCGCGGCCGACCACCTGATCAAGTTGTTCAAGATCGTCGGCTCGCCCGACTACCCGATGGACGAAGCGTGGATCCGGCGGATCGCCTCGGTCTACCCGCAGGACCCGGCCGCGACCATGCGGCAGATGGCCGCGATGCGGTCGGCGGGCGACCGGCGGCCGGAGCTGGCGCGGATCACCGCACCCACGCTGGTGATCCACGGCGGCGCGGAAACGATGCTCTCGCCGCACGCCGCCCGCGAGACCGCGCGGGTGATTCCGGGGGCCCGGCTGGTCAGCTATCCGGGGATGGGCCACGATCTTCCCCGGGAACTGTGGCCTTCGATGATCGCCGAGCTGAACAAGCTGGTCGCGGGCACAATGGTCTGATCAGCGGGAGGTGCGGGTGGCGCGAACGGCTCTATTGCTCAAGGGCGTGAACGTGGGTGGCAACACCAGGCTGCCCATGGCCGAACTGCGCGCCGCCCTCGTCGACGAACTCGGCTGGACCGACGTCACCACCTACCTGCAGAGCGGCAACGTCGCCGCCGACGTGCCCAAAGGCGATGCCGGGAGCGCGCTGCACGAGCTGATCAGCACACGATTTGGGTTGGACGTCGAGGTGTTCGCCTGGACTGGCAAGGAGATCGCGGCGGTCATCGCGGACAATCCGTTCCCGGACAAGGCCGGCGAACCGAAGATGCTGCACGTCGCGTTCCTGCAATCGGCGCCGCCGAAAGACTGGTTCGCGAAGGCCGGTCTCGTGCACGACGGCGACGAGCTGGCCCTCGGGCGGCGGCACATCTACCTCAGCTACGCCGTCAATTCGCGCGACTCGCCGCTGGCCAAAGTGCTGCGCAATGCCAAGGTCAGCTTCACCGCGCGGAACTGGACGACCGTGCTGAAGCTGGCCGAGCTGACATCATGACACGTATGGACAACCATTCCGTGCGGGCGCGGTCGTTCGGGAAACAGGCATCGCTCTACGACCGGCTGCGCCCGGACTATCCGGCGAAGGCCATCGCGGCTTTCCTGCCAGAAACCGGAAAACGCGTCGTCGATGTGGGTGCGGGCACCGGAAAACTGACCTCGGTGCTCGCCTCGATCGGGCACCACGTGATCGCGATCGAGCCCGATCCGGTCATGCGCGCGACCCTCGCCGAGCAATTGCCCGGCATCGACGCGCGCGAGGGCACCGGGGAGTCGATGCCGGTCGATGATCACAGCGCGGACGCGATCACCTATGGCCAGTCCTGGCACTGGGTCGAGGCGGAGGCGGCGGGCCGGGAGGCGCGGCGGGTGCTGGCCGAGGACGGCGTGCTGGCCATGTTGTGGAACGTGCCGGATCCGCGGATCGCGTGGGTCAAGGAGTTGCTCGCCATCACCCATCCCGGGCAGAACGCGGTGCGGGACATGGCGCCGATGGCGGTCACCGGGTTCGCATCCGGCGTCATGACCCACACCACCTGGCAGCAGTCGCTGACCAGGGACGAACTGGTCGACCTGGTCAGCACGTTCAGCCGGATCTCGACCAGCCCGGACGCCGAGCGCGCCGCGCTGCTGGACGCGGTCCGGGAGGTGGTCGCCACCCACCCGGACCTGCGCGACGTCACCGAGTTCGAGTTGCCGTATGTGTGTATCAGCTTCCACTACCTGCCGAGCTGAGGGTGATCAGCCGAACGCCTTGAGCAGTTCGCTCATCGGCGGGATCTCAGCCACGAAGCCGAAGTCGCCCGCGCGCATCTGCCGCGCACCGTCCATGAAGGACTTCAGCGCGAGCCGGGACAGTGCCCCGCCGATGCTGATCCGGCCGACGCCGATCTCGGCCAGCTGTTCCAGCGTGATGGTCGGATCGGCGAAGCCCATCACCACGTTGACCGGCTTGCCGACCGACGACACCACGCTGCGCATCTGCGCCAGCGTGCGCAGACCGGGCGCGTAGAGGACGTCCGCGCCCGCCTCCTCGAATGCCTGGAGCCGGCGGATGGTGTCGTCGAGGTCGTCGATCCCGTGGATGAGGTTCTCATTGCGGGCAGTGAGCAGCACCGGAACCGGCAGGCCGTGCGCGGTCTCGGCCGCCGCCCGCACCCGGTCGACGGCCAGGCCGAACTCGTAGATCGGGTTGTCGCGATCGCCGGTGTAGTCCTCAATGGACGCACCGGCCGCGCCATAGCCGGCGGCGACCTCGATCATCTTCGCGGCGCCGGCCGGATCGTGCGCGAAACCGTTCTCCAGGTCGGCGTTGACCGGCAGCGGCGTCGCCTCGTCGATGGTGCGGATGTTGTCCAGGATCTCCTGCTGGGTAGCGCGGCCGCGCCCGAAGATGTTGGCCACGCCGAGGCTGGTGGTGGCCAGCGCCTCGAACCCGAGCCCGGCGAGCAGGCGCGCGGTTCCGGCGTCCCACGGGTTCGGCAGCAACAGGGGTTCGTCGCGCTCGTGCAGGGCGCGGAAGCGGGCGGCTTTGCTGGCTTGATCGGTGGTCACCAACTCAGTGTGCGCGACCTACATCGATCAGTCCAATGCATAGTTCTGCTGCTCATCCATCAGGAATAATGATGTCATGACGTTGGATGAGGTGGAGACGTTCGTGTGCATCGCCGAGACGGGCGGTTTCACCCAGGCCTCCCGGCGGCTGCACCGCTCACAGCCCGCGATCAGCAGGCGCATCCACGAACTCGAAGCCAGCCTGGGCACCGCGCTGTTCGAGCGGGTCGGCAGGCGGGTCACGCTCACCGACGCCGGCCGCGCCCTGCTCCCGCACGCCGAGGCCGCGCTGGCCGCGATCCGCGACGGCGAGCGCGCGGTGCGCGATCGCGCCGACGTCCCGCAAACCCTCCGGCTGGTCATCGTCGGCACCCTCGCCGACTCGCACATCGTCGACGCGCTGCGCGAATTCACCGCACGGGCCACCGACGTCACGGTCGACCTGCGCACCGCGACCAGCAACGAGGTGAGCCTGCTGGTGCGCAACGGCGAAGCCGACCTCGGCCTGCGCTACAACGACGACACCGACCCGAAACTGGAGTCGATCCGGCTCGGCGACGAAAAGCTCTACGTCGTCGTCCCCGCCGGGCATCCGATCACCGCCGATCAGTTGCCCGACCTGACGCCGCTGCACCAGGAGAAATGGCTCGGCTTCCCGGCCGAGCGCGGTCGGTCCGGCTCGTTCCGCGGCCTGCTCGAACAACAACTCGCCGCCGCCGGTCTGCCCAACCCGTCGATCACCACCGTCGACAGCCTCACCGCGCAGAAGCGGCTGATCGAGGCCGGGCTCGGCGTCGCGCTGATGCCGGTCAACAACATCCGCGAGGAACTGCGCATCGGCAGCCTGCGCATCATCGACGTCACCGGCCTCAAGGTGCGCGTGCCGGTGGTCGCGGTGCGGCGCGCCGGCGGTTACCAGAGCCGCGTGGTCACGGAGTTCCTCGCTGTGCTCACCGGTCACACTCCCGGGCTGGCCGTAGCGGGTCGCGACTGACGCCGAGGAAGTCGCGGGTCAGGCGGACCGGGGGTGCGTCGTCGTAGCTGGTTTCGACCAGGGCGCCGTCGTCGGTGATGGCCAGGATGGTCGCGCCGGGCAGGGCCAGCATGATCGGGGAGTGGGTGGCCACGATGATCTGGCTGCCCTGCTCGACGATCTCGGCCAGCCGGGACAGCGCCGCGACGCAGCCGCGCACGGACAACGCGGCCTCCGGCTCGTCGAGCAGGTAGAGGCCGCGCGGGCCGAATCGATGGGTGATCAGATCGAGAAACGACTCGCCGTGCGAGCGTTCGTGTGGTGCCACGCCGCCGTAGGCGGGCAGTAGTGGATGGGCAGGGTCCGCGCGGTCGAGGCGTTCGATTTCCGAGGCGACGTTGTAGTAGGACTCGGCGCGCAGGAAGAAACCGGTGCGCGGCTTGGTGGTGTTCCAGGTGAGGATCAGGTAGTCGCCGAGGACGGATTCGGTGGCACGGGTGGCGAAGCGGAAGTTCTGGCTGCCGCCTTCCGGATTGAACCCGGCCGCCACCGCGATCGCCTCGATCAGGGTCGACTTGCCGGAGCCGTTCTCGCCGACGATGAAGGTCACGCCGCGGTTGAACTTCAAGCTGCCGGACCGGATCAGGTGGGCGACCGCGGGGAGCGTGAACGGGTAGCCACCGGTCTTGGCGAGCGGGTCGACCCGGATCTGGCGGATGAACTGCGCTGGCCCTCGCTTCGGCATGACGCGACAGTACGGACCCCGGGTGACAAACTTCCGATTTGCTCGGTAGTATACCGAGTATGCTACCGGGTTGGGCGATCTTGTGAGTGTTCGGCACGCGCTGTTGGCGCTGCTCAGCGAGGGTCCGAAGTACGGGCTGCAACTGCGCGAGGAGTTCGAGGCGCGCACCGGCGAGGTGTGGCCGCTCAACGTCGGGCAGGTCTACACGACCCTGCAACGACTGGAGCGCGACGGCCTGGTCGCCTCGGACGACGAGGCCGCCGAGGGGCCGCAGAAGACGTTTCGCATCACGGACGACGGCCAGCGGGAACTGTCCTCGTGGCTGCATACGCCGCCGGACCTCTCCGCGCCGCCGCGCGACGAACTGGTGATCAAGATCCTGGTCGCCATGCGGGTGGCCGGCGCGGACGTGCACGAGATGATCCAGGCGCACCGCCGCTACCTGGTGCAGTTGATGCAGCAGTGGACGCGGCTGAAGAACGACGAGGCCGGGCTGGATCTCGGGTTCGCGCTCGTGGTGGACGCCGAACTGTTCCGGCTCGACTCGGTGGTGCGCTGGCTGGACGCGGCCGACGGCCGGATTCGCCGCGCCTCGTTCGACGAACCCAGGACCACGCAGGCGCCGATGCCCAAAGCACGCAGGCGGACGGGGGTCCGGCCATGACCGTGCTGACTTTGCGGAACGTGTCCAAGACCTACGGCAGCGGCGCGAACACCGTGCACGCGCTGCGCGAGGTGAGCTTCGCGGTCGAGGCGGGCGCGCTGGTCGCGGTCATGGGGCCCAGCGGTTCGGGCAAGAGCACGCTGCTCACGATCGCGGGCACGCTGGAGGAGCCGAGCCAGGGCGAGGTGCTGATCGGCGGGCGCTCGGTGCTGGGCATGTCGCGCCGGGAGCGGGCCGCGCTGCGGCGGCGCTCGATCGGCTACGTGTTCCAGGACTTCAACCTGCTGGCCGGCCTGACCGCGCTGGAGAACGTGGCGCTGCCGCTGGAACTGGACGGGATGCCGGCGCGACGGGCCAGGGACGAGGCGCGGAACGCACTGTCCGAATTGGACTTGGCTGACGCCACGGCACGCTTTCCGGATCAGCTTTCCGGCGGGGAACGGCAGCGGGTCGCGATCGCGCGGGCCATCGTGGGGGAGCGGCGGGTGCTGCTCACCGACGAGCCGACCGGCGCGCTCGACTCGGCCAGCGGTGAGACCGTGCTGCGGCTGATGCGCGCCTCGTGCGCTCGTGGCATCGCGGGCGTGCTGGTCACGCACGACGCGCAGCTGGCGTCGTGGGCGGACCGGGTGGTGTTCCTGCGCGATGGCCGGATCGTCGATCAGACCGCACCGCTGGACGGACCGGAATCGCTGCTGCCCACCGGAGGCGGCGCGTGAGCGGCGGGCCCGCGCGACGGGCGGTGTTCCGCTGGGCGGTGCGGATGTTCCGCCGCGAATGGCGTCAGCAGCTGATCACCATCGCGATGCTCGCGCTCGCGGTCGGCATGATCGTGTTCGCCGCGCCGACGATCATCAACTCGGGGCCCACCGCCGACACCCTCGGCACGCTCGGCACCGCGAACACGCTGGTCCACCTGCCCGGCAACGACAAGCGGCTCACCGCCGACCTCGCCGGGCTGCGTGCGCAGGTCGGGCCGGTCGCGGTGATCGGGCACCAGGATCTGCGCAGCGGTTCGACGGACCCGCTCGAACTGCGGGCCCAGGACCCGGCCGCGCCGTTCGGCGCACCGACGCTCGCGCTCGACTCAGGCCGTTATCCCCACGGCGCCAACGAGATCGCGGTGACCACCGGCACCCAAACCCTGTTCGACCTGCACCAGGGCAGCGATTGGCCGATCGCCGGGCGCACCTTCCGCGTGGTCGGCATCGTGGAGAACCCGAACAACCTGCAGGACAACTTCGCGCTGGTCGCGCCCAGCCAACTGCCCGCGCCCAGCGAGATCTCCCTGCTGTTCAACGGAGAACCGGGCCACTTCACCCCGCCCGCCGACGCCACCAGCGTGCTCAACTACTCGCCACAGCCGGACTTCAGGGCCGAGGTGATCGTGCTGGCGATGGGCGTGCTCGGACTGATGTTCGTCGGACTGCTGGCCAGCGCCGGATTCGCCGTGCTGGCCCAGCGCAGGCTGCGCGCGATCGGCATGCTCGGCGCGCTCGGCGCGACCGAGGGGCACATCCGCCTTGTCATGCTGGCCAACGGCGCCATCGTCGGGGTGGTCGCGGCCACCGCGGGCGGGCTCGCCGGTTTCCTGGCCTGGCTGGGCTACGCGCCGGTGGTGGAGGAACTCGGCGAGCACCGGGTCGACCGGCTCGCCCTGCCCTGGTGGCTGCTGGCCGCCGCACTGCTGCTCGCCGTGCTGACCTCGATCGTCGCGGCCTGGTGGCCCGCGCGCTCGGCGGCCCGGGTGCCGGTGGTGACCGCGCTGGCCAACCGGCCGAGCGAACCCGCGCCCGCGCGGCGATTCGCGGTGGCCGGGGCCGGGTTGATCGTGATCGGCCTGGTCGGGCTGGCGTTCGTGCGGGATCTGCAGTCGCGGTCGCTGGCGGTCGGGGGACTGGTGCTGACCATCATCGGCAGCCTGTTCCTGGCGCCGCTGCTGATCGCCGCGCTGGGCCGGATCGGCGCGCGCACACCGGTCGCGTCCAGGATCGCGTTCCGCGACCTGGCCCGTTATCGCGCTCGGTCGAGTGCGGCCCTGGCCGCGATCAGCATCGCGGTGGCCATCGCCGCCGCGATCAGCGTCGAACTCACCGGCCGCACCCTGAACGTTCTCGACGACGTCGGCCCCAGCCTGGCCGACAACGAACTCGCCTACTACACGATGGCGTCCGGCGCCCACGATCCCGGCCAGCGCGACGCGGTCACCGAACTGGCCGCGACGCTCCACGCCACCTCGGTGCTGCCGTTGACCAAGCCGAAGGACATCGCGCTGCAAACGATCGACGCGAACAAGGTCACCGACTCCACCGGCCAGATCGACGCGCTGACGCCGGACATCCTGCGGCGCTACGGGATCGACCCGAACTCCATCAGCGCCGACGCGGACCTGGTCACCTCCCGCGCCGGCCTGGCCGAACTGCCCGACCTCGTGCTCAGCGACCGGCAGCGCTCGATCGCGCACCCGGTGATCCAGACGATCTCCGCGCTGCCCGGCCTGAAGAACGAGCCGAGTCTGCTGATCACCCCGCACGCCATGCGGACCCTCGGCATCACGGCCGAGGCGGACGGCTGGCTGATCACCACGCCGCAACCGCTCACCTCGGACGAGATCAACCTGGCGCGGCAGCTGGGCTTGCGCCACGACAGCGCCATCCAGACCACGGCGAGCGCGCCGTCGATGACGGTGCTCGGCAACTGGGCGACCGGCGTCGGGATCGCGCTCGCGCTCGGCGTGCTGGCCATGATGATCGGCATGATCCGCCGGGAAACCCTGGCCGACCGGCGCACATTGACCGCGGTCGGCGCGTCACCGGGCACCCGGCGCAGGCTGGCCGGGCTCACCGCGGGCTCGCTGGCCTTCCTGGGCGCGCTCACCGGCACGGCCGTGGCCTATGCCGGGCTGCTGTCCTACTACCGGTCCGAACTGGACACGTTCGGCCATCCGCCGGTCCTGGCCCTGCTCGCGATTCTGGTCGGGCTGCCGGCGATGGCGACCGTCGGCGGGTGGCTGTTCGCCGGCCGTGAACCGGACGCCATCGCTCGTGCGGCCCTTACCTGATCCACAAAGGACGATCATGCGCTCAGTCCGCCGAGTGTTGTTGCGCGGCACCATCGCCTGGTGCGTGCTCGCCGGACTGGCCGTGCTGATCGTCGCGCTGGATCTCTGGTGGCCGTGGGGTTAGCCGAGCAGCCCGGGCAGTTCGGCGGTGGTGATGACCGTGCCCTGGCGCGGGAACACTCGCTCGGTCAGGAACTCGTGCATCCCCGGCTGCGGGTCGGCGCAGGCGTCGGCCAGCACGATGACCCGGTAGTCGCGGTCGGCGCCGTCGCGCACGGTGGAGAGCACAACGCCGCTGGTGCTCAGTCCGGCCAGGATCACCGTGTCCACGCCCGCCGCGCGCAGCTGCTGGTCAAGATCGGTGGTGGAGAAGGCGCCGACCCGGGTCTTGCGCACGACGATGTCGCCCGGCGCGGGTTCGACCCGCTCGTCGATCGCGGTGGCCGGAGATTGCGCGTGCAGGAAATCGCGGCGCTCCGGAGTGACCATCGGGGCGAAGTGGCTGGTGGCCGGGATCGAGTTCATGTCCTCGTCGGTGAACGCGACGCGCACGTAGCCGACCCGGCCGCCTGCCGCGCGGACCTGGGCGATCGCGTCGACCGTGTTGGCCAGTGCCTGCTCCGAACCCGCGCTCGTCGCGGAGGCGATGATGCCGCTCTGGTAGTCCATGACCAGCAACGCGGCCCGGCTCGGATCGATGACTGGGGTGTCGTTCATGATTCCCTTTGCTCGTTGTGCTAGAGGTGCTCGGCGAGACGGCCCAGCAGAGGCGCGGCGGCCCGCAGCGTGTCCAGCTCCTCGGCCGTGAACCCGGCGTCCAGCGCGGCCGCGACCTGTTTGGTCCGGGTGTCGCGCTTGTGCCGCAACACGTCGCGGCCCGCGTCGGACAACGACATGATGATGCGCCGCCCGTCGTGCGGATCTCCGCTGCGCTGGACGAATCCCCGGCTCTCCAGGCCGCTGAGCGTGTTGCCCATGGCCTGCGGGGTGATCTGCTCGGCCCTGGCCAGTTCGGCCGAGGTGGCCGGCCCGCGACCGAGCCGGGCCAGCGCGGCACGTTCCGGCAGCGTGAGGGCGCCGGGTGCCTGGAGCTGCTGGATTCTGCGCAGTACCAGGCTGATGCCGTCGAACAGCTCGGCGGCTAAGTCATCCACTGTGGAGCGTCGCGCCATACCCTCAGCGTAGGTTCATCAACCAGGGTTGTCAATCTGGGTTGATTAATCTTCACGCGGTCAGGTCGAGGGAGGCGCGGATGATGCTGTCCGCATCCAGGTTGTGGTACCGGTAGACGTCCTCCAGCGAGCCGGACTGGCCGAAGCCGGTCACGCCCAGCGCGGTGGTGGCGACCCGGTTGGCGGTGGCCAGGAAGGCCAGCGTGTGCGGATGCCCGTCCAGCACGGTGACCAGGGGAGTTGCCCGCTCGGCCGGGAAGACCTGGTCCAGGATCCAGGTCTCCGCGGTTTCGTGGCCCTGCCGGGCCCGCACCGCGCGGTAGAGCAGGTCCGGGCTGGTCACGCAGGCCACGTCGGCCGCGATCCCGACCTGCTGCAGGCGTTGCGCCGCCACCAGCGCTTCCGGCACCACCGCCCCCATCGCCGCGATCGTCACCCGCGGATTCTCGGTGCGGCGCAACAGATAAGCGCCCGCCACCACCTGGCGGCGGCGCCGCTCGCGCGCGGCCGGGTCGGTCGGCACGTCGGCCAGCGTCTGGTCGACGGGACGGGTGGACAGCCGCAGGTAGGCCGAACTGCCCTCCGGCTTGCCGAGCTGCGCCAGGCAGGCCAGCAGCGCCCACTCGGTATCGATGGCGAACGCCGGTTCGTAACTGACGCAACCGGGCTGCTCAAGCCCGATCGACGGGGTCTTGATCGACTGGTGCGCGCCGCCCTCCGGCGCCAGCGACACCCCGGAGGGGGTGCCGACCAGGATCGACTGGCCGCCCGCGTAGATCCCGTAGGACCACGGCTCCAGCGCGCGCTCCACGAACGGGTCGTACAGCACCCCGATCGGCAGCAGCGGCTCGCCCCACCGGCTCCAGGTCGCGCCCAGCTCGCCGAGCAGGCTGACCATGTTGACCTCGGCGATGCCCAGCTCGATGTGCTGACCGGTCGGCTTTTCCCGCCAGTGCAGGATGGTCTCGGCGTCGTCGGCGAACCAGTCGCGCCGCTCGCCCGCCGACCACACGCCGACCTTGTTCACCCAGCCACCGAGGTTGGTCGACGAGCTGACGTCCGGGCTGACCGTGACCACCCGGCGCGCGGCCTCCGGCGCCTGCCTGGTCAGGTCGAGCAGCACCCGGCCCAGCGCGGCCTGCGTGGTCGCGACGCCGGTCGGCGTGCGCCCGATGTCGGCGGGCACGGCCGGAGCCAGCTGGGGCGCAACGGGTTCGCGGCGCAGCCGGGCCGCGGTCGCCGCGCACAGCGCGTGCGCCGGACTGCCGGCCGGGAAGGTTTCCCAGGGCTGGTCCGGGTTGGTGCCGACGCGCGCCGCGAGTTCGTGCAACTGCTCGTCGGACAGCAGCGCCGAGTGGTTCTGCGGATGGCCCTTGGTGGCCAGGCCGTAGCCCTTCACGGTGTAGGCGAAGATCACCGTGGGGCGGGTGTCGTCGATCTCGTTGAAGGCCTGGTCGAGCGCGGCCAGGTCGTGGCCGCCCATGTTGGCGACCGCGTCCACCAGCGTCGCATCGTCCAATCCGGACACCAGATCGGCGATGACCTGCGCGTCGGCGCCATCGCCGGGCAGGCGGCGGCGCAGTTCGGCCGCGTCGCAGCGCAACAGCCGCTGGTACTCGGGGTTGGTCATCGCGTCGATCCGCTGCCGCAGCGCTTCCCCGCCCGGGCGCGTGAACAGTTCCTCGAGCAGTTGCCCGTACTTGAGCGTGATCACCTGCCAGCCCGCCGCCGCGAACATGCCGCGCAGCCGGTCGGCCGCGATGTTGGGCACCACCCGGTCCAGCGACTGCCGGTTCAGGTCGACCAGCCAGACGATCTCCCCCAGCTCGCCGACCGCCGAATCGAGCACCGCTTCCCAGACCGCGCCCTCGTCCAGTTCCGCGTCGCCGACCAGCGAGTACTGGCGACCGGCGCCCGCGCGCACGTAACGGCGCGACAGCGCGCCCCAGATCGGGGCGGTCGCGCCGATGCCGACCGAACCGGTCGAGTAGTCCACCGGGTCCGGGTCCTTGATCCGGCTCGGGTAGCTCTGCAGGCCGCCGAACTCGCGCAGCCGGGTCAGGTAGCTCTGGTCGAGTTCGCCGAGCAGGTAGTTGATCGCGTGCAGCACGGGCGAGGCGTGCGGCTTGACCGCGACGCGGTCCTGCGGCCGCAGGTGCCGGAACCACAACGCGGTCATGATCGAGACCATCGACGCGGACGACGCCTGGTGCCCGCCGACCTTCAGCCCGGACGGGTTGGGCCGCACCCGGTTCGCGTGGTGGATGATCGCCGTCGACAGCCAGAGCACCCGCTCCTCGACCTGCGCAAGCACCGGGTACGCGCTGTCGGTCTGCTGGGGCGTGGCCGCCGAACTGTTCATCATGGTCTGAGAGTGATACACAAGCTGGGCGTCTGCACAAGTTCATGGGGTCGCGTTGAGCAGAATGCATCATCTGGATCGATGGTGTGACCGGAAGGGATGGACAGAATGCCCAACGGGGATCGCGTCGACGCCACCGACGCCCGCATCCTGCTCCAGCTGGCCGAGCAACCGCGCGCCACCACCATGGCCTTGGCCGACGAAGTCGGCATCGCCCGCAACACCGCGCACACCCGGCTGGCCCGCCTTGAGCAGAGTGGGGTCCTCGGCTCGTTCGAACGCCGAGTCCGCCCTGAGTCGGTCGGGTACCCGCTGACCGCCTTCGTCACCGCGCAGGTCACCCAGCGCGAACTCGCCGAGGTCGCGACCGCGCTCGACGCGATCCCGGAAGTGCTTGAGGTGCACGGCATTTCCGGCTCGTTCGACCTGCTGATCCACGTCGTCGCGGTGGACGCGGACGATCTGTACCGGATCGCGGGCCAGATCCTGGCGATCCCCGGAATCCAGCGCACCAACACCGCGCTGGCCATGCGCCAGCTCGTCGACTACCGCATCACGCCGCTGCTGCGCCGCCTGGCCGAAAGCTAGCGGTCCACTTCGAGCAGCAGCGCTTCCCGGTTGGCCAGGATGAACTCCTTCAACGCGGCCGGTTTCAACTCGATCGAGGCAAGATCCTCGCCGCGCAGGTCGACGCGTTCCAGTTTGTAGCCGCCGCGTGATGGGTCGTCGAACTCCGGGCCGTCGCGAGCCGATTCGTCCAGAGTGGCCAGTCGTGCCAGGAAGAAGTGCTGCACCGCGACTCCGGCCTCCGACGGCGCGCTGTAGAGGAACACCCGCGCGGCGCCGGTTGCCGTCGCGCGCCGAGTTCCTCCGCCAACTCGCGGTGCAGCGCGGCTTCCGCCGACGCGTCGGTCGGCTCGATGCCGCCGCCGGGCGCCGTCCAGTACGGCGCCTGGCCCGGTTTGGTTCGCTTGATCAGCAACAGCCTGCCCTCGTCGTCGATCAGGATTGCCCTGGCCGCGCGTCGTCCTGCTGGCATGCCGGTCAGTGGACGAGCCCGGTGATCAACTGCGCGACCGCAGGCCGATCGGCCGCGACCGTGGTCACGTTGGGCGCGCCGGAAGATCCGCCGACCACGATGAACTTCGCGGTCTTGTTCGCTGGTGCGGCCTGATTGATGGCGTCTACCTGGGACTGTCCAATGCCGACGATCACGTTGCACTGCCGTTGCAGCAGCGTGTTCGCGTAGGGGATCGCGTTGCCGACGGTCTGCGGTCCGGCCACCGCGAGGTAGCTGACCTTCGCGTGGGTGGCCAGCGAGGCGTCCTGCATCCCGGCCCACACCGGGCGGACCGACGGATCGGCCAGGCCCTGCGCGCCGGTCAGCAGGCAGGCATCGAAGGCGAGATAGGTGCGCGCCCGGGTCGGTGGCAGCGCACGGGCCGGGGCGGGGCCGGATTGCAGAACGGCCACCAACGGAATCACGATCGCCGCGACGATGAGCACCACGATGCCGGCCGACCACCACCGGTGCGCGAGTACCCAGGCGCGAGCGCGCTCGACCCGGGTTGCCGGTCTCTTCTTACGGGCCATTCGTTCCTCCCCCTTCCCGCGTGCCGGGGACGGTAACCGCTGATTCCCCCTGCTGGCAACGATTTCTTTCCGGTTGCGCCGAACGGGTGGGAAACCGAACAATCTGAATTGTCTGTTTCGTGGATTTGGCCGCTTCCGGCCAGCCGTTACGTGATATGCGCCATGTGATCGAAATTCTGGTTGCGTCATTCGGACGCTTCCGCTCACGCCCCTCGCTGCTTACCGTTCCATCCCAGCCTCAAGGTCGCTTGAGGTCGTGGCTTGAGGGGGGAACACCGTGGGCCGTCGCGCGCGCAGATCTTCCGGCACCGCAGCGTTATCCGGGACGTCGAGCCGCGCGCAGCGGCGACGGCGCCGCCTGTTCCGCTTCGTCGCCGTCTGGACGCTGCTGTCCATCGGCCTGCTCACCGGGACCAGTTCGGCCTCGGCCGACCAGTTGGCGCTGCCCGGAATCCACCTCAGCGCAATGGGTTCGTGGATCTCCTCGCTGTTCACCGGCCACGGCTCCTTCGGCAACCTGCCGCGGCAGGCCAGCGGGACGGCGGCGGGCAAGGGCCACAGTGCGCCCTACGACGCGACCAAGAGCGACAAGGGCGCGGCCGGCCATCGCCCCGGTAGCGGCAAGGGCGAGCTGCCCGCGTTCGCGATCGGCGCCAAGCACGGCCCGACCGGCCCGAGCGCGACGCCCAAGCACGGTTTCGACGCCAGGACCAGCGTCCGGGTCGCGGCCAAGTCCGGCGCGACGCTCACGTACTACCAGAACGCTGACGGCTCGGTGACCCGCGACTACACGCAGAGCCCGGTCAACTATCGCGACGCTGCCGGCGACTGGCAGCCGATCAATCCCGAGGTGGGCCAGGGCAGCGACGGCCGCTGGCACGAGACCGCCAACTCCGTCCAGGTCGACTTCGCCAACTCCGCGGCCGACCCGGACCTGGCCAACTTCGCGCTCGACCCGGCCCACTCGATCGGCTACGCGTTGCAGGGCGCGGCCCCGGTCACGCCGACGGTCGCCGGCGCCGACGTCACCTATCCCGGCGCGCTGCCCGGTACCGACCTGACCCTCTCGCCGACCACCACCGGCCTGAAGGAAGCCCTGGTCCTGCATTCCGCGAGCGCCCAGAGCAGCTGGACGTTCCCGCTGAGCCTCAATGGCCTGCGCGCGGAACTCGCCAAGGACGGCTCGATCCAGCTGATCAACACCGCGGGCGCGATCATGGCGAGCATCCCGCAGGCCTACGCCTACGACTCGAAGATCGACCCACGCTCCGGCGACCCGGCCACCACCTACGCGGTCGCCTACTCGATCGTCACCGTGAACGGCGCGCCCGCGCTGCGGATGAGCCTGGACTCGGCCTGGCTCAGGAACCCGGCGCGGCAGTTCCCGGTCACCGTCGACCCCTCGTTCTGGGACACCCCCGCGTCCACCTACACAATGTACGACTCGGGTCAGACCAACAACGACATCGACCACTCGATGGAGATGTCCATCAAGATCGGGTCCTTCAACTCGGGCGGTGTCGTCGCCGACTCGCTGTTGAAGTTCCCGACCGACCTGGACAACTCCGGTGTCCAGGTGAACAGCGCCTACCTGTCGCTGTTCGACACCTGGGCCTCGATCTGCACCGCGCAGCGGTTCGACGTCGCCCCGATCACGCAGGCGTGGACCGTGTCCGGGCCGAAGAACTACCCTGGGCCCTCCTACGGCGCTTCCATCGGCAACGTGACCCCGAGCGTGCCGGACGCGTGTGCGAACCGGGCGGCCAACCGCGAAGTCGGTGACTGGGTCGCGGTCAACCTGGCCCCCGCCGCGTTGCAGGCGTGGGCCAACGGCACCTCGCCCGACTACGGCCTGGCCGTCTATGCGTCCACAACGGACGCGAACCACTGGAAGCAGTTCGACTCGTCCAACATGTACGGGTTCACGCCGGGCCTGAACGTCACCACCACCGGCAACGTGCCGCCGCAGGTCGACACCATGTACCCGGGCAACGGTGGCGTCGCGACCAGCCTCACCCCGACCCTGATCGCGACCGGGCACGACATCGACAACACGCCGGGGAGCCTGCAATACGACTTCCAGGTCTACAACAGCTCCAACACCAAGGTCGTCGACTCGGGCCTGGTCGGCAGCGGCAACTGGACGGTGCCGGCCGGGAACCTTTCCTACGGGCAGACGTACTACTGGACCGTCCAGGCTTATGACGGACAGTATTACTCGGCGTCGCCCGGCTGGAACTCGCTGAGCGTGCAGGTCGCGCAGCCCGCGATCACCTCGTCGCTCTCACAGAACACCGACAACCACGGTCTCGACCCGAGCATCGGCAACTACACCACCAGCGCGACCGACGCCGAGGTCACCACCACCGGTCCCGCGCTGAACGTGGACCGCGACTACAACTCGCGGGACCCGCGCACCACCGGCGCGTTCGGCGCCGGCTGGTCGAGCATGTTCGACGCGCGCGCCACCGAGCAGGACGACAGCTCCGGCAACGTGTCCACGGTCGTGGTGACCTATCCGGACGGTTCCCAGGTCGGCTACGGCAAGAACCCGGACGGCACCTTCGCCCCGCCCCAGGGCCGCTTCGCCACGTTCAAACCAGTCACCGGCGGCGGCTACACGCTGACCGACAAGAACGACACCACCTACACGTTCACTCAGGCCCTGGGCAGCGGCAGCTACGGCATCTCCTCAGTGGCCGACGCCAACAAGCGCGCGGTCAACTTCACCTGGGCCGGCGGGGAGATCACCACCGCGACCTCGGCGGTGTCCGGGCGCGCTCTGCACCTGACCTGGAACACACCCAGCGGCGCGGCCAACCCGCACGTCGCCACAGTGTCCACCGACCCGGTCACGGCGGGCCAGGCCACGACCGCGTTGCAGTGGACCTACGGCTACACCGGCGACCTGCTCCAGTCGGTCTGCCAGCCGGCCAGCGGCAGCACGCCGCCGTGCACCCAGTACGGCTACACCGCCGCATCGCAGTACCAGAACCAGGTCATGGACGCGAACCCCAAGTCCTACTGGACGCTGGGCGAAGGCTCCGGCACGGTCGCGCACAGCGCGGTGCTGGCCAACGAGGGCTCGGACAACGCCACCTACAGCAACGTCACGCTGGCCCAGCCCGGCCCCTTCGCCAACAGCACCGCGACCTCGGCCGGGTTCAACGGCACCACGTCGTTCGTGCAACTGCCGAGCAGTCTCGCGCTGGGCACCAGCACCCAGACCATCTCGATGTGGTTCAAGACCAGCAGCCCCAACGGCGTGCTGTTCTCCTACAGCGCCCTGCCGCTGAACAACACCTACACCTACGCGACCGGCTTCTACACGCCCGCGCTCTACATCGGCTCGGACGGCAAGCTGCTCGGCGAGTTCTGGCAGAACAACACCACGCCGATCCAGAGCGGCGGCGCGGTCGACGACGGCAACTGGCACCAGGTGGTGCTCACCTCGGCAGGCAACAACCAGCAGATGTACCTGGACGGCAACCTGGTCGGCTCACTCGCCGGGACCGTCGCCGTCACCGGCCAGACCAACGACTACCTCGGCGGCGGATACATCGGCGGCCACTGGCCGGACGAGGTCAACCAGAGCAGCACCACCAACGACGGCAAACCCATGTACCTCAACGGGTCCATCGCCGACGTCTCCTACACCGGCCAGAACGTGACCCAGTCGCAGGTCAGCGCCCTCTACGCGGCCGGAACCCGCCAGGCCAACCAGCTTTCCTCGATCACCCGCCCGTCCGGCAAGCCCTACGCCACCATCACCTACGACACCGGCACCGCGACCGTGCGGAAGCTGGTCGACGAGAACGGCGGCACCTGGCAGTTGACCGCGCCCGCGGTCACCGGCTCCAGCCAGGTCTACCGCTCCTCCGTGCTCGGCTCCGGCCCCGCCGTCTACTACCGGCTCGGCGACACCGCTGGCGCCGCGCAGTCCTATGACGAGGTCAGCGGCGGCATGGGCACGTACTTCAGCACCACGCTGGGCGTGCCCGGCCCGTTCACCGACAACACCGCGGCCTCGTTCAACGGCACCAGTTCCGGCGTGGAAATGCCGGACAACCTGATCGAGAGCACCTCCACGCTGAGCACGTCGCTGTGGTTCAAGACCACGTCGAGCACCGCCGGAATGCTGTTGTCCACCGGGCACAGCCCCCTCGGCACCGCCGCCGACTCGGGGGCTATGCCCGTGCTCTACGTCGGCAACGACGGCAAGCTCTACGGCCACTTCTGGGACGGCAACACCACCGGTATCGTCTCCGCCAACCGGGTCAACGACGGCAACTGGCACAACGTCGTGCTCACCGGCGCGGTCAACACCCAGACCATGTACCTGGACGGTCAGCAGGTCGGGACCCAGGGCGGCGCCCTGAACAACGCCGACCCGAACGACATCATCGGCGCTGGCGTCTTCAACGGGCGCGGCTTCGCCCAGGCGCCCAGCAACAGTCAGTGGAACTACTTCAACGGGTCCATTTCGGACGTCGCGATCTACCACACCGCGCTGAGCGCGCAGCAGGCTCAGGGGCAGTACCTGGCCGCGCGCAACTCGCAGGGCCTGGCGCCGATGACCACGGTCAGCATGACCGACCCGGGCAACGCCACGATCACCTACCAGTACGACACCCTCAACGGGAACCGGCTGATCGGCGAGATCGACGGCCTGGGCCACAAGACCAGCTACGGCTACGACACTTCCGGGTTCCTGCACACCGTCACCGACCCGGACGGCGTGGTCACCACCACCGGGCACGACGTGCGCGGCAACACGGTCTCCCAGACGACCTGCCAGAACCAGGCGGGCAGCGTCTGCTCGACCGCCTACTACTCCTACTTCCCGGACGACACCAGCACCCAGCTCACCACCGCGGACCCGCGCAACGACGAGGTGCTGACCGTCCGGGATGGACGGTCGGCGAGCGCGACCGACAACACCTACCTGTCCACGTACTCCTACGACTCGGCCGGTGACCGCACCGGCGTGACCACCCCGCCGGTCGCCGGCTACCCGTCCGGTCGCACCACCGCCATCACCTACAGCGATGGCACCGCGACCTTCGCCGCCGCCGACTCCGGCAACGCGCCGCAGGGCCTGCCGGTGAAGACGGTGTCCGCGGGTGGCACCGCCAACACCATCACCTATTTCCACGACGGCGACGTGGCCAGCACCACCAACGCCGACGGTCTGGTCACCAAGTTCAGCTACGACGGGGTCGGCAGGCTCGCGTCGAAAACCGAGTACTCGGACAGCTATCCCAACGGCCTGACCACCTCCTACACCTACGACGGCACCAACCAGGTGGTCAGCCAGACCGACCCGCAGATCACCGACCGGGTCACCGGCGCCGTGCACAGCGCGGTCACCACCACCTCCTACGACCCGGACGGCAACGTGCTGTCCCAGTCGGTCGCCGACGGTTCGGGCGGTGACGCGGCACGCGGCACGTCGACCACCTACAACAACTTCGACGAGGTCGCGACCGAGACCGACGGCGATCAGAACGTCACCTCGATCACCTACGACGCGTACGGCAACAAGCAGACCGAGACCGCGCCGGACGGCACCAAGACCACCTGGACCTACGACCCGAACGGGAAGGTCCTCACCGAGGGCATCGACTACACCGGCAGCCCGCTCAACCCGCAGCCATCGACGTTCCTCACCGAGCAGTCCCGCTCCTACGACCCGGCCGGGCGCCTGGCGTCCATGACCGACTCGATGGGCAACGTCACCAAGTACACCTACTTCGACAACGGGCTCACCGCGACCGTCACCCGGTACGACCCGGCGCTGCAGAACTCGTTCGTCGTCGAGTCGGACAGCTACGACGCGGCGGGCAACGTGGCCAAGAAGGTCACCAACAACGGCGCCACCACCGACAACTACACGGTGGACGCGTCCGACCGGGTCACCCAGACCGTCGAAGATCCCGGCGTGCTGGCCCGCACGACCACGGTGTCCTACACCCCCGACGACGAAGCCGCGACCACGACCCAGACCGACGCCTCCGGCTTCGACCGCACCTCCTCCTCCACCTACGACCCGATGGGCAACCTGCTCTCCACCACGCTCTACGGCGACTCCAGCGGCCACCCGGTGGGCTGGTGGCCGCTGAGCCAGACCGGCGGCAACACCGTCACCGACGCCTCCGGCACCGGCAACACCGCGAGCGTGTCCGGCAACGTCACGCTGGCCAACGGCGCGGCCTCCTTCCCGGGCGTGTCCGGTCAGCAGATCGCCACCAACGGCCCGGTGCTCAACACCGGGTCCGCGTTCTCGGTGTCCGCGTGGGTCGACCTGGCCAGCACCACCCCGGGCTACCAGACCGCGGTCAGCCAGGACGGCAGTCAGGACAGCGGGTTCTACCTGCAGTACGAGCCGGTCGACAACGCGTGGGCGTTCAGCCGGGTCAACTCCGACACCGCGAACGCGCCCGGTATCCGCGCGCACGCCACCACTCCGGCCCAAACCGGTGTCTGGACGCACCTGGTCGGCGTGTTCGACTCCAACACCGGCTCGATGAGCCTCTACGTCAACGGCGCCCTGGCCGGTACGACCACGGACACGACCGCGTTCAACACCAGCGGTCCGCTGGCCATCGGCCGCGCCCGGTTCAACGCCGCGCCGGTCGACTTCTTCGGTGGCCAGGTCTCGAACGTGCAGGTCTACCAGCGCGCACTGTCCGCTTCGGACGTCGGCACGCTCTACAACGGTGGCCGCACCAGCGGAACGGTCGCCTCGACCCAGGCGCTGACCACCTCGCGCACCCTCGACCAGCGCGGCCTGCCCACATCCATGAAGGACCCGGACGGCAACGTCACGCAGTACTCCTACGACGAAGCGGGCCAACTCGCCGTCACCACCGACCCGTCCGTGCTGGCCGAATCCAACGGCGCGGCAGGCACGCTCGTGCACCCGGTGACCACGACCGGCTACAACACCTTCGGCGAAGCGGTCGAGTCGCAGGACCCGGACGGCAACGTCACCACCACCGCGTACGACGCCGACGGCAACCCGACCATGATCACCCAGCCGAACTACACCCCGCCGGGTGCGAGCGCGCCGATCACCGCCATCACCACGAAGAACTACGACAAGCTCGGCGAGCTGACCTCGGTCACCGACCCGCTCACGCACACCACCGCCTACACCTACGACCAGCTCGGCGACGTCGTCCGCGAGACCGACCGCAACAACGGCAACACCGACACGGTCTACGACACCAACGGCGAGAAGCAGCAGATCACCGACCCGACCGGCGCGGTCAGCCAGGCCACCTACGACTTCATGGGCCGCCAGCTCACCTCGACGACCCTGGAGCGATACCCGACCGCCGTCACCTCCACCACGCACGAGTCCTACACGGCCTCCGCGCTCAACCCGGACGGCGCGTTCCTCGCCTCCGAGACCACCCAGGACGGCGCGGTCACCAGCTACGGCTACGACAACCTCGGCGAACAGACCTCGGTCACCGACGCCGCAGGCAACACCACGCACGCCTCCTACAACTTCCTCGGCGACAAGCAGACCACCACGCTGGCCGACGGATCCTCGACGACGACCACCTACGACATCACCGACAACCCGCTGGCCAAGGTCACCAAGGACCCGCTGGGCAACGTCCTCACCACGTCATCGTCCACTTTCGACGACAACGGCAACCTGTTGTCCTCCACCGACCCCAACGGCCACACCAGCACGTTCCAGTACGACGCCACCGGTGCGCTGACCCAGGAAATCCAGCCGGTCGACGCCAGCAAGTCGATCACCACGTCCTTCGGTTACGACGCGGCGGGCAACCGCACGCGGTTCACCGACGGCAGGCAGAACAAGTGGATCACCACCTACAACACGTGGAACCAGCCCGAATCCACCATCGAGCCGGCCACCTCGACCTACAGCACCCCCGCCAACAGCACCTTCACCACCAGCTACGACGCGGATGGCCGCCCGGTCGGCCAGACGCAGCCCGGCGGCGTGAGCATGACCGCCAGCTACGACAACAACGGCAACCTGCTCGGCCAGACCGGCAGCGGCGCCGAGATCGGCACCGCCTCCCGCACCTTCGGCTACGACGCCGACAACCGGATGAAGGCCGCGCAGACCACGGCGGTCGGCACCAGCGGTCAAGCCGGCTACCAGGCCGCGACCAGTGACACGTTCAGCTTCAACGACCGAGGCGAACTGCTCACCACCACCGGCTCGGCCGGCTCGTCGTCCTTCGGCTACAACCCGGACGGCCTGGTCACCTCGCGCACCGATGCGGCCGGTACCACCGGTTACGGCTACGACAACGCCGACCGGCTGTCCACAGTGACCGATGCCGCCACCACGACCCAGCTGACCTACTCCTACAACAACCTCAACCAGGTTTCCGGCGTCGCCTACGGCAACAACGGCGACACCAGAACGTACTCGTACAACAACCTGCACCAGCTGGCCGGCGACACGCTCAAGACCTCGGCGGGCGCCACGGTCGCGTCGATCGGCTACACCTACGACAACAACGGCAACCTGAAAACCAAGAACACCACCGGTTTCGACGGATCGGCGGCCAACACCTACACCTACGACTGGGCCAACCGGCTCACCTCGTGGAACAACGGCAGCGCGACGGTCAACTACGGCTACGACGACTCCGGCAACCGCACCCAGGTCGGCGCCAACGTCTACACCTACGACGCCCGCGACGAACTGACCTCCGACGGAATCAACACCTACAACTACACCGCCCGCGGCACCATGTCCTCGCAGTCCTCCCAGACCGCGGGCACGACCAACTTCGCGTCCGACGCCTACGGCCAGATGATCAGCGAGGGCACCCAGAACTACAACTACGACGCTCTCGCACGGACCCTCAGCGACACCACGACGTCCGGCGCCACGTTCGCCACCTTCAGCTACTCGGGCACCAGCAACACGGTCGCCTCCGACGGCACCGACACCTACACCTACGACCCGAGCGGCGGCCTGATCGGCACCGGGACAGCGGCCTCCGGCGGCGGCACCACGTCCGGCAGCGGCAGCCTGGTCCTCACCGACCAGCACAACGACGTCGTCGGCGACTTCACCGCGACCGCGGCGCAACTGGCCGGATCGACGACCTACGACCCGCTCGGCAACGTGCTGGCCACCAGCAACCAGCAAGGCCAACTCGGCTACCAGTCCGGCTGGACCGACAAGTCCACCGGCAAGGTCAACATGGCCGCGCGCTGGTACAACCCGGCGACCGGGCAGTTCATGAACAAGGACACCGTCGCCAACAACCCGGTGCCCAACTCCGCCGAGGCCAACCCGTACGCCTACGTCGACGACAACCCCATGCTGGGCACCGACCCGACCGGTCACGGCCTGTGGGACTGGATCAGCAACAACATCGTCAAGCCGGTCGCGCACGTGGTGAACCGGGTGATCGTCCAGCCGGTCAAGCGGGCCGTCGCCGCGATCAACCACTACGTCGTTCAGCCGATCGTGCACGCGGTCCAGACCGTCGTCCGCAAGGTCGTCGACGTCTACCACGCCGCCGTCCGGGTGGCGCGGCGCGTCGCGGCCCGGGTCGTCAGCGCGGTCCGAAATACCGCACGAGCCGCCGTCCACTTCGTATCGTCGGCATATCACGCGGTAGCCCACGCGGTGACAACAGCGGCACACGCCGTGGCCTCCGCCGCCAAGACCGTGGCCCACGCCGCCAAAACCGCGGCGACCGCGACCGTCCAGTTCGTCCAGCACCACGCCTCCGACATCGCCGCGTTCGCCGCGGGCGCGGTCACCTTCGCCGGCTGCGAAGGCCTCACCCTCGGCGTCGGAACCATCGGCTGCGCCGCGCTGGCCGGGATGGCCGGTAGCGCGGTGTCCTACGGGATGACGTGCAAGAACAACGGCGGCTGCTCGGTCGGCGGTGCCCTGGAGGCGGTCGGTCTCGGCGCGGTCGGCGGCGTCCTCGGCGCCGGTGTCGGCGCCCTCGCCGGTCCGCTGATCAGCAGCGCGCTCAGCGACGTGCTCCCCTCGGTGGTCGTCGCCGGTATCACCGGAGCGACAGTCGGCGCCACCGCAGGCGCGGCCACCGCGGCCGCGGGCTACGGCATGACCTGCGGCAAGACCCCATCCGGTTGCTCCTGGGGTGGTCTGGCTTCGGCCGCGGCCACCGGTGCCGCCTCCGGTGCCGTAGGTGGTGCCCTCGGCGGCGCGGCAGCCGACGCCATCGGCTCCGCCCGCACCGCCCTCGGCGGCGGCAAAGCCCCAGCGGCAGCCGAACCGGGCGCCGCTCCGGCAAAAGCAGGCACCGAGAATTCGGAATCGTCCGGCTGCCACAGCTTCGCAGGCAGCACCCAGGTCCTGATGGCCGACGGCTCGACCAAGTCCATCGACCAGGTCCACATCGGCGACAAGATCTCCAACGCCCTGCCCGGCAGCACCGCGACCGAAACCCACACGGTCCAGAACGTCATCGTCACCGAAACCGACAAGAACTTCGTCGACGTGACCGTCGCCCCGAAGAAGTCGATCGCCGCCACCGCCAAGGCCACCCTCGCCAAGTTCGGCAAAGCCGCCGCGGGCGTAGCGGTAGCGGCCGTCGCCGTCACCGCCCTCGCCACCCCAGCCACCGCCGCACCCGCTCAACCCACCGGCGCGGGCACCCTCACCACCACCGACACCCACCCCTTCTACGACATCACCCAGGCCGCCTTCGTCCCAGCGGGCGGCCTGCACGTCGGCGACGACCTCCAGTCCACCGGCGGCACCACCCTCACCATCACCGCGCTGCGTGACTACCGCACCAGCACGGTCACCTACGACCTCACGATCAACGGCCTGCACACCTACTACGTGCAAGCCGGCGCCGACTCGATCCTCGTCCACAACTGCGGCGGGAGTGGACAGGAAGTCGCAGCGGACTATCGAGCGAACTCAAACAACGGCCTCGGCGTCAAGAAATCCGCCAACATCGCCGTCTCCCAGTACGAGATCAACGGCGAGTCTGGTCAGCACATCGCGGTCAGCGGCGAAGCGGAGCGGCCCGGCGCCATCAACATGCCTGCCCAGCGGCAGTTTGATTACGGCACCAGACCGTTCGACTCGGAGACCAAGATCTTCGAAACGCACGCTGCGAACCTCGGTCCGGACGCCACAGGCACCATCGACCTGTACTCTGAGCGAATTCCATGTCCAAGCTGTCAGGGTGTGATCGGTCAGTTCAAGGCGCTGTTCCCTGGGATTCAGGTCAATGTTACGTGGGGTGACGGCAACGTCTGGAATGGGGACGAGTAGGTGAACATGCTCGAATTGAGCCAGCTGCTGGCGACCGGACGGCCATCCCATGGAGCGGTCAAGGGCCTCACCGAGAGTGAACTTTCCGACTTGGAGAATGGTCTTGGTGTTCCCAGGCTGCCGGGTGCCTATCGCGAGTTCATGCGGCTCATGGGTCGCGGTGCGGGTCGGCTGCTGGCCGGAACGGATGCGTTTTATCCGGAGATTGTCGAGTATCAGGAAGAAGCTCGCGACCTGCTCAACGAGAGCCCGATCAATGATTCGCTGGTTAAGGATGCGTTGATATTCGCGATCCATCAGGGGTACCAGGTTTATTGGATGTCCGATGTTTCTTCAGATGATCCGCCAGTGCTGATGTACCAGGAGAACCAGGACAACGTGAGTTTCGAGTGGGACTCGTTCACGGATTTTGTCAATGACCAGTACGGGGAGATCGCGGGTCGGTGACGCCATGCCTCTTGATCGTCACGACGGGGCTCGTCCGGACGAGGCAGTGGGGTGCGCCACAGCGCGGTGCGGGTTGTGTTGTCGGTGCGGGCTCGGGCTGCGAGTGTGGGAGTTGAAACGTTCGACTTCCACAGGAGCATCCGATGGCCTACCTTCCTGACCCGGCTCGGTACGACGGCGGCATGCGGTACCGGCGCTGCGGTCGGTCCGGGCTTGACCTGCCGCTGTTGTCGCTGGGGCTGTGGCACAACTTCGGTGACGACCGTCCGTTCGAGATTCAGCGGGCGATCGCGTTGCGCGCGTTCGACCTGGGTATCACGCACTTCGACCTGGCCAACAACTATGGGCCGCCGTATGGCTCGGCGGAGATCAACGCGGGGCGGTTGTTCGGGGGCGATCTGAAGCCGTTCCGGGATGAGCTGGTCATTTCGACCAAGGCGGGGTGGGACATGTGGCCCGGGCCGTACGGTCAGGGCGGCGGGTCGCGCAAGTACGTGCTGGCTTCGCTGGATCAGTCGCTCGGCCGGCTCGGTCTGGACTATGTGGACATTTTCTACTCGCACCGGTTCGACCCGACCACCCCGCTGGAAGAGACGGCGACCGCGCTGGACACGGCGGTTCGGCAGGGCAAGGCGCTCTACGTCGGCATCTCCTCCTACACGGCGGACAACGCCCGCATCATGGCCCGCCTGCTGCGCGAGCTGGGCACGCCGCTGCTGATCCACCAGCCGTCCTACTCGATGCTCAACCGCTGGATCGAGACCGAAGGCCTGCTCGACGCGGCGGCCGACGAGGGGTTCGGGGTCATCGGGTTCACCGCGCTGGCGCAGGGTTTGCTGACCGGGCGCTACCTCAACGGGATTCCGGCCGACTCGCGCGCGGCGCAGGACAAGTCGTTCGAGACCAGTTGGCTCACCGACGAGATGCTGGACCGGCTGCGCAAGCTGGACGCGATCGCGGGGCGGCGGGGGCAGACGCTCGCGCAGCTCGCACTGGCCTGGGCGCTGCGCGATGAGCGGGTGACGTCGCTGGTGATCGGGGCTTCGTCGGTGGGGCAGCTTGAGCAGAACGTCGCCACATTGGGGAATGCGGCGCTGTCCGAGGACGAGCTGCGTGAGATCGACGCGTTGGTGAGTGACGAGATCGGGATCGATCTGTGGCGGGATGCCCGGTTGGGCGAGTTGTAAGAGGCCACGCCACGAGTGGTGACGCGCATCACGTCATGGTAGAGAACCTGGCAGGGGCAAGCAGCCGACCTACGTGATGTGTGGACAGGACCGGGCGGCGTGACGCGGATGGACGAGGACCGTCTGCTGCGCCGGATCGCCAAGGGCGACCGGGCGGCGTTCGAGGAGTTCTATCGCCGGACCTCGCCCTGGCTGGCCGTGCGGCTGCGTCGCAGGGTCGTCGACGAGCAGATCGTTGCCGACGTGCTCCAGGAGACCTACCTCTCGGTGTGGCGCGGCGCCGGCGGGTTCGCCCGGGTCGCGGAGGGTAGCGCGCTCGGTTGGTTGTGGACGGTCGCCGCGCGCCGTCTCGTCGACGTGTTCCGCGAGGAGGGACGGCACGACAATGCCGCGCGCGCGGCCGCCGGTACGGCCGAAGTGGACACTCCCGGCGCCGAAGAGACGCTGCTGGAAGCCACCTTGTCGGGTGATGTCGGCGACGCGCTCGGCGCGCTCGCGCCGGAACTGCGCCAAGTGTTGCAGGCACTCGTGCTGGACGGGCTGAGCGTCCGGGAAACATCGGTCCTGCTCGGCATTCCGGAAGGCACGGTCAAGACGCGGGCCCGGCGCGCCCGATCGCTGATGCGAGAGGCGATGACATGACGGGTGACAAGACCCTGCGGGCCCATCCCAGACAGGACGTGCTGACCGCTTACGTCGCCGGTGTGCCGGAGCTGCCGCCGGAGACGGTCTGGGTGGTCGAGGCGCATCTGGAGACGTGCGGCGAGTGCCGGGCGCAGCTGGCGGAGATCGCCGAGCGGCGGGTGCCGCGGGTACCGGCGCTGCTCGATCAGGTGTGGTCGGCGCTCGACGCGGCGGTGACGGGGGAGGAGCCCGCACCGGCCGGGTTTCGGCTGGTGCGGCTACTGCGGCGGTGGGCACCTCCGGCTCAGCGCCCCTGGCTGGTGATGAGCGCGGTGGTGGTGCTGGCCGCGTTCCTGATCGACCTGCTGTCCAGGACAACGCACACGGTTCCGCTGGTGCTGCTGTTCGCGCCGGTGACGCCGCTGTTCGGGGTGGCGGCATCGTGGTCGCGGACGCTGGATCCGATGAACGAGCTGACCGCCAGCTCGCCGCGCGCCGGGCTGGAACTGGTGTTGCGGCGGACCCTCGCCGTGCTGGTCGTGATCATTCCGCTGGTCGCGCTGATCGGCGGGGTGGACGGGGTGTCGATCGCGGTGTGCCTGGTGCCGTGCCTGGCGTTCACGGTCGGCGCGCTCGCGCTGGGCACCGTGCTCGGGGTGCGGCGCGCGGCGGCACTGCTCGGGGTCGCCTGGGTGGGGGCGTCGATCGTGCCCGCGCTGGCCACCAGCAGCCTGCCCGCGCAGTTGAGTGTGGCGAGCCTGCCCTGGTGGGGCGCTGGCGCAGTGCTCGCCGTCGTTGTCGTTGTGGTGCGCCGCGGCAAGTTCGCGTTGGCGTGAAAGGGGAAATGGATGGTACGCGCGGTGCATTCGGCTGAACTGGCGCCGATCACGTACGGTTGGCACATCAACGCGACCGGGTTGCGGGTGCGCGCCGGGCGGCGGATGGCCGTCGACGGCCTCGACCTGCGGCTGGGACAGGGCGTGCATGGCCTGCTCGGCCCGAACGGCGCGGGCAAGACCACGCTGATCCGCGCGCTGGCCACGGTGCTGCGCCCGGCGGGCGGGGAGCTGAACCTGCTCGGCGGACAACTCGACCTGCGCTCGCTGCGGCGGCGGATCGGTTACCTCCCACAGGAATTCGGCTATTACAAGCAGTTCACGGTGCGCGAGTTCGTGGAATACATGGGCTGGTTGAAGGAGATGGACGCGCGCCAGGTGCCAGACGCGGTACAGCGCGCGATCGATCGGGTCGGCCTGACCGAGCGCTCGAACAGCAGGATGAAGTCGTTGTCGGGTGGCATGTTGCGGCGGGCCGGGATCGCGCAGGCGCTGGTGAACTCGCCGGAACTGCTGCTGCTCGACGAGCCCACCGTCGGCCTCGACCCGGCCCAGCGCCTGGAATTCCGGACGCTGCTGCGCGATCTCGGGCAGCAGGCCTGCGTGCTGGTGTCCACTCACCTGGTCGAGGACGTGGCCGCGGCGTGCGGCAACGTGGTGCTGATGGACGAGGGCAAGCTGGTGTTCCAGGGCACGCCGGCCGACGTCGCCGCGCGCGGTGGCGCGCAGGATGTCGGCGACAACCCGATCGAACGCGGCTATACCGCGCTGCTCACCCAGCACCGCGCCCAGTTGGGAGTGCCGCGATGAGCGGGCGGGTGCTGCGCATCGAACTGCGCCGCTCGTCGGCCTCGGCGGCCGGGCTGCTCGTCGCCGCACTCGGCATCGCCGGTTTGCTGTCGCTGGCGGCGACCCGTGAGGGCTACGTCTGGGATCCACAGTGGACGACGCTGGCCACGTTCGAGCGGGTCATGCTGATCGTGTTGTGGCCGTTGACGTTGGGCGCGGGCGCGTGGCAGTCTCGCCGCGACCGGCGCAGCCGGGCCGAGGAACTGCTGGGCACGACGGCTCGACCGGCCTGGCGGCGAGTGTTGCCGGCCGCATTGGCAATGGCGTTGTGCCTCCTGGTCGGTTACCTGCTGATCTTTCTGGTGGGCGCGATCAAGGTAGCGGGCGACACCGACTATTTTCCGTGGAACTGGCTGCCGGTCGCGCTGGTCGGCGCGTTGGCGCTGATCGCGGCGGGCTGGCTGGGCATGGGCATCGGGCGCGCGATTCCGTCGGTGTATACGCCGCCGGTCGTGGTGGTGCTGGGTTTTCTCGCGTTGTTGCTGCCGTTGCAGCTGGCCAAGGGGAGCACACCGAGCAGTGCGGCACTGTTCTCGCCGGGATTCACCGACAAGACCGACGAGTTCGACATGATCGCGCCGTCGGTCAACCTCGGGCAGTTCTGCTGGTTCGCCGGGCTGGCGCTGGGCGGGTTGCTGCTGGTGTTGTTCGCGCGGCAGCTGGCTTCGGCGGCGGCACTGGTGCCGGTGGTGCTGGCGCTGGTGATCGCGCTGCCGATCTTCAACGCGGCACCGGCCGGCGGCGTGCAGGCCGATCCGGGTGCGTCGGCCGAGGTGTGCACGCACGACGGCGGTCCGACCGTGTGCGTCACGCAGGCGCATGCGCGGAGCCTGACCGCGCTGGTCGGCCCGGCCCGGGAAGCCCTGCGGCTACTGGGGAAACTGCCTGATCCGCCCAGTTCGGTGCACGAGGTCACCCCGCGACGTCCCGGTCCGCAACCGGCCGACCAGGTCTGGTTCGACTCGGACAACTACGCACCCGGCGTCGGCTGGGACACCACGGACGACCGCACACTGCTGGCCAAGATCCTCGCCGGAGTGGGCACGATGCCGTGCGACCCGGAGAACTACGAGGTCCGCGACATCACGGCGGCCTGGCTGATCGGCCAGTACCCGGCGCCCGGTCGCGAGGTCGGGCCCGGCCCGGCGGCTGACCGGCGCAACGCGATGTGGCAGGCGCTCGAATCGTTGCCACGGGCCGAGCAGGTGCGGCGCGTCGCCGCGGTGCGCCAGGCCGGGTTGAGCTGCGGTGACGTGGGCGCCGCGCTGAGCGGAGGGCACTGATGGGGCGGTTGCTCACGCTCTACCTGCGTTCCCGGCACGTACCGGTCGCGCTGCCTGCCGCGATCGTGGCGGTCGCCGCGCTCGCCTGGCTCGGCAACAGCCCGCTGAATCCTTTTGAGACGGTGACCTGGGCGCTGCTGGCGCTGGGGCTGGGATTCGGGGTGCTCGGCAACGGGCTCGGCGCGGCCGACCGCGCGCTGGAACGGACCGGGTCGATCCGGTGGCCGGTGTGGCGCACGGTGCACGTCGTGTTGATCGGGGTGGTGCTGTTCGGCACGGTGGCGCTGGTGTCGTCGGCGCCGGTCGGCCTGGTGCTGCGGGACGCGGCCGGGTTCACCGGGCTGGCCGCGCTGGGCGCCGCGTTCTTCGGGAGCCAGTTGGCCTGGTCGTTGCCGATCGCCTGGGCGGGAGCGTCGATCGTGCTCGTGCAGCTGGCCCGGTTGCCGTTGCTGACGGTGTTCGTGTGGCCGATGCAGCCGGCCAATCAGGGCGGCGCGGCGGTCCTGGCGATCGTGTTCGGCCTGGTCGGGGTGGGGTGGTTCGCACTCCGAGGCTAAGCGGAGCCGGGTCCGGTAAGCTGGAGTCATGACTGGACGACTGACTGGAACGGTGGCGCTGGTGACCGGCGCGAGCAGCGGCATCGGCGCGGCGACCGCTCGCGCGCTGGCCGAGCAGGGCGCCGCGGTCGGGGTGCTGGCGCGACGCCGCGACCGGCTCGAACAGCTGGCCGGCGAACTCGGTGGCACGGTGATCGAGGCCGACATCACCGATCCGGCGCAGGCGGCGGCCGGGGTCGAGCAGCTGGTGGGCGAGCTGGGGCGGCTGGACATCGTGGTCAACAACGCGGGCCTGATGCTGACCGGGCCGGTGCTCGACGCGCCGGACGGCGAGTGGGACCGCATGATCGACATCAACGTCAACGGCGTGCTGCACGTGACCCGCGCGGCGCTGCCGCACCTGATCCGGGCCGCCGCTGACAGCCCGCGCGGGGTCGCCGACCTGGTCAACATCAGCTCGACCGCCGGACGCGTCGCCCGCCCCGGCACCGCCGTCTACAACCTGACGAAGTTCGGGGTCAACGCGTTCAGCGAGGCGCTGCGCCAGGAGATCGGACCCAGGCGGGTGCGGGTCGGCGTGGTCGAGCCCGGCACGGTCAACACCGAACTCAGCTCGCACGTGCGCGCGGAGGTACGGCAGCAGATCGAGCGCCAGACCAGCGGCCTGGAACTGTTGCGGCCGGCGGACATCGCCGACGCGGTGACCTACATGGTGACCCGGGAGCGGCGGGTCGCGGTCAACGAGATGCTGGTGCGGGCGGCCGAACAGACCTGGTAGGCGAAACGACTCGGCGGCCGCTTCCGATGAATTCCGTGCCCGCAGTTCACGCAGCGATCGGGAAAGGGGCGCGGCATGAAGCAGCGGGGCATCTCGCCGTGGACACCGGAAACGACCAGCCCGCAACCGAAGCTGACCAGACCACCGAGGCAGCAACGCCCGAACGGGACGGCGCTGGCCGTGCTCGTCGGCGCGATCGTGTTCGCGGCGGTGGTCGCGGTCGTCGTCGTGATCGGCCCGCGCCACTACCAGACCATGGCCGGTACTCCGATTTCGGATATTACGAAATTGGATAATCCGACATCGTTGAATCCGGTCGTGACGACGACCACCGAGCCCACGACGACCAGCGAGCCCACGCCGCCGCAGACTTCGCCCACCGCGCCGCAGGCGCAGGCCGGGTACCAGCCGGAGAGTGGGCCGGGCGGGATCCAGGTGAACATCCCGGCGGGCTGGAACGTGCGCAGCCCGTTCGCGTCCGAGGACGAGGCCGACGCGCCGGACGGGTCCGGCTCGCTGATCCGCTACGGCGGCACGCCGTCGGCGTCGATGTCGCTGCTGGACGCGGTGAGCAGCGATGAGGCAGGCAACACCTCGGTGAAGACCGGCTACCAGCAGCTCCAGCTCAACAACGTCTCCTCGCCGAGCGGCGACGACACCGTGGTGTGGGAGTTCCTGTTCGACAAGAACGGCGTGCAGCGGCATGTGCTCAGCTGGTTCTGGCGCGCCAACGGTTACGACTACGTCCTCTACTTCTCCTCGACGGCAGCGAACTGGCCCGCCATGCAAGCGGCGGTCACGGTCGGCGAGCAGACGGCCGGGCCAACCTGATCACCTGATCACCAGTCGTGCATGGTGCCGTCGGTGAGCCGGTTGACGGGGAGGTAGGCGGGCGAGTACGGAAAGCGGGCGGCCAGCACCTCGTCGAGTTCGACGCCGAGACCGGGCGCGTCGCCGGGGTGCAGCAGGCCGCCGTCGAAGGTGTAGCTCGTGCGGAACACCTCCAGCGTGCGCTGGCTGTGCTTCATGTACTCCTGGATGCCGAAGTTGTGGATGGCGATGTCCAGGTGCAGTGCGGCGGCCATGCCGACCGGGGACACGTCGGTCGGGCCGTGAAAACCGGATTTGGCCTGGTAGAGCGCGGCGAAGTCCATCAACTTGCGCACCGCGGTGATGCCGCCGCCGTGAGTGACCGATGAGCGGACGTAGTCGATCAAGCGCTCGCTCAGCAGGATCTGGTAGTCCTGGATCGAGTTGAGCACCTCGCCGATCGCCAGCGGTGTCGTGGTTTGCGCGCGCACGCGGCGCAGCGCGGTCTGGTCCTCTGCTGGTGTGCAGTCCTCCAGCCAGAACAGGTCGTAGGGCTCCAGCCGCTTGCCGGCGATGGCCGCCTGGTTGGGCGTGAGGCGGTGGTGGGCGTCGTGCAACAGCGGCAGCTCCGGGCCGAACTCGTTGCGCACGGCCTCGAAAACGGTCGGCAGGTGGCGCAGGTACGCGGTGGTGTCCCAGGCTTCTTCGAGCGGGACGGCGGCGCGGCGGGCCGGTTCGTAGTCGTAGCGTTCGCCCGCCGTCGCGCTCTCCGCGACCCCGTAGATCTGACCGAGCCCGGGAATGCCGGTCTGGATGCGGATCGCGCGATAACCGGCCTCCAGGTGCGCGCTGATCGAGTCGAACAACGCGGGCAGATCGATGCCGGACGCATGACCGTAGGCGAGCGCGCCGGTGCGTGACGCGCCGCCGAGCAACTGGTACAGCGGCAATCCCGCGACCTTCGCCTTGATGTCCCACAACGCCATGTCCACCGCGGCGATCGCGGTCATGGTCACCGGCCCGCGCCGCCAGTACGCGCCCCGATACAGGTACTGCCAGGTGTCCTCGATGTTGTGCGCCTCGCGGCCGAGCAACAGCGGCACGACGTGCTCGGTGAGATAGGCGGCGACCGCCAGCTCGCGGCCGTTCAGGGTGGCATCGCCCCAGCCGATCACCGCGTCCTCGGTGACCACCTTCAATGTGACGAAGTTGCGGTCCGGGCTGGTGACGACGACTTCGGCGGTGGCGATGCGCATAGGTCTCAGCTCTCTGTCGGGTCGAGCAGAATTTTCATGGCCTGACCCGCCCTCAGCAACCCGACCGCGTCCCGCGCCCTGGACAGCGGCAGCACATGCGAGACGACGTCCGGGATGCGACCGGGATCGGTGGCGAGCAGGTCGATGGCCGCCTCGATGTCCGGCCGGTCATAGATGCGCGTGCCGACGACGGTCAGTTCGGCGAACATCACCCGCAGCAGGTCGAACCCGACCGGATGCGGCGGATACGCGCCGACGATCACCAGCGTGCCGCCGCCCCGGACCCAGTCGCAGGCCTGCGCGGCGACGGCCGGCACGCCGGTCGCGTCGAAGACGACGTCGGCGCCGGGTTCGGCGCTGAGGGTGAGGCCGAGGTCGGTCGCGGCTTGGGCGCGGGCGGGTGCTGGTTCGCTCATGGTCACGGTGGCGCCGGTGCGCTGCGCGACCAGCGCGAGCAGACAGCCGATCGGACCGGCGCCGAGCACGTGGGCGCGCATCCCGGCGCCGAGGCCGGACTTGCGCACCGCGCGCACCGCGACCGCGACCGGTTCGATCAGCGCGGCGACGCGTAGGTCCATTGTGGATGGCAGTGGGAAGAGGTTCGCTTCGGGGACAAGGACTTCGCGGCAGGCCGCACCGGGGTAGTCGATGCCGACGGCGGTGAGATTGGCGCAGATCGTGCGCAGACCGCGCTGGCAGGCGTCGCAGTGACCGCAGCGCACCATCGGGTCGGCGAACGCGGGGGAGCCGTCGGCGAGTCGTCCGGCGAACTCGTGGCCGAGCACGGTGCCGGGCCGCGCGCGGCCGTGTTCACCGGCGAGCACGTGCAGGTCGGTGCCGCACAGCCCGGTGTACGCGACCGCGAGGCGGACCCAGTCCGGGCGGTCGGGCGGTAGCTCGACGTCGCGGATTTCCGAGCCGGTGCCGCCGGTCCAGACGAACGCGGGCGCGGTGGTCATGCGGACACCAACTCCTCCAGTCGCGCGGCCACCGCGGCCACGAATTCGTCGGCCTCGGCGACCTTCGGGCCGAACAGGGCCTCGTCGACCAGGACGCGGTGTGGATCGGCGCCGAGTTCGCGCAGGCGGGGGAGCGCGGGGTCGGCCGGGCGGCCGACGCGGGCTTCGTCGATCGCGTCCGGGTGACAGGAGACGTGCAGAAATGCCGCGACGAGCAGGGCGAGGCCGGTCGGGACGGTGCCGTTGCGGTGGTGCCATTCCACGGCGTCCGGGACGCGCTGCGCCAGCTTCATGGAACCGTCGGTGCCGACCTGCGCGGTGCGATGACCGAGCGCGGCATTCCTGAACCGCTCGGCCAACTGGTGCTGATAGTGCGCGAGATCGAAGTCGGCGGGTAGGTGGAGGGTCGGGGCGTAGTCGGCCATGAGCTGCTCGACCGCGGCAGCGATGGGTTCATCGGTGAACGCGGCGGCGATGGAGCGGTGACCGCGCAGCAGACCGAGGTAGGCGATCAGGCTGTGCGATCCGTTGAGCAGCCGCACTTTCACCGTCTCGTAGGCGTGCACTTCGTTGGACAGCAACGCGCCCGCGCTTTCCCAGGCCGGGCGCGCTGCCGCGAAGTTCGGCTCGATCACCCACTGGCTGAACGGTTCGGCGGGGACCGGGATGGCGTCGGTGTAACCGGCTTGTTTGGCCATCGCGACGTGCTCGGGGCCGGTGGCCGGGACGATCCGGTCGACCATGCTGGACGGGAAGCTCGCCGCATCGAGCGCGTTCGGATCGAGCTGGCCGAGCACGTTCCTGAGGAGTTCGCCATTGGCGGTGAGGTTGTCGCAGCTCAGTACGGTGATCGGCGTGTCGCGCCGGGCCAGGCCGCGCGCCAGGAGGGCGAGCGGGCTGGTCGCAGGCAGGGCCGGGTCGAGGTCGCGGGTGCCGGGACGGAGGTGGTAACCGGCCTCGGTCACGGTCAGCGTGACGATGTGCGTTGCCGGATCGGCGATCCGGTTCACCACCTCCTCCGGTTCGTCGGCGGCGACCAGGGCCTCGGTGATCACGGTGACCGGGCGGACCCGTGGCGGGCCGTCGGCCATCGTGATCACCGTGTACTCGCCTTGGGCGCGCAGCGCGTCGGCCACGGTTCGGGACCGGTTGGCCACGCCGGTGACGGTCCAGCCGTCACCGGCGTCCTGCGTGTAGACGGCCTGGTGCGCGCGGTGGAAATTGCCGAGTCCAAGATGGACGATTCGACCGGTCACGTGGCCGCCTGCGCGGTCGACCGCTCGCTTTCCACGTGGCCGAACATCTCCGGCAGGATGAACACCGCGGACAGCCAGCCGATCAACGAGATCACCGAGATGATCACAGTTGCCAGCGGGACGCCGAGGCTGGAGAACAGTTGCGGGAAAAGGTAGATGGTCACGAAGCTGGCCAGCTTCACGAACACGTAGCCGAACCCGGAGGCCGTGCCCTTGTACCGGGTCGGCGCGACCACCGACGCGATCGTCATGCCGTTGGACGCATCCCAGTAGTGGCCCCACATCAGCCCGGCCGCCGCGATCGGCACCAGCGCGGTCCAGTTCAGGTGCAGGAACAACGCCGCCGCCAGCAACGAGAAGAACGCGATGCCGAACCCCCAGGCCGCCACGCCGCGATGGCCGATCCGGGCGATCATCACCGGCGCCACGAACCCGCTCACCGTGGCCACGATGTAGACCGCGCCGGTCAGGAAGTTGGTCGCGCCGATCCCGGAAACGCCGGTGAGCACCAGAATCACGGGCAGGTAATAGGCGAACGCGGTGAATTCCGCGCCCTGGGCGGCATTGGAGATCCAGGCGAAGATGCTGGCCTTCCTCCTGATCGGATCGGCCCACACATTGGCCAGGAAGTCGCGGATGCGCGGGCGCGGCAGGTGGTAGTCCTGGTCGGGCAGCATGGTCAGGTCGTCGTCGAAGATCTCCTTGGCGGTTTTCTTGGCCTGCGCGAAATGACCGCGCTGGATCAGCGAGCCGACCGTTTCCGGCACGTTGAGCCGGCCGAGCAGCAGCGCGAGCGCGGGCACGGCGCCGAGCGCGAGACCGATGCGCCACAACAGTTCGTGGTCCATCCCGGCCAGGTACATGATGGTGATCACCACGATGGCGGCGATCTCGCCGAGCCCGAACATGCCCTGCCAGCGGCTGCCCATCAGCTCGCGCTTCTTCTTGGGCATCGACTCCATGATGTAGGCGTAGCCGGAGACCACGTCGCTGCCGAGCGGGAAACCGAGCAGGAAGCGGATGATCACCAGCTCCCACATGTTCGACACGAAGCCCTGCGCGATCGCCAGCACCACGAACATGACCATGGTGGTCAGGAAGACCGGGCGGCGGCCGAACTTGTCGGCGAGATAACCGCCGAGCACGGCACCGAGCAACGCCCCGCCCTGCACGGCGGCCGAGGCCAGGCCGAGCAGGGAGGCGCTGGGGTGGAACTGGGCCTTGAGGAAGATCAGCAGGAACGAGATGGAGTAGAGGTCCCAGGACTCGATCAGGATCGTGGAGATCATCAGCCAGCCGGTGCGGGTGCCCCGCACCGTGCCGGAACTGTTCGCCACGTGCACCGCGGCCGCGTCGGCCAGATC